>CAMQZB010000001.1 GCA_947039455.1 uncultured Clostridia bacterium
GGGGTTATTCACCCCAAACCCCAACAAGGAACACGTCCCTTGACCCGTTTATTGTGTGTGGTGTTTATAACTAACTATCAACCGCTACTTTAAAATTCACTCTTCATAAGATAATTATAAAAAACATAAAACAAAACACTAGCAATATTGCTAGTGTTTTTAATTTACCCAAACAAACCAAAACAAACCCATAGGTAAAACTTCAAAAATTGCTTAATATATCAAGGAGCTTACAATGCAAGTAAATTAAAACCTACTTAATAAATCTCAAAACATACAACCCACGAAAGAAACACCCACGTAAAACTTGTTTACTTATTTTTCTAGAGAGCAAGCAACAAAACTCGTTTATCTCGGACTGAACTCATGTCCAAGAGGGTTTCAAAAGGGACGGTAACGTGCCCTTTTGCGGGGGCGTCCGGGGCAG
This sequence comes from uncultured Clostridia bacterium, assembly GCA_947039455.1. Classification (GTDB taxonomy): domain Bacteria; phylum Bacillota; class Clostridia; order Christensenellales; family CAMQZB01; genus CAMQZB01. The sequence goes on from CAMQZB010000001.1 coordinate 428, forward strand.
AGCCCTGACAAAAACGTAAATATCTTGATAAACAAAACAACCTTAGTCAAGCACCAAAACTTGATTAATCAAAAAACTTTCCTCACGAACAACAAAAACCCAAACAACAAACTCTAGGAAGTTGTCAAAAAAAGTCTCATCAAAAAACTTTCCTCACGAACAACAAAAACCCAAACAACGAACTCTAGGAAGTTATGAAAAATAACCCCATAAAAAACAAACAAAAAAAAGCTAGCTTGAAAAACAAGCTAGCTTTTAATATCAAATAATTTATGTAACTAAATTAAATCCTAATACATACCACCCATACCTTGGTTAGCAGGAGCAGCAGATTCTGGCTCAGGAATATCAGTAATAAGGCTCTCAGTAGTAAGCAAAATCGCAGCAACAGAAGCAGCGTTTTGAAGAGCAGAACGAGTAACCTTAGTAGGATCGATAATACCAGCAGCAACCATATCAACGTATTGATTTTTCAAAGCATCGAAACCGTAAGTTTTGCTAGTTTGATTAAGAATATTGTTAACGATAACAGCACCGTCAAGACCAGCATTAGTAGCGATTTGACGAATAGGTTCTTCTAAAGCACGTTTAATGATAAGCACGCCAGTTTTTTCTTCGCCTTCAAGTCTATTAGCAAGAGCTTCAAGATCAGGAATAGCAGAAAGAAGAGCAACGCCACCGCCAGGAACAATACCTTCCTCAACAGCAGCACGAGTAGCAGAAAGAGCGTCCTCTATACGAAGTTTCTTTTCTTTCATTTCAACTTCAGTAGCAGCACCAACGTTAACAACGGCAACACCGCCAGCAAGTTTAGCAAGACGTTCTTGAAGTTTTTCTTTATCGTAATCGCTAGTAGTCTCAACGATTTGAGCCTTGATAGTAGCGATTCTAGCTTTGATTTCGGTGATTTCACCAGCGCCTTCAACGATAGTAGTGTTGTCTTTGTCAACCTTGATAGTCTTACAACGACCAAGCATATCAAGAGAAACGTCTTTAAGATCGATACCGATGTCATCAGAAATCACAGTAGCACCAGTAAGAGTAGCGATGTCTTGAAGCATAGCTTTTCTTCTGTCGCCAAAGCCAGGAGCTTTAACAGCAACGCAGTTAAAAGTGCCACGAAGTTTGTTAAGTACTAAAGTAGTAAGAGCCTCGCCTTCGATGTCTTCAGCGATAATAAGTAATTTCAAACCGTTTTGAACAACCTGTTCTAGAATAGGCAAAACTTCTTGAATATTAGTAATTTTTTTGTCAGTAATAAGGATAACAGGATTATCTAAAAGAGCCTCCATTTTATCGGTATTAGTAACCATGTAAGCAGAAGCGTAACCTCTGTCGAATTGCATACCTTCAACAGTAGTCAATTCAGTTTTCATAGTTTTAGATTCCTCGATAGTGATAACACCGTCAGTACCAACCTTACTGAAAGCCTCAGAGATTAGTTTACCAACTTCCTCGTCGCCAGCTGAAATAGAAGCAACTTGAGCGATAGAAATTTTGTCAGTAACGGGTTTACTCATTTTTTGAAGTATATCAACAGTTAATTCAACGGCTTTAGAAATACCCTTTTTCAAAATAATAGGGTTCGCACCAGCAGCAACGTTTTTCACGCCCTCACGAATAATAGCTTGAGCAAGAACGCAAGCAGTAGTAGTACCGTCACCAGCGATATCGTTGGTTTTAGTAGAAACTTCTTTAACAAGTTGAGCGCCCATGTTTTCAAAAGGATCAGGAAGCTCGATTTCTTTAGCGATAGTAACGCCATCGTTAGTAATAAGAGGAGAACCGAATTTTTTATCCAAAACCACGTTTCTGCCCTTAGGACCAAGAGTAATTTTAACTGTATTAGCTAGAATATTAACACCATTCTCTAGTGCTTTTCTAGCGTCTTCACCTGTTTTAATTTGTTTTGCCATAATGTATATGTGCTCCTTAATTAATCAATAATTGCTAAAATATCGCCTTGACGAAGAATAGTAACTTCAACGCCATCAAGTTTAAATTGAGACCCTGAGTACTTAGAATAAAGAACTTTATCCCCAAGTTGAACTTGCATAGTAACTTCAATGCCATCGCAAAGACCGCCAGGGCCTACCGCAATAACTTCAGCTATTTGTGGCTTCTCTTGAGCCGCAGTTGGTAAAACAATACCGCTAGAAGTTTTTTCCTCAGCGTCAACTTGCTTAATTACAACCTTGTCAAAAAGTGGTTTAATTGTCATTATAAATTTACCTCCGTAAAGAATATTAATATTTATTGTATCTTCACTAAAAACATAGTGATAGAGAATAATATTATATACCAAAATGACTATTAATACAAGTATTTTCTATATATTTAATTTAGTTTTGCATATTTAGCGTAATAGTGTTAGGATTATCGTGAAAAATCCATTGAAAATGAAAAAAAATATGATATGATAAGTATAATAAAAGAAAGAAAAACCACAAAGGAGAAAATTTATGATAAAGAATAATAAATGGGACAAAAGATTCATGGAAATGACGGAAAACGTGTCAACATGGTCTAGTTGTTTTAAAGTAGATAGAAAAGTTGGAGCAGTAATAGTAAAAGACAAAAGGATTTTAGCAACAGGCTACAACGGTGCTCCAGCAGGAATTAAATCTTGCGTAGATAGAGGGGAGTGTATGAGAACAAGGCTTGGAATTGCAAGCGGAACGTGTCAAGAGATATGTTACGGAGTCCATGCTGAGCAAAACGCAATAGTTCAATGTGCCAGAATGGGAATAGAGATTGACGGAGGAACATTGTTTTGCACACATCAACCATGCTCAATTTGCGCTAAAATAATTATCAACGCAGGAATTGTGAGAGTGGTCTATAAAAATGGATACCCTGATCCGTTTTCAGTAGAATTATTTAAAGAAGCAGGGGTAGAATTTGTGAATTATCAAGAATAAATCCTAAAGAACGAGATAAATTTGTAAAATGTGAATATTTATATATTTTTTTTCAAAAAGTATTCCTTATTCATTTGATTAAATTCGTGAAGTAGTATATAATATTATGGAGCACTGTAATGTTTACTGTGCACAAAATTTAGAAACTTATATAGATGAAGGAGTCTTTATCCATGCTTAAAAGAGGAATAATTGCATTATTAGTAGTGGCGTGCTTAGCGTCATTTGTCGGTTGTGGCACAACAATGTCATACGAATTCGGACCAATATCAGGTGGCCCTGCGTCAACTGATGCTGTAAACGGTAACGGAAACTTTGTTGTATCAAAAGGTGATTATATTTATTATATAAATTCATTTGAAGAAACAACTTCAAAAAACATTCTTGGTTCATCATACGCTGGTGCAATTATGAGATCAAAAGCTGACGGCAGTGATGTTGTAGCTATTTTCCCAAAATTAGTAACAAGCAAATCTGATAACGGACTTACAATCATTGGGGACAGAATATATTTCACATCACCAAGTGATTCAGTGGACAGTGCAGGAAATGTACAAGCATACTATCTTGATATTATGAGTGTAAAACTTGACGGAACTGACGCTAAAAAACACAGCACACTAGGTTCAACTGAAGTTGCTGTAAAATTCGTTGAAGACGGAGCTGCATATGCAGTGTTCACTCAAAACGGAGCTTTGTATAGCATCGATTTATCAGAAAGTAAACCTGAAAAACAAGAAGTTGTATCAGGTCATACTACAATGGTAATCGACGGAAACAACATTTACTACACAAAAGCAGCAGTAATTGACGAAGAAAACGGTATCAATGACACTTATGACGAACTTTACGTTCAAACTGTTAATGGAACACCAACAAAATTACATGACGGAAATAAATCTGATCTTATTCAATATGATATTGCGCTAGTAGGTATGACTGAAGGATCATTATACTTCACAAAAACTGACAGCCTAGTTTCATTGGAATCATCATTGTATTGCATAACAGCTGACAACAAAGTTGAAAAAGTATCTTCATTCCCAGCAACACAAGCTTACGCTTATGGTAATGGATATTTATATTCATCTTCAAATAACGGAACTGTATTAAGTGTAGACGGAAAACTTTTCCAACTTTCACCTTCTCCAGTTGATATTGTTGGCATCGTTAATGGAACGTTAATTTACAAATCAGTTACAAGTGAGAAAGGAAAACTTTTCACTCTTGACTTAACTAAAGTAGCTGCAGGAACAGAAGTTAAAGCTGTTCAATTGTTGGAGTATACAACAACATCAACTGACGCTGAAACTGAAGAAGAAGTAACTAAAACAGTTTATGACGAATTCAATAGCAAATACTTTGCTGACGCAGTTGTGTACGGTGATTATGTTTACTATTATTCAGCAGTAAAACACAGCAGAGATTTAGTTTCATACAACATGAAAACTAAAGAATTCAAAGTTATTTCAGCTGATATCGTATTTGACGCAGAATAATTAATTAAAAATTTAAAAACAGGACGAAGTAATTTGTCCTGTTTTTTTTTGTAATTTTTTGTAAATTTAACTAATTTTTTCATATATCTTGTACTTATTTGCATTTTTTATAGAAATATTGCAAAGTAGTTTAATTATTATAGTAAATTTTCTTGAAATATTTCATATAATGTTATAAAATATGAATATGATTAGTTTTGAAGTTACAAATTTAAAAATTAGATTAGATAGAGCAATTATGGGCAACCTTGGGATATCGTACGCAAAAACAATGTCTTTGATTACAAACAAAGATGTTAAAGTAAACGGGAAGAAAGTAAAGGAGAATTCTACTGTATACGAAGGCGACAATATAGAGGTATATACAAATGTAGAACGGGAGGTTGAAACTTTCTATGAAGACGACAATATTATTGTTGTATTCAAAAGTTTTGGACTATCCACCTATGATTTGCTTGAAAAGCTAATTTCCTCAAGAACGGAACTGCACGCAGTCCACAGACTTGATACCAACACGCAAGGTTTAATTATTTTTGCAAAAAACATGTCCGCATATGAGAGTATGCTTGATTGTTTTGAAAGACGAGAGTTAAGCAAAGAGTACATGACTGTAGTTGTTGGAAATCCTATCAGAAAGTCGGACAAAATGATTGCGTACATAAGCAAAAACAGCGACGAAGGCACGGTGAAAGTATTTGACATGCCAAGACAAGGCAGAGAATTGATCTACACTGAATATGAAGTGTTGAGAGATTACGATGGCTTTTCTTTGTTAAACGTAATATTACATACTGGAAAAACACACCAAATTCGCGCTCACTTATCCTATATCGGTCACCCAATTTTGGGCGATGGAAAGTATGGTCACGGAACTGTAAACAAGAAGTTAAAAGTAAAAAAACAAGAACTTGTTGCTTATAAAATCAGTTTCAGCGAGCCAGAGGGTATATTAGAATATCTGTCAGGAAAGACTTTTGAAATAGAAAATCCTGAAGATAGATTGACAACAATCAAAGACATTAAGAAAAAATAAAGGGCAAAAACGCACTTAAATAATGAAAAAAAAAGATAAAATAAGCGGAAGTTAAATTAACTTCCGTTTTTCTTGTATAACTTCTTGACAAATTTTGAAAATTATGTATAATATTATACAGCGAAGAAGTTTGAATTTCGGACGATTAGGAGAGCGGTGATATGGATAAGTATATGAAATGCCCAAGATGTGAATTAAATTACATTATGGAAAAACATAAAATGTGTGATGTGTGCAAAGCTGATTTAAAGTTAGCACCTGATATATATAGTGAAGACGAGGACGAATTAGTTCATTGCCCAACATGCAAAATTAATTTCATTTTTGCGGAAGAAACAGTTTGTGCATCTTGCCGTGCAAAAGCTGAAGCTCTTGGTTTAGCACTTGATGTTGAGCCGGAAGTTGAGGCTGAAGATGAGTGGAGATCATTCCTTGACGAAGAAAAAGAGGGCATTGCTGGATCTGGCGAAGCTGGAGCAACTGGTGAAATTGAAGACGATGCGGAAATGCTTTCATTGAATAAACTTTTAGAAGATGAAACTGAAGAAAATGACGAAATAGACAAAGAAGAAGCCTATGATTTCGGTGGAAGTTTTGACTATGACGATGATTTTGAGGAAGTGTCCGATGATGATTTAAGTGAAGACGATGACGAAGATGATGACGATGATGAAGATGAGGACGACGACGAATAGATTTCAATACCTAGTATAATTTTAGCAATTTCTGGTAATACTAATAATCAAATAGCTTGATTAGTGAGGTGGACGAGAATGCGAAAAAGAGTGTATACAATGGTAGAAATAAAAAAAGCAGTATCTAAAATGGACGGAGAGAAAGTAGATTTAAAAATCCATTTAGGACGAAATAGATTCAAAGGTTACAGCGGAACAATTCAAAACATCTACAATGCAGTTTTCACAGTGGTGTCACCTGATAACACAACAAAAGTGTTTTCATACTTTGACGTAGCCTGTGGCGATGTAGTATTTATATCCGCAAACTAAATTAAATAGAGAAATAAAAATGACATAACTATAATATAGTGTGTCATTTTTTTTATTTCATATACAGTATAATAAAATAAATTTAAAAATCAGTCATAAATTAGAGGTTAGGACAATAAAATAACATTGTAGAATGAATAAAAAATAATTGTCGGGGGATAAAATATGACATTTCAACCAGAGTATCAAAAAATCGTATCATGTGATCGGGACTCGTTACCTAAATTTTCTGAGATTGTGACTTTTAAAGTAACAGACAATCTTGACAAGGGCATCGGGAACGTAATGGCAAAATCATGTCAAATGGGAATAATTAACCAAGACGTCATGGAAAACCAAGTAAATTTTGAAGGTGAAATAATTTGCACAATCGCGTTTACTGACCTAGAAGGCGAAATGAGATCAATGACCTACAAGGGAAAAGCATCAGGCACAATCAACGATAAAACAATCAGAGCAACTAGCCAAGTAGTTTTGAATTGCTGTATTCTTGATAGTTCAGTGGAGCATATCTCAGGTTCTGACATTAATCTAGCAATCGCATATCAAGTTGATGGTGCAGTATTGAACCAAACAACAGTTGATGTATTAGTGGACGGAAAAGGATTCTCAAATGAGAAAGCAACTTGCGATATAACATCAAAAGCCTATGCGAAAATGCACAATTTCACTGATATTGAAGAAGAAAGTGTAAAGAATGACGTAAGTTTAGTGTTATCGTCATACGGCACAATTTGTGCTGAAAAAGTAACTATTGGTGACAATATAGCGATAGTAGAAGGTGCAATTAAAACCTATGTTACATACATGACAAGTGGCGAAATGAGTGAAGTAATCACTGATACTTTCACATTCCCATACCACGAAGAAATGCACGTAGAAGGTGCAACAATCGGCATGGTGGGCGATGCTACCGCAAATTGTAGCGAAGTAAAAGTAACATCATATTCCGACGAAGTGAAACGCAATTCTAAATTCACAATCGAAAGCTGTTGTTCAATTAACGTATGTTGTTACCAAGAAGAAAAAATGGAGTATGTAGAAGACGTTTTTTCTTGTGAAAATGAACTTATGACAACAGTTGAAGGGTTAAATACATTCAAATACATGGGCAGAAACAGATACCCACTTGAAGAGAGAATGTCTTTTGACTTAGGTGAAGAATACGATAAAGTTGAATGCATCATGTCATCAACGGTGGAAGTGATCGGCGCTAATTACGCTGACGGAAAAATCATAGTTGAAGGTGTTTTAAAAGCTAGTCTATTAATGGCTGGAGAAATGGGCTATGAAATGAAAGACCTTGATATGCCAATGGTTTACGAAATGAACTACGATTGCCAAGGCGAATGCGAAGTTATGGCGTGTATGACACCAATGGACGTTTCAGCTAAATTAAGATTATCAAACGAAGTTGAAATCCTAGCGAAAGTAAACACAGTAGTAGACATTTACGAAAAAGATACAGTAAGCGTAATTTGTGAGTTAACAATGGGCGAAGACAAGTGCAAAGTGTATTCCGCTATTGTAATTTACGTTGGTTGTGTGGGTGATAGCCTAATGGATGTTGCGAAAAAAGTGAACGTAGCACCAGCCACAATTCAAATGCAAAACGCAGAAATAGTATTCCCATTGAAAAATAAAGAAAAAATTGTAATTTATAGACAAAAAACCGTCTAAAATACTTGTATAAGCAATTTTGTTGTGATAAAATTATCATATGAAAGTAAAAGTATATGGAAAAGTTAATTTAGCTCTGAAAATAGTAGGAGTGGAAAATTCAATGCACGTTCTTGACATGGTTACCGCATCAATAAATATTTTTGATGTGTTAACCTTGACAGAAAGCACTGAAACATCTTGCAATTTGACTGAAATAATTCAAGAACATAAAAACACAGCCTACATAGCCAGTGAACTTTTTTCGGAGAAATACAACACTCCAAAAGTAGCGATACAAATCGAAAAAGGAATACCTCTTATGGCAGGAATGGGTGGGTCCTCAGCTGATGCAGCCGCAGTGCTTTGCGGAATGCAACGTATGTTCAAAGTGGACGACAGCACTGGTATTATGGCACTAGCGCACAAAATCGGTAGTGATGTTCCGCTTTTAATGAGCGGTGGGTTTAACCGAGTAGGCGGAACTGGCGAATTGGTGGAAAAAATTGAAACCAACTTGCAGTTTGGATTGCTGATAGCTAATAACTCTCAAGGCGTTTCCGCTTCTGAAGCGTACAAAATGTATGATAGATTAGCGGTGACAAATGGGAATGATGTAGTAAATGCTGTTGATGCAATGGTAGTTGCTTTAGTTGAAAATAATGCGAAAAAAGCTATTTCACTTATGGTAAATGACTTGGGTGAGTCTGCTATTGCTATTGACTGCGAAGTTGGAAATACAATTGATTATTTGAGTAAGTTTGAAGCAGGCAAGAGTATTGTTTGTGGCAGTGGTAGTGCTTGTTGCGGGGTTTTTGATAGTTATGATTGCGTTGCTGGATTGGATTTGATTCATTGTGGTGAGGTTAGTTATTTGAAGGCTGTTGGGACTGTGGGGCATGGGATTGAATTTTTGGATTAATTATGATTTGATATAAAAGGTATTTCGTTTTTTTAGCGGAATACCTTTTTTTGTTTTATTTGATATGGCATTAGTTAAGTATTTTGCTGAGACTTTTTTGCTAGCTGACTAATGGTGTTGGTCATGATATGATTTAACATGAGAAAAGTATTGTGATTGATCTAGTTTTGATGCTTGACTAAGGTTGTTTTGTTTATCAAGATATTCACGTTTTTGTCAGGGCTCTGCCCCGGACGCCCCCGCAAAAGGGAACGTTACCGTCCCTTTTGAAACCCTCTTGAACATGAGTTCAGTCTTTGATAAACGAGTTTTGTTACTTGCTCTCTATAAAAATAGGTGAACGAGTTTGACTAAGATTTTTCTTTCGCGGGGTTGTATGGTTTGAGAATTTATTAAGTTTTTTTTTTGTTTTGTTGTTCGTGAGAAAAGTATTGTGATTGATCTAGTTTTGGTGCTTGACTAAGGTTGTTTTGTTTATCAAGATATTCACGTTTTTGTCAGGGCTCTGCCCCGGACGCCCCCGCAAAAGGGCACGTTACCGTCCCTTTTGAAACCCTCTTGGACATGATTGCAGTCGTAGCGGAACGAGTTATTCTTGTTGCTCTCTATAACAATTAGTGAACGAGTTTTTCGAAAGTTTTTCTTTGGTTGTATTGGGAGTTTTAACTGTTATCAAGTAGGTTTTTCTTTGCTTTTATTTTAAGTTCCGTGATTTATTAAGAATATTTTGTGTGCGTGTTTTGTTGTTGCCGTGTTGTTTATTAAGCAGTTTGTTTTTTGGTTGTTCCAACCTTGCCACGTTGTGGCGGTGTATGGTGGTTACTTGTATTTTAAGTTCCGTTTTTTGTCAAATTGCATTTGTTTATTTTTGTTTTAGTGTATATATAATACTGGAAATGTAGGACAGTGTTTCATATTTTCCTTTAAAAAATCACCATATATAAAGAGGGTCAAGGGGCTCTAGCCCCTTGTGGGGTTTGGGGTGAAGCCCCATGTTCCTAAAACAATAAACCCCCAAAATTACTTAGCTGAAAGTATAACTTTTTTAGGCGCAATGATAATGCTTTTTACTATTTCTTCTACAATACGAGATTTGCCGTCGGAAAGTTCGGAGTGAGAGATAGCGGTGGTGATTTTGTGTTTATTTGCAACCAGGAGTTCGATGTTTTTGGATAGTGAGATAGAGTCGTCATGGAGTTGGCATAGATCAAGATTGGATAGGAATTGTGCATTTTCAATTTGGTCACCACGAGAAACTTCACGAGAAAGTGGAACGATTAGTGCGGGTTTTTTTAGAGCTAGAATTTCAAAAAGCGCGTTAGCACCGCCACGTGATATAACGTAGTCACAGCCTTTGATATAGCCACCGATGTGGTTGGAAAACTCAAGTTGTTTATAGAAAGGGTTCACGATTTCACGGTTAGTTTTGCCCTTACCGCAAAGATGAATCACGTTGAAGGTCTTAGTAATAGTCCCAAGTTCAGCACGCACCATTTCATTAAGCGACCCAGCACCAAGACTACCGCCAACCACTAAAATAGTGGGTTTAGTATTATTAAATGGCACCAAAGGCACATCGCAAAGCACTTGCTCACGAACAGGCGAGCCCACAAAAATACTGTGTTTCTTGCCGGCAAGTTGAGTAGGGAAAGATGAAAGAAGGGACTTTGCGAACTTGCTACCGATCTTGTTTGCAAGGCCCATAGTCAAGTCGCTTTCGTGTAAAACTACAGGAATACCCAACCGATTTCCCGCAATGACAACGGGAAGTGAAACGTAACCACCCTTAGAAAAAATTACATCAGGCTGTTCACGAATCAAAAGTGCCTTAGCTTTTTTAATACTCTTCATAAGTTTCACAGGTATCAGAAGATTATCCAACTTAAAACTACGCACAAATTTCACGCAAGTAATGCCGTGGAACTTCAAATTATGCTCACGTGCGATATTTTCCTCCATACCAAAAGCCTCGCCGATATAAATGATTTTGTCAAAGTTTTCTCTTAATTTAGGCAACAGAGCAATATTTGGATAAATATGCCCACCAGTTCCGCCTCCAGTCAATACGATTTTCAACTTAATTTCCCCCTTAACTTATATTTTCTTATTATTGTACAAATATTTTAATTAAATTATTCAAATAATTATATGATAAATATTTTTTTTTCGTGATTATTAAATTAAACCACATAATATAGTGAAAATTTTAGGTGATATTATTGTATATTTATTCATAAAATATAGTACTTATACACTGAATTGAATTACACATTGTTTTAATGGTAAAAAACTGTATTTTTATGAATAATTAAGGAAATGAGTTTTGTTTTTCAATGATTTTATGGTACAATATATGGGAATAAAAAAAGATTGGGAAAATATTTATAGTGAAGTACAGATTCACAGTAAATGAAATTTTCTTAATTCGGAGGAAAAAGATGGCAGAAAAGAGTTATGGAGCGAAGGATTTAACATTACTTGAAGGTTTGGAAGCGGTTCGACTACGTCCAGGAATGTACATTGGAACAACTGGAATAAACGGATTACATCACATTTTGTGGGAAATCGTAGATAATGCAGTTGATGAAGCGGCGAATAAATTTGCCAATGCAATTACTGTAACCCTAAAACCTGATGGTTCATGTGTAGTGCGTGATAACGGACGTGGAATACCAGTGGACAAGCACCCAAAATTGAAAATTACTGGGGTTGAAATGGTGTTCACAAAACTTCATGCAGGCGGAAAGTTTGACAATGAAAACTACAGCTATTCAGGGGGGCTTCACGGAGTAGGTGCCGCTGTAACTAACGCACTTTCAAGATGGGTTGAAGTTACGGTTTACATGGGAAAAAGTGAGCATAAAATCCGTTTTGAATCTTCTGACGACGGAAAAAAAGTCAAATGTGGAGTACCTGTAACACCTCTTGTAGAAACAAAAACTGGCAAAGTACAAAAAGGAACACAAGTGCATTTTTTGCCTGATAATAGAGTATTCAAAGAATGCGTATTTACGCACAGAACGGTTGCCAATAGATTAAGAGAATTAGCATTTTTGAATAAAGGCATAAAATTCACATTTATTGACGAAAGAATTACTGACAGTTACAGTGAAGTTTCTGTGAAAGAATTTAAATATGACGGAGGACTTGAAGACTTCATAACGTTCCAAAACGAAGGAAGACAAGTACTTTTTGACAAACCAATATATTTCCAAGGCGAAAAAGACGGAATTTTGTGTGAGGGAGCAATTCAATACACCGATTCATATGGAGAGAGCATTTTTTCTTTCGTAAACAATATTCCAACAAGCGAAGGTGGAACTCACGAAACAGGATTTAAGTCTGGAATAACTAAAGTTTTGAACGACTATGCACGTCGCAATAACTACTTAAAAGACAAAGATAATAACTATCTTGGTGACGATTTCCGAGTAGGAATGACAGCGATAATTTCAGTAAGAATGAAAGAAATTCAGTTTGAAGGTCAAACAAAAACTAAGCTTGGAAACCCTGAAGCAAAATCAGCAATCGACGGAATAATCACAGCTAATTTGTCTACTGTACTAGACAAAAAAGGCATGGGAAAAACCATGGACGTCATAATGAAAAAGACTGCGGATTCAGCAAATGAGCGTGAGAAAGTAAAGAAAGCGAAAGAGATAGCAAGAGCGAAAAACGGTCTTGACGGATTCTACCTTGTTGGAAAACTTTCAGCATGTACTGGACGAAATGCGGTGGACAATGAGTTGTTTATCGTAGAGGGAGACTCAGCCGGTGGAACAGCGAAACAAGGCCGTGACAGAAAAACTCAAGCAATTCTTCCGCTACGTGGAAAACCATTAAACGTTGAGAAACACAAGATTGACAAAGTTCTTAGCAACGAGGAGTTCCGTACAATTATTTCAGCCCTTGGAACAGGAATTAAAGAAGATTTCAACATGGCAGATTTAAAGTATCACAAAGTAATAATCCTATCTGATGCGGATCAAGACGGACTACATATAAGAAGTATTTTGCTAACATTCTTCTATCGTTACATGCGTGATTTAATACGTGACGGCAAAATCTATATAGGCAAACCGCCACTTTACAAAATTTCAAAAGGCAAGCAAGTAAGATATGCCTACAATGAAGTTGAGTTGAAAGAGCATACTGAGGAATTAGGACGAGGATATGCGGTTCAAAGGTATAAAGGACTTGGTGAAATGAACCCACTTCAGCTAAAAGAAACTACAATGGACAAGGAAAAACGTGTTTTGATTAAAGTAGGAATTGACGATATAATCGAAGCTGAAAGAATGATAAATATACTAATGGGCGACTCACTTGAAGAGCGTAAAAAATATATTTCAGAGTTCTCTAATTTTAATAAAGTAGATAATTTCAAACAAGCAAAAAAATAATAAGGGGGTTAAGTATAACATGAGTAAAGATATAATTAATGAAGAAGAAAATGACAAAATCATAGAAGTAAATTTGGAAGATGTAATACATAATTCCATGATACCATATGCAGAATACGTAATTATGGACAGAGCGATTCCTCGAGTAGAGGACGGCTTGAAACCAGTTCAAAGACGTATTATGTATGCCATGTATGAGCTTGGATTGACACCTGATAAACCTACGAGAAAGTCAGCGAGAATTGTTGGAGATTGCCTAGGTAAGTTCCACCCACACGGAGATACATCGGTTTACGGTGCGTTAGTTCGTATGGGACAACCATTCTCTGTGCGAAATACTTTAGTAGACGGACAAGGAAACTTTGGTTCAGTGGACGGAGATTCCGCAGCGGCAATGAGATATACCGAAGCGAAATTAAGACCACTTGCCATGGAATTGTTGAGAGATATCGACAAAGACACGGTGGATTTCACAAACAACTTTGACGATACAATGGTTGAGCCAGTTACTCTTCCTGGACGCTTTCCGAACCTATTAGTAAACGGCGCATCAGGTATTGCAGTAGGGCTTGCAACTAACATTCCAACACACAATTTGTGTGAAGTTATCGACGGCGCAGTGGCAATGATTAGAAAGCCAAACATCACGTTAGAAGAAATGATGACCCATATAAAAGGACCTGATTTTCCAACTGGTGGATTTATAATTAAAGAAGATTTAGTTAAAGCCTATGAAACAGGTCGAGGCAAAATTTTCATTCGTGCAAAAGTAAATATAGAGCGTGACAACGGCAAGGAAATGATTGTAGTAACTGAATTTCCGTACCAAGTAAACAAAGCTACATTACAACAAAAAATCATTGCACTACGTGAAAACCAAAAAGATACAAAAGGTATTTTAACGGGGATAACTGAAGTTACTGACGAATCTGACATGAGTGGAATGAGAGTAGTTATAAAAATCAAAAAAGACTTCTCAGCTAATGAAATTTTGCAAGAATTATATAAGAAAACCGACTTACAAATATCATTTAACATAAATATGGTAGCTATCGCAGGTGGAAAACCAAGAACTCTTTCACTTTTAGAAGTGCTTTACGAATACTTAAAATACCAAATGAAAGTAGTTCTTCGTCGTGCAAAATATGAGTACGCCGAAGCTAAAAAAAGAGAGCATATTCTTGAAGGATTGCACATTGCAGTTAGCAATATTGACGAAGTTATTCGCATAATTAGATCAAGCAAAAACACTCCTGAAGCTAAATCAAGATTGATGGAAACTTTCATTTTATCAACAGATCAAGCTCAAGCTATTCTTGACATGCGACTTGCGAAAATCAATACTCTTGAAGTGTATAAATTGGAACAAGAGCTTGCTGAAATCAAGAATTTAATAGCGAGTTTGTATGAAATTATTCACAGCGAAGAAAAGAGAAAATCAGTGCTAATTTCTGAAATGCTTGAAATAAAAACAAAATACGGCGACGAAAGACGTAGTGTAATAGTAGGGGAAATCGAAGAAGTTGTAGTACGTCACCATGCGGATAATATCGTTGAACCATGCGTTATTCAACTTATGGCAAACGGAAAAATTCGTCGTATAACTGAAGAGATTGCAAACAGAAAAACACGTGGCGGAATAACAAGTGAGAACATCGCATTGCTTCCGATTGTGTCTATGGAAACCCAATCTGATAAAATGATTAAGGTCTTTACAAACCTTGGAAATTGCTATCAAGTGCGTGCGGATATGGTGGAATACCACAAGCCGACACAAAAGAATTTACCTGATGTGCCAATTACTAAATTGTTTGAACCTAACGAGAAAATCATCAATATTTTCGCCTTTGACGATACTGATTTTGACTTGATATTCTTTACGGAACAAGGCTTAATCAAGAAATCAACAACTGCTGAATATCGAATTACTAAAGACGCTTTCCAAGCTATTAAGCTTAAAGACGATGATGTGGTAGTGTCAGTTAGAGTGTTCCAAGAAGGTAAAGGATTGTTCTTTGCCACTGAAAAAGGAATGTGCTTACGATGTGAATCTGATGACGTACCGCAACAAGGCAGAGTGTCAATTGGAGTTAAAGGAATTAACCTAAATCCAGGTGATAAAGTTGTTTCGACTGCTATTATTGGAAACAGTGGCGAGATTTATGTAGTAACAAATGAGGGGTTAGCAAAACGAGTAATTTTGTCTAATATCCCAATTACTGCAAGATACAGAAAAGGCGTAAAACTTATGGAATTTAAGAACAAAAATTCCGACTACGTAGTTTCAGCTGGTCACGTTAAAATACCTAAAAACATTGCAATAATCGGTGATACTAGTGATGTAACAGTAGAAAATACTGAAAATATCCCAATCGAAAAACGTGAAACTAAAGGCAAACCAGTAGCTGATGTGAAATACTTCGACCACGTAGCCCTAGTAGTAGAAGTACTGTAAAAAGGTATCTATGTAGTTGTTTTTGAAATTGTTAAAACAAACAATTTTGGTGATTAATATTATGAATATTGGAATTAGAATAAACAATTAAGAATAGAGAAGGGCGTAAGTCAAAAGACTGTGGCGGAAGCTGTTGGTGTAAATAAACGAGCAGTGATATTTTGGGAGCAGGGAGTTAATGAGCCAAAAGCAAGTTATATTGCAAATCTAGCAACCTATTTTGGAGTTAGTTCAGATTATTTATTAGGACTTAAAGAGTATTAAACTACAATAATTTAACAAAAAGAAAAGGCACTGTTTCAGTTGAAACAGTGCCTTATTTTATGTTTTAATAGTGGTTTTAGGCTATAAATCTAACCAAGAAGGGTCTTGTGGATTCTTTTGGAAAGCAGTAACCATAATTTTTTCTTTAGGAGTTATGTAACCGTGTTCACAAGCAACTTCAGTTAAAGTAGTGAAGTTTGAAAGAGAGATGTTAGTAATATTAGCCTCTTGCAATCTTGTGATACCTTTCGCCATTTCGTAAGTAAAGATAGACACAATACCAAGAACAACAGCACCAGCATCTCTTAAAGCCTCAACAACTTCAAGACATGAACCGCCAGTTGAAATTAAATCTTCAACAACAACAACCTTTTTTCCTTTAACTTGAAAGCCTTCAATTTGGTTTTGTCTACCGTGTGATTTAGCACCGCCACGAACGTAACCCATAGGTAAATCTAAGATTTCTGAAACGATAGCAGCGTGAGGAATGCCAGCAGTGGAAGTACCCATAACACCTTCACAATCACCGAAGTATTCTTTGATAGTAGAAGCGATAGAGTTTTCAATTAAACCACGAGTTGAGGGATACGCAAGTGTTAAACGGTTGTCGCAGTAGATTGGTGACTTAATTCCTGAAGCCCAAGTGAAAGGTTCAGAAGGACTAAGGAACACAGCTTTTATTTCAAGTAACGCTTTAGCTACTTCAGTTGCAATATTTTTATTCATATAAAATTCTCCTTTTAAGTACAAGAAATTAAGCTTTGAAAATCATAATTAGTGATAAAAACAAAACTATATTTACTAATAAAATAACTAATTAACCAACAAATTCAGCAATACATTGACGGTAAGCTGCAAGGGGATTAGTAGCACCAGTAATACTACGACCAACCACAATGAAAGTACTTCCAAGGTCGCTAGCGATTTTTGGAGTAGTAACACGCATTTGATCGTCAGCAGAGTCACCAGCAAGACGGATACCTGGAGTCACGGAAATGAAGTTGTCCATTTTCGCAATAATAGGTGCCTCAAGTGGAGAACAAACCACGCCGTCAAGACCAGCAAGTTGTGCATTTTCAGCGTATTTTTTCACAGTATCAGCCATAGAAGCGTTAATAAGAAGTTCATCTTTCAAGGCGAAATCTGAAGTGGAAGTAAGTTGAGTAACAGCAATTAGAAGTGGAGTTTTTCCACCTTTTGCACCCTCAATTAAACCTTGTTTCGCTTGTTTCATCATTTCAATACCGCCACTAGCGTGAAGATTAGTGATATCAACGCCAAGCTTGGCAAGGTTTCGCATAGTTCTTTTTACAGTATTTGGAATATCGTAAAGTTTCAAATCTAGGAAGATTTTGAACCCACGTTCTTTCAGTTCAGTAACAAGAGTAGGGCCTTCTTTGTAGAAAAGCTCCATACCAACTTTAATGTAAGGTTTTTCCTCAGTAAAGTTAGCTAAAAAAGTGTTAAGTTCTAAACGTGATGAAAAATCACAAGCAATAATTACGTCTTTCATTTGAAGGACCTCCCAATAATATCATTTAAATTTTGTATATTTAGTTCTTTCATAACAACAGGTAAATTTTCGATAATGTTTTTACAAGCGAAAGGCTCGATCAGATTAGCAGAACCAATCATCACAGCGGAAGCGCCAGCCATCATCATTTCAATAACGTCATAAGCGGAAGAAACACCGCCCATGCCAACAACAGGAATAGAAACAGCGTTAGCCACTTCGTAAACCATACGCAAAGCCACAGGAAAAATACCAGGGCCAGAGTAACCACCTTTAGTAACGGAAATAATCGGCTTGCCCGTTTTAGTATTAATACGCATGCCAAGAAGCGTATTAATCAATGAAATCCCGTCCGCCCCAGCATTCTCACAAGCTTTCGCCATAGCAACAATGTCAGTAACATTAGGAGATAACTTAACCAAAATAGGTTTAGTAGAAATCTTTTTCACCGCAACAACTAAATCGTGTGCAGTGGTAGGATCAACTCCAAAAGCCATACCGCCGCCTTTTACGTTAGGACAGCTTATGTTCAATTCGATAGCAAAAACATCTTCACAATCATTGAATTTAGCCACAGCGGAAGTGTAATCTTCAACTGAATGACCGCCTACATTAGCAATAAGTTTTCCAGAAAAGTGTTTCTTGCAGTGTGGTATTTCATCAGATATAACTTTGTCAACACCAGGGTTTTGCAAACCCACAGCATTAATCAAACCGCTAGGACATTCAGCGATACGAGGCAACGGATTGCCGTATCGTGAAGCGATAGTGCTACCTTTAAGGGATATAGAACCAAGACAGTTGATATCGTAAAATTCAGCGAACTCATAGCCGAACCCAAAAGTTCCACTAGCAGGAATTACAGGATTTTTCAATTCATAACCGAATAAATTAATTTTAGTATTCATATTAAAAAATCACCTCCGAAGCCTTAAACACAGGACCTTCCTTGCAAACACGAGCATAGCCTTTTGTAGTTTGAATAGTACAACCCATGCAAGCACCAAAGCCACAACCCATGCGAGCCTCAAGAGAAAGTTCCCCCATATCGGAATGAGAAGCCAAGGCTTTTAGCATAACCATAGGACCGCAAGCAAAGTATTTATCGTAAGCAATGTTAGAACGCTTTAAGCACTCAACAACGTTACCAGCGAACCCAAAAGAGCCGTCATCAGTAGCAATAGTTACGTTAGCAATCTTCTTAAATTCCTCAACATAAAACATCTCGTCTTTGTTCCTAAACCCCAAAATCACATTAGCAGTAATCCCTTTTTCAGCAAAATCATTAGCTAAATTAAATAGTGGAGCGATACCGATACCACCGCCAATAAGCAGTGGGGAAGTAACATTAGAAATGTCAAAAGTATTCCCAAGTTCAGATAGAACATCAAACACAGTCCCAAAACCAACTTCCGTCATATCAGAAGTGCCAGCCCCAAGAACCTTATATAGTAAAGTCAAGGTATTGTCTTTATAACGAGCAACGGAGAAAGGACGACGAAGGTATTTGTTAGGCAGTTGAAGTTCGATAAATTGTCCTGAACGAAGAATTGTATCACCAGTTAAAATCATTTCAAAAGTGTCGTGTCCAACAGAAGTGTTGGACAGCACAGTCATTTTAATTTGTTTCATAAAACCTCTCTAGCTAATAGTTGAGATACCCATAGTAATTTCTTCAAGCACATTAAGAAGTACTGCAACGGTATCTAAAGAAGTGAACACAGGCACGTTATTTTCCACCGCAGTGCGACGAATAATAACACCGTCATGTTGAGTATGAGAGTTACTTTCGCTACTAGTGTTTACGATGTAAGTAACATAACCTTTGCGAAGTGAAGTAAGAATTTCGTCACTACCTTCGCTGATTTTCTTTTTCTCACGAGTCTTGATACCATGTTCTTTCAAATAAGTTGCAGTACCAGCAGTTGCCTCGATGTTGAAACCAAGTTGATAGAAACGTTTAATCAAAGGAAGAGCAGCCTCTTTAGTAGAGTCATTTAGCGTAGCCAAAACAGTACCATAGTTAGAAACCTTCAACCCAGAAGCCTTCAATGCTTTGTAAACAGCACGAGTCAAACTCTTATCGTAACCAATAGCCTCTCCAGTAGATTTCATTTCAGGAGAAAGTACAGAGTCAAGACCTGATAGTTTAGAGTAAGAGAAAGTAGGAGCTTTCACGTAGAACTTTTCTTTATTAGGAAGAAGTCCAACATAACCAAGGTCTTTCAAAGAAGTACCAAGCATAACCTTAGTTGCAATATTAGCAATAGGAGCGCCAGTGGTTTTAGCTAAGAAAGGCACAGAACGGCTAGACCTAGGATTAACTTCGATAATGTATACTTTGTTGTTTCTATCAATAACAAATTGAATGTTGAAAGGACCAACGATACCGATAGCCATAGCTATGCGAGTGGAGTAGTCAACAATAGTATTACGAGTTTCAGCACTTAGAGAGAAGTCAGGGTAAACGCTCATAGAGTCACCACTATGAACACCAGCACGCTCAATATGTTCCATGATGCCAGGGATAAATACATCAGTACCGTCACAAATCGCATCAACCTCACATTCTTTACCTACCACATATTTATCAATAAGCACAGGGTGTTTTTCGTTAATAGCAATAGCCTCTTTCACAAAAGGAGCTAGCGTTTCGTCATCGTAACAAATGTGCATCATACGACCACCAAGAACGAATGAAGGACGAACAAGAACAGGATAACCAATTTGGTTAGCAGTAGCAACCCCTTCTTCAACGCTGTAAACTCCCTTACCCTCAGGCATAGGAATATTTACGCTATTAAGCACCTCAGCGAACAAATCTCTGTCCTCAGCTAAAGCGATAGAATGACTTGAAGTACCCATAATAGGCACGCCAGCATTATGCAAATCTTCCGCTAAGTTAATAGCAGTTTGGCCACCAAGAGCAACAATAACGCCCTTAGGTTTTTCGTATGTAATAATATTCATAACATCTTCATAAGTCAAAGGTTCGAAGTAAAGCTTGTCTGAAAGGGTATGGTCAGTAGAAACTGTTTCAGGGTTATTGTTAATAATGATAGCCTCGAAACCCGCTTCTTGAATAGCCCAAACAGCGTGAACAGTAGAGTAGTCAAACTCAACCCCTTGCCCAATCCTAATAGGCCCAGACCCAAGAACAATTACTTTCTCTCTGTCGGATACGATAGACTCATTACCGTTAGAGTAAGTAGAGTATAGGTAAGGAACATAAGACTTAAATTCGTTACCGCAAGTATCGATACTTCTGTATACAGGGAACAAGTGGTTTTCTTTACGCAAATTGAACATAGCGTATTCATCAGTACCCCAAAGTTTCGCAATTTCCTTATCTGAGAAACCCATAACCTTAGCATCATAAAGAATTTCCATGTTGTTTACGTTGTCCGCAACTACTTTTTCCATAGCAGTAATAGATTGTAGCTTATCAAGGAAGAAGCGATCTATTTTAGTTAAGTGGTATAAGTAGTCAAGAGGAATATCACGACGAATAGCCTCAGTAAGAGCAAAAATTCTTTCATCGTTGTTAAGGATAATATAATCAATCAAATCGTGGTTAGACAATTTTCCTAATTTTTCAATCTCCATGTGGCAAACACCGATTTCAAGAGAGCGAACAGCCTTCAAGAAACTTTCCTCAATAGTTCTTCCGATACTCATAACTTCGCCAGTAGCTTTCATTTGAGTTGAAAGACGGCGGTCAGCACTTTGGAACTTGTCGAAAGGAAAACGAGGGAATTTAGCTACAACGTAGTCAAGAGTAGGAGAGAAACTTGCGTTTAAATCTCCAATAGGAATTTCCTCAAGTTTAAGCCCACAAGCAATCTTTGCTGAAACACGAGCGATAGGAAAACCAGAAGCTTTTGAAGCTAAAGCGGAAGACCTAGAAACACGAGGATTAACTTCGATTACGAAATATTCAAAAGAAGTAGGGTCAAGAGAGTATTGAACGTTGCAACCACCCTCAATTTTCAGTTCTTTAATGATTTTCAAAGAAGATTGAGCAAGCATGTTGTATTCTTTAGAAGTCAAAGTTTGACAAGGAGCAACAACGATTGAGTCGCCAGTGTGAATACCAACAGCGTCAACGTTTTCCATAGAACAAATTACGATTGCAGTATCGTTTTTATCACGCATAACTTCAAATTCGATTTCCTTGAAACCTTTGATAGATTTCTCAACAAGAACTTGATGAACAGGAGACAATTTCAAAGCGTTAATAGAAAGTTCTCTGATTTCTTTTTCGTTATCAGCAAAACCACCGCCAGTTCCACCAAGAGTGAAAGCAGGACGAAGGATAATAGGATAACCAATTTTATCCGCCGCCTGAACGATTTCTTCGATAGTGGAAGCAGTGTAAGATTCTAAAATAGGTTCGCCAATGCGGTTACATAAATCTGAGAAAAGTTGTCTATCTTCCGCTTGACTGATAGCGTCAAACTTAGTGCCAAGAAGCTCCACTTGACATTCTTCAAGTATTCCTTTGTTGTGGAGTTGCATACCAAGATTAAGCCCAGTTTGACCACCGATAGAGCAAAGTAATCCGTCAGGACGTTCGAAACGAATAATTTTAGCAATGTTTTCTAAATCAAGAGGTTCCATGTAAACTTTATCAGCGATTTTTGTGTCAGTCATGATAGTGGCAGGGTTGCTGTTAGCTAAAATAACTTCATAACCTTCTTCCATAAGTGCCAAGCACGCTTGAGTACCTGCATAGTCAAACTCAGCAGCTTGACCAATAACGATTGGACCTGATCCAATAACCATTATTTTCTTAATATCTGTTCTCTTCGGCATAAGTGTTTCCTCCCATTTTGTTCATATATTCCAAGAATTTATCAAATTCCGTGTCATATTTGTTAGTGTTAATAATGTTATCAGGGTAAAATTGAATACCGATAACCATATTTTCCTCATCGATAACACCCTCAATGTCGTTATCCATAAGATTGATTTTGTTCACTTTCAAAGTAGTGTTTTCTATTGATAGTGGGTCGATAGAGAAACGATGATTTTGCACATATGTACCTACTTTTTCAGTAATAGTATCTTTAACTGGGTGGTTAGCACCGCTGTGAGGAACTTTCATTGGAGAAACTTTTCCACCGTAAGACATGGCGATAAGAGAAGCCCCAAGAGCGATACCAAAAATCGGAAGTTTTCCACGAAGTTTAGCAAGTAGTTTAGCAATCTCAGGATAATCTGAAGGATTATCAACACCGCTAGAAACAAGAAGCCCGTCGGGATTGTGGCTTAAAATATCTTCGTAAGTGGAAGTTAGTGGAGCGACTATAACATTGCAACCAGCATTGTTTAGTTGTTTAATGAAAGAGTTTTTGATACCAAAATCAAGAGCAACTACGTTGTAAACAGGGTTTTTAGTTCTTGAATGAAAAGTAGGGCGTAAAAGATGTTTTTCGGCAAGTCTTTTCTCTACTTTGTAACCTTTAATTTCAGCTAAAGCCATTTCGATGTTAGCATCAGCGGAAGTAATCATACAAACCATAGAGCCGTTGTTACGAAGTTCTTTCACGATCATGCGAGTGTCAAGATTAGAAATACCAGCTGAATCGGAAGTTTCCATAACTTCCCCAAGAGTACGAGTGAATCTAAAGTTTGAAGGCTTGTGGTTGTATTCAGTAACAACAAGACCAGAAGTAGCAACATTTCTTGACTCATAGTCCTCATCGGACATACCACAGTTGCCAATAAGTGGATAATTCATCACCAAAATTTTACCTAAGTTACTGCTGTCAGTAACGATTTCTTGATAACCAATCATTGATGTGTTAAACACCATTTCCGCAACAACTGTCTTTTGACTACCGAATCCAGTGCCAAGGAAAGTTTTGCCGTTTTCAAGAATTAATATTCTGTCGTTCATATTTCTTCCTCCTAAATTAATTAATCTACAAAATTTCTATAAACTATTTCACCGTTAATCAGTGTTAAACAGTTTTTACCAAAGTAAGTTTCTCCAATAAATGGAGTGTTGGAACTTTTACTAACAATCTCACAAGCAGTGAAAGTGTGAGAGTTATTTATATCAAGCAAAGCCAAGTCCGCCGTGGCCCCTTCTTCAATAGAAGTGAAAGGCAAGTTAAACCTAGTTGCAGGATTTTCTGAAGTAATTTCAATAAATTGTTTGTGAGAAATTAATCCGTTTTTCACAAAATGAGTATATATAAGGGGCAAAGCAGTTTCCAATCCAGTGATACCGTTAGGCGATTTCTCGCTGTTTTTCTCCTCCGCCGTGTGTGGTGCATGGTCAGTAGCAATCATTGAAGCCGTACTTGATATAAGTGCGTTAACAGCAGCTTGTACATTCTCACTTGACCGCAAAGGTGGGTTCATTTGATAGTTATTATTTGGAATACCGTTGTCATTGTTAAGTAATAAATGGTGTGGAGTAACTTCGCAAGTCACGTTCAAACCTTCTTTTTTCGCATTGCTAATGAGCCTAAAACTCTCAGCAGTTGATATATGGCAAAAGTGATATTTACAAGGGTGAGAACGAAGCAATTCGATTTCTTTTTCACAAGCTAAGTATTCCGCCTTTTCGCTAGTACCGTATCCAGTTAGTTCCGCATGAGAAGCAATAACAATATTGTTTTTACCTGCAATGTCCATAGCCTCCGCTAAAATTTCGTAATTATTTACACCAACACCGTCGTCTGTAAAGCCTTTTACGTAACTAGACAATTCCGCCAAATCACTTATTTTCTCACCTTTCTCACCAACAGTAACGCTAGCGAAAGGATAGCAGTGAACAAGAGAATCAGTTGCAAGAATATCAAGCTGAACTTTCAAATTCGCCACAGAATCAGGAGTAGGATTTAAGTTCGGCATAGTCATAATTGTACCAAAACCGCCCTTCACCGCAGCAAGAGTACCTGTTTTCACAGTTTCCTTGTGGCAAAACCCAGGTTCACGTAAATGCACATGAACATCAACCCCAGCGGGTATCAACCACATTTCCTTACAATCAATAACAGGAACATCACAAGCGTGAAGAGCATCTCCAATTTTGTCAATCTTTCCTGAAGATATAGCAACATCTTTTTTCACTAAGTTGTTTTCACCTTCAAGTATTAAAACATTTTTTAGTATAATCATAAATTCCCCTCCAAAACCATTGTGATAATCGCCATACGAGTGAAAACCCCGTTAGTCATTTGAGTCAAAATCCGAGATTTCTCACACTCAACAACATCGTCCGCAATCTCAATTCCACGATTAACAGGAGCAGGGTGCATGATGATAGCATTGTCTTTCATTTTAGCAACTCGCTCAGTTGTCATGCCAAAGTCCTTGTGAAAAGAGCTAGCATTCATAGTTTCATGGTGTTCATGTCTTTCAAATTGCACACGAAGAAGATTGATAATATCGCAAGTTTCAAGTGCAGTATCAATAGAAATGCTTTTTGCAGTATCGTCAGCAAAGTCAGGTGGACAGCAAATGAAAACCTCCATACCAAGGCGTTTCATAACTTCCGCATTGCCGTGAGCAACACGAGAGTGCTTGATGTCACCCATAAGGCAAATCTTCAAACCTTGAAATTTTCCAAAGTTTTCGTAAATAGACATAAGGTCAAGAAGTGTTTGAGAAGGGTGATTGATTTTTCCGTCGCCACCGTTAAAGATTGGAACGCCGATGTTTTCAAGTTGGTTGTAATACTTATCATCGCCGTGACGAATAACTAAACCGTCAACACCAAGACATTCAAAAGTTTTGCAAGTATCGTAAAGTGTTTCCCCTTTTTTCACTGAAGAACAATCAGTGTTAAAATCGATAGGAGTAATTCCAAGGTTCAGCATAGCCATGTGAAAACTGTAAAGAGTTCTTGTGGAGTTCTCAAAAAACAAGTTAGCCATTTTAACATTGGGGAAACTTTTCTTCTTACCATTTTTGAAAGCAATAGCAAGATCAATAATTTCTTGTATTTTTTTTGTTGAAACATTTTCTAGTGTAAGTAAACCATTCATAATCATTTTCTCCTAAACTTTGAAATTTTGCCCAAAAAAAAACACAGTTAATAAAAATAACTGTGTTTTGGAAATACTAATATAAAAAGGAAATGCGACCACTGCGAAAAATCAAACTAGTCTTGAAATCGTTGAAATTGTAGACGTATTGGTTTTTCATTGGCATTCTCCTTAAATTTTACTCCTAATATTGTACCTAATATTTGGGAATATAGCAACTAAAAAAGTGTAGTTTTAGAAAATAATTTTAGCTAATTTAAATTCAGCCACAGCGTTAATGGAATTATCATGAAGATAAGACACAACGATGTGAGAAACTGAGTTGTCAGCATTGACAATTTCGCAGTATTTAATAGTCAAAATCGAATGCAAAGGAGCTTCCGCCTTAAAGTGCAAATTCATTTCCGTTATGTAACCGCAAGCGATGTTAGGAACAAAGTCCGCAAGTATATCACCGTAATTAGAGTTTGTAAGATGCATATTTAAATCACATTGACTGTAAGTAACAGTGTGAGAGCCAACAACGGAAAGACCGTCTTTAGGAATCATTACTCTCTTTTTCAGCGTACTTTCAAGTGGTGGTGCATAACCATAGTTAGATAAATCCACCGAATTAATTTTCAAAAGACTGCGAGTGTTCACATCAATCAACGCCCAAACCCCAGTGCCTTCCATAACCACTTTGCCATTTAAAATAACATTGTAAGAACGAATAGAAGTGAATCCCGTGGTAGCCTCAGTAGGCCAAGTGTTAACAGTAATTTCTTCAGATTGTGTAATTTTATCCCGTACAATAATATTTAGTTTGCTAATAACAAAAGCCATACCAGAATTAAATAAATCGTCATAAGAAGGTTTTTTGCTAACCATTTGCTCCATAGCGGATTCTTGAATATATTTAATTAATTCAGTAGGACGAATATTTCCGTTAGGGTAGCAGTCCTTGTAAGCCACAATATATTTAGAAGTATGCATAAAAAAATCTCCTTAGTAAATCATAAAAACCGAATCATTATCTAGTGTAAATTAGGTACAAAAAAACACTGTATATATAATGTTAATATTAAAACCAATTATTTGATATGAAATTTACAGTTTCAACCTGTGAATCTTCATCTAATTCAGTGGGTGCTTCTTCAGCTAATTCCGACTGTATTTCTTCCGTAAATTCATTCTGTGTTTCTTCAATTAATTCAATTTTATCATCAGCATAAAGCAAACGAAGAATGTATGAAAAAAGAAGAAGGAATGAAATCAAACCTAACCAACCGCCAATAACCATACGATTATCAGTGTAGTCGAAAGATTTGTGTGCAATAATCATTAAAAGCCCAGTGTTCATGAAAACGGTGATAATGCACATAATAGTAGTGGCGAACAAATGCCAATCGAACTTCCTAACAAGAAGAATAATCAAAGCAATTATAGCACCAAACATATAACGTTCATGCATTTTAAATGAGAATACAAACACAGTAGTAATGACAAATGCCGCCATAAGTGGAACGCTCCAAACAGAAGGTTTCTTGTATAAGTAGTAAGCTGTAAAAGCACATGGAACAGCGATTGATAAGAAGTTGAACATACCGAATAATATAGTATTAGGAAGTTCCGCAAAGTTCAAATTTAAGATACCCCAAACATTGAAAGCATTTAGAGTATAGTAAGAGTAATTGCTAACTTGATTGAAGTAAATCTCAAACGGGAATAAAATATTACCAGATAGAATAATTTTATAAGTGAAAGGAATGTTGATAATCAAAAAGAAAATCGCACCGTACAAAAACCCCATCATAGAAGGAATAAAAGTTTCATTATGTTTAATCCAACGGAAAACGTAGTACATTCCGATAGCAGGAGCAAGGAAAATAAATTGTATTTTAAAGCACATACCAATCATACAAACGAAAATAGCAATCAAGTCCTTTTCCTTTAGCATATAGTAAAATGCAATAATAAAAATCATAGAAGTGATACCGTCAACTTGTCCCCACATGGCGCTATTAAGTATAACCGCAGGGCAAAGGAAGTAAAAAGCTGAAATAGCCATAGCGTAAAAAGATTTTTTAGTAACCAATTTAGCGATTTTAAAAATAAATATAGTAGCAAACACATCGCAAATAATAGCAGGCAATCTTTGCAAGAAAAGCATACCAAGTTCACTAACATCAAATGTTTTAGAAAGAAATCCAATGAAAGATAACACGTACATATATAAAGGTGTGTAGTCGTGTAGCCTATTGATATTAGAAGGATCGCCATTCAAGAAATAGAAATCGGAAAGGGGATTATTTATTAAAGATTCCGTCCAAGGAATAAAGAAAGTAGTCACATCAGGGTGAACAAGAGGGCTATAAGCATAAGTTAATCGAACTACAAGACCGACTAAAATTATAGTAGAAAAAACAACGTAAAAAATATAAGGGAATTTTTGTTCAAAATTATCCTTTTCAAAACGGTGTAATATTGCTAACCCAACTAAAAATATAGCGGTATAAATTAAAATAATTAATAATAATTTTTCAGGGGATTTCCCATCAATATATAAAGTATCCATAATATAAATAATTATCTCCAAAATTCAAATTTCCAATCAATATTTTACCATTTAATTGTTAATATGGCAAGTTAAATAATAACATGAGAAAAAATAGTAAAATAATTGACAAGAAGATAATAGAAGTATATAATGAAGATAACATTTAAATAAAACAAATTGTCTTCAGGGCAGGGTGCAATTCCCGATCGGCGGTGATAGTCCGCAAGCTAGCATAAAAATGCTGGCAGATTTGGTTAAATACCAAAACCGACAGTTAAAGTCTGGATGAAAGAAGGCGTGATTTAGGCAAAATAATGAAAATAAGGGCATTTTCTATAATACCAATATAAATTATAGAAAACGCAACAAACACAATCATTAAAATTATCTTAATCACCTGCAAGACAAAAATACAGTCTTTTAGGTGTAATAATAATTTTAAGGAGGGTGTTTTTTTTATTATGAAAAATACAAAAACCCAAAAGCTTACAATCATAGCAATGCTGTCAACCCTAGCATTTATCAGCGTATTAATGTTCCGATTACCAATATCAGTGCTACCATTTTTAAAGTACGATCCAAAGGATATAATAATCGTAATCGCAGGATTTATCTATACCCCAATGACAGCAGTAGTGATTTCAGTAATCGTTTCCACTTTAGAAATGGTAACAATAAGTGACACATTATTTATAGGATTTATCATGAATATTTTGTCAACCTGTGCTTTTACGGTGCCGGCAAGCATAATATATCATAGACGGAAATCAATGAAAAGTGCAATATTAGGACTAGGAGTAGGAATTGTAGCTATGGTAATCGTAATGACCGCATGGAATTATTTCCTAACACCGCTGTACGCAAAAATACCACGAGAAGAAGTAATAGCAATGCTAGCACCGATAATCGTGCCATTTAACTTAATAAAAGGCGGACTAAATGCAGCAATCACAATGTTAGTATATAAACAAGCCTCAAGTGCGTTGAAAAGTGCAAACCTAATCCCAAAAACCAGTGAAAAATCAAGTAGTGTTACAAAAGAAACCAACTGGATAGTATTAATAAGTAGCGGAATAATTGTGGTTTCACTAATATTTATAATATTGGTGATGAAAGGAATACTATAACAGCTATGAAATATGCTTGACGAAAAGTAGTTGCAGGTGCTATATTTAATAAAGATAATAAAAGCAAGAAAAGTAAAGATAATAAATGAAAAAAATGTGAGGATAATATGAAAATAAGAATAGGAATATACGGCTATGGAAATCTAGGCAGAGGAGTTGAATCTTCAGTGTTGCAAAATAAAGATATGGAGTTGGTGGGAGTATTTACAAGACGTCTACCAAAAAACGTAACGACTTTATTTGACACACCAGTTTATAATGCAAAAGACATTGGCACTTTTAAAGACAAAATTGACGTATTAATTGTATGCGGTGGATCAGCAACTGATTTGCCAATTCAAACGCCATTCTTGGCGGAAATGTTCAACGTAGTTGACAGCTTCGATACTCACGCAAATATCCCTGCGCATTTTGATAATGTAGACAGATCTTCAAGACTTTGCGGAACAACAAGTATGATTTCAGTGGGTTGGGATCCAGGAATTTTCTCACTAGGCAGACTATATTCTGAAACAATCCTTCCAGAAGGAAACACATATACATTCTGGGGTGAAGGTGTAAGCCAAGGTCACTCTGATGCAATCAGAAGAATCGAAGGCGTAGCTGATGCAAAACAATACACAATCCCAGTGCCAGCAACGGTTGAAAAAGTTCGTGCAGGCTCAACTGATACGTTCTCAGCAAGAGAAATGCATACAAGAGAGTGTTATGTAGTAGTGAAAGACGGCGCAGATAAATCACGTATCGAAAGAGAAATCATTCATATGCCAAACTACTTTGAAAACCATAAAACAACAGTAGCGTTTGTGTCACAAGAAGTATTAAACAAAGATTTCAGTGGCTACCCACACGGCGGATCAGTTATCCGTGCGGGAAAAACTGGAGTAGACGGAAAATCTACAGGAATAATCGAATGTTCATTGAAACTAGACAGCAATCCTGAATTTACAGCATCAGTGTTAGTAGCATATGCAAGAGCGTTAACAAGACTACACAACGACGGAGTAATCGGCTGTCTAACAGTCTACGATATCCCACCAAAATACCTAACAACAAAATCCGACCAAGAAATAATCAAAAACCTACTATAAAACACAAACCCTTGCAAAAACTTGCAAGGGTTTTTTTTATATCTCAATAACCTTTACCCGCCCCAAAGCGTATTTCTGTGTGGTCCAAGCACCGCCCGTTGTGTAAGTAATATGTGTAATAGCAAAACACGAATTTTTAACCATCCATTCATTACGTTTGGAAATGGCGAATCTATATGGAACTTGCTCAAGTTCAGGGAAAATTATATTATCAAATAATTTTGTTTTAAGAATATTGTTAAGCTTTTCTTGTGCATTAATGCAAATATATGGTGTGATATAGTATGATTTTATAGAATAAATTGCTTTTAAATCAAATATTAACCGAGCCATCGCACTGTCAAAATTACCATATCCGCCGCAAAAGAATGTATCTATATTTTCATTAACAATAAGGTCAATAATAGTCTTTTTTGCTTTATTAAGCAACTCAGTGGTAATATGGCATTTGCTATTTCCAATAAAAATACAAGTTTTTTCCTTCATAAATCCCCTCACTACTGTAATATATAGCAGTATAACACATTCAGCAACATTTGTAAAGTGCTAAATATAGCAGTAATAATTTTTAATAAATTAACTATACTACTAGTGCTATCAATAGCAGTTCGGAGGTAGGTTATGAAATTAGAAGATGCAGTAATTGCAAGAATTGAGGAGTTGAAAGGAATTCACGGATACACGCAATATAGATTATCGGAAGAATCAGGTGTGCCACAAACTACACTTATTTCTATTAAAAGAAAAAGAAGCAAAGATGTTGGAATTAGCAATATTTGGAAAATTAGTAGTGGTTTTGGAATAACTGTAATTGACTTTTTTAGTTCGCCATTATTTGAAAATATTGAACAAGATATAATAAAAAATATCAGCGAAATTAAATAAATTATTAAACTCAAATTGTTATAATTTGAGTTTTTTATTTTACAAAGTTTGGTTAACCTTACGGTAACTTGTAATTTTTTCTAAAGTGTGATAAAATATATGAAACCAAAAGAAAGAATATATTGTTTATATTATTGAAGGGTGAAATGATAATGGGGGCGCGAAATGTTTATAGTTTGTGGCATTGCAATAGATTCCAAAAACAGCGAAAAGTTTCAAGAAGTTTATAACAGCTACGCAGGCAAGATGTTTGCGGTGGCTTTAAACTTGACGAAAAACAAGCAAGATGCGGAAGATGTTTTACAACAAACTTTGATTAGCGTATACAAAAACATATCGAAAATCGATAGTGTAACAAGCAGTCAAACCTCATGCTATTTAGTGAAAGCAACAAAAAATACTGCAATAAATCTTATGAAAAAACGTGGAAAAGATACAACGATGTGTATTGATTACATGGAAATTCAAAGTAAAACCAACGTTGAGAACGATGTGGAAATCAACTCTGACGTGGAAAAAGTTTATCAGCGTATTTTGTCACTTGATATGAAATATCGTGACGTGTTGACCTTGCATTATCTAAATCATTTCAAAACCCGTGAGATAGCAAAAATACTAAAAATCCCCAACAACACAGTGAAAACCCGACTTGTTCGAGGAAGAAATATCTTGCTGTCTAAATTTTATAATGGAGAATTAAACAATGAAACAAAATAATAAAAACAATATTAATAAAGAAGAAAATCAACTACTAGAACAAGCCTTTGATAAGTATGGAAAAGAGCTTGACGCTAGTTTTAAAGCGGTTCAACCTGAACAAGTTCCACAAGCAGTAAAGGATAAATTTCAACAAAAAAAGAAGAAACCAATCTTTAATTTCACCAAACTAAAACTAGGAATAGCAACCTCCCTTATGGCAGTTTTAATAGTCCTAGTATCAGTAATCAGCTTTGGAAACAGCGGAATTGACGGTGACGGATTAGTCTATGCAAGCGTGTATCCTGACGGATTGACTTCAACGGAATATCGTAAATACGCTAATGATTTCCAAGATAATGAAGATTATAAAACTAATGTAAACGATTTCGCAATGGCAACAGCATCTAAACTTTTAGGAGATAATGAAAGCAACGAAATTTACTCTCCACTAAGCTTATATTTCGCAATGACACTTTTAACAAGTGGTGCTGATGGTGAAACCCTAGAAGAACTTTTAGCTGTAATGAACGAAACAACAGTTGATGAATTAGTGGATAATGCAAACACAATGTATAATGTGCTATACACAAATAACGACACATCAAAAACGCAAATTGCTAATTCATTGTGGATAGCGGATAATTTAAATTTCCAAAAAAACTATCTTGATTATGCGGAAAAGTTATTTGCTTCGATATATAATGTAGATTTTTCCGACCCCAAAACATTAGAACTTCAAAACCAATGGATAGAAGAAAACACAAATGGCACTTTAGATACTACCGATAGAAGAATTGACGCCAACGCAATTATTTCTATAATCAACACGATATATTACTACTCAGAATGGAACGAAGAATTTGTTTCTGATGATAATATTGACGGTCAATTCACACTTGATAATGGCGAAATTATCGATACGGAATTTATGACAAGGTACTTTAAAAAGAGTGCTACATTTTATGAAAATGAGAAATTTCAACGCTCATCATATGGACTTGATTTAAAGGACGGATCGAACGTGGTTTTCGTTCTTCCAAAAGACGGATATAATGTTTATGACTTACTAGAAACTGAAGATAGTTTAAATGAAAGTTTCTTTGGTGGAACAAAGTATAAAGGTGAATTAACATATGAAATTCCAAAATTCACAGCAAAAAGCGAGTTTGATATTATTGAAACCATGAAAGAGCTAGGAGTGGAAAAAGCATTTGACGCTGATAATGCTGAATTTCAAAACATGTTAGCAGGAATTGAAACGGGCAGTGTATCAAAAATCAGTCAAAAAGCAAGTTTTTCTATTGACGAAAACGGCGTAGAAGCATCATCATACACGGAAGTTGCACTGCGTGGTACTGGCGGACCTATCGCATCAATCTACAAATGCGACATGATACTTAACAAACCATTTTTGTACGGTATCGAAAAAGATGGTGTACTAATGTTCGTTGGAGTATGCAACAATCCAAATGAAATTAACTGAAAACATAAATCAAACTAACGTAGTAAAAAACACAAACTAAATCACCGAAAAAGCACTAAACTAAAAGAACGTAGCATATAATAAAATGATGTTATTACAAAAGTAGTAACATCATTTTATAGATAAAACAGCAAGGAGAACGGAAAAAATGAAGAATGACGTATTAGTATATCAAGCGGTATACCCAGATGATTTAACAGAAAATCAAGTAAATGAAACAAAAGCGGTATTGTCTAACATGCCCAATTACATAAGAACGGTAAACGAATTTGCCCTGTCAACCGCAGCGGAATTGCTAGGTAGTGAACAAGGAAACGAAATATTTTCCCCTATTAGTTTATACTTTGCAATGGCAATTTTAACATCAGGAGCGGAAGGAAATACCCTTGAAGAATTGCTTGATGTTATGCACGGATCAAGCGTTGACCAAATCAACCAAAACGCCCACGCAATGTATAATGCACTGTATATTAACAACGAAAAATCTAAATGTCAAATAGCAAATTCCCTTTGGCTAGATAAAACATTGACCTTTGCTGAACAGTATTTAAACTACGCAAAAAACCTGTATAGTTCCCTTTACAGCGTAGATTACACAGACGATAACACAGCTAAATTGCAAAACAAATGGATAACGGAAAACACAAACAGCGTACTTGATGTATCCGAGAGAACAGTGCCAAAAGACACGGTTTTAACTATCCTAAACACAGTATATTTTAAATCCGCTTTCTACGATAATTTCGACGAAAGAGCAACAGCAGTTGGGAAATTTGAACTAGCTGACGGTAGCGAAGTAGATGTTGATTACATGAAAAAATACTTCTATAGCGATGGCGAATTTACCGATGGCGAAAAGTATTTGAGAACATCACACAACCTATATTTCAAAGACGATTCAAAAGCGATTTTTATACTACCAAAAGACGGATATACAGTTGATGACCTAATAAAATCACAAGACACCCTTCAAGAATGTTTCTATGGCGGTGAAGATTTGTACGGTGAGTTGACCTATGAAATACCAAAATTCACAGCAAAAAGTGAGTACGGAATAGTGGATGCAATGAAAGCACTTGGAGTTCATGACGCATTTTGCGAATCTGCAAATTTCAGTAATATGATGTCTAACAGCGAAGGTGTGATGGTGTCTGATATCTCACAACAAGCCAGTTTTGAGATAGACGAATACGGCGTGGAAGCGGCAGCATTCACGGAAATCCGCATGGTGAGAACCTCAATGCCAATGCCACCAGAAAACAAATGCGAAATGATTTTCAACAAACCTTTCTTATACGGTATTGAAAAGAACGGAATTCTAATGTTTTTAGGAGTTTGTAACAACCCAAAAGAGATGTAAATTATTTACAAAAATGTATAATTATAGATAAATAACCCAAAAAAGAGTAAAATTTCGATATTTTACTCTTTTTTTAATGTAAAATATTTGTGTTTATTACTTTATTATGATAAACTGTAAAAGGAAAATTAAAAATCAAAATTTACAAAAAAAGAAGTAAAAAGAGATTAAGGGAAAAGGAAATTACATTTAGGAGGATTTATTCAATGGAAAATACAATTTGGGCAATATTGCCACCATTGATTGCGATAGCGTTAGCATTGATGACAAAAGAAGTTTTGTCTTCATTAATGATCGGAATTTTAGCAGGAGCATTAATGTTTGCAAATTTCAACGTAATTCAAGCAATGGAAACAACATTTAATATTATGGGAACGAAGATTGGTGACAATGCTTCAATAATATTATTCTTGGCATTTCTAGGAATTATCGTAGTATTAGTAACAAAAGCAGGTGGCGCAAGAGCATACGGAAATTGGGCAGGACGAAAGATAAAAAGCAAACGAGGAGCGTTGTTAGCAACATCAGCGCTAGGAGCAATCATCTTCGTTGACGATTATTTCAACTGCCTAACAGTGGGAACAGTAATGCGTCCAGTGACTGATGCACACAATGTTTCACGAGCAAAATTAGCATATATAATTGACTCAACAGCAGCACCGATTTGCATAATAGCACCAATCTCAAGTTGGGCAGTAGCAGTAGGTGTAGCGATAGAAGACGTAGGAGCAGAAGTAGGAATTACAAACGGTTTCTCAGCATTCTTGTCAACGATACCGTACAATTTATATGCAATTTTAACAATAACAATGGTAATTTTGTTGTCAGTATTCTTATTTGACTTTAGCAAAATGAAAAAAATGAACGATTCACACGAAAACGGCGAAGATCAAACGGAAGTAGTTCACAAGCTAGACGAGGTAGAAATATCATCTAAAGGCACAGTGTTAGACCTAATATTACCGATATTAGTATTAATAATTTCATGTATAGCAATGATGGTATACACAGGAATTTCAAGCCTAAACCTTGATGGCGAAGCAATAACATTAATCAGCATTTTCGGAGCAACAAACGTAAATATATCAATCGTAATCGCAGCATTTATAACAATAGTCTTTGCGATGTTGATGTATATTCCAAGAAAAGTAATCACATTCGGCGAATTTATGGCATCAATAACAGAAGGCATAAAATCAATGGTACCAGCGATTTGCATACTAACATTAGCATGGACATTGTCAGGAATATGTGACGGAGATTACCTAATGACAGGAGCGTATGTAGGCGGAATAATCAAAACAAGCGGAATCAGCTTGATATTTATCCCAGCGATAATCTTTGCAGTAGCAGGTGCTTTAGCATTTGCAACAGGCACATCATGGGGAACCTTTGGAATACTAATTCCGATTATAGTATCAATATTTGCAGAAAGTGGACAAGCAGGCGAATTGCTAATAATCACATTGTCAGCAACGCTAGCAGGATCAGTATTCGGAGATCACATATCACCAATATCCGATACAACAATCTTGTCATCAACAGGAGCAGAGTGCAACCATATCGACCACGTAAAAACGCAAATGCCATACGCATTCGTAGTAGCAGCAGCGTGTTTTATTGGATATATCGTTGCAGGAATAGTGCAAAATTGGTACGTTCCATTATTAGTTTCAATGGGAATAATGATAGTAACATTGTTAGTAATTAAGAAAAGAGAAGCAACAAAAACAAACTAAATAAAAATATTGGCAAAAATAGCCAAAAAAAAGGAATTGCATTGCAGTTCCTTTTATTTTGTGTTACAATATATAAATAGAGTATAATCATAATAGCAAGTAAAAAATTGGTAAAAATATTTATGTATAAAAACGAGAAAATGTGATATGAAATCAAGAGTTATTGTGTTATTTATGTATAAGGGAAAAAACAAATAGTTACTAGAGAATTATTTGAGAGAAAATACGAGGTAGAGATATGAATAAATTAGCGAAATTAATAGTAAGGGGCCGTTTTATAGTTCTAGCAATCTTCATAGTGGCAGTAGTACTGTCAGTGATTGCGATACCAAAAGTTGGGCAAAACACTGATATAACATCATACCTACCAGAGGGAATGGATACAGTTGAAGGGTTGGAGCTGATGAAAGAAGAGTTCGGAATGGACTCAACAATAGTCTTAACAATCAAAGACAAATCTATTGACGAAATGAACGAAATAATCGCAAATATCATGACAGTAGATAATATCGGTGACGTAATGTGGCTAGGATTGTTTGCGGATTTAGAAACTAAAGACATAGAAACGTTAGATCCAAAGCTACTTGAAATGTTCTATGTAAACGACACTTTTGTAATATTCATAACCCTAGCAATCAGCAGTACCGACCCAGCAGCAATCACAGCACTAAACGAAATAGAGAGTTTCTGTAGCGGAAATTACTTCCTTGGGGGCTCAGCAGTACAGTCGAAAGACATGATAGAAAGTTCCATGGGGGAAAGCGTAACCTACGTAACAGTGGGAATAATCATAATTTTAATAATCTTATTGTTGACAACAAAGTCATACATAGAGCCATTTATTTTCTTAATCACAATCGGAATAGCAATAGTAATAAACATGGGAACGAACATAATTTTTGGTGAAATATCAATTATAACATTCGCCGCCGCCGCAATATTACAGCTAGCCCTAGCCATGGATTATTCAGTATTTATGATGCACGCGTTCCAAGAAGAAAAAGAGAAATGCGGAGATTCAATGTTAGCAATGCAAGCTGCGATACCAAAAACATTCAAGTCGGTATTTTCATCAGCATTAACAACAATAGGCGGATTTTTAGCATTATTCTTCATGAGATTTACAATCGGAATGGACTTAGGCGCAGTACTAGCAAAAGGCGTTTTCTTGTCACTAATAACAGTAATTTTCTTACAACCAGTACTAATCTTAATTTTCGATAAATTACTAGAAAAAACAAGCCATAAACTAAGATTTCCAAAGTTCAACAAATTAGCATACAAAACAATATCAGCAAGAAAAATAATATCAATAATCGGACTTGTGGTGTTAATACCAGCACTAATCGGATCACAAATGGTGCAGTATAACTACCTAAAAATGGCAGAAATACCAGAACCAGTAAATGAAGCACACGCAACCCAACTAGAAATGGGCTCACAAATAATAGTAATTGTACCAGATACCAAAATGTCAGTGCAGTATTCATTCTTGCAACAAGCAAATAATGTTGAAGGAATTAATCAAGTAATAGGAAAATACTCATTCGTACCGCCTATATTCGCACCAGCAATTCCTGAAATGTTGCATGACGCATTCACAAGTGAGAACAATTATACTTACTATATGATCATGTTAGAAGGCAGTGATGAAGACCCAACAACCCAAGGAATATTAAGTGAAATAAGAGATATATGTGACTCAACATTCTCAAGTTTCTACATCACAGGAAACGCGCAAGCCATAAGTGATTTAGCATCAATTACCCCAACGGATTTAATGGTGGTAAACGTAGTATCAGCAGTGATAATTTTCTTAATATTGTTGTTAACAATGAAGAAATTCGGACTAAGTTTGCTAATTCTAATAATCGTAGAATTAGGAATATTCATAAACCTATCAATCACAGCGATTTCAGGCACATCAATAAACTTCATGTCCTATATAATTATAAGTGCAATTCAACTTGGAGCAACGGTAGATTATGCAATTTACCTTGTGAATAAGTATTTAGAGAACCGCAAAACAATGGGAAATGCATTGTCAGTATATCGATCAATAGTTGATTCAACACAAACGATTTTAACCTGTATGTTAATTCTAGCATCAGCGTGTCTGTCAGTGTATTTCATAACATCAAACTTGATTGTAGGAGAAATTACTTTGCTAATCGCAAGGGGTGCAGGGCTATCAGCAGTGCTAGTTTTAGTGCTATTGCCAGCCAGCTTATTAGTATTTGGAAATATCAACGATAGCTATAAAAGCAAGCGAGTTGGAAAGGTGAAAAAGCAACCTAAAACTAAAGAAATTCAAGAAAATGAAGTTGATTTAATTGAAGAAAATAATGAAACAAAGCAAATGGAAAAAGCAAGATTACAAGAAGAAAAACGTCAACGAAAGATTGATGAGCAACGAGCTTTTGAAGAGAAATTAATTGAAGACGATAAATTAAGAAACCAAAGTGAAACTAAGGAGAATACTAACAATGACTAAAAAAATCATATCAATTATATTAGCAATTAGCGTAGTGTTAGCATTCAGTGGCTGTGGACTTTTTCCTGAAAAAGTTCCACCAACGCCACGCCCAACAGTAGATCCTAATGCACCAATTTACATGAATGGAGTGGGAGTTTTCACTCTTTACAACATTGAAACGGAAGAATTAGAAGAAGGATATCAAACTGTTTCAAGTGGAGGAAGCAAAGAGTATAACGTGAGAACCCAAGTAACTCTTGACATGAAAAACAACAAAAATAACAAGATAGTATTTGATATAAAAGACAGGTTCAACCCATATAAAACCATAGCGGAAATATCATATGATGGAAGTCGTGAATTGATTACTGTTGACTTGTCGGGGCTTGGATTAACATCATTCAAAAAGCACGGGTTTGACCTAAATGCGTTTCTAAAAACAGTAGATTTCGCAAGTTTAACACCACCTGAATTTGAAGATATGTTGCCAGACGGCGTGGAGATTGAAATTGACTTTGAGAAAGTAGACATGATGGATTACCTAATGAGTATTCTTTATTCAATCGATACAACAGCGTTAGTAATCAATGAAGAAAGCATAGCAAAAATCGCTGAAGAAAACGGAACAGTATTTGAAGCGAAAGAGCCATTTGATATTACTGTAGGAGTGTATTCTAAGGACAATATGTTCGAAAACATGCAAGTAACCTACGAAAAATCAGGTGCAAAAGTAGCGAATATAACTTTTACTGAACTGAAATTTGTTGAAGGCGAGCAAGTGGTGGATTTCAAAGATTACGGAATTAACATTGAAGAAAACGATCCATTTGAGATTATGAAAACAGCCTTTGAAGATATAGAAATCGGCGAAGGGTTCACAATAGAATACCAGTTAAACAACGGATACAGAGTGGACGATAAAGGTAATATTCTAACAATCCAAAACCGACTAAATCTAGTGAAACGATCCGTTACAGAAATGGAAGTTGACGTATATCAAAAAGTACTTGGAAACGGTGGATACAACCATATTTTGAGTGTAACAACTTTCGATTTTGAAGAGTGGAAAGTAACCTTGAAAGAGGGGTTAGCCTATGTTGTGGCGAATCCAACAGCGGAAGCGTCAATTAAAACTTTAATAGGATACATAGATCCGTTCATGGTTTTCAGTGACGATATTCGTGACGCATTAACAGCAAAAAGCGAAGCGGAGAATACAACTGTAATGGAAAGTATATCCTCCCTTTACGCTGGACTTGCAATCGCCCAAACAACGGAGAATACTGAAATCAAAGGGTCTATTTTAGCTAAAGAATTTAATGAAATGCAGTCAATAATATTAAATGAGTTGAAAGACAACGGCTACGATTACAATCCAACCACAGAAAATATCAATAACGCAATTACACGAAAAGTAATGACAAAAATCGCCGAAGATTTAAAAGACGTAGTAAACGGCTCA
This sequence comes from uncultured Clostridia bacterium, assembly GCA_947039455.1. Taxonomy (GTDB): domain Bacteria; phylum Bacillota; class Clostridia; order Christensenellales; family CAMQZB01; genus CAMQZB01. The sequence continues at coordinate 40,968 of CAMQZB010000001.1, forward strand.
AGTACTGATACAATACTAGGCGGAATTATATCAGGCATACTAGGTTCTCAAGTAGGCAGTGGTTCAATCGACGCAATATACAAAGAACTGACAAAACAAGTTTCAGGTATGCTAAAAAGTGTGCTTGACGGAATATTGCCATTGCCTGAAATCGCCGAAGGAAGCCTAACCGCAAACTTCGATGTGGACGGTCTAAAAAATATAAAACTAATCGGTTCAAACAACAAACCTGACCAAGAAAACCGCCATTTCAATTTCACCCTAACCCCCAACCTAACAAAAACCCAAAACATCGCATAATATTAAAAGCATTCTTGTAAAACAAGAATGCTTTTTTTTGTTTTTTTGGGATTGGTTGTTAAGGAAAATGGAGCTCCGCCCCAAACCCCGCAAGGGGCTGACCCCCTTGACCCTCTCTATGTATGGGAATTTTACTAGGAAAGTAGGGGCATATTTTTTCTTCGCAATTATGATAAAGCCAAACAAAAACTCAACAAAAACCAAAATCCAAACCCTAAAACCCCCTTAATAAATCACGGAACTTATAAAGCAAGTAAAGAAAAACTTTAGTCTAACTCGTTCACTTATTTTTATAGAGAGCAAGCAACAAAACTCGTTTATCTCGGACTGAACTCATGTCCAAGAGGGTTTCAAAAGGGACGGTAACGTGCCCTTTGCGGGGGCGTCGGGGGCAGAGCCCTGACAAAAACGTGAAGACCTTGATAAACAAAACAACCTTAGTCAGGTAGCAAGAATAGATTTATCAAAGAACTTTACTCACGAACAAACAAAATCAAAAAGGAGATATATCAACCGATATATCTCCCTATAAAATACAATAAAATTATTCTCTACCAACCAAATAATCAAGCGAACAATCCAAATAATCCGCCATAATCACAAGTGTAGAAACTTTCGCTTCGCTACCTTTTGACCAGCGGTAAAAATGGGCAGACTTAATAGATGTGTCTTTGCAAATACGATATTGCGTAACTTTTTCTTTGTGCAAAACTGCCTTAATTTGATTGTAAAAAGCAGGACAATCCAAGAAAGTAGTTTTAAAATCCTTATCATTTCTTCCCACTAAATAATCAAGCGTGCATTGAAATAAATTGCAAAGACTTAATGCGTTGGACAATAAAAGCGAACCGTTATTTTGTCCCCAACGAGAAATAACTGAAGGCGAAACCCCAATCTTTAAACCTAATTCAACTGAATTAATTCCAATCTCTGACATCAACAAATCTAATCTTTCTTCAAAAGTACTCATAATTTTTCACCTCTCTATAAAATTATGCTACTTTAACGCACATTTTATTTGCTTTTTGTGTTTTGTTGTAGTATTATTAAAATAAATAATACAAAAGAGGGGGCAAATTATGGCAATAGCAGAATTATACCAATTTTTATACAACCATCTGGGGAAGAAGTGTTTGACTTGACGTTAAACGGCGATTGTGAAATAGAACTGCGTTTAGTAAATTCGCAAAGATTTAAAATTAAAGTAACTGATATCGTTCAAACAAAATATTCAATGCAAGAAGAAAGAGCTAAAGAATGTCTTGGAAAATTTAGGTAATTAAATTCAATAGATAAATAGCAAGATTGCATCTAGCATAATTTACCAATTTTTGCATAGAATAGTCTTGTGCATAAGGGGGATTTATGGTAAATTATGTAATTAGTGACAATAAAATTGAAACAATAGAAAAAATCAAAAACGGTATTGAACGCCTAGCAAAAGAACTAAATTGCAACATGGTTTGTTCAACTGTTGATGACCGTGAATTTATAAATTTAGAAGTGCCTGAAAAAGTGGAGGACTACTTCAAAACCGAATTTTTAGAGATGTTTGCTAGCAAAATTCTCTATATTAATAAAGACCAGTATTATAGAGATATGCTAAAATTAAATTGCAATAAAAATGTTCATTCCTTTATGTTGTTGAAAACTTTGATTTTCGCTGACTTTCATTATGTAAAAGAAGCGTTTAAAAAGGAAATAGAAAAGTTTCACGAATTTTCTATTGACGGTATCGAAAATTTCATTTTACGAAAAAACAAAGAAGGGTGGAAAACTATTGCCCTTGAAACCAACCGAAATTTAGCTACCATTGCAAGTAGAAAAACTTTTCGCCAATTTATAAGATACCTAATCGAGAACTTAAACAACTCTCAAGGTGCAGTAAATCTAATGAGCGACGAAATCCCATATCTAGTGACAAATGACCTGAAAAAACTAGAATATTCTTTTTCTGAACTTGAAGACCTTTCCAACGATCAACTGATTTTAGCTACTTTAATAGAACATTTTCCAGCGAAAGTCAACGTATTTTCAAAAAATTTATCGGAAGAATTAACTTATACTTTAGAAATTTTGTACGATTTGCAATAAAAAAATAATTCGTCAAAAAACTGTAAAGTTGCTTGACAAAACCTAATAATGAGTATATAATTAATTTAATTAAATGAACATATCAAGCGGACAAATAGCAGTTGAAAAGTTTAGTTTTAGAGAAAAGTGCCACGGCTGAAAGTACTTACTAAAATCAACGATAGCGAAACTACCGATTTTGAGTTCGAAGTACTTGCAAATACTTCTTGAAATTTGCGAAATTAAGGTTGAGTTTTCTCAACGAATTAAGGTGGAACCACGAATTATCGTCCTTATTTTATGTCACGTGATATAGAATAAGGACTTTTTTTATTATTGTCTAGGAGGACTTGAAAAAATGTTATTGAATTTAAAAGACGGAAACAAAATAGAAGTTGAAAATGGCTTAAACGCTTTTGACTGTATAAAGAATGTTGGTGACGGACTAGTGAAAACTGCCGTTGCGGTGAAGATTGATGGTGTATTAAAGGACTTGCGTGAAGTGATTTCTGCTGATTGCGACTTTGAAATCATAACATTCCAACACCCTGATGGAAGAGAAATTTTTCACCACAGCACAGCTCATTTATTAGCGGAAGCTGTGAAGATTTTATATCCAACAGCTAAACTTGGAATAGGACCTGCAATCGAAGCTGGGTTCTACTATGACATCGAGTTTGACCACCAAATTAACGAAGAAGAACTTGACAAAATTCAAGCAACTATGAAAAAATTAGTTAAAAAAGCCGAGCGTATTGAGCGTTTCGAACTCCCTAAAAAAGAAGCAATCGCACTTATGGAAGAACGCAACGAGCCATACAAAGTAGAGCTTATTAGCGAACTACCTGAAAACGAAGTTTTGACTTTCTACAAACAAGGCGATTATGTTGATTTCTGCCGTGGACCACATTTAATGAGTACATCAGCAATGAAAGCTGTGAAACTACTTCAAATTACTGGAGCATACTGGAGAGGTAACGATAAAAACAAAATGTTAACGCGTATTTACGGTACATCATACGACAATAAAGAAGCTCTTGAAGCCCATTTATTAGTACTTGAAGAAGCAAAATCTCGTGACCACAACAAACTTGGTCGTGAAATGAAAGTATTTACAACTGACGAAAACGTAGGGCAAGGTTTACCGTTAATTATGCCAAACGGTGCGAAAATCATGCAAACATTAATTAGATTTGTTGAAGACGAAGAAGAACGTCGTGGCTATGTTATGACAAGAACGCCTTTCATGGCAAAATCTGATTTATATAAAATTTCAGGACATTGGTCACATTATAAAGACGGAATGTTCGTTATGGGAGACGAGGAGAAAGAGGAAGAAGTGATGGCACTTCGTCCAATGACTTGCCCGTTCCAATACCTAATCTATAAAACCGATTTGCATTCATACAGAGACCTTCCAATCAGATACGGTGAGACTTCAACTCTATTCAGAAACGAGAGTTCTGGTGAGATGCACGGGCTTATTCGTGTACGTCAATTCACAATTTCAGAAGGACATTTAGTTGTTCGCCCTGATCAATTAGCTGAAGAATTCAAAGGCGTTTTAGACTTGATTTATTACCTACTTGACTGTATCGGACTACGTGATGATGTATCTTTCCGTTTCAGTAAATGGGATAAAAACAACCGTGATAAATACGAAGGCGAAGCTAGCGAGTGGGAAGATGTTCAAGCGAAAATGAAAGTAATTCTTGACGAAATCGGTCTTGATTACTACGAAGCTGACGGCGAAGCTGCTTTCTATGGCCCTAAACTTGATATCCAAGCGAAAAATGTTTACGGAAAAGAAGACACGATTATTACTATACAACTTGACTTCATGGCAGGCAAAAAATTCGGCATGGAATACGTTGATGCGGAAGGTAACAAAAAATCTCCTTACGTTATTCACAGAACTAGTATCGGTTGTTACGAACGTACAATGGCTTTGCTAATCGAGAAATATTACGGTGCATTACCACTTTGGTTGATGCCTACTCAAGTTGCCGTTTTGTCACTAACTGATAGAACAGCGGATGAAGCAAGTGCAACGGCAGCAGCGTTACAACGTGCAGGAATCAGAGTGAAACTTGACAACAGAAGCGAGAAATTAGGTAAGAAAATCAGAGAAGCTCAGCTTGAAAAAACTCCTTACATGGTTGTTATCGGCGACAAAGACGTTGAAAGTAATGTAGTTTCAGTAAGAAACAGAAAGCTAGGGGACATCGGTCAAATGTCTTTAGAAGAATTCATTGCTAAAATCCAAGATGAAATCAAAACTTTCAACAAAGAAGTTTAGAAACTAAAACGGAATTTAGAATACTAACAAAAAGAAGTTTAGAATACAAGAAATGGAATTTAGAGTACTCAAAAAAAGTGTTTAAGATACTAACAAAAAATAATTTAGATTATTCAAATAACAAACTACTAAATCATAAATAACATAACCTAAATAGCGGGGTTCTGTCCTTATATAAGGCTGTCAATAAAATTATTTCATTTCTACCAAAATACTAAGAGTTTTTAGTTGACAACCCACATTATTTATGTTAATATACTATTATTGATAAAGAAGGAACTGCCCGTTTCTCACCGAAAGACCTTGTAAGATGTGTTTTGTCGGTCACTATTTTTAAAACTTGATTGTATTAAACAATCATAACGCGAAATTATTTGCGGGCAAGAAATTCTTGTCCGCATTTTTTTGTATTTAAAAGCACTAGCTTTTAAAAATATATTTCAAGGGAGAACAGACTTATTAATATTAAGCATCAAATTAATGAAGCAATTAGAGAAAGCGAAATTCGACTAGTTGGTGAAGATGGCGAGCAAATCGGCATAATTGCTACAGAAGAAGCACAACGCATGGCTGATGACAAAACTTTAGATTTAGTAAAAATATCGCCAACTGCAAATCCTCCAGTTTGTAAAATTATGAACTACGGAAAATACAAGTTTGATATTTTGAAAAAAGAAAAAGAACAAAGAAAAAATCAAAAGACTAGTGAGGCTAAAGAGCTTTCATTGTCTGCAACGATTGATCTTCATGACCTTGAAACAAAGGCAAAACACTGCATCAAATTCTTTAACGATTTTGATAAAGTAAAAATCGCAATTCGCATGAAAGGTCGTCAACAAGCACGTCCTCAATTAGCAGTGGACGTAATGTATAAATTCCACGAACTAGTAGGCGAATATTGCACTATTGAACTTAAGCCAAAGCAAGAAGGTAGAAATATCTTTATGGTCTTGGCTAGGAATAAAGAAGTTAAGAAATAAATTTAACGATAATTAGGAGGAGCAAGATAATGCCAAAACAAAAATCACATAGCGCTTCAAAAAAGCGTTTCAGCTTTACAGCTACTGGAAAGATTAAAAGAGCGAAAGCTTTCAAAAATCATATCTTGAACAAGAAATCAAGAAAGACAAAAAGAAACCTACGTCATGGTGGATATGTTGATGCAACTTGTGCAAAAACAGTTAAACGCATGATTCCTTATAAGGCATAATTGGAGGCAAAATAAAATGGCTAGAATTAAAAGAGCGGTAAACGCAGTTAAGAAAAGAAGAAAAATTTTAAAACTATCAAAAGGTTACTTTGGTGGTAAGAGTAAATTATACAGAACGGCTCGTCAAGCGGTTATGAAATCTCAAGAGTATGCTTATGTAGGCAGAAAATTGAAGAAAAGAGATTTCCGTGCATTGTGGATCACAAGAATCAACGCAGCGACTCGTCTAAATGATATGTCATACAGCACATTCATTAATGGTTTGAAGAAAGCAGAAATCACTTTAGATAGAAAGATTTTGGCTGAAATCGCTGTTTCTGATCCAGCTGGCTTCACAGTTCTTGTTGAAAAAGCAAAAGCTGCTTTGAAGTAATAGATAGAAATTAAGTTTATTTGCAGTCAATTTATGTTGACTGCTTTTTAACTATTATGAGAGAGATTTTATCGAAAAACAACGAACTTGTAAAGTCTGATGCGAAGTTACTAACTAAGAAAGCAAGAGACGCACAAGGTTTGTTCATACTAGAGGGAATAAAACTTATATCCGAAGCGAAAGCGGAGGGATATGAGGTTATTCGAGTATACGTTGACAGCAATGATTTAGAGAAATATCAAGAGGTTTTGAATACATATTCAGAAATGGACATAATATCCACAAAAGCGGAAGTTATGGAGAAACTCACTGATGCAAAATCTAATCAAGGCATAATTGGCATAGCGAAAAAACTAGTAAAAACAAGACAAAATCCACAAGGATTGTCTTTAATACTAGAAAATTTGCAAGACCCAAAGAACGTAGGCGCATTGCTAAGAACCGCAGCTGCTACCAACTTTGTTGACGTATATCTAATAAATTCCGCCGACCCATATTCAGCAAAAAGCGTTCGATCTTCAATGAGCGGATTGTTCAAAGTGAATTTGTATCAAATGGAGCTTGAAGAAGTTTTGTTGAAACTTTCTCACTGCGAAATTTTGTGTGGTGATATGGACGGAATAGATATTTTCAAATGCGATTTGCCTAGTTATAATATTGCGATAGCGGTAGGAAACGAGGGAAATGGTGTATCGGACAACCTAGTAAAAGGCGCAACAAAAACAGTGTCAATACCAATGGAAAACGGTTTAGAGAGTTTGAATGTAGCAATTTCAGGCAGTATATTAATGTATGAAACAAGAAGAAAGCAAAGTTTATAACGTAAAGAATATATAATAAACAATTATAAAATAAATACTCTATGGGAGGATTAAGATTATGTCAGGACATAGCAAGTGGGCTAATATTAAGCACAGAAAAGCAAAAGGCGATGCCGCAAAAGCTAATATTTTCACAAAAATTGGACGTGAAATCGCAGTAGCAGTTAAACTTGGTGGACCAGATCCAACAATAAACACGAAACTTGGTGATATAATTCAAAAGGCAAAAAAATGCAATATGCCTAATGATACAATCAAAAGTGGAATAAAAAAAGCATCTGGAGAGCTTGGTGCAATCAACTATGAAGAGTTGACGTACGAAGGCTACGGAGTTGACGGCGTTGCAGTAATCGTTGAAACCTTGACTGATAATAAAAACAGATCTAGTAGTGATATTAGATGGTTATTTGATAAGCATAACGGACAAATGGGTGCAACAGGTTGCGTAAGTTTCATGTTTGACAGAAAGGGAATTATCATAGTAGAAAAAGCGGGAAGTCCTGATTTTGATACAATGATGGATTACTGTTTGGAAGCGGGAGCGGACGACATAGCTGAGGTTGAAGACTTCTATGAAATCACAACTGATATCACAGCGTATCACACAGTGTGCGTATTTTTAAAAAGCCATGCAATCAAAATTGAGTCATCTCAACTTGAATGGATTCCACAAAATACAGTAACGATCCCAGATCATAGCATAGATAAATTCGAAAAAATGATAGATAGATTAGACGACCTAGACGACGTCCAAAACATCTGGCACAACGCGGATAACGAATAGAAATAAATATATAATACATATAACATAATGATTAAAAGCTATGAAATGCAAAAACGTATTTCATAGCTTTTTTTATAAATAAATCATGGATAATTAATTATATGTTGTTAAGTTACATATGTAATGCAAATAAATGTTTTATTTTCAATTGCCTATTGACAATGGTAAATTTTAGGAGTATGCTATTAATAGATAGAAAATTCACAATATAACATAGGGTGAAATTGTGGAAGAATAAATATAAATTTTACGTAGATTGACAATTAAATAGAGAAATACAAAAAGAAAAAACATTATAATATGTAGGGGTACGAATTATGAAATGTATTAGAAGAGCAGTTGTTATTACAACATGTATGGTATTTGTATTATCAGCAATTTTAGGGATAGTTATAGTTGTGGATAACGTTAGATATGATTATGAAAACGTAATCATGTCTGACAAAGTGGACTTCAGTGAAGGGTATAATGATATGGGGCAAGTGGCCGAAACCAGCTTGAACAACCCCATAATCAATGATCTTTCACCGAATTTACAACAATTCTCAAAAGATGAAGCCGATCAGGTAAATGATTCGGCTAATTTTGCGTTATCTGAAATGATGGCGGGATCAAATGAACTTATCGAGAGTAGTGAAAAAACATTGGAAAGATTGAACCAAAATGTTCCAGTGCCAAGATACAGTGGAGAGTATTTAGCAGAGTCAGCTCCAGCATTTAGCTGGCAAGATCCTAGTATTGTGAAAACACCTCTACAAGGTACAGGAACTGAGATCGATCCATTTCAAATTTGGACTGGTGCGGATTTAGCACAAATGGTTCCAATGATTGCGGCTACACATGAAACAGGTAATAAAAAAGAATGGAATTATTTAGCATTTTATAAGCTAATGGACGATATAGATTTAGGTGAGCATGAATGGGAATCAATTGGTAGAGATAAGAAAGAATTCCATGGTACTTTTTTAGGCAACAATAAAACAATTAGTAATTTATACTGTACATCTATTGGGGTGCAAAACGGGCTCAACGGGATTTATGGAGAAATGGGCTTATTTGGTACAACTTCATATTATGCAACAATAAAAGATTTAATAGTAGAGAATCCGTACATATTATATGCCTACGATGCAGGAGCTATAGTTACAACTTCAAATGGTTTTCTAAAAAACTGTCACGTTGTTGGTGGTGAATTTAGATTAATCAAAGGTAATACAAAAGGTGATGATTGGAGTTATAATCATAATGGTTATGTAGGTGGATTAGTTGGTCAATCGACAGAACATGTAAATATTCAAAATTGTACTAACAGCAGTGATATTATAGGGTATCTAGGTGAAGATATGGATCAGGCGACGGAATATATTGCAGGTGGTATAATTGGATCAGCCTACACTAGTTACGATTATATTGATTCGTATATATATAACTGTGCTAATAGTGGTAATTTAATTGATATGTCTGATGCCGGTGGAATTGCAGGTAATGCGTATCAAGGTAAAATGAGTTCTAGATTTTGGATAGAAAAATGTTATAACAAAGGTGATCTGCAAGCTGGTCGATCTATAGGTGGAATTGTTGCCAGTTTATATATGGAAACCACTATTCTTAATTCTGTTAATGTGGGAAATATAATTGGTATCAACCTTTACTATTATTCTGAAAACAATCAATCAACTTTAGGTGGAATAGTTGGTGATGCTAATGGCGTAGGGCAGTGGAACACGCCAAGTAAAGATTATATATTTATTGAAAATTGTTTCAATGCTGGAAATATTACCAGTCAGAATAAATTTTCAGGTGGAATTTTAGGAACTTTGTCAGGTCAATGGATAATTGATAATACTGTACCTGTGGAAGATATGATAGGTAGAAAAGTGAAAAACTGTTATAATTCTGGTATTATGATGGCTGGTGATGGTTCTACGCGAGAAGGCGGAGTAATAGGATGTATAGCCCATGTAATTGGTAGTGAGACGTCAGAGCTGTTTAACAGTATGGAAAACTGTTATTATTTAGAAGGCACAAGTCCTAGGGGTGTTGCAAATTCTTCTTACGGTGATAGTATAGCTTATGTAGTAGCAATCGACGGATCTATAATAAACGGACCAGCGGGATATCCAGTTGAATTAGTAACAGCATTAAATCAGTGGAAAACAACTGAATATGATAAATTTACTTGGAAAGACAAAGGTACGGCTTCAGTAACAGATACATACTTATATATGGGAACAAAAACATACTGGAAAGACCCTGAAAACGTAGCAACAAACTTCCAAAGCGGTAACGGTAGTGAAAACAGCCCATACTTAATATCAACCCAGCAACAACTTTCTTTGTTGGCACATAACATAAATCTATCAATAAAGAATACTTCTCACTATAAATTAGTAAGCAATATAGACTTATCAGCCCATGAATGGGAGCCAATAGGTAAAAGCAAATCAACTCCATTTGGCGGAACATTTGACGGAAATAATATGATAATCACAGGAATGTCAATAACAGACGCCACGGATTATTCAGGATTATTTGGTTATGTAACAGGGCCTAAAATTGATAATGTACAAATAATCAATGCTGAAGTTACAGGTGGATCACAAGTAGGTGGATTAGTAGGTGAAAACACATCTGCAACAATAAGAAACAGTTCATATACAGGAAAAGTCACAGGAACTAACAACGTTGGCGGATTAGTAGGCGTAAGCAAAGGACTAATCGCAAATAGTTATTCAGCAGGAACAGTAAGTGGAACATCAAATGTAGGCGGATTTATTGGAAGCAATAGCAATAAGATAAATAACTGTTACAGTTCATCAACCGCTAAGGGAACAAGTGCAGTTGGTGGATTCATTGGAAACAATACAAACGCAGCAGTGTCAAATTCATACTGGATAAACACAGCAACCAATAGCATAGGATCTGGAACAGCAACAAATGAAACTGTTAAAACTTTCAAAACGGGTGGTACATTTACCACTCCATTCACAACGCCAATTTATGGAAAAACTATACCAACGAATTTGTTTACAGCGTTAAACCAAGGCGGATTAGTGGTAGTAAATCCAACTGAATATAAAGAATGGACAAATGGAACAAATGGATTTGCATTACACACAACAAGATTTCAACAATCAGTTTTGAATTTTGCAGCAAACCAAGAAAGTTTAAATACAACAACTTTTAGCAATGAAATATATAACAAAGCAGTTGGCAACATAACATATCAAACAAGCTCAATAGTTGGTGGAACAGGTGCTGGAGCAATGTCCTATTCAATAAAACCAACAACATCAATTACAGGCAATATGTTTATGGACGATACAAATAAATTAACAATTCCACATGCAGGAATATATAATATTACAGCAACGAAAGCCCAAGGAACAGTAGACGGAAAAATATATGCACCAAGAGAATTTACATATACAGCAACAGTAAATAAAGCAACAGACAACGCATTTACTGAAACGTCAATTGTAGGTTGGACTTATGGTGAATTTGAGTACGTAAAAAACAGCCCTGTTTACACAACAAAATACGGAAATAACGTAGTAATCAGTTATGAAACAGCAAGCGGAAGTTCATTATTAAAAACTCCTTCAAATGCAGGACGATATAAAGTAGTTGGCAAAGTAGATGAGAATCCGAACTTCAACGCAGTCTCAGCAGTTGCAATTGATTTTGAAATAACAAAAGCAAACTACGATATGAGTAAAGCCAACCTTAAGGATATTTCAAAAACTTATAACGGAAAAGTACAAACAATAAATTCACATACACTGCCTACAGGCGCGGACGAAATAAAATTAGTTGCAGAGTATACTGATGGAATAACAAACGTAGGTGAAAAAAGCATTACAGCAACATTTAGTACAACTTCAAACAACTATTTCACACCAGCCATAAGCACAGCAAAACTAACAATTACACCAGCAGAAACACCAAATATTACCACATTGGGACTTGACGCAACAAGAGTTTATGGAGCAAAACTAAGTGATTTTAAATTTACTGGTGGTGTTATAAAAGGAACAAATATTGACGCAATTAATGGAAGCGGTTGGGCTTGGAGTAGTGAAACCCCAGAAACAATTTTTCCAACTGTTGGAAACAAAGGCCACGTAGCAAAATACAATGTTCCAATAGTAGATGAGCGTAATTATCTATGGAATAATTTGCCACAAGACTATATATATTCTAACGGTGTAATAACAAAAACTATCGCCCCAATTATCACAAATGCAACAATAAAAACTCCAACAATTACAATATTCAACGACAATTACGATGGAAAAACTCACTCTATTGATATTATCGGAGCGGAAACAGTAAACAGACAAGAGCTTACATATCAATACAAAGTAGGTAGTGGAAATTTTTCAGAAACCAACCCAACATTTAAAAATCAAGGCGTATACCTAATAAATTACCAAATAACAGCGCCAAATCACAGTACAATTACAGGTAGCGAAACAATCAAAATTTCTCTGAAACCGCTTGAATGGATATCAGGAACAGCAAATTTACGTATTTACAACGGAAATGATCAAGGGACAGTGAAAATTGCACCTACATTAAGTGGCGAAATTGAGAATGAAACAGTAGAAATAACTATTGGTGAAATCACATTTGCAACAGCCAATGCAGGAAACCAAGCTGTGACAGCTACAGGTTATGGAATTGAGGGGGATATATCAAAAAACTACACAATTAAAGTACAACCAATATTTGAAAACCAAGAGATTCTACCAAAAGAAATCGATGCCGTTTGGGGTGAAAATAATGTAGTAACAGACTTTATTTACAACACAAAACAACAAAACCCAACAGCAACAGCGGATACAGAAGTGAGTATATTCGGAACAAAAGAAGAAGTTTCATTGACATATACAATCAATGAAAAATCTGACGGAATAGTTTCAGGAATTCACAATGCAATCGCAACAATCAGCAATGATCCAAATGGAAATTACCTATTGAAAAATACAAATATTGACTATAATATCCTTGATGCAGACATCAATAAAGTAGAAATCCAAGGAAGAATTAACCCAGCTGTAACAGCTGAACAGTCCGTATTATTAACAAAAGAGCATACTTCAAACTACGGTGATTTAACGGTTGTGTGGAGTAAATCAACTGATAATGGAGCAACATATACACAAGTTTTAGCTGATGATGAAACCTTCGTTGCAAACACACTTTACAGAGCAACAGTAACAGCTGAAGCAAATGTGAACTATAATTTTGCAACTAATATTACAGTAGAGATTGATGATAAAACTGATGTAATAGTAACAAACCAGCAAAATTTAATAAAAATCACAATGGATTATGAAGCTCTTGACCTACTTAAACAATCTAGCATTACATTAGGAGGAATAACTGGTGGTGCAGAAACTGAACTTTCGGGATTAACAATCGGCAAAGGAAACATTGACACAAAATTAAACAAATTTAACTTACCATTAACAGGTGGAAATACGGAAAAAACAGTAGCTATTACAGGATCAACAGCTGTGGGAACTCATGAAAACGACGTGCTTACAGTAACGACTGCAGGTGAAATGTTGATTACCGTGACTGCTGAAGAAACTGATGAATATGAAGAAAAAATAGTAACATATGTTATAGAAATCACAAAAGGAAGCAACGCAATTGCATTTACTGATGTGAACAAAAAACTATATATCTTCGACAATCACTATACAAATGAACTAATAAATAAATCAACAGCAAAAACCAACAACATAGAATTTACAAGTAGTGATGCAGGAATTACTGTATCAAAAGAAGGAAAACTTGACATAGTAGATTTCCCAACAGCCGTAACAACAATTACAGCAGTCCTTGCTGAAAATGAGTTGTGGTATAGTAACACAGATACCTACGAAGTTAATGTCCCATCTGACAAACTAGTTCTAAATGTAGAAATAAAACCAACAGCAACGGATTTATATTACCAAGATACATTAAGTGAAAGTAGCATATCAGGTGGTGTTATAAAATCTGAAGGCGAAACAGTTGAAGGCACATGGATTTGGATTATAGACTATGAAAACCTAACAGCAATAGCCGATGAAAACACATATAAAGCAACATTTGTGCCATCATATAACCCAAGTAAATATGAAACGATGACTGCTGATATTCCAGTAAAAGTAAAAAATAGAACAGTTTTATCTATCGAAAAAATTGAAGATATAACTACTAAACCGCTAGGAACTGAATTTGCCGATCTACAATTACCAACAGAAGTTCAGGTAACTGTTTCAAGTTTAGACAGTGTCAAGGGCGAAGCGTGGAACGTAAAAACTCCAGTCAGTTATACTGCTGGAATTTATCAACCATCAATGAGCGGAATACAAACTATCAACGGAACAATCACAACAGTTGAAGGACTTGTTGCAGACAGCGTAACTGGTTTTGAAGTTAAAGTAAGCCTAGGGGAAGCGGTAGTAGGATATGTTCCAGAATTCAACGGTGATACAGTAGTTAAATACGACGGAAAAGCACATAATCTTGAAATAAAAAACTCTCCAAACACAGAAAAATTTGTTGAAAGCGTAACAATATTATATACAACAGCGGATAACGAAGTGGTAACTGAACCAATTAATGCAGGCACTTATACGGCAACTGCAAGATTTAAAATGAAGGGCGATTACGCGGAAATTGCTCCTAAAGAAATTATAATAGCTATCAACCCTGCTGAACTTATAGTTAATAAAACTGAAGTAGCATTAGAGAAAGAATACGACGGAAGCAAGGTTTTAGACAAGGAGAAATTCACTGAAGAAAACTACGAAATCGATGGATTAGTTGATACTGATTCTGTGGAACTTGAAGTAGTTAGAGCAAGATTTAATACTAAAAATGCCGATGCAAAAACAGTAGAAGTTACATATGAACTTTCAGGTGCAAACGCGTCAAACTATGTTTTAGAAAATGAAAAAGCAACATTTGACGGTGCAATTTCACCATTACAAATTAGTTTCACTGATGAAATATCAGTAGACAGTCAAGCTATCGACGAAGAAGCTCCATTGTTTATGCAATATAGTTTAGGTGGTGAATTAGAAGATGAGAAAGTGAATCTTGAAATTGAATATAAAGACGTAACAAAAGAAATAGGCACGCAAGAAGTAGAAATTTCCGATATTAAAATAGCAGCAATTGGCTACAACGCAATCAACTATGCCGCCCCTGTAATACCAACTGATGTAACAGTTGATATCACAGGACTAAGCGGAATTAATATTGCTATGGAAAATCTAACTCGTGAATACGGCACAATCAAAGTTGAAGGGGAAACAGTGGAAATAACTGTTGACCCAATGGAGTATTCAGCAAGTGACAAAGACACAAATGTTGATATTTTTGGAACAATGGTGCTGATTATTGACAACACGGATTTATCCACTGGAAAATATTTAAACCAAGGCGAGCATATGGTGAAATATAATTTCACAGCCAATAATGGAGTAGAAGAAAATGGAAGAATAGCTCTTACAATCACACAAAAAGAGTTATCTTTAGAAGAAATTAAGATCAGCCTATTTAAATATGCCGACGGAAGTTGTGTAATACCATTCACAGGCGGAGAAATAATTGCAAGCACAATCATGACAAATGATGTAGTAAAAAGTATGATTACAGTTACTTCAAGCGAAGTGACTGGTGAAGTAGACGTAACTTCAAAAAGAATATTGCAAGGTGCTGATGCGGGTAATTATACAATTGCAGTAGGCGAAGAAGTTTCACTTGGACAGTTCAAAATCATTCCAGGAACTGAAAATGAGTCAATTGATAAAATCATACCGCTTTTCCCAAATTCAGTTGATTATCTAGACATCGAAGCAATTGAAAATGCAATGAAAGAATCTCTAATTTCATCATCAATGACGGCTGAAGAAGTAGAAATATTTAGCGATCTATACTATGAAATCTATGCCCCTGAAAAAGTTAAAGCATCATTAGGCGGAAGAGAAGTAGTAATCTCAGCAAAAGGCAAATTATCTGAAGAAATCCCAACAAGAACAGCGAAAACATCTGTTGAAAATCATGGCGAAGTATATGGAATTATTTCAAGTATCGGCTTAACTGGAAACGAAATTGACGTAACAATCAACACAGCAATTTCAAATATTTCAGGCTATGACTTTGAGAACAAGAACTTAGATATCCTAGATGAAAAAATAGTCAAAAACGCATTCAAAGTTTCTATTAAATGTAATGCGGTAGAAAAACAAGTAATTCAAGATAAAAACGTGGTTATTAAGTTGAAAGTAGGCAACGAAGTTAACGGATATAACCCTGATATTTATATTTCAAATGCTCAAAATGAAATAGTAGAAAAAGCCGAAAATATTAAATTTATAACTGAAAACGGAGAAACTTTCGCATTATTCTCAGCTAGCCAAGTTGGCGAAGTATTCGTAGTTGCAAGCGAAGAACAAGAAAGTAGTGGTTCGTCAAGAAGGAAAAAATCTCGTAAAACACCATACTGGACAAAAATTTTAGAAGAGCTTGACAAAACTAATGAGGAAGAAATGTATATTTCAGCGATTCTTGGTGACGATTTAGTACCAGATAACGTTTTAGAAGAACACAAATCAAAAGATATGACAATCGAATTGGAGTTCACAGAAGGCGCAATAATCATCACAGCGGAAATGTCTGATGGAGTTGAGTATATACTTTCTGCATACACTTACGAAGACCTAATGAACTTATTTGCGGTGGATGAAGATGGAAAACCGATTCCTGAACCAGAAGCTGATGAACCAGAAAGCAACCCGTTTGCTTTTGCATTGTGGATGATACTGTTGATATTGGTATTAATGATAATAATCACAATTATTATTGTAGTACGTAAAGAAAAACAAAGAAAGCTAGCTGAATTACTTGAACAAGAAAACACTCTAAAACTAGCATCACAAGAAGTAGTTGATATAAGCGACGAAGAAAAAACTGAAATAGAAGAAGAAGAAGAAGAAGAAGAAGAAGAAGAAGAAGAAGAAGAAGAAACTAAAGAAGATAAATAATAGCAAATAAAAAAAACACCTGAAAAGGTGTTTTTTTTATAATCAGTTGCAAAGAGCTCATGATTTTTTAAACAAGTTAAAATGCTAGATCATTAAAGCAATTTTAGAGTAGTTATATTTTTTAGTTCTACTAATGGCAGTGCATATATCAACTAAATGCCAAATACCAAAAGTCAGCCAACCAACTAGAAGTTTAGCAATACCGCTACCAATTTGTCCAAGAATGAATCTATCAACCCCAAGTGAACCCAAAAAAATTGATAAAAGCAAAACAGTAATAGGTGATTTAGCCTCAAGAGCAAGGATTTCGTCCACACGCTCATCGGGAGCATTAGTAAGCTTATTTTTGATAACTACCAAATGATCAGGTGCAACTTGACCCGATAATTGGGTCATAATAATTGAAATGTTTTCTTGTGTCATAATATTTCCTCCTATGTATAGAAAATTCTATACAATAATATTAACATAGAATTTTCTATATGTCAAGTAGTATAATAGAATATTCTATATAATCTTGTTAATAATACTAAAGCAGGAGGGCGAGTATGGTTAGCAAAATAAACGAGAATATGGAAATGGAGTTTAAGGAAATATTAGAAGAATTGATGATCAACCAAAATTACACACAAACGGAGTTAGCGGTGTTAATTGGAGTAAAGCAAAGTCAAGTGAGCGAATGGTTGAAAGGAAAGGCAAAACCGGGGTATGATACATTGCGAAAAATGGCGTTAAATTTAAATTGCACAGCTGAATATTTGCTTGGAATATCCGATATATAAAGAAAAGTGCATATAAATAAATGCGAATTTCTCAATTGGATAACATCACAAGCAGTATATTGAGTAGCAGTGTAAAGGAATGAAAACTGTTGACAAAAAACGTTAAAAATGGTTTAATTAATCAAAGACAGGAGGGTAGCATATGAATGAAATTATGAAAGTATTAGAAAGTGTAAAAAACGGAATTAGTGCGATAGCGTATTTATCAAATGAGAAAAGAAACGAAATTCTTGATATATGTGGGGAATCGTTAACAAGTGAAATGGCGGAAATTCTGAAAGCTAATATAGTAGACGTGGAAATAGCAAAAAACAGTGAAAAACCACAGTCATTTATTGATAGATTATCCCTTGATAAAAACCGTATTCAAACAATGGTGGAAGGGCTAAAACAGCTGAAAAATATCATGTCGCCTGTGGGGGAAGAAATCAGTTCATGGTCAACGGAAAGCCAACTTGAAATAAGGAAAATCACAGTTCCGCTAGGAGTTTTTTGCATAATATTCGAAGCTCGCCCAAACGTAGTTGCGGACACCGTAGGGCTAGCAATTAAAAGCGGAAACGGAATAGTTTTGCGTGGAAGTAAAGATGCGATAAATTCAAATATAGCAATAGTAAAAGCGATAAAAAACGGTATAGAGAAAGCAGGAATTAACAGTGATTTCATTGGTTTAATTGAAGATACAACCCATGATGGAGTGAATTTTCTTATGAAACAGCGTGATAAAATTGATGTAATAATTCCACGTGGCGGAAGTGGATTGATTAAAAACGTAGTGGAAAATTCTCTAATTCCAACTATTGAAACAGGACTTGGAAACTGCCATATTTATATAAATAAAGATTGTGACAGAGATTTAGCTAAAAAAATCACTACAAGCGGAAAAATCTCACGTGTTTCAGTGTGTAATTCGCTAGAAAGCCTTGTGATTGATAGAGAAATTTCCGTTGAATTACTACCAATATTGCTTGAAGATTTAATAGCAAATGGCGTAGAAATTCGTGGTGATGAAGAAGTGAAATTACTGTGTAAAAAAGCAAAAATAGCTACCCATGAGGACTATTTCAGGGAGTATAATGACTATATAATGTCCGTTAAAATTGTAGAAAATCTTGACAAAGCAATAGAGTGGATAAACAAGCACAGCACACATCATTCCGAATCGATAATTTCAAACAATAAAACAGCGGTGGAAAAGTTCAATGAGCGTATAGATTCAGCTTGCGTTTTTCATAATACATCAACACGTTTTAGTGACGGATTTCAGTTCGGTTTTGGAGCGGAAGTAGGAATTTCCACACAAAAATTACACGCAAGAGGACCAATGGGCGTACGTGAATTAACAACATATAAATACACAATAACAAGCAAAGGCGAAGTGCGTTAGAACTACCAAAATCACCAAATTTATCAAAAAACACCCCAAAAACCCTCCAAAACATACAAAAAATACCTAAAACATACAAAAAACACCCTAAAAATACACAAAAAAACAAACTATAACTTAAATATCATCTGATTATTTTACACAGTGTAATACTTGACATAGTTCATGTTTTGGAGTAAGATACTATATGAATTAAAGATAAAATAAAAAATGAAAAATATAAGATAAGATATGAAAAACCATATTAAAAATACAAAGATATAATATAAAAAGATTAATATATAAAGATAATAAAAACATAAAGTGAGGACGGAAAATGAGTGAATGTAATAGTGATTGCGGAAGTTGCAGTTCTAATTGTGCGGATAGAACGAAAGAGAGTAATTTTGAAAAAACTCATGAACTTAGCAACGTAAAAAAAGTTATAGGAATAGTAAGTGGCAAAGGCGGAGTAGGAAAATCATCAGTAACATCAATGCTAGCCACTTTAACAAGAAGAATGGGATTTAATACAGCAATTCTTGATGCGGATATCACAGGCCCATCAATTCCAAAAGCATTTGGAATAAAAGGTCATGCGGAAGGAAGCGAAGCAGGGCTAATTCCAATGTTATCGAAAACGGGAATAGAAGTAATGTCAACGAATTTATTGCTTGAAAACGAAACTGATCCAGTTGTTTGGAGAGGTCCAGTAATTGCAGGAATGGTGAAGCAATTTTGGACTGATGTAATCTGGAATGAAGTTGATTTCA
Source organism: uncultured Clostridia bacterium (assembly GCA_947039455.1). Lineage (GTDB taxonomy): Bacteria > Bacillota > Clostridia > Christensenellales > CAMQZB01 > CAMQZB01. The sequence continues at coordinate 60,799 of CAMQZB010000001.1, forward strand.
TGTTTATCGATATGCCACCAGGAACAGGCGATGTGCCGTTGACAGTGTATCAATCAATTCCAGTTGACGGAATAATTATTGTAACATCACCACAAGAACTTGTTGGAATGATAGTTGAAAAAGCTGTGAACATGGCCAATAAAATGAATATAAAAGTACTTGGAATTGTTGAAAATTTGTCTTACTTTGTATGTCCAGACAATGGCAAAAAATACAACATTTTCGGAAAAAGCAAAGTAGAAGAAGTGGCGCAAAAGCATAAAATTAAAAACTTAGCAAAACTTCCAATCAAACCAGAAATAGCGGAACTTTGCGACAGCGGAAATATAGAATTATTTGAGGGCGATGAGTTGAACGGAATGGTTTCAATGATCACAAGTTTATAAAATTATGAGTGAATTAACTAGAGTAGAAAAAGCGGTGGAGTTGTTTAAATCGGGGTATAATTGTAGCCAAGCGGTGGCGATAGCATTTGCGGATAAACTAGAAATGGATGAAAAAACCATAGCGAAATTAACATCAGGCTATGGTGGCGGAATGGGAAGATTGCGAGAAACTTGCGGAACGATTTCAGGTGCGGTGTTCGTGGTGAGCAGTCTTTATGGCTACGATGACAAGGATGCAACAACTGAAAAAGCTAGATTATATGAACAAATAACAAACATAGGCGAGAAGTTCAAAAGTGAATTCACAACATTAAAATGTGGTGAGTTATTGGCTAATATAAAAACAACAATCGGCTCAATGCCAGAAGCGCGTACTGCAAAATATTATAAAGTCCGCCCATGCGTACACTTTGTAGTAAAATCAACTGAACTAGTAGAAGAACTTATAAATCAAATGGAATCACCAAAAATCTAACAAAAAATCAACTAAAATCTATAAAAAAACAGCCCAGTATCAATACCGAGCTGTTTTTTTTGTATTTGTTAATAGTGTTATTACACTTAAAATTGTTATGAAATTTACATTAGCGTTAATAGAATTATAAACGCAATAAGAATTGTAATTTTGTTTACACGCCCAAGGGCGTATATTTAATTATTGAGCTCGCTAGGTGCTATAATTATAATTGTAATGAAATTATATTATGAATTTTAATTATTGAAGAAAAACTTAATGAAGTTTTTTTTTCAATAAGTTTGTGTTAATCAGTCTGCTTTAATTCCTATGGGCATGCATGAAATCACATTGTGAAAAATTATGATATAGTTTTAAAAAAATAAAAATAATAATCAAATGAGGTGAAAAAATGAGCATGATAAAACAAATGAAATTTGGAAACATTGGCAGTATGGAAAGTTTTCGAGTAGCAACAAAAACAGCTGCGATTTATGGGAAAATTGATAAAGCACATGAAAAATTAGTAGCAACTCTCAATGAAGAACAAAAAACTTTTTTAAAAACTCTAATTGATAATATCGAAGAGCAACAATGTGAAGAAAATGCCGATATATACCAATACGCTTTCTCAATAGGTCTAGGTCTAGGCTACGAATCAGGAATAATAATCCAAGAGTAAAACCAAACTCCAACAACTCCCAAACACCCCCTTAATAAACCACACCCAAACCATTCCCCAAAAAAACCACCCCCCAAAAAGCGGGTCAAGGGGCTCAGCTCCTTGTGGGGTTTGGGGTGAAACCCCATGTAACTTAACCAAACCCAAACCCAAACCCAAACCCAAACCCAAACCCAAACCCAAACCCAAACTCCAACAACTCCCAAACACCCCCTTAATAAACCACACCCCAACAAACCCTAAAAAAAAACACCCCCCAAAAAGCGGGTCAAGGGGCTCAGCTCCTTGTGGGGCTTGGGGTGAAACCCCATGTAACTTACCTATAACCACCATAAAAAAAACACCACCAAAAAAAACAAAATAAATTTACTGTATATACTTGACATATTGTGTGTGATACAGTATACTGTGTGTAACACTATAAGGAGGTGGCGAATGAATCATAATGAAATAGTGGCAGGACTGACGCAAGAATTCCGACGCGGAACATTGATATTGGTAGTGCTAGGACAAATGAGAGAGCCAACTTATGGGTATATACTTGTGAAAAAGCTAGCTGAATGTGAAATACAAATTGAAGCAAACACATTGTATCCATTGATGAGACGATTGGAAGGGCAGGGATTGCTTGAAAGTCGATGGGAAACGGAAGAAGCAAAACCGAGAAAGTATTACTTATTGTCGGAGGACGGCAAAATAGTTTATGAAAAACTGAAAGCTAGTTGGGAGAAATACGCTAGCAATGTTGATAATTTATTAAAAGGGGAAATATAATGAAAAACGATTTATTGGAACGCTATATTTATGCAGTGGCAAAAAGATTGCCTAAAAAGCAACGTGAGGAAGTGTCTAGAGAACTTCAGGAATTACTGAACGACTTAGTTGAAGCAAGATGTGGCGAAATGACACCTACTGAAAAAGACATCAAAGTAGTGTTGACAGAGTTTGGCACGGTGTCAGAAGTAGTGGCAAAATATCGTGACGATAGCGGTCGATTAATTGGCGAACCGTACTATACCACTTACTTGTATGTGATGAAAATAGTATTAATAGTATCGCTGTCAATAGCAGTTGCTGCTGTAGCAATTATATCATTGATAGACGGATTTTCGGGTGAATTATCAATACTAGAATTGTTTGGAAGAATAATTGCATGGCCTATTGAAGCTGTGGTTGGAAGCTTTGCAACTGTAACTATTGTGTTTGCGGTACTAGATTATTTCAAAGTGAACATAACAAAAGAAGTTGATGCAATTGAAATGTTACCTAAAGTGCCAAAACAAGCAACAAAGAAATTCGGAATATCAAAAGGCGAAACAATTACTGAACTTGTATTAACATTGGTATTCGTTGTAGGCTTTATGACAGCGCCATTATGGTTATCGCAAGCTTTGTCAACTAGCGGATCATCATTTATGGAAGCACATGCAACAAGAGCGATTGTTTGGATAGAGCAGTCAATGATGTTTGTTATGATGTTAATCGTGCTTGATTTAATACAAAATATATTCGCAATAAAAGAAAAGTTGTACAACAAAACGTATTTGATTGTATCAATAGTAACAACAGCTATTGGAACAGTGATTGCTGTTATATGGGGAATGAGTGTGGAAATGTTCATAAAAATCAATGGCGTTTTCGTAAGCGAAGGGGTGCAGTTAATTTTCATCACTCTTCTAATTATTGGTGCATTGGGGCAATTAGCTCATGTAGTTTATCGTTATATGCATGATAACAAAGTAGGTGTGTATAATTTAAATAAACCAACAAATAACAACAAATAAACAACAATAAATAACAACAATAAACCTCAATAGAATTAATCTATTGAGGTTTTAATTTTATATATTATTAATAATAATTATTACTTCAAGAAAATACTTTTTTCGATAATATCCATAACGTAAACATCAACAAGTTTATCGAATTTAGCGTCATCATATTCACCTTCGAACATAGCTTTCAAACCCATGAAGTTGGTGATACCCATAAGCACATAAGACAAGGTTTCAACATCAACAAATTCTGCTATTTCATCGCATTCTGATAGATGTTTAGTGTAAGTTTCCGCAAATGACATATAGTAATCTTTGAATATTTTTTTATCAACAGAAAGACTTCCCCAAATAATATCGTATACGTGAGGATTTTCGTAAACATATTTCACGAAAGTTTTAATACCAACACGCTCTTTATCACGACGAGAAGATTCCTTAATAATAGCATCACGTAAAACGTCCTTGATCTCACGCTTATAGCTTTGCACTAAAAGACGATAGACAGCAAGACGATCGGTGAAGTATATGTAAAAAGTCCCAACGGCAACACCAGCCTCATGACAAATGTCCCGAATAGAGGTGTCATAGAACCCCTTTTTGATGAACATTTTTTGAGCTGATTCTGCAATCTTCACTAATTTTTCTTTACCTAATAATGTTTTAGGCGTGTTTACGCCCTCAATGTTTTTTGTTAAAATTATTTCCATGAAATAACTATAATACATTTTTTGACAATTTGCAATAGTTTTTAGCAAAAAATGCTAAAATTATGAATATTTTTCATAAAAAAGAAAAGATTGTTAAATTTTTTTCAAAAAAAACAAATTATTTTTCAAAAAGGTATTGACAAACGTAAAAGAAAGGGGTATTATAGAAGTAGATGTAATTATGAATATAGTTCATAATTAATATAAGGAGAGCATTATGAAGTACTCAGAAATTTCTATTGGAATGAAAGACAGTCTTTCAAAAACTTTTTCAGAAGCCGACATCGTTATGTTTGCTGGCGTATCATTGGATGTAAATCCATTGCATATGAATGAAGAGTTTGCAAAAACAACAGTATTTGGCAAAAGAATTTGTCACGGAATGTTGTCTTGTGGATTAATATCTGCGTGCCTAGCAAACAAATTGCCAGGTGCTGGAACAATCTACTTGGGTCAAGAAGTAAAATTCACTGCACCAGTATTTATTGGTGACACAGTAACAGCTGAGCTTGAAATAGTTGAGATGAGAGATGATAAACATATTATCAAACTTTCTACAAACTGTTTTAATCAAGACGGAAAACAAGTTATAGCAGGAACAGCAACTGTAAAGTTGCCATAATTTTATTAGAGGTGTATTAAATGAGTAAAGTTTATAAGTATGATTTATTCAATCAAATGATTGAAGAATTCGCATTAAGAGAAGTTAAACCAATAGCTGAAGAAGTTGATGAAGAAGAAAGATTTCCAACTGAAACAGTAGCAAAAATGTCTAAGATTGGACTTATGGGAACAATCGTGCCAAAGCAATACGGCGGAATGGGCGGAGATTATCAAATGTATGTCAAAGCCGTTGCTGAACTTAGTAAACATTGCGGAACTACAGGAGTAATCTTGTCAGCGCATATGTCACTATGTGTAGCACCGATTCTTGACTTTGGAACAGAAGAACAAAAAATGAGATACTTACCAAGAATGTCAACAGGTGAATGGATCGGAGCATTTGGTTTAACAGAGCCAAACGCAGGAACTGATGCAAGTAACCAACAAACTATCGCAGTTGAACATGACGATCATTGGGTAATCAACGGATCAAAAATCTTCATCACAAATGCAGGTTATGCAGAAGTGTACGTTATCGTTGCGGTAACAGCACGTGAAGGCAGAAAAGTTGAAATGACTACTTTCTTAATGGAAGCGTCAATGCCTGGATTTACTATTGGTAAGAAAGAAAAGAAAATGGGAATTCGTGGTTCATCAACTTGCGAGCTAATTTTCAAAGACGTAATCGTACCAAAAGAGAACATGCTTGGAAAACGTGGTGAAGGATTCAAAATCGCAATGAAAACTCTTGACGGAGGCCGTATCGGAATCGCAGCTCAAGCACTAGGCTTAGCAGAAGGCGCGTTAAACGAAACAGTTTCATACGTTAAAGAAAGAAAACAATTCGGTCGTCCTATTGCACAACTACAAAACACGCAATTCACATTAGCTGATATGTCAGTTAGAGTAGAAGCCTCAAGATTGTTAGTAGAAAGAGCGATGAATGCAAAACAAAACAAAGATAGAGCGTTGTCAGTATATGCTGCTGAAGCTAAATTATTTGCTTCTGAAACAGCGTCATATGTAACATCAAAAGCGGTGCAATTGCACGGTGGATATGGATATACAAGAGAATATCCAGTTGAACGTATGATGAGAGATGCAAAGATTACTGAAATCTACGAAGGTACTAGCGAAGTGCAAAAGATGGTTATATCTGGCGCATTATTGAAGAAGTAGGAGATAATTAATATGAGAATAGCAGTATGTATTAAACAAGTTCCAAATACAACTGAGATCAAAATTGATCCAGTAACAAATACATTGAAGAGAGATGGTGTACCATCAATCATGAACCCAGACGACAAAGCAGCACTAGAGAGCGCATTAGTATTAAAAGACAAATACAATGCAGAAGTAGTTGTAGTAACAATGGGTCCTCCACAAGCTGAGTTGATATTGCGTGAAGCAATGTCAATGGGTGCTGACGAAGCGTTCCTAGTAACAGATAGAGCATTTGCTGGATCTGACACATGGGCAACTTCAACTATCCTAGCAGCAGCTTTGAAAAAAGTAGGCTATGATATTATTATCGGAGGCCGTCAAGCAATCGATGGAGATACAGCGCAAGTTGGACCTCAAATCGCTGAGCATCTTGATATCCCACAAGTAACTTATGTTGTAGAAATCGACATTGACGAGAAAAATAATGTATGTAGAGTTAAAAAAGAATTCGAAGACAGATATCAAATCGTTGAAGTAAAAGGCAAAGCATTGTTCACAGTATTGTCAGGAATGAATGAGCCAAGATATATGTTAGTAGGGGGAATCGTAGACCAAGAAGAAAAAGCAATCACAGTGATAACAGTTAATGATATCGAAGTTGATCGTGGAAACATTGGACTATTGGGTTCACCAACAAAAGTTAAATCATCATTCAGCAAAACAGTTGACTCAAACAAAGAGTTAATTGAGCTTAGCCCACAAGAAGCGGCTAAAGTAATCGCTGACAAACTTGCTGAAAAGCATATCATATAGAGGAGACTAGAATGAGTAAAGATATTTTCGTTTATATAGAGCAAAGAGATAGAGTAATTCAAAATGTAAGTTTTGAGTTAATTGGCGAGGCTCGTCGTCTTGTAGCCGTTTCAGGCGGTAATGTATGTGGTGTGTTAGTTGGAAACAACATAGCAAGCCTAGCAAAAGAAGTAGTAGCAAACGGAGCTGATAAAGTTTTCGTAGTTGATAACAAAGAGTTAGAATACTATACTACTGAATGTTACGCACAAGCAGTGACAGCGGTTGTTAGAAAACATTCACCAAACGCAATGTTGTTTGGCGCATCAACAATCGGACGTGACTTAGCACCAAGAATTTCAGCAAGAGTTCATACAGGACTTACAGCTGATTGTACTGATTTGAAAATTGATGAAGAAGGCAACTTGTTTATGACAAGACCTGCATTTGGCGGAAGTTTATTCGCAACAATTGCATGCCCAGATCACAGACCACAAATGTCAACAGTACGTCCTGGCGTTATGAAAAAAGTAGAGTATGATACAAACCGTGCAGGTGAAATAATCACTGAAGACGTTGCAATCGATGCTACAAAATTCGCAGTGAAAATAGTTGAAGAAGTTAAAGAAACTAAAGCAGCTGTAAAAATCGAAGACTCTAAAATCTTAGTATCAATGGGTCGTGGATTAGAGAATAACCTAGCACAAGTGAAAAACTTCGCAACAGTTATTGGTGGAACAGTTTCATGTTCAAGAGCCGTAGTAGATGCTGGAGTATGGAAATCTGACAGACAAGTTGGTCAAACAGGAAAAACAGTTCGCCCTGATGTGTATTTCGCAATGGGAATTTCTGGAGCGGTACAACATATCGCAGGAATGGACGGATCTGACTTGATAATTGCAATCAACAAAGACAAAACTGCAGCGATATTCAATACTGCACACCTTGGAATTGTAGGCGATGCAACAGCGATTATGCCAGAGCTAGAGAAAGAAATCTTAGCAAGAAAGTAAACTTATAAGGAATTATAAGGGAACTATAAAAAACAGAGTTAATTTTAAAATTGATTACTAGTATACTGAAATATAGCAGTAAATTTTTTTTCATATTATCTAAAAGAGGCTTGCCTAATGGGAGATTGTAAAACGCAATTTTCCATGGGCGAAATTCTTTAAAATGATAGTAGAAAAATAATATGAAAGTTTTTCATGTTATTTTTCATTTTAGTATTGACAAACTCAATTTTGTGTGTTAAAATTTTATCGAAACAGATTACAGTTGTAAAGAACAATGAAATAGTCATTGCACTTACATAAATCTTCTTTTTTTTCCACAAAAATGTGAACATAATTCATTACATAATATGGCAGATTTTTTTTGCACATAATTATGAACATAATTCAACAATTTTAGACAATAGGAGAAAAAAGATGAGTAAAGTATTTTTAGTTAGTGGTAAAAGAACTGCAATTGGTTCAATGCTAGGTGGTTTAAAATCAGTTTCGCCAGCAGACATGGGCGCGGAAGTAGTAAAAGCGTTAATATCTGACAGCAAAGTAAACCCAGCTAATATAGATGAAGTTATCATGGGAAATATACTATGTGCAGGACTAGCACAAGGTGTAGCACGTCAAGTATCAATCAAAGCAGGAATTCCACAAGAAGTACCAGCGTATTCATTGAATATGATATGCGGAAGCGGAATGAAAGCAGTGTTGAACGCATACGGAAACATCAAAGCAGGTCTACATCATATAGTAGTTGCAGGTGGAACTGAATCAATGTCATCAGCTCCAATGTTGATACCATCAAAAGTTAGAACAGGAACAAAATTCGGAAATTTCCAAGTGGTAGATCACATGGTAAATGACGCTCTAACTGACGCATTCACAGGAGTGCATATGGGAGTAACAGCTGAGAACATCGCTGAAAAATATTCTATTACAAGAGAAGCACAAGACAATTTCGCAGCTTATTCACAAGCGAAAGCAATCAAAGCAGTTGATGCAGGATTGTTTAAAGAAGAAATCGTTCCAATCAATGTTAAAGAAGGCAGAAACGAGTTTGTATTTGATACAGACGAGTATCCAAACAGAAAATCAACTGCTGAAAAACTTGGAACACTTCGTCCAGCTTTCAAAAAAGATGGATCAGTAACAGCTGGAAACGCATCAGGAATTAACGACGGTGCAAGTGCAGTGTTGTTAGCAAGTGAAGAAGCAGTAGCAAAATATAACTTAAACCCAATTTGTGAAATCGTAGGAGTTGGACAAGGGGGAGTAGACCCACAAGTAATGGGACTAGGACCAGTACCAGCAGTTAAAATGGCATTGAAAAATGCGGGATTAACTCTTCAAGATATGGAGATACTTGAACTTAACGAGGCATTTGCCGCACAAAGTATTGGCGTAGTAACAGAATTAGCTGAACACTACGGAATGAGCATGGAAGATATATTCGCAAGAACAAATCCACGTGGAGGAGCGATTGCCCTAGGACATCCAGTAGGAGCTTCAGGAAACAGAATATTAGTAACACTTGTTCATGAAATGAAACAAAACAAAAACAAACTTGGTTTAGCATCATTGTGTATCGGTGGTGGAATGGGAACAGCAGTTGTAGTAAAATTCAACTAACAAAAACGAAATATAAATAATTGATTTATATAATATAAAAACATATTGAAAACAGAAAAATTGGATTAATGAGGAGACAAGATTATGAGATTAAAAAACAAAGTAGCTATAGTTACAGGTGGATCAAGAGGATTAGGACAAGCAATGGCGGAGTTATTCGCAGCTGAAGGCGCAAAAGTTATCGCAGTAGATATGGGCGATATGGTTTATGAATGTGCAAACGTTGAGTACTATAAACTTAACGTAACAGACAGAGACGCTTGTAAATCATTCTATGATTGGGCAATTGCAAAATACGGACAAATCGACGTTCTAGTAAATAATGCTGGAGTAACTCGTGATTCAATGACAAGAAAAATGACAGACGAAATGTTTGATTTCGTACTTGATGTAAACTTGAAAGGCGTATTTAACCTAACTAGATATATCGGACCACAAATGGAAGAAATCGGTGGCGGATCTATCATTAACATCTCATCAGTAGTAGGCGTATTCGGAAATATCGGACAAGCAAACTATGCAGCTACAAAATCTGGCGTAATCGGAATGACAAAATCATGGGCAAAAGAATTTGCTAGAAAAGGTGTTCCAGTAAGAGTAAATGCACTTGCACCAGGATACACAATGACAGACATGATGAAAACAGTACCAGAAGATTTGTTGAAACAATTCGCTGGACAAACTATGTTAAAAAGACTTGGAGAGCCAGAAGATATTGCTAAAGCAACATTGTTCTTAGCATCTGATGATTCATCATATGTTACAGGACACGTACTTGAAGTAACAGGCGGAATGAGACTTTAGAATAACACAGTAATTGATAATATGGAGGACAAAATGGTGAATGTAGGAATAGTTGGAGTTGGAACATACTTCCCAAAATCATACAAAACAGCAAGCGACATTGCGGAAGCAACAAACGGAGTTTGGAGTGCAGATGCAGTTGAGAACAAGCTAGGAATAAAGAAAGTATTTATTCCAGGCCCTGAAGACGGCACACAAGAAATGGGTGCAAAAGCGGGCTTGAAATGTTTAGAAAACACAGGAGTTGACCCAAAGGAAATCGACGTAGTTCTTTGCATAGGCGAAGAGTGGAAAGAGTATCCTTTGACAACATCAGCACTATACATTCAAGATCGTATCGGAGCAGTAAACGCTTGGGGCATTGATGTAGCAAATAGATGTTGCACATGCGTATCAGCTATGAAAATTGCAAAAGATATGTTGATTGCCGATGATGAAATCAATACTATCATGGTAGTTGGCGGATACAGAAACGGTGACTTCGTTGATTACACAGACAAGAATATGTCTATGATGTTCAACTTGTCAGCAGGTGGTGGAGCTATAATCTTGAAAAAGAACTATGGCAAAAACTTACTTCTAGGATCAAAAGTAATTGCAGACGGAAGTTTAGCAAGAACAGCAGGAGTAGAGATTGGCGGAACAGTTAATCCAATAACTGCTGATAACCTAGAAGCGTCAAGAAAATCCCTAAGATTACTAGACCCAGTTAAAATGAAAACTCGTTTAAACGAAGTTTCAATGCCAAACTGGTTTAAATGTATAGATGAGAGTTTGAAACAAGCTAAGATGACAAGAGCAGATATCGACTATCTTGATGTATTGCACATGAAGAAAAGCGGACATATCGGAATGCTTAATGATCTTGGAATGACTGAAGACCAATCAATCTACCTAGAAGATTATGGACACGTTGGACAAATTGACCAAATCCTATCACTAGAACTTGGATTAAAAGAAGGAAAAGTGAAAGACGGCTCAGTAGTATGTATGATCGCAGCCGGAATAGGATATGTTTGGTCAGCAAATATAATTAAGTGGGGGTAAAAAAACTATGGATTTAGGATTATTTTTACAAACAATAGTTAACAGTTTCCAAGGAATAGCAATGTACTCACTTGCAACCTTTGGGATTGTACTAATATTCCGTACTTCAGCAACAACAAACTTTGCTCAAGGAGCTATAGCAACATTCGGTTGTTATGTAGCAACACAATTCGGTGTAATAAACGGAATGAATCTTTGGGTATCGTTAGTACTTGGAATGTTGACCGCATTTGCATTAGGCGTAATTATCGATAACTTTATCATAAGACGAGGAAAAGATGTAAACGCAGCAGGAAAGCAAATGATAACTATGGGATTGCTACTAGTATTTACAAATATAATACCAGTTATATTCTCAATGATAACTATCACAACACCAGCAACTAAGAACTTTGCAACAGGAAGTTTTAACTTTACGTTATTAGGGCAAGATATTTATTGGCCATATCAATCAATGATATGCGTACTTCTAGCGGTAGTATTGCTTGGAGCAGTATTTGCAGCATTGAAGTTCACAAAATGGGGACTTGGAGTGCGTGCAACAGCGTCTAACGAAACTGTAGCAAAAATGATGGGCGTAAATACAAAGGTAATCACAGCATTAAGTTGGGCGATTGCCGGAGCACTAGCAACAGTAGCAGCGTGTTCAATGCAAACAGTACTAAACCCAGCAATGATGGGAAAAGCTCAAACATACGGATTCTTAGCCTGCGTGCTTGGAGGATTGTCAAGCTTTATAGCACCAATTATTGGAGCAATCATAATTCCAGTAGTAATAAACTTCGCAGCAATATACACATCAGCATGGGCTGAACTAATCATGTTCTGCATCGTATTGCTTCTAATTCTTATTAGACCAAATGGACTATTCGGCAAGAAGTTCATAAAGAAGGTGTAAAATGATTAAAAATAAAATGAAAAATCCTTTAGTAGCGAAAATTGCTAAAGTATCAAAACATCCATATGCAACATTCATATACTTTGGATTAGCAACAGTAGTATTGTTATTACTTCAAATGTTTACTCCATTGATAAAATACTCATTTGTAGGCGCACTTGCACAAACAATGTGTTATGCAATCGTAGCCGTGGGGTTCTCGTATCTATTAGGATATGCAGGATTATCATCACTAGGAACAGCGGGTTTCGTAGGACTAGGTTCATACATTACAGTTTATATGCTACGCACATATTCTGGAATGAACTATTTCGTAGTGATGTTAATTGTGTTAGTAGTATCTATTATAATCGGATTAATAGTAGGATTTATCTCACTAAGAATTGAAGGAATTTTCCTTGCAATCGTAACTCTAGGATTATCTGAGGTATTCTATCAAGTATTTATGAACGCAACAGAGTTTACAGGTGGATCAAACGGAACATCATTCACAGGTGAAGTAAATATCTTCCCAGGAATAAGTTTAGGCCGTGAGGGTGTCTTTATAATGATAGCTGTATTCTTAACGGCAATGATCATAATGACATTCAACCTAGTAAACAGCCCAACAGGCAGAGCAATGCTAGCAATGAAAAACTCAACATCAGCAGCGCAAGCAATGGGAATTTCACTTCTAAAATACAGACTACTTGCATTTATCTTAGCAACAATTTACGCAGCAATCGCTGGTTCATTGCTAATGACATTTAACAAGTATACCGATCCAAAGAGTTGGACGATAATGTTCTCTCTAAACATCTTAGCAGCGTGTTTGTTGGGTGGCACAAGATCAATTTGGGGTATATTTATCGGTACGTTCTTCGTATTCGGTTTAACGCCTATGTTCCTAAACGACATAGTATTCTTGAGAAACAATCCATGGTTGTTGTCAACAATTATAGGTGTAGTACTAATTTTAGTTCTTATGTTCTATAAAGGTGGATTAATGCAATTATTACACGATATTAAGAAATTTGTAAATAACAAAATAAGTAAGAGAAGGGAGTTTAAGTATGGAAAAGATGAAATCTAATAGCAAAATAAATACTCTCGCATCAAAAATTGAGCAATTAAAACATAAACTTGATTTGAACAAAGCACTTGTAGAGTTAGAGCAAAGCAAACTTGACGACGTACGTAAAAGTAAAGTTGATAGTTTTAAATTTAAATTATCAAAAAATCTTTTAAAACTTGAAAGAGAGTCAATTCCTGCTGAAGAATTGTTTAATGTTGAAAATCAAAAAAACTTTGTTAAATTTGATAAAAAGTTAGACCTTGAATACAGAGCAAAAAGACAAACTTTAAGAAGAGATGAGAACCTTGTAGATAAACAAAACAATGTAACAGGCGAACTTTCTAGCAAAGCTCAAGCTGAGCTAGTAGCTTTCAAAGGAGAACTTGACGCAAAGAAAATTGCACATGTTGAAGCATTAAGAGCAAAGTTCAAACAATTACAAGAACCAAAAACAACACAAGAACTAGCGCAAGCAGTTTCAGCTTATGAAAAAGCTCAAAGTGAGGCAGATGACGCAGCAAAAGCATTTGACCTAGAACTTATAGCTAAACATAACGAGAAAATAGAAGGGTACAAAGCAAAAGTAGACGTAAAAATTACAGCAATGCAAAAAGGGTACGATGAATCTAAATCCGAGTTAAACGCTTTACAAAAAGAAGATCAAAAAAGTCAATATCAACTTGCTGATGATACAATTTTAAAACTTGAACATCTAACAATGCAATTCGGTGGACTAAAAGCGGTAAATGATTTATCATTTGAAGTTAAGAAAGGCGAGATATTCGGTTTAATAGGACCAAACGGAGCGGGAAAAACAACAGTGTTTAACTGCATCACTCAATTCTATAAACCAACTTCAGGCGACGTTTGGTATAAAGATGCCAAAGATCAAGTACATTATTTAAATGATTATGTAGTGCATAACGTTATTCGTTATGGAATCGTTAGAACATTCCAAAACGTAGAAGTTATTGCTGAATTAAGTATTTTAGAAAACCTTTTGATCGCAGCTCATACTCAGTATAAAACAAGTATTTTTGCACAAATGATAAATTCTCCACATTTAAAACGTGAAGAAATATTATTAAGAAGAAAAGCACAAAAGATTTTAAAATATCTAAAACTTGACGACATACAAGACGTACCACCAGTTGGAATGCCTTACGGTGTGTTAAAGAAAATAGAGCTTGCCCGTACACTAATGGCAGGAGCAAACTTGATTATCCTTGACGAGCCGGCGGCAGGTCTAAACGATCAAGAAACTTTAGAGCTAGCAGAGATAATCAAAGATATTAAAAACGAATATAAAGTAACAATCTTCCTAGTAGAACATGATATGGGACTTGTTATGGATATTTGCGATCACATCTGTGCAATATCTTTTGGTAGCAAACTTGCATACGGAACACCTTCAGAGATTCAATCTAACAAAAAAGTACAAGAAGCATATCTTGGAAGTGAGGACTAATATGGGAATAGCATTAAAATTAGATAAATTATCAGTTTCTTACGGAGCAATAGCAGCCTTGAAAGAGGTGACTATTGAGGTAGAAGAAGGTTCAATAGTAGCACTGCTTGGTGCAAACGGTGCAGGTAAATCTACACTGTTACGTACAGTTTCTGGAATAGTTAAAGCAAGTGGTGGAGACATCACATTGTTTGATAAAAGCATATTAGGAATTGAGCCATACAAAATTGCATACGCAGGAGTAATTCAGTCACCAGAAGGTCGTATGATTTTAAACGGACTTACTGTTGAAGATAATCTTCTAGTAGGAACTTATGGTCTAAAAAAACAAGAAACAACTTATTTTGAAGAAGGGCAAAAAATAACGAGAGTTATGAGTGTCAAAGAACAAAAAAAGAGAAATTTCGAAAGAGTATATAAATACTTCCCAATCTTGAAAGACAGAAAATCTCAACAAGCAAGTACATTGTCAGGAGGCGAGCAACAAATGCTAGCAATCGGACGTGCACTAATGGCAAGTCCAAAAGTGTTACTACTTGATGAGCCATCATTGGGATTAGCCCCTCTTATTGTTCGTGATATTTTTTCTATCATCGACCAAATTAGACAAGAGGGAAACACGATTCTAATAGTAGAACAAAATGCGTACCAAACATTGAAAATTGCAAACTACGGATATGTTCTAGAACTTGGAAAAGTAACAATAGAAGGACCAGCTAAAGAGCTTCTTTCAAATGAGAAGTTAATTGAAGCGTACCTAGGTGGAAAACACTAAAAAATAGCCATTAAGTCCAAAGAAATTGGATTTATAATATAAAATGGAGGAAATGAATTATGAAAAAATTAATAGCAATCGTATTAATTATCGCAATGCTAGTATCAACAGTAGCATGTGGCGGTGGAGCTGGTGAAATCACTATCGGCGCATCAATCACAAGCACAGGCCCTTATGCAGCAGTAGGTGTACCTTACGGTAACTTCTACAAAGCGTATGTTGATTACATCAACGCTCATCCAGAGAGTTATCCAGAAATGGGTGGGAAAACTCTAAATGCAATCGTTTATGACGATGCAGGTGATGGTGCTCAAGGAAAACAATACATCGAAAAACTTATCAATGATGATAAAGTTGATGCATTAGTAGGTATTCTTGGAACATGGAACGTAGTAGCTGCTCAAGAAGTTCTTGAGACTGCTGGTATTCCATCAGTTTACTTCGGTACTGGATCATCAGCACAAATGTATGAGCCAGCAGAAGGCGACCAAAGATATATGATGGGTGTTCAACCTTTGTACAAAACTGAAGGAAGACTTATGTACCTTCGTGCAATTACAGAGTTCGAAGACGTAAAAACTATTGGTGTTATCCACTCTGACGCAGATGACGGAATTTCATTGAAAGACGGAATCATGGCGCAAATGGAAGAAGATAAACGTGAAAACAAACCTACAGTAATTTTCCAACAAATTTCATCATCAGCAACTAAAACAGATATCACTTCTCAAGTAGCTGCAATTGAAGGTTGTGACGTAATTATCGCTGCTGGTAACCAAGCACCATTCCAAGCAATCTACAAAGCAACTCAAGAAAATGTTTCAACAAAAGGTGTTCCAATTCTTACAACTTATGTAAACATTGCACCAACTAACATGCCTGAAGAAGCAATCGTAGAAGGTAACAGCGAAATTTTCGGTGCTTCATGGATCGTATTTGGCGAAGAAGCAGGTTCATCAGATGAAGCAGACAGACGTCTTGCTGATTATGCTGAGTACTGTGCAGTAGTTGATTGGGATACAAAACATATTCCAGCTGACCAAAAAGAAGCTTACAAAGCAAACGCATATGCAATGAGTTCATTCATCGCTATCCGTACATTCCTAGTAGGAATGGAAAGACTTACTGAAGGTGCATTAGAATTCACTCCAGAAAACTACTTGAAAGTTATGGAAGCTGAACGTGTTCCAATCGCAATCTCAGGATCAGCAAAATACGAAAACGGACAACGTATCGGACTAGATTCATTGTCATTCGTAAAATTCGTACCAACTGCTGGAGAAGCAGCTGCTAAAGGTACTTTCGTAGAAATGGATGCTATGCAATCAATCGACGATCTTATCTCTAAATTAGTAGGTTAATCTAAAGCCAATCTATTATTTGTGAAAGCAAATAAAATAAGTTATCATATTGTTGATTGGGGAGGGCGACCTCCCCTTGATACAATAAATTATTTATTTATCAAAAACAACCAAATAAATACATACTAAAAACTAAAGAATATTGTATAATTGATGCAATATAAATCAGAAAAATCAAATGAAAAACAGTTTCTTGTTTTATTAAGTAAAAGCAAGCAAAAATTATCGAATAATTTCTCAAAAAAATATTATTAACAGGAGATTTATATACATGGCAAAAATAATAACAGCTGAAAAAGCTCTAGAATTAGTAAAAGACGGTGATTATATAGTGGTGGGAATGGCTTCAAGCGAACCGCTAGAATTTTGTTCAAATCTGCACAAAATTGCACCAAGAATTGATCAAATCACACTAACAAACTGCCTAGCAATGAAAGCTTATGATTTTATGACTGATGAATCAATTAGAAGTAAATTCAATGTAGAAAGCTGGTTTTTTGATGGAACATCAAGAAAGAATTTCCAACAAGGAAACTTTTCATTCATACCAAACCACTTGCATTTCGCATCATCAAAAAGATTAGTTCACAAAAGCCCTGACATCACAATAGTAAGTGCATCAATGCCTGATAAACACGGATATGTATCAGTAGCGCTAGCAAATGTGTATGAGCAAGAGCATTTGAAACGTGCCAAAATCTCAATCCTAGAGATTAATCCAAATATTCCAAGAACATTCGGAGACGTGTCAGTGCATATTGACGACATCGACTATCTAGTTGAATGTAGTTACCAACCACCAATTATTCCTGAAGGCGTATCAAACGATAAAGACAAAAAAATCGGAGCATACATTGCTGATTACATTAAAGACGGCGACTGTCTACAAGTAGGCATAGGCGGAATTCCTGACGCAGTAGTAGCATCTTTATTCGACAAAAAAGACCTTGGTGTACATACCGAAATGATGACAACAGGTCTTATGAAACTAGCAAAAGCTGGCGTAGTAAACGGTTCAAAAAAGCAAACACACGTAGGCAAAATAGTAGCATGTTTCGCTGCAGGAACACAAGAATTATATGAATATATGGACGATAACCCATCAATTTTAATAATGGACGGCGCATATGTAAACGATTCATGGGTAATTTCTCAAAATGACAATCAAGTATCAATAAACACAACTTTGGAAATCGATTTAGTTGGACAATGTTGTTCAGAATCAATCGGTTCACGTCAATTCTCAGGAACAGGCGGACAAACTGATACAGCGGTTGGCGCGAAAATGTCTAAAAACGGACGCTCATTTATTGCATTATATTCAACAGCAATGGTGAAAAATAAAGCAACAGGTGAAAGAGAAGAAAAGAGTAAAATCGTAGCACAATTAACAGCTGGTGCAATAGTTTCATTGTCAAGAAACGACGTGGATTATGTAGTAACTGAGTATGGTTGCGTATGCTTAACAGGAACATCATGTGCTGAGCGTGTGGAATTACTAATCTCAATCGCACACCCAGATTTCCGTGATCAACTATGGAACGACGCAATCAAATGCGGAGTAGCGGTTAAAAGGGTATAAAATCATGTCAGAATTTAATTTTAAAAACAATATAATACATTATGAAGTTTATGGAGAAGGGAAACCTCTAATTATTTTAAACGGAATAATGATGACAACAAAAAGTTGGGAAATCTTTAAAACAGCATTTTCAAAAAACAATAAATTAATACTTGTTGACTTCCTTGATCAAGGAGCTAGCTGTCGAATGACTGAAAGCTACACGCAAAAAGACCAAGTTGAAGTTCTTCGAGAATTATATAATGAATTAGGTATTGACAAAGCAAGCCTTTGTGGTATATCATATGGTGGAGAAGTAGCAATACAATTCGCAATAAAATACGGTGACTTAGTTGATAAACTAGTATTGTCAAACACAGCAGGAAGAACAAGCCCATGGCTACGTGATATCGGAAACGCATGGAACGCAGCTGGAGAGAATGAAAACTGCGGACAACAGTACTATTTAACAGCAATTCCAGTTATATATTCACCGAAATTCTATGAAGATCGCCTTGATTGGATGAAAAATCGCGAGAAAATTCTAGTACCGTATTTCAATGACAAAACGGTAATGGCAACAATCAAACGTCTAGTAATCAGTGCGGAAAACTACAACGAAGTGAATAATTTAGAGAAAATAACAGCAAAAACATTGGTAATAAGTTGTGATGAAGACTATTTAACACCAATGAAAGAGCAAAACATTTTGAAATCAAAAATTCCAAACAGCCAACTAGTAATAATACCAGAAGTGGGTCATGCGTCAATGTACGAAAAACCTGAATTATGGGCTACACTAGTTTTAGGATTTGTGAATTTGGATTGTAATATTAAACTTATATAAAATTTTAAGGAGGACGAATAAATGATGAAGTTCGAGAAAAAAAGAGTAAATATAGGCAAAGAAGAGTTAGCTTATATTGATGTTGGAGTGGGTGAAGTATTGATACTTATCCATGGAAATATGTCATCATCTGTGCATTTTTTACCGTTGATTGAGAAATTGCAAGATACATACAGAGTGGTAGTTCCTGACCTACGTGGTTACGGAGACAGCACTTACAACGAAAGATTTGACTCACTTTGCCAATTAAGCAGTGATGTGAAATTGTTCGCTGATGCACTTGGAATAGATACAGCATTCGTTGCTGGTTGGTCAACAGGCGGTGGAATTGCAATGGACTTAGCAGCAAAACATCCTGAATTTGTTAAATCATTATTCATAATTCAAGGCACAAGCCACAAAGGTTATCCTATTTTCAAAAAAGATGCAACGTTCCAAGCAATTGACGGCTCAGCGTACGCAACAAAAGAAGAAATGGCAACTGATCCAGTGCAAGTAGCACCTGCAGTATTGATGATGGAAAACAATGACGCAGACGGTATGACAAACATCTGGAACTACGTAATATATAATGTAAACAAACCATCAAAAGAAGATAACGATTTTTACATGGCAGAGTCAATGAAACAAAAATGTATCCTTGACACCGATTGGGCGTTAGCAGTGTTCAATATGAGCAATGAAAAAAGCTGTTATTCAGAAGGTGAAAATACATTAAAAGACATAAAATGCAAGTGTGCATTCACAAAAGCAATGCAAGACATTACAGTTCCACCTACAATGGTAATGGAAAATGTTGAGGCACTTTGTGATTTGGCAACATTAATAACATATGAAAACTGTGCGCATAGTCCAATCGTAGACAACCTAGATCAATTAACTAGCGACATGAAAAATTTCTTTTAACAACGACAATCACTCCATTAAATTTATTTTTTATTGAACCGTAGATCTTGCAAAAGTGTAGATTTCTTTTGCAAGAGATATTGTTCAACATCGTATGAACATTGTTCATTAAACTATATTTAAAAATAATGGGTTGATCATTAATATAAATTAAATATAAAATATAACAAAACCTAACATTAAAAATTAAACAGGAACTAAAAATATAAAAGTTTCTTAAAAAAATTAGAACGATACAAACTGGGGAAAAGGAGTATAGTATGATTTATGAAAATAATGGCGTAAAATTATTTTATGAGATTAAAGGTGATGAAAAAGGCACAGAAGTAGTAGCGTTTTTCAATGGAGTTATGGCATCAACTTCAAGTTGGTACGGCTGTATTGAACCGCTAGAAAAAGCAGGATTTAAAATTTTGCTACATGATTTTAAAGGACAATTAAAATCAGATAAGCCAATTCCTGAGAGTGGTATATATTCGTTTGAAGACCACGCTAAAGAAGCAAAAGCCTTGTTTGATAGTCTAGGAATTACAAAAGTTAACATTGTTGGAACAAGTTATGGCGGAGAAGTTGCAATGAAATTTGCTGCAATGTACCAAGATATGGTGAAGACTATTGTTGTTATTGATTCCGTTTCCGAATTAGATGAAGTGTGTAAAAACTTTGTTGAAAGTTGGAAAGTATTATGTGATTGTGGTGATGGCGAAAAGTTTTTCTACGGTATGGCTCCAAGCATTTACGGACCTGAATTTATGGAAAAGAATAAAGTATTACTTGCAAAACGAGCTATTGCTACAAAAAATATCGACAAAAGTTACTTTGTTGGTCAAAAAATCTTATATGATACCTTTGCTCAAGATGTCTATATGACTGATGAGCTTTCAAAAATAACTTGTCCAACATTAATAATTTGTGGTGAACAAGACATTTTGAAACCGCCAAAATTCAGTGATATAATGCACAAAAACATTAAAAACAGCGAGTATGTGATTTTTCCTCACTGTGGTCATGTAACAATTTTTGAACAACAAGAAACGTTAAATACTAACATACTTGGTTTTGTAATGAAACACAAGTAAAAAATTAATTAACAGTTGCTTGCAAATTATTTTATTTTGTGTTAGTATATGAATATTAAAATATTTGGAGAAAAACATGGATTTGAATAGAATAAATGAGTTAGCAAAAAAGAAAAAAGAAGTGGGTCTAACTGAAGCTGAAACTATAGAACAAGGAAAACTAAGAGCGGAATATATGGAAGTGTTCCGTAGTAATTTCAAAAATCAGCTTGACAATGTGTACTTAGTTGACGAAAAAGGCAATAAAGAAAAAATCAAAGAAAAACCAAACACAAGAAGTTAATTCACTGCTTAGAAAATAAACAATCAACACAACAAAATAATAAAACAAAGGGTATTATCAATCATGATAATACCCTTTTTATTTAATCTAAACATAAACCAAACAAACTGCTATAAACTATTCCCATCTAATGAAATAGATTTAACAGCAAACGCAAAGATCATCAATCAATCTACATCTAACAGCAAATAAAACCCAAGAAACATTCAAATTTCAAATTTCATTTAAAAATAAATATGAATATAATTAATCTACATCTAAAAGTAAACAAAATACCGCCAACCAATCAAATAGATTTAACAGTAATTTCAAATGTAGTGAACTACAAAATCATACTACAAAAAATTACACACCTGAGGATTTAAGAAACTGTTTTGGGGTTTTGTTGAATGCCTTTTTAAAAGAAGCAATAAAATGTGATTCGGAGCAAAAAGCAAATTGATAAGCAGTTTGGGAAATAGAATAACCCTCCATAAGTAGCAGTTTTGACTCCTGAAGTTTTTGGGTTAAAATATAATCTTTTATTGATACTCCAACGACTTTTTTAAAAAGAGTGGAGAGATAATCATAAGACAAATTTGCACGAGTTGCAAGTTCTAATAAGGTTATTTTACTATGAAGATTTACGGTGATATAATTCAAACAAGAGCGAATAACGTAAGGATAATTTCTTTGATGATTAGATTTTTGAACTTTTTTTGTTAAAACTCTAATAAATTCTACAAAGGAATCCATAACTTCGTCAGTTTTTTTCATACTGTCAATTTTAATAATATAAACATCGCTAAGGTTAGCCGCAAGAGTTTCATCAAAACCGCCAAGGACACTGTAATGGGTAGCGGTGGCGATAGAGCAAATAGCCCAATATTGAATTTGACGAAGCTCGTTGTGAGAAAGCCGTCCCATAACAACACCTTCCGCAAGATGTTTTTCAATTAGGGTTTCTAAGTATACAACATCGCCATTTTTAATACAGTTCAAAGTCAAAAGTTCAATAGCAAAAGAGCTTTGAACAAGCCCAACTTCACGCTCATTAAAAAGAGGATTATTCGTATCTGATAGGATTTGTATAGAATTTTTGTATTTTGACATAACGCACCGCCTTACTAATTATCATATAACAAATTACAAAAATATGCAACTAATATATGATATAAATAGCGTATTTATGATATTATTTAGTGAATTTATATGGTATGTTTATAGGAGATAATTATAAATAGTATTGGCAAGATAAAGATATGAAGGAGCTGTAAATGAGGAATAAAGAGATAATAGATTTATTGACCATTGACGAAAAAATACGCTTATTAAACGGCGATGGCAGTTGGTTTACGAATAATTGCAATGGCAAATTGCCAACAATTATGATGAGTGACGGACCACACGGCTTGAGAAAGCAAGAAGTGGAGAATTATGCTGATTTAAACAACAGCGAAATCGCAACTTGCTATCCAACAGCAAGCGCAATAGCGTCAAGTTGGGATATAAACGTAGCTAGCAAATTAGCTGAAGCCATCGCTGACGAAGCGTTGAAAGAGAAAGTCTCAATCGTTCTTGGCTGTGGAATAAATATTAAAAGAAACCCGCTATGTGGAAGGAATTTCGAGTATTTTTCAGAAGACCCATATCTTACAGGCGAGCTTGCGACAGCATACATAAAAGCCATGGAAAGTAAAGGAGTAGGCACATCTTTAAAGCACTTTGCTTGCAATAATCAAGAAAAAAGAAGACAAACTCAAAACTCAAAAATAGACGAAAGAGCTTTGCATGAAATATATCTAAAAGCCTTTGAAACAGTAGTTAAAAACGCACAGCCAACAACAATTATGTCATCATATAACAGACTAAACGGTGAGTATGTAGGAAGAAATAAAGGGTTGTTGACTGATTTGCTAAGAGAAAAATGGGGCTTTAAAGGGTTGATAGTATCAGATTGGGGCGCAGCACTTGACATCGTGGCATGTATAAAAGCTGGAATGGATATTGAAATGCCTGATTCATTTGGGCAACATACGTTAGAACTAAAAACAGCCTATGATAATGGCGAAATAACACTTCAGGAAATTGATCGAGCAGTAGAAAACGTGGTTGCAATGGTGGTAAATCAAAGCAAAAAAATAATTGATTCAAAAGTTGATTATGACGTACAACATAACATTGCAAAAGAGCTTGAATGCCAGTCAGCAGTATTACTTAAAAATGTAGAAAAAATATTACCAGTTGATAAAAATAAAAAGATTTTAGTAATAGGAAATATGGCCACGGAAATGCGATTTCAAGGTGGCGGAAGTTCACATATTACAACAGTAAAAACCAAAAACGCATTAGAAAGTTTAACTGAGATTTATGAGAATATTGACTATGCAAAAGGCTATTTAGAGGATAGCACAAATAGTAAATTGCAAGGGGAAGCTGTTGAAAAAGCTAAAACAGCCGATGTGGTACTTTTCTTTGGTGGATTATCTGATAAATATGAAGGTGAAGGGTATGATAGAGCAACTTTGAGTATCCCACCATGCCAAACTGAGCTTTTAGATAAAGTATCAGAGGTGAATGATAATATAGTTTTCGTATCTTTTGGTGGTTCACCAATTGAGATGAAATTTATAAACAATGTTAAAGGCATTTTGCAAATGTATTTAGGCGGTCAAGGGGTTGGCGAAGCCTGTGGATTGCTAATTTCAGGAGCAAGAAACCCAAGTGGAAAGCTAGCTGAAACATATCCAATAAATATAAACGACGTACCATCAACAAAGACTTTCGGAAAGGAAACTGCAAACGTGGAATACCGTGAAAGCATCTTTGTTGGCTATCGATATTTTGACACATTCAAGATACCAACATTATTTGATTTTGGTTTCGGTTTATCATATACAAATTTTGAATATACTAACCTTGTGCTGTCAACAAATACTTATAAAAACGGCAACTTAGAAGTTATGTTTGATGTAGCAAATACAGGTGAAGTAAATGGAGCTGAAGTAGCGGAAGTATACATAAAAAACCCAGAAGGAAAATATATGAGAGCAAGCCGAGAACTTGCAGGGTTTGTGAAAATAAAGTTAGACAGCAAAGAGAAAAAAACTACAACAGTTACAGTAAATGAACGTAGTTTTAGCATATATAATGAAGAAAAAGCTGACTTTCAAATTGCATCTGGAACGTATCAAATCATGGTGGGTTCATCGCTAAGCGATATACGATTGGAAGCAACTGTTGAAGTTTTGGGGGAAGAAATCACACTTGATCAAACTATGGAATTTTCTGAGTATTTCAATTCGGAATTAAAGATAACAAGTGAAAAATTCAATAGTTTACTAAAGAATAAAAACCAAAGGAATTTCGATAAAATACCAAGAGGCGGTTATACAAAATACAATTCTATGAACGAGCTAGCGAAAGCTTCACTACTTGTAAAAATCGTGAAATTTGTATTGAAAAAAGTGGTGTATGGCATGAACAAAGACAAGTTAAAAACCGATCCAGCGGTTACCATGATCGTAACAGGAATGCAAGAAGGACCACTTGATTCCGTGCTAACAGCAAGCGAAGGAGCAGTGCCGTATTTCCTAGCGGAAGCCATGGTGCTGTCAGCAAATAAAAAACATATGAAAGCAATTGGCAAGTTAATAAAAAGAAAATAGAGGATATAAATATGAAAATCATGAAAATTATAGATGCAATATTATTTTGGGTAAGTTTAGCAGTATTAATATTAGGAATAGGGTTGTTTTTAGTAATAAATAATGCTATAATAAATAATCAAGTAGTATTGATGACCTGCCTAGCATTGGGATTAGCAGGAGGAATAGCAAGTAGATTATTGCTAGGAAAAAGCGTAAATAAGAATAAAAAATTATTTCTAATAATCGCAAGTGTAGTGCTATTAGCAACAACAGCTTTGAGTATTTACATAATCCTACAAACAGCAATTATTAACTTTTGGCAACCTGTATCATTATCAATGTCAATAACAGTAGTACTAATCACAGGCATAGTTTTGCAATTAATATCAGCAGTTTACACTCTAATATTTCAAAGCGACAGCAAAAAAATAGTAGGTGTTTTCGTAGTAATATTATCATTTTATGTGTCATTGTCAGGGTTCGCATTTTTGCAAAACATGAACGAGTTTGAGAATGTAGAAACATCATTTGCGTTGTTTGAGAACGGAGAAGCGGACTATACCACATTCAGAATTCCGTCATTAATATCAATGGACAAAGACAGTATCAACGAAATCTACGGATATGAAATGGAGCATGATGTACTTCTAGCAACAGCGGAAGGACGCAAAAATTCTTTCCATGATAGAGGTGAAATTGATATAGTAGGAAAAGTTTCAACAGATAATGGAGAAACTTGGAGTGAAGTAATGGTGTTGTTTGAAGTGGCAGGAGAAGTAGGAAAATACGGAAATCCTACGCCAGTTTACGACAGTGAAACAGGGTTAATAAATTTTCTTTGCATGACAGGCGTTGAATCAAACAATTACAAATATTCAACATATAATATCAGATGCGAAATTAATGAAGATTTCTCAATAACAGAAACAGACAGAATTAACTTAAACGATCAACTAAATATAGAAGCAGGGGAATCAGTAGCAACAAACGCAAATAGTCTAATGATCGGCCCTGGAAAATCAATACAATTAGAAAGCGGAAGATTGATAGCACCAGCAAGTCAAAAGAATATAAGTTTTGCGATTTATAGTGATGACAATGGGCTAACATGGACAAGAAGTGGCGACTTTGGAGCTGGTAATGAGAATGAAGTGGTAGAGTTATCAAAGGGAGAATTGATGATGGTAGCACGTGAAACAACTCCATGCGACACTACACATAATGAGCAGTACCAACGTTTTGCATACTCAAGTGACCAAGGGGAAACATGGGTACAAGCTAAAGAAAGTGAGTTAAAAACACCAGTATGTATGGCATCGCTAGCAGGGTTTGAGGATACAGTATATTTCTCATATCCTGACGATTTCCTAACTAGAGGTAACTTGACAGTAGCAGTGTCAAAAGATAATGGAGATACATTTGATAAATTATCAATCTATCAAGGAGCAGCGGGATATTCATGTATTGAAACAAACGGAAATGGAGATGTGTTCTTGCTATCAGAAGTGGGAGCGGTGAATTATTGTGAGCAATTAGTCTTTGCAAAAATCAAAGCGTAAAATAGAGTACCAAGGAGAAAAATTATGAAAAAATTAGATAATAGAACAAAATATTCCTATTCAATCGGTTGTATAGGAAGAGATATGGCGTATGTATTGGTGAGCATGTTTTTGCTAATGTATATACAATATACAATGCAACTTTCAATCCTGCAATATAGCGTAATAACATTCATTATATTTGCCTGTTTAGTGTGGGACGCATTCAATGATATAATCATGGGTGCGATAATCGAGAGTACGCACTTCAAAAGCGGAAAATACCGCCCATGGATAATAATCGGAGCAGTATTGAATGCAATAGCAATCATAATTTTGTTTACGGTAAGACCAGAAGGCTGGGGATTTGTAGCGTTCTTTGGAGTATCATATTTAAGTTGGGGCATGACATTTACAATGAACGATATAGCCTATTGGGGACTGTTACCGTCTTTGTCAAATGATGCAGGGGAGCGAAACACACTAGTATCATTAGTAACATCATGTGCAAGCATAGGACAAATAATCGTAGCAGCCTGTGTGCCAATGTTAGTACAAGGACAAGCAGTAAAAGCCTATGGTTATGTAGCAGTAGGCATCGCAATTTTGCTAGTATTATTTCAATCAATAACGTTTTTTGGAGTAAAAGAACGTCCACGAGTAGTAGAAAAAACCGATATAGTAACATTCAAAAAGATGGCGAATGTATTAAAACGAAACGACCAACTAATCGTAATTGGAATATGTTCACTGATTTTCAATTTAGGAATGAACACATTTATTGGATTTGGAATGAACTTCTTCTACTTTGAATTTAACTATATTAGTGGTGGAGATATGTTGTTTATGTTCACAGTAATGTTCGCAGTGGGAACGCTGTTAGCACAAATCGCATACAGTTTCCTAGCGAAAAAATTCAGCAGACAAAAGATATTAAACGTAGCAGTACCAACCGCAATCGTATGCTATTTGTTGTTCCTAAGCATAGGATATATCGTGCCAAAAAGCGGATTAACAATCAACATACTTGGACTGATAATTTTCTTCTGTCAAGGACTAATCAACGTATCCATCGTAGTAATGCTAAACAATACAATCGAGTATGACCAGTTAAATACAGGAGAAAGACGTGACAGCATAGTATCAGCAGTGCGTTCGTTCTCAGTGAAATTAGCAGGAGCAGTACAACTTGGATTGATTGCAATCGTATTGATGTTAACTGGAATTTATAGTCTAAGCCAAGAAATTGCAGCACTAGAAATTCAAGCAGCAAGCGGAGCGATCGGCAGAGATATGGTAATCAATAGTGCAAACGAAATAGTTGGAATGGTAACAAGTGGACAACTATTTGCTCTTAGAAGTTGCATGGTAGCAATCCCAGTAATCGCACTTCTAGTAACATGGAGTTTGGTATCTAAAAAATACAAAATTTCAGAAGAAAAATATAATGAAATAGTAAAAGAACTAGCTGAAAAAAGCGAAAGCACAGCGGTTTAATTTTAAATAATGAAGATTACAGGAGGAAATATGATGAATGATAATAGACTTCAAATAATCAATGATAAATTTCAATTAAATGGTGAAAAATTCAATATTTATGGTGGAGCGATTCATTATTTTAGAACCGTTCCAGAATGTTGGGAAGACCGTTTAATGAAACTGAAATTAGCAGGATTTAATACTGTTGAGACATATGTTTGCTGGAATTTGCATGAAAAGAAAGAGAATGAGTTTGACTTTACTGGAATGCTAGATTTGCGAAAATTCGTGAAACTAGCTGAGAAAGTGGGCTTGTATGCAATCGTTCGCCCAGGTCCATATATTTGCGCGGAATGGGATTTTGGTGGACTTCCTGCATGGTTGTTAAAAGACAAAAATATACAAATCAGAACTTGCGATGTGAAGTATATGGAAAAAGTTTCTCGATACATGAAAAAAGTATTTGAAGAAATCAGCGACTTACAATTTTCAAATGGCGGAAACATCATAGCAATGCAAATTGAGAACGAGTACGGACATTATGGAAGTGACAAAGTTTATTTACAACAATTATCTGATTTAATGACCGATTGCGGACTTACTGAACTAGCATTTACATCGGATAGCCCTGTTGAAAAAACAATGACAGGCGGAACTTTGGACGATACTTACAAAACAGTAAATTTTGGTAGCAATGTTCATGGAAACTTCAAAAACATTGAGAGTTACAACTTAACAAAACCCTATATGTGCATGGAGTTTTGGTGTGGTTGGTTCGACCATTTTGGTGGAAAACACAACAAAAGAAAGCCAGAGAGTGTAGCTGCATGCGTGAAAGAGTTCCTTGATAGTGATGCAAACTTTAACTTCTATATGTTCCATGGCGGAACTAACTTTGGGTTTACTTCAGGAGCGAATTATGAATTTAAATACAAGCCAACAACTACAAGTTATGATTATGGTGCGTTGCTAACTGAAAACGGTGATTATACAAAAGCCTATCACCTAGTGAGAGAGTTGTTGCACGCAAAACAAGGGCTAGAAATGCAACCACTTTTACCTTCACCAAAAGTGCAAAACGTAGGAAAAGTCAATCTAACAACTGTTACAAGTTTGTTCGACAATCTGGACAATATAGGCGAAAAACATCATAGTATTATGCCAAATAACATGGAAGATTACGGACAAAATTCAGGATTGATTTACTACAAAGCGAAAGTTACTCACGGTATAAAAAAAGAAGCAATCGGCGTAGAAAATCTTGCTGATTACGGCTATATGTACATAAACGATAAGTTCGTGAAAAAGATGAACGGTCGACGTAATTCAATGTTGAAATTCTTCACAGGATTCCATGGAAAAATAGTAAAAGGCGACGGAAAACCATTCGATTTCTCACTTCTAGTTGACACAATGGGGAGAGTGAATTTCGGTTTCCACTTGTGCGACAGAAAAGGTATCACAAGAGCTATCGTAATGCAACAATCGATCATGAATTTTGATGTGCACACATTGCCATTTGACAACATCGAAAAAGTGGATTACAGCGAAAATTGCGGAAGATTTCCATTGATTATGAAAGGTGAGTTTACTGCACGTGCAAATGAAGATTGCTATCTTCATCTTAAAGGATTTACCAAAGGTTTTGTATTCGTAAATGGTTTTAATTTAGGACGTTATTGGAAAATAGGACCACAAAGATCCTTGTATATTCCAAACGCAATAGTAAAAGAGAAAAACGAAATAGTAGTAGTTGAACTTGAGAAATATAAAAATGCAGTGGTGGAAATTACTGATAAACCTGATTTAGGATAGACAAAAGCTGCTTACTGTGTTATAATTTAAAAAGATAACAGGGATTTAGTCAAAAACTAAATTAAACTAAACGAAAAAAGAGGTATGATATATGAATAAAACGACTTTTCTTGAATACAATTTCAAATGTCCAATGTGCGGAGCTAAATTATTATTGAGAGATAGTAAAAAAGGGCAGTTTATCGGTTGCAGTCAGTTCGGACCAAGTAAGTGCGAATTTAACGCGCCAATGGAAGAGTATTTTGATATGACTCCACCAGAGAAAAGAGTATAATTTTTAATCATTCTAAAAATTAATTATAAGATGTAAAAAAGCTAGATTTAACCATCTAGTTTTTTTTTATGTAATCTAATCTAAATTTTAAAATTACAAATACCAACAAAAAACATATAAACGTTATAGTGAAAAAAAGAGATATTCATTAATTAAATAATGGGTATTAATTAGTATAAGTTTAATGAAGTTAAAAAATATTAAAAGATAAGTCAATTATTTATAGATTTAGACAAAAAACTAAAATAAAAATTATTTTAATTAAAAAGTTGTAAAAAACACTTGATTTTCTTCGTTATATTTGGTATAGTAATAAGGCACTAATGTGTGGGGGAGCTTAGCTCAGTTGGGAGAGCATCTGCCTTACAAGCAGAGGGTCACAGGTTCGAGCCCTGTAGCTCCCACCATTATCGTGCAACAACTTAATACAAAATTAAATTAATTTGGTGAGGGAGCTTAGCTCAGTTGGGAGAGCATCTGCCTTACAAGCAGAGGGTCACAGGTTCGAGCCCTGTAGCTCCCACCATTATCGTGCAACAACTTAATACAAAATTAAATTAATTTGGTGAGGGAGCTTAGCTCAGTTGGGAGAGCATCTGCCTTACAAGCAGAGGGTCACAGGTTCGAGCCCTGTAGCTCCCACCATTATTTAATTTTGAATTATGCGGGAGTGGCTCAGTGGTAGAGCGTCGCCTTGCCAAGGCGAATGTCGCGGGTCCGAATCCCGTCTCCCGCTCCAATTGTACTATCTAATTTCAAGTTGAATTTAGATAGTATTTTTTTATACTTTTTTAGTCAAATATAGCATATAATTAAAAAAAGTAGGGGATAACCTACAATTTAACACAAATAAAAAAGGATTGCAGGCACAAAAACCTACAATCCTTTTTCTATGTAATTTAACATTAATTACTCAACCTAAAACAGTATATCTAGCAATACCTTAAACAGTAGCCCCAGCAACAGCTTCAAGTAGTTTATCCAAGAAAGCTTCCTCACCGAATGTGTTTACCTTCCAAAAAAGACCTTGACTACCACCAGCGGTAACTGCGGAAATAAAAACTTCGCCTTGATCTTTTCCAAACAAAGTAACGTTAAGACTTAAACGATTTGAGCCAGTCCAACTGTATCTTTCAAATACCAAAATAGTGCAATTACAATCACCAATCTCAAAAGAACTTGAGTCCTCAAGAGTGGCGGAACAACTACTGTTTAAAATTCCGTCAGTAATTAATTTCTCCATGTCAGCGAAAGTGCCAACTAATTTTCCTTCATATTTTGCCATAAAAATACCTCCCTATAAATATATATTATGATTAAATTTCGAAATTATAATATATTATAAATCTTCAAAAGCAGTCCAAAAAGGGCTGTCAGGAGATTTTTCTTTGATTTCCATTTGAGCTTCTCTAGTAAGTTTAGAAAGAACAAGAACATAAGATTGCATAATTAAAGTTTTCATAACATCAACAGGAGTATCGCCACTAAGTATAACAGAAACCCAAGTTTTTTGGTCCATAAACAAAGCGGGTTTAATAAAGTCGTGTTTTTGTTGTAAAAATTCCGCCATATCGGAATCACATTTCAAAGTTAGAATAGTCAAACCGCCGAATTCTTTATGTCTAATATGAGGGGTAGTAAGACCCGCAAACATTTTGCCTTTAATCAAAAATCTATCCCAATGCCATTCAATTTTAAAATCAGTAGTAGCAGAAGGCAAAGCAAGCATAAATTTTTCTATCCAAGGGTAGTTGTTAAGTAGTGGAGTCGTTGCAGGAACTGCGCCGAAGTACTTAACCATAACTTTTTCCCCACCAAAATCAAATTCACCGTTAAAAGAAAAACCTAACTTTTTGTAAAGAGAAATAGCTTGTGGATTGTTGTCAAAAACGCTTAAATATATTTCATTGCAAGAGTATTCTGAAGTAATATGAGCCATAAGCGGAGTAAGAAGAAGTCTTGCATAACCAAGCCCTTGAAAGTCCTTATGAATAAAGAATCTATCAAGCCAAACTCGACCAGAAACCCCTTCGTCAGCCCAAACGCCATACATAGCAAACCCAACAGCAGTGTCGCCCATGTAAATAATCACAGGACGCCATAAAGCAAGTTGGTCAGCCTCAGCAAGACAGTCAAAAGCGGACTCGCAAAGATTCTTTTGGGAATCTAAAGTAGTAAGAGATAGTGCAATTTCACGATTTTTATTTGTTACAGGAACAAAACTAATTTTTAAATTTTTCATAAGCCTCCAATTTTTCAGCAGTAGTAATAATCTGAGTAATAAATTTATCTAAATCAAACCCTTCGTTATTCAAATTTTGTTGAATAGTCATTCCGTCGCAAAGAAGTAAAATTGTCCAAGCGAGAAAATCTCCAGAAGCGGAAGAAAAAGTTTTAGAAATAGCAGTAGCGATATTCTTAGAAAAGATATCGTAACGTTCAAGAAGTTTTTCACGAATTTCAATATTATTTTGAATAGCATTGAAAGTTAAATACATACGAGTTTTAGAAGCAGTCAAAGCGCCTTGAATAACGTATTTTAAAATACGGTGTAACGAAATATCCTTACTACGATCCGCCGTCCAACGAAGTAACTCATCCATTTGTTGATCAAGAAATTTAGTAGTAACATCAAGCAAAATCTGATCTTTTGAATTATAGTGATAATAAAGCGTGCCTTTAGAAATATTAGCAGTAGAAGCAATTTTCGCTAAAGTAATCTCAGAAAATTCCAGTTCAGTAGTTAATAATTCGGTAGCTTGAAGAATTTTTTCCTTCACATTATCGTTTCTTGGGGCAGCCATAAATTCACCTCGTAATCTCGTTTTTCTTAGTATAACTGTAACATAAAAAACATATTTTGTAAAGAGATAAATGAATATACATACTTACCGAAGTAGTAAAGATTAAATGATTGTTATAAAACTAACAATAAATTTTTAGATTTGATATTGACAATTGAGTATTTATGTATTATAATAGAAGTATAAGCAGTCGGCTAATTGACCGACTAATGAATGATTAGGGAGAGATAAAGATGAATATAAAAAAATTGCAAAAGCAGTTAGACAAGAAATTCCCAAACAAATTAACAATAAATGAGGACGAATTTTCTCGGATAGTGACTGGATCGCTAGATAGCTGGCAAGATATAATGACAGCGTGCAGTCTTGCGGTAGACGTAAAATCGGGAAAATGTGTAGTAAATGATATTACGTTAAAGGGCATAGAAATCCCAAAAACTAAGCTACCAAAAATCACTGACAAAACCCTTGATGGAAAAGAGTATGACGTGGTGGTAATTGGAGGCGGAATTTCAGGAGCTTCAATATTAAGAGAATTATCAAAATGGAATATCAAGGCACTTTTAATTGAAAAAGAGTCTGATTTAGCTATGCACGCAACAGGCAGAAACGATGGAGAAGTACACCCAGGAGTAGATTTGTCGTTAGGTTCTTTGAAGCAACATTATGTACTACTTGGAAACGCAATGTATGGAGACGTGTGTAAAGACCTTGACGTACCATTTATTCGTTGTGGACAGTATGTAGGAATGTTTGAAAAGTGGTCAAAACCAATAATCAAAATGTTCGTACGCAACCGCTTGAAAAAGTGTGGAGTAACAGGAACAAAATTTGTAACAGGAGCTGAAATTCATGAAGCTGAACCAAATCTAAACAAGAATTTCAAGTTTGGAATATATAATTCAACAGCGGGAATAGTTTGTCCTTACAACATGGCGATAGCATACGCTGAAAACGCAGTTCAAAACGGCGGGGAAGTATCATTAAACACAGCGGTTTTGAGCATGAACGTAGTTGATGGAGAGATTAAAACAATAACAACAAACCGTGGAACAATCATCCCTAAAGTAGTAATAAATGCCGCAGGAACATTTGCTGAAGAAGTGGCGAAAATGGCAGGGGACAGATTCTATTCTATACACCCAAGAAAAGGCACAAATTCAATATTAGATAAGAAAGCAAATGGATTGTTAAAATCAATTGCATCAGTAAAGTTGCTTAAAAGCACAGGGGGTGCACATTCAAAAGGTGGCGGAATGATGAGAACAGTAGACCACAATCTTTTGATTGGACCAAATGCAGTTGAAACATACGAAAAAGAGAATTTCGAAACAAATAAAGAGTCAATTTCTGAAGTATTTAATAAACAAAGAAACACAGCCCCAGACTTACATGAAAGGGAAATAATCACATATTTCACAGGAGTGCGTGGCCCAACCTTTGAGGAAGATTTCGTATTAGGACGAGGCAGACGAACAAAGAATTTAATTCACTGCGCAGGAATACAGTCACCAGGATTAACAACAGCCCCTGCAATAGCACTAGATTTAGAAAAATTAGCAGTTCAAATCCTTAGTGAAACAGGAAAAGTTGAGAAAAATAACAACTTCAATCCAGTTAGAAAAGGCGTACCAGTAATAAGAGAAATGGACGATGAAACAAAGAACAAATATATAGCGAAAAACCCAGATTATGGAGTAATAATTTGTCGTTGCGAAGAGATTAGCAAAGGGGAAATTATTGACGCATTGAACATGAATATTTGCGTACCAACAGTTGACGGAATTAAAAAGAGATTACGTCCAGGAATGGGCAGGTGTCAAGGCGGTTTTTGCGCACCATTAGTTACAAAAATCATAGCGGAACACCTTGGCGTGAAGCTATCGGAAGTACAAAAATCCAACGAAGGTTCAAACTTATCATACGGACTAACAAAGGGGGATAACTAACCATGATTAATTATGATGTAGTAGTAATTGGCGGTGGCCCAGCAGGTTTAGCCGCAGCAATTTCCGCAAATAAAGCAGGTTCAAAAGTATTATTAATCGAACGTGAAGCAAGACTTGGTGGAATCCTTAAACAATGTATCCACGACGGTTTTGGAATAGTGAAATTCGGGGAAAAATTATCAGGACCAGAGTATGCGGAACGATATATTGACGAATTTATAAAAGGAAAAATAGATTGCGAAATGCTAACTTTCGTAACAAGTATTAAAAAAACAGCGGAAGGATTTGCAATAACGGTAGTAAATAGAACTGGAGTAATCAAATACCTAGCGAAATCAATAGTACTAGCAACAGGTTGCAGAGAGAGAACAGCAAAGCAAGTATCAATCCACGGAACACGTCCAGCAGGAGTATTCACAGCAGGTCAAGCGCAACATTTCGTGAACCTATTAGGTGAAATGGTAACAAAAAAATGCGTAATTCTAGGAAGTGGCGACATAGGACTGATTATGGCAAGAAGATTGACACTAGAAGGTGCTGAAGTTTTGGGCGTATACGAAGCAAAATCCACGCCGTCAGGGTTAACGAGAAACATACATCAATGCCTAAACGATTTCAATATCCCGTTGCATTTGTCACATACAGTAACAAAAGTTTTCGGAAGTGAAAGATTAACAAGTGTAGAGATTACAAAAGTTGACGAAAGAATGCAACCAATAGCAGGCACATCTGAGATAATAGAGTGTGATTCACTGATATTGTCAGTTGGTCTAATTCCTGAAAACGAGCTAGCTGAAAGTTTGGGAGTAGAGCTAGATAATTTCGCAAAAGGTCCAAGATGTGACGGTCAGTTTATGACATCGGTTGGAGGCGTGTTTACTTGCGGAAATGCAACACACGTAAACGACTTGGCTGATTACGTATCAGAAAGTGGCGAGATTGCAGGAATAGGAGCAAGTGCCTATGCTGAAGCTGAAAGAGAATTAGTAAATATTGGAATGAACGAGAAAACATTGTATATTGTGCCAGAAATGATAGATTTAAAAGCAAATAATTCAAATACCATTTTGTTTTTTAGAAGCAAATACGTTTTGAACAAATGCAAGATAAATGTTATAATTGACGGAGTAAATGTATTTGCGAAAAAGTTTGCATTTTTACGACCACCAGAAATGGAGCGTATAGTGTTAAATTTTGATGAATTAAAAGTAACTAAAGATTCAAAAATTGAATTTGAAATAGTGGAGGGATAAGAGAATATGAAACAATTTGTATGTATAGTTTGTCCCAATGGTTGCGGACTAATGGTAGATGAAAACACAATGGAAGTTACTGGACATAAGTGTAAAAGAGGAATAGATTTTGGGGTAAATGAAGTAACAAACCCAATGCGAACGATTTGCACAACAGTGAAAACAACGTTTGCTGAAGCGCCAGTTTTACCAGTACGAGTATCTGAAGATATTCCAAAAAGCCAGATATTTGAAGTAATGAGTGAAATAAATAAAGTAGTATTAAGTAAAAGCGTATCAAGAGGCGATGTAATAATTGCCAACGTACTAGGATTAGGCGTTGACGTAATTGCAACATCGGATTTAATTAAAGAACTATAAAATATGATAATTGAAATATAGAAAATGAAATATAGACACTTAGGGGGAAAACACATGGGAAATCCACTTATACTAACGTTTGATATCGGCACTCAAAGTATGCGTGCTATGTTGGTGAATAAACAAGGTGATATTGTAGCACTGGCACAAAACAAATATGAAAGACCGTACATTTCTAAAAATCCAGGTTGGGCAGAGCAACGACCTGATTTTTACTTCGATCATTTGTGTGATTTAGGAAGACAAGTAAGAGATGCAAACGCTGAACTTATGAAAGATGTCAAAGCAGTTGCAATGACTGTAATCAGAGATACAGCACTTTGCCTTGACAAAAATAATAAGGCAATTAGAGATATTATTATATGGTTAGACAAAAGGGAAACAACATATCGAAATCCAATTCCAAGAGCCAAGAGTTTATTGTTTAAAATGGTAAATATGGAAGATACGATTAAGATGCAACAACGTCAATCCGCCTGTAATTGGATTATGGAGAATGAACCTGAGGTATGGGCTGAAACAGCAAAATACGTTATGTTACCAACATATTTGAACTGTAAATTAACAGGTGTATTAAATGATTCAGTAGCAAGCATGATCGGTCATATACCAATGGATTTCAAAAACCGCAAATGGTTAGGAAAATCAGGATTAACAAGATTTGTCTTTGATATCCCTAACGAAAAATTGTGTGATTTAGTGCAACCAGGGGAAGTTCTAGGATATATCACAAAAGAAGTAAGCGAATACTCAGGTATTCCCGAAGGTTTGCCGTTAATAGCGACAGGCGCTGATAAAAGCTGTGAAACATTAGGACTATCAGTAATGAAAGACAATCAAGCAGCAATATCATTAGGGTCAGCAGCAACAATACAATTTCCAACTAAAACATACTTTGAGCCAAAACAATTCATACCTTCATACCCATCAGTGGTAGAAAATATGTATTTAGCAGAAATTCAAGTGTATCGTGGATATTGGATGTTGTCATGGTTCAAAAAAGAGTTTGCGTATCAAGAGGTAGAAGAAGCGAAAAAATTAGGATGTTGTCCTGAAGATGTGTTAAACAAGAAATTGCATAAAATTCCAGCTGGCTGTGATGGATTGATGGTTCAACCATATTGGGGAGCAGGATTGTGGAATCCAAACGCAAGAGGATCAATGCTAGGATTTACCGATACCCATACGAAAATGCACGTTTATAGAGCGGTAATTGAAGGAATAAACTTCGCATTACTAGACGGAATGTACGGTATGGAGAAGCGTTCTAAACATAAGATAACTGAATTATACGTTGGCGGTGGCGGAAGTCAATCTGATGAAATATGTCAAATCACAGCGAATATGTTTGGTTTACCAGTTAAGAGAATCCAAACCCATGAAGCCTGTGGACTAGGTGCTTCTTTAATAGCGTTTAAGTCAATTGGTGAATTCGAAAGTTTCGACCAAGGACTAAAAAGCATGGTTCACGACAAAGACGTTTTCACTCCAGATATGGAAGAACACAAAATCTATGCAAAAATGTATAAAGAATGCTATGTACCATTACTAAGCAAAATTGATCCATGGTACAAAAAGCTTAAAAAGATTACAAAAAGAGAAGTTAGATAGTACTAATTTATACTAAAATAGAAGAAAATACAATCTAAATTATAGGGGAATTAGGAGAAGTTATGAGCAATAAACCATATAAAGGATTTGAGCCAAAGTGGGTAACAACCCCAGCGCCAAAAGATAGCGTAAGATCAATATTCAGATGGGGCGACCCTGAATTTGTTAAGTATCCAAAAGAATCTTTGTTTAAATTAATGAAGGAAAAGTTTGAAATGACCGATGAAGATTTTAGCAATTATCACGGCGATATTGGACTTGACAAAGTAGTTCTAAACAATCCAACAAAGATGTCAAAAGAGCATATAGAGAGTTTTAAAAACATAGTAGGAGAAGATAATTTTTCTATCGAAGATTACGATAGATTGTCGGTAGCCTATGGTAAAACTGGATTTGATTGTATGAGATTAAGGGAAGGACTTTTCGAGAACTTGCCTGATATAGTTATATACCCAAATGCCCACAGCGAGATTGTGCAAATAGTGAATTATTGCCAAGCTAACGGAATTCCTTTGTACGTATACGGAGGGGGCAGTTCAGTAACTCGTGGCGTTGAATGTATGAAAGGCGGAGTTTCACTTGACATGAGAAAACGCTTTAATAATGTGCTAAATTTCAACGAAATCGACCAAACAATAACAGTACAAGCGGGAATGAGCGGACCTAAGTTGGAAGAAATTCTAAACAACGCTAAATCCCTATTCAAAGCTAAAAGAGCATATACTTGCGGACACTTTCCACAAAGTTTCGAGTATTCATCAGTAGGCGGTTGGGTAGTAACAAGAGGTGCAGGACAAAATTCAACTTACTATGGCACAATTGCGGACATGGTGGTATCTCAAAAGTATGCAACACCGATAGGCGAAATCAACACGCCACATTATCCAAGAGAGTCAACAGGCCCTGATTTGAACGAAATAATGATGGGTGGTGAAGGTGCATTCGGTGTGTTAACGGAAGTGACTTTACGTGTATTTAGACATATGCCAGAAAATAGAAAACGCTTTTCTTACATATTCAAAACATGGGAAGAAGGCATGAACGCAGCACGTGAAATGATGCAAGCTGAGTGTGGAAATTCTTCAGTATTCAGACTATCCGATCAAGAAGAAACTAGCTTGATGTTGAAGCTATATAATGTAGACGATTCACCATTAAGACATTTATTGAACATGTTTAAATTCAAAGACATGGAAAGATGTTTGTTCCTAGGATTTACTGACGGCGAACGTGGATATTCTAAAAACGTAGCGAAAAAAATCGCTAAAATAGCAAAAAAACACGGCGGAATGAGCCTTACTGGTTACGTATGTAAATCATGGGAACACGGAAGATTTAACGACCCATATTTACGTGATACAATGATGGATTTCGGCATAGTAACTGATACCCTAGAGTGTTCAGTGAACTGGTCAAATATGGAGCAAGTGCATATAGACGTACGTAAAATCTGCAAAGAATTACCAAATACAATAGTTACAACCCATATGTCACATTGCTATCCACAAGGAGCTAATTTATATTTCATTTTCATAACAAAAATGGAAGAATCAGCAAAGTTCAAAGCGTATCATTCAACAATTTTAGAAGCAATACAAAAATCAGGCGCATCAATGAGCCACCATCACGGAATAGGCAAAATGTTCGCTCCATGGCTAGAAGGTTACGTTGGCGAAAAAGAATTCGGTATCTATAAAGTACTGAAAAACTACTTCGACAAAGATAACCTAATGAACCCAGGGGGAACAATAGGACTAGATCTAAAACCTGAAGAACGTATCCTAAAAACCGAAACCCTAAAAGAAAAAAACAAAACTAATAAAACTAAAATATAGTATCACTATAAAACCAAAAGGCGATTAAAGCAATTTAATCGCCTTTTATTACCCCTTGCAACTACACAAAGTTTGTGATATAATTGTAATTAATTATTAAATAGAAAGAAAAAAGGGAGAAAATATGAGTATAACTTATGATTTTTTAAAAGAGAGTGGCGTATTTTACATATCAACGGTAAACGTAGACGCCCCAGCATTACGTCCATTTGGAGCAGTAATGGAATATGAAAATAACTTATATATTTCAACAGCAAACACAAAAGAAGTGTATAAGCAAATGAAAGAAAACTCAAACATTCAAATAGTAGCATTAAAACTTGCCACAAGAGAATGGATAAGAGTAAATGGAAAAGCTGTGGAGTGTAACGATATAATAGTGAAATCCGAAATGTTCAAAATGTGTCCTGTGTTGTCAACCCACTTCAAAACAGCGAACAACCCACAATTTGCACTTTTTCAAATAACGAATATGAAATCATACATAAATTCACAACAAGGAATAACAAAAGTAGACTAAATATAGAAAGAATATTAGTCAATGTAAAATAGGAGCGAAAAAGTAATGGCAACATCACAAGATTATATCATATTTGTTAGCGACCAAATTCGTGATACGGGAGAAATTCGGTATAAGAAAATGTTTGGAGAATACATGGTTTATGTAAATGACAAACCAATTCTATTAGTGTGCAACAATACTGTTTACATAAAAAAGCTACCTGAAATTCAAGAACATATGACAACCGCAGAACTAGGTTTTCCTTATAATTGTGCAAAAGAACATTACATATTAGACATTGAAGATAGTGAACTATCAAAAATCATAATAGACATACTAGAGCCAATAACTAAAGTACCAAAACCAAAGAAAAAACCAGTTAAAAAAATTATAGAATAGAAAGTAATATTAAAAAAAGAAAGATGGCAAAGTAAAAGAGCTATCTTTTTTTTATGTAATAAATCAAGAAAAGATAAAGAAAGAATATTATTCTATATTAAGGACTATTCCGCATATATTTATATAAAAGATAAATTTATGGGAGAATTTTTAAAAATGAGAATTAAATCAAAAACATTTGTACATATTATTTGTAACGTTATGATATTCGTTTTGTTGTCAACAATACTATTATACACAGCCTATGACGGGGTCGCTGAAGTATTTGGAGTAGAAGACGAAAACGCACCAATTTATTGTGGAAACAAGGACAGCAACAAGGTTTCACTGATGGTAAACGTGTATTGGGGCACGGAATACATTGAAGAAATATTGGATGTACTTGACAAGTATAATTGGAAAACAACCTTCTTTATCGGAGGAATGTGGGCAGTGAAAAACTCTGACGTATTGAATGAAATAGTATCAAGAGGCCATGAAATCGGAAGTCACGCCTATTACCATAAAGACATGGGCAAAATGACCTATCAACAGTGTTTAGATGAAATAGAAAACACTAATACACTAATAAAAACCCTAACAGGAGTAGATATGGATTTGTTTGCACCGCCGTCAGGTAGTTTTTCAAAAGAAACAATAACAGCAACAGCGGAAGCGGGCATGAAAATGATAATGTGGACAAAAGATACTATAGATTGGCGTGACAAAAGTCACAAAATAATATATAATAGAGCAGTAAAGGATATTTCTGGTGGTGATTTAATATTAATGCACCCAACGGAAATGACGTTGTCCGCCTTACCTGATGTGTTGGAATATTACAAAACCAATGATCTAATGGTGGATACCGTAACAAATACAATAAAATAAAGAGGAAGCAACAAAATTATGGAGAAAATAATAAAATTTGAAAACGGTTTAAGACTAGTGATGAACCAAAATCTAGGAATGTATTCAGTAACAACGGGACTTTGGGTAGAATCAGGTTGCTCATTTGAAACTGAAGAAAACAGCGGAATTTCCCATTTCATTGAACATAATTTGTTTAAAGGAACGGAGCGAAGAACATCTTTCGAGATTTCTGATTGTATCGATAGAATTGGCGGACAAATGAACGCCTTCACATCAAAAGAAGCTACTTGTTATTACGTAAAATGTACCGACGAGTATTTTGGATTGTCCTTAGATTTACTAGCGGATATGTTATTAAATTCAAAGTTTGATGATGTAGAGATAGAGAAAGAGAAAGGTGTAATTTTAGAAGAAATCGCAATGGTGGAAGATACTCCAGACGATATCTGCATGGAATTATTGTCAAAAGCGATATTTAAAGATGGAGCGTTAGGGAAGAATATACTAGGCCCTGCTGAAAATATTAAAAAATTCGGCAAAAAAGATATTAAAGAGTTCATGGACTTAGCCTATAACCCAAAAAATATCGTAATTTCAATTGCAGGAAACTTCAATATGGACAATGCGGAAAAATTAGTTAAAGAGTATTTTATTGATAAAATGCCAAATACTGGTGAAAAGTTAGTTGATTACGCATTGAAAGAAATCACAAGCGGATATAATAGTAAAGTGAAAGACATCGAGCAATGCCACATCGCATTCGCATTTCCTTCAATTAATTACAGCGACAAAAGAATATATGAATACAGCATTCTAAACAACATTTTAGGTGGTGGAATGAGTTCAAGACTCTTCCAATCAATAAGAGAAGATAAGGGGTTAGCATATACAGTTTTCTCATTTAATTCAGTATATAAAAACGAAGGAACAT
Organism: uncultured Clostridia bacterium; assembly: GCA_947039455.1. Taxonomy (GTDB): domain Bacteria; phylum Bacillota; class Clostridia; order Christensenellales; family CAMQZB01; genus CAMQZB01. Next base: position 103,315 of record CAMQZB010000001.1, read on the forward strand.
TAGTAGTTTACGCAGGTGTAAACCAAAAGAACGTTCAAATGGCAACAGAAGCAATACGTGACGAAATCAAAAAACTAGCGAAAAATGGTATAACTAAAGACGAGTTCGAAAGAGGAAAAGCCCAAACTATCGGAAGTTTCATGTTCGCACAAGAAAACACAGCAAGCCTAATGAGTATTTACGGAAAATCAATGTTGCTAAACGACACTTTATACGATATCCAAGAAAAAGTAGAAAATATGAGAGCGATAACTTATGAAGATGTAAATGCTTTAGCAAAAACAGCCTATGATTTCACAAAAGTTTCAGGATCACAAGTTGGACGTGATGTTTCATGTAACATACTTGACGTAATGAAAAGCTAAATCAGAATTTAATAATAAAGATAAATAAATAAATATATACAGCGAGGATAAAATTATGAGTACAAATGATAAAAAATTCCAAGACATAAATATGTTAGAAACAATATTTAAAATGCAAAACGAACTTGATGAAGATATAAAGAAAAAAAGAGGGCTTGAAGATATATCAAGTGAAGAATGGATACAAAAAAAAGTGTTAGCAATGCTGTCTGAGCTTGCTGAATTGCTTGATGAAGTGAATTTCAAATGGTGGAAGAATCCAAAAGAAGTAAATAAAGCTTATGTAAAAGAAGAATTAGTGGACGTTCTACACTTTTTTGTGAGCATGTGTTTATCCGCTGGAATGAGTGCAGAAGAGCTGTTTGAAATCTACATTTCCAAGAATAAAGAGAATTTTGACCGCCAATTGGGAAAAAGTAAGAAAGAAGGTTACGATATAAATCAAATTCTTTAGGATTATTGTTGAAATTATTTTAATTTTATAGTATAATAAAAGTATATCTAAATTTAAATAACAATATAGGAAGAAAACATGAAGAAAGAATTTGAAAATATAAACCATAAAGATGACACAACAACAAGAGAAACCGTCTCAATATTATCACTAATACTGAGCGTAGTATTACTTTTAGCATTGCTAACACGAGATACAGTGTTGGGCAGTTTTGGTCTATTAATTTCCAATATGACATTGGGAATTTTTGGGTTTGCAGCTTATGCAATGGTATCATTTGGAATAATCACATCAGTAGTAGCGTTATTCACAAAAAAATCAAAAAACAACGGAATGATAATAATCGCATTATGTGTAATGTTGTTTTCAGCATTAATAGCACTTCAAGTGTGGACAGCGAATGCAGGTTTGATTATCGACGACAAACTAACTTTTTCTGAATTCCTTGAGCAATCATATAAACTAGAAGCGGAAGGTATTTACGGATCCTCAGCTGGTGGAGTGATAATGAGTGCAATAATTTATTACCCAGTATCAATACTAGGAGTAAACGGCACATATATTGTTTCAGCAGTGTTATTAACAATAGGCGTATTTGGTGGAATAGCGGGAATGAAAACAAAATTCTCATCAGAAGTTATGCAAAAAGTAAACAGTAAATCAAAATCTCAACAAAAAGATTCATTAGAAGAATTTACTAAAGGCAAAAATGCAGTAAAAGTTGGCTTCGGTACAAGCATAGGTGAATTGAGAACAGGCAAAGCCGATCCAAACGATAATTTTCAACAAGGCGATTTCTATAATAGACAGTCAAATGTTGATGCAGAACCTGAAGTGGAACAAAGACTATCCGCACAAGAAATCTTGTATGGAAGACCTCCAATTACTGCAAATCAACCACAAGAAGAACAAGTTGTTGAGCAATCTAATGATGCGCAATACGGTGATATGAAAGGTTCAAGAAGAAATGCAAAACTGTTTATTTCTAATGTAGGAAAAACTACTTCATTAAACCAAAAATCAAAAAGAGAAATCAACCAAGAAGTTAAACAAAATAAGAAAGCAAAAGACATTTTGTTCAGCAATGAAGAAGATAGTAGCTTCACAATAAACAATACAAACCGCCCAAGAAACCTTTCAGAAGACAGAAACCACTTTGACCAAAGAGTAGATACAATCCGTGAAAATGACCCAAGAAACAACATCTTGAGCAACAATTACGGCGGTGAGTACGTAACTCCAAAATTCGAAGATGCAGGAATTATTGACGACGACAACTACAAAAAACCATTTATTAAAATTGATGACAACGTGAATGTAAATGAGAAAAGAAACGAAGACAATTTAGTATCAAGAAAAGCGCTATTCAACAATAATTCAACAAACGTAGAAGTCACATCAAATGAACAAACAGCGGACAACGTTCACTATACTGACAATCAACTATCAACCGCAACCGAAACTAGAACAGTAAACAATATAGTAAAACCACAAAGACCAGCGGAAGACCCACATGTTGACATGTTCAGAATCACAAAACCAAAAGTGCCACCAAAAATCTTAACATCAAAAGACGTAAAGAAAAAAGCACCAGTTGTTCAAATTGTGGAAGAAGTGGTAGTAGTACCTGAAAAATTCAACATACTAGAGCCAAGAACAACAATGACAAACGCCTATGCAGACACTGAAGAGTTCAAAACAAGTACTAAAGAATTCAAAGATTTGCTAGCATCAGGAAAGCTAAAAAACAGAGTATTAGAAGTTCCGCAAGTTGATTATAGCTTTGAGAAAAAAATAACAAAAGATGTTGCGAACATCAAAATTCTTACATCAATAGACCAGTTAAACGGCGGAAAAAAACCAGAAGACAAAATAGATAATTCATCCGCACCAAGCAGTCTATCAAGCAGTTTCACAAAAGCAATTTTGCACGCACCTATTGACGATGTGTTTAATGAAATCAAGCTTGACCAGTTATCAAACCCACAAATGGTTGAAGAGAACAAAAAATACGCAGTGGGAGCATTCTTTAAAGACGGAATAAACATAAATTCAGTTGAGCAAACAGTTGAGAATAACAAACCTGCAAACCAAAGAAAGCCTGTTGAAGAAATAATCAACATGCCACAAGAAACTCATAGAGAAAAAGTAATTATAGAAAGCCACGTAATTCCACAAGTGCGTAACTTATTCCAACCAGAATCAAGTGTAGAAGTGGAAGAACGCAAAGTAGTTTCGCAAGAAAATACAGCGGAAATCATAAACGACAATAGTAATGGAAATAAAGCAAATGACAACACAACACATTCAGTATTCTATCCACTTAACCAAGTAAAACCAATCAAAACAGCAAATGGTGAAGTGGCATCACAACTACCAATAATCGCAAAAGAAACATATCAAGCACCAGCAAGTATAAGCAAAGCGAAAGTGCCATATGCCTTCCCACCGCTAGATTTACTTGATGATGCAAAGATGAATACAAACAAAATCTCAGAAGAAACTGAAGCGAAAGCAATTGCACTTGAAGAAATCCTAAAGAGCTTCTCAATTAATGCAAAAGTGGTAGAAACAGTGGTAGGCCCATCAGTAACACGTTACGAACTTGAGATCCAACAAGGAACACAAGTAAAACGTATTGAACAAATCTCAAAAGATATCACAATGGGACTAGAATCACCGTCAGAAGTAATAATTCTAGCACCAATTCCAGGAAAAAATAGAGTAGGAATAGAAGTGCCAAACCGTATAAAAGACACTGTAACAATCAAATCAGTAATTGACACGGACACATTCAGAAATTCCGAATCAAGAATAGCATTCGCACTTGGAAAACAAGTAGACGGAACAAACGTGATGTGTGACATCGCAAAAATGCCACATATGTTGATCGCAGGATCAACAGGAACAGGAAAGAGTGTAGCGTTAAATACAATCCTAATTAGTTTGCTATACAATGCAACACCTGATGATGTAAGAATAATTTTGATTGATCCAAAACGTGTAGAATTTACTGCATATAGAGGGTTACCACATCTATTAATAGACGAAATTATCTATGATTCTGAAAAAGCAATTTCATCATTAAATTGGGCAATAGACGAAATGGAACGCAGATTTATGTTGTTCCAAGCAGTGATAGCCCGTGATTTAGATTCATACAATGGAAAATTATTGCCAAATGAAAAGAAGTTGCCAAGAATAGTAATTATCATGGACGAGTTAGCGGACTTAATGTCAATGAACAAAAAAGAACTTGAAGAGAAAATCATGAGAATCGCACAAAAATCTCGTGCCGCAGGTATCCACTTAGTTCTAGCAACTCAAAGACCGTCAGTAAACGTAATCACAGGTGTAATCAAAACCAACTTGCCAAGTAGAATTTCATTCAAGTTATCAAACGGAGTGGATAGTAAAACAGTACTTGACGAAGTAGGCGCAGAGAAGTTGCTAGGAGCAGGAGACATGTTCTTTAAACCAGTAACAGCACCAGAAAAAATACGTCTACAAGGTTGTTTCGTAAGCTCAAAAGAGGTTGAAAAAGTAGTTAACTACGTAGTAACTCATAATAAAGCAGAATACGATTCAAAAGCAAAAGAGCAAATAGTGTACACGAAAAAAGAGAAAGAAGCCAGCAATTCACAAAACGGTGAAGGTGAAACGCAACTTGACGATAAATTTGTAGACGCACTAAAATTAGCAATAGACAGTTCACAAATTTCAATATCAATGATACAAAGACGTTATAACGTAGGATTTAACCGAGCAGGAAAAATCCTTGATACAATGGAAAAACTTGGTTACGTATCGGCATTTAACGGTAGTAAACCAAGAGAAGTTAAAATAACAAGAGAGCAATTTGAAAAAGAATTTGGGGAGTATTAAACAATGAAAGTTGGAATCGTATCACTAGGTTGTGACAAAAACAGATGCAATACAGAAACAATGTTACATTATTTGCAAGAAGGCGGTTATGAAATCACAAATAACGAAGCCGAAGCTGAAATTCTAGTAGTAAACACTTGCGCATTTATCGAATCCGCAAGAGTTGAAGCAGTGGAAACAATACTAGAAATGGCGGAGTTGAAGAAGAACGGAACCTTGAAAACACTAATAGTATCAGGCTGTTTGCCAGAGAAATATATTGGTGATATCTTCAACGAATTCATAGAAGTAGACGGATTTTTAGGTGTGAGAGATTATCCGATTATTTGCGACATAATCAAAAATGCGGAAAACAAAAGAGTAAATGCAGTGCATACTTGCACGTTGCCAACAAGCAATAAAAGAGTGTTGACAACGCCAGCACATTACGGCTATTTGATGATAGCAGACGGCTGTGACAATCACTGTACCTACTGCACAATTCCACAAATACGAGGACGTTTTGTTTCAAGAAAAATGGAAGAATTAATTGATGAAGCAAAAACAATAGTGGCGGACGGAGTAAAAGAAATAATTCTAGTGGCACAAGATGTAACAAGCTACGGAATTGACTTATACAATAGATATGCCATAGTGGAATTAATACAAGAACTATCAAAAATAGAGTATTTAAAACACATTAGATTATTGTATTGCTACCCTGAAAAAGTAACCGATGAGTTACTTGAAGAAATTGCACACAATGAAAAAGTAGTGAAATATATGGATATCCCACTTCAACATGCGTCAACCGCCGTCCTAAAGAGAATGGGCAGATTTGGAACATATGAAGGGTATCTTGACTTATTCAATAAGATTAAAGCGAAAATCCCAGAAATTGCAATTCGCTCAACAGTGATGGTAGGATTTCCTGGTGAAACTGAAGAAGATTTTGAAAATCTAGTACAGTTTTTAGAAGAAGTGAAACCCGTTAATTGCGGAGTATTTGCCTATTCTGACGAAGAAGACGCACCGTCAAAAAACTTGCCAAATAAAGTAGATGATGATGTGAAAACTGAAAGAGAGTATGATTTAATTGAAATACTTTCTGAAATTTCTCAAGAATTTAAAGAACAATTTATTGGCAAAACTATGTCAGTAGTCTATGAAGAAATTGATTTCGATAACGATAGATTTATCGGAAGAAGTTACATTTCAGCCCCTGATATCGACAGTCTAGTATTCTTCACAAGCACACAATTAGTGGAAGTGGGAGAATCTTATGATGTAACAATAACAGGCATTGAAAACGATGATTTAATAGGAGAGATAAAATGAATTTACCAAACAAATTAACAATAACAAGACTAATATTAGTACCATTTATGGTAATATCTTTCTACCTAACACCATATGCACCAGCAGTATTTCCATTTGTAACAATGTTTATATTCGCAGTTGCAGCAGCTACTGATTTCCTAGATGGAAACATCGCAAGAAAGCATAATATCGTAACAAATTTCGGAAAATTCATGGACCCACTAGCGGATAAAGTTCTAGTTCTAGTGGCAATGATATTGATCGTAGACCAACAATTAATACCGCTACAACCGCTAGCAGCCATTGCGTTGATAGTAACGTTAGTACGTGAACTTGTGGTGTCAGGCGTAAGATTAATTGGCGCAAACAACGGAAAAGTTATCGCAGCAGATAAGTTAGGAAAAATCAAAACTGCAACACAATGTGTAGCCCTTCCATTTATCCTAATGGCATCAGCAATAGGCGAAATCTTCGGCGCAACATCAGTTATTTATAATGTAGTATTATGGACAGGAGTTGTAGTATTAATGTTGTCAACAGTAGTATGTGTGATTTCAGGAATACAGTATATTACAAAGAATATCGAGCTATTTAAGGACGCAAAATAATGAATATTTCAATTTTATCTGTTGGTGACGAGTTGTTAATGGGCAAAGTTGTGAATACCAATTCAGCCTATATATCAAAAAAATTATCAGAACGTGGCTTGCCAGTTTACTATCAAATCACTTGTGCTGATACTGAAAATGACATAAAAAATTCTCTTGATTTACTATTAAAAAATTCCGATTTAGTGATAGTGACAGGGGGATTAGGATTAACTGAAGACGATAAAACTAAAGCAGTTATTGCTAGCTATATTGGAAAACCTCTTGAAATTAATGAAATGGCAAAACAAAATACGCTTATTCACTTTGAAGATAGCGAATTTGAAATGCCAGAAGGGCTTGAAGGATTCTATACAATTCCAGAAGGTGCAATGCCATTGAAGAATTATGTAGGAGTAGCGCAAGGTTTTATTTCAACACACGAAAAGAAAAAAATAGCAGTATTCCCAGGTCCGCCGGAAGAAATGACGGCGATGTTCGACAATGATTTTTCAGAAGAACTTAAAAAATGGAGTGCTACAAAAATCATCACAAAGTATTTTAAAATATACGGAGTTGGTGAACTTGAAGTGGTTGAAAAAGTTGAAGATTTGCTTGAATTAGAGCAAAAAGGCGTGTTTTTGACAACATATTGCAACATAAAAGAAGTGACTTTAGTTCTTCGTTACGACGAAAATAAAGTACCTTTCCCACTTGTTGAAGAAGTGATTTACGAAATTACACAACGTTTTTCAAGAAGTTTATACGCTTTTAAGAACGTGGAACTAGAGAGTGCTTTGATAAGTTTACTAGAAGCGAAAAAGAAGAAAATCGCAGTTGCCGAAAGTGTAACTGGTGGTAATATAGTAAATAAACTGATTTCTGTACCAGGAATGAGCAAATATTTAGTGGAAGGAATAGTAACATATTCTAACGAATCAAAGGTAACAAGATTGAACGTTTCTCAAAACACAATCGAAGAAAATACAGCAGTAAGCAGTGATGTGGCGTATGAAATGTGTCGCGGATTGCTAGAACATTCAATGGTGGATATAGCAATAGCGACCACTGGATATGCGGGTCCCGACCAAGAAAATCACGATGTCGGGCTGGCGTACATAGCTATTGGAACGAAAGATAACATACAAGTTAACCGATATAAATTTTACGGAAATAGAGAAATGATACGAGAAGCCTGTGGCAAACAAAGTCTTTTTTCTTTAATTAACTTGATAAAATACAATGAGATATGAGGTAGAAAAAAATGGATGCAACTAAGAAAAAACAACTAGACGGAATACTGTTATCACTAGAGAAACAGTACGGAAAAGGTTCAATTATGAAACTTGGCGATAAAGCGAGTGTAGAAATTGACGTAATTTCAACAGGCTGTCTTGCAATTGACAGCGCACTTGGAATAGGCGGAGTACCATGCGGACGTATAATCGAAATTTACGGACCAGAGTCTTCAGGAAAAACAACAGTAGCGCTACACATAATTGCACAATCACAAAAGAACGGCGGAACTTGTGCATTTATTGATGCCGAGCATGCCCTAGATCCAGTGTACGCAAAAAAATTGGGCGTAGATTTAGAAGAATTATACGTTTCTCAACCTGACACAGGAGAGCAAGGACTTGAAATTACTGACGCACTTGTAAGAAGTGGAGCTATTGATTTAATAGTAATTGACTCAGTTGCAGCGTTGACACCAAAAGCGGAAATTGAAGGGGATATGGGAGATACACACGTTGGACTTCAAGCAAGATTAATGAGTCAAGCCTTGAGAAAACTAGCTGGAATAACAAGCAAAAGCCACACTTGTGTAATTTTCATAAACCAATTACGTGAAAAAGTCGGAGTAATGTTTGGATCACCAGAAATCACACCAGGCGGAAAAGCATTAAAATTCTACGCAAGTGTAAGAATGGACATCAGAAAAGGTGAAGCTATTAAAGACGGAACTGATATAAACGGTAACAAAACACGTTGCAAAGTAGTGAAAAACAAACTTGCACCTCCATTTAGAATTGCGGAATTCGATATAATATACGGAGAGGGTATTTCAGCTGAAGGTTGCCTAATGGACTTTGCTGTAGACAAAGGTATTATGGAAAAAAGCGGTTCATGGTTCTCATATAATGGTGAAAGACTTGGACAAGGTCGTGAAACTGTTAGAAATTTATTGAAAGAAAACAGAGAGCTGTTTGACGAAATTGATACTAAAACAAGAGCGGAAATTTTCGCTGATAAATCACAAGATAAAGCACAAGATAAAGCACAAGATAAAACTGAAAAATAGTAATTTTAAAAAGCGGTATACAATATACCGCTTTTTATGTATTTATTAATAAATATACAAAGAAAATTGCATAAAAAATTGAATAGTACTTGACAAATTCTTTAAAATATAATAAAATTAAATAGATTATTGATAGATATCGTAATTTATACCATTGACGTGTAAATTAATAATTAAATATATATATACATGGAGGTACCATACAATGACTAAATTTGTGTTATTGAATTCTCTTGGTGCTCTTGGAACACTGTTTCTAGTTTTAGCTGCTATCGCAATTGTTGCGATTTCAATCTTCGCTGGATTCATAATTTGCAAGAAAATATCGAATGGGAAGATAGGAGATGCAAATGCGGTTGCAGAGAAGATTATTTCTGATGCAACAGCTGAAGCAAAAACGGTAAAAAAAGAGGCAATATTACAGGCTAAAGAGGAAGACTTACGTATTAGAGGTGAGTTGGACCAAGAATTGAAAACACGTAGGGGTGAAATTCAAAAAAATGAACAAAGAGTTCTTCAACGTGAAGAAGTTGTAGTTAAAAAAGAAGCATCTCTAGACGTTAAAAACGAAGCATTAGATGTTGAAAAAGGAACTTTGCGTCAAAAAAATGCGGAAGCTGATAAAGTTAGAGAAAAACTAACTAATGCCCATGACAAAATTGTTGAAGAGCTTGAGAAAGTTTCAAACATGTCAAAGGAAGAAGCAAAGCATTTGCTTATTAGCGAAATTGAAGAAACAGCAAGACACGACGCAGCTAAGCTGGTTCGTGAAATTGAAAGAAATGCAAAAGAAGAAGCGGACAAAAAAGCTAAAAACATCGTAAGTTTAGCTATTCAAAAGTGCGCAACTGATCACTCATCTGAAATTACAGTAACGGTAGTTCCACTTCCTAACGATGAACTTAAAGGAAGAATTATCGGACGTGAAGGAAGAAACATCAGAGCATTGGAAAGTGCAACTGGTATTGATTTGATTATCGATGATACACCTGAGGTAGTAATTTTATCAGGTTTCGACCCAATTAGACGTGAAGTAGCAAGATTAACTCTTGAAAAACTTATTTCTGACGGAAGAATCCACCCAGCTCGTATCGAAGAAATCGTAAACAAATCTAAAAAAGAAGTAGAGCAAACTATTAAGGAAGCCGGAGAAGCAGCAATGTTCGACGTAGGTATCTTTGGTTTGCACCCTGAAATTATTAAACTTCTTGGAAAACTTAAGTATAGAACAAGCTACGGTCAAAATGTTTTGAAACACTCACTTGAGGTTGCATACTTGGCTGGGGCAATGGCTGCTGAACTTGATGTTGACGTAAACCTAGCAAAACGTGCTGGATTACTTCATGATATCGGAAAAGCGGTTGATTACGAAATTGAGGGAACTCATATCCAAATTGGTGGAGATCTTGCTAAGAAATACAAAGAAAGCAAGTCTGTAATCAATGCAATCATGGCGCATCACGGTGATGTTGAACCTGAAACTATTGAGGCTGTATTAGTTATGGCTGCCGATGGAATTTCTGGAGCAAGACCAGGTGCTAGACGTGAAACTTTGGACAACTATGTTAAACGTCTTCAAAAACTTGAAGAAATTGCAAACGAGTTCAAAGGCGTAGACAAATCATTCGCAATCTCAGCTGGACGTGAAGTACGTGTTATGGTTAAACCTGAAAACGTAAACGACGAAGCAACAATTTTGTTAGCTAAAGACATTGCTAAAAAGATTGAATCTGAGTTAGATTACCCAGGACAAATCAAAGTAAACGTAATCAGAGAGTTCAGAAGTACTGAATTAGCAAAATAATAAAAGGTTAAACCTTTATCAAAAGAACTGTATTGAAATGCAAATTTCAAATACAGTTCTTTTAAATTTATAATTAATTATAAGAAAGTAAAATCTAAATTTGGATGGAAAATATAATGGTTAAGAGAAATAACAAAATAGATACAAATACAACAGAAATAAACACAACAGAAACAATATACATAATTGAAAATACAAATACAATTAAAAGTTCTAATACCAATGAAATTGCAAATGCAGTAAATATTACAAATATAACAGCAACTGCAAATATTACCGAAAGCGTGAAAACAGTAGTTGATATAACAACAGTAGTAAAAGCTGATAGCCCAATGATGGCATGGGCAAAATCCCAAGCAAATGAGCATATTGCAATGGGGCATATTGGCACTCATCTTGATACTTACGAAAAAAGCAATATACCAATTAGGTATTTCAAATCTCAAGGCATAATTTTTGATGTGAGAAATATCGAAGAAATCGGACTAACTGATATTGATATCTCAAAAGTAATGTCAAATTATTTCGTAATATTTAGAACTGGACAAATGGAGAAATTCGGTTATGAAGGTCAAGAATATTTCAATAATCACCCACAGCTATCAAATGAATTAATAACTGCATTAATAGCCAAAAAAATACGATTTATAGGAGTAGATTGCGCTGGAATAAGACAAAATGAACAACATAAAACAGCCGACATTCTTTGCGAAAATAATGGTGTATATGTTATAGAAAATCTAGGAAATTTATACACTATTCAAAGTGCCTTATACAATGTCAAATGTGAATTAGATAATGTACAAATGAATTTAGAAAATATTCAAAGTAACCGTGACAGTGATAAAAGTAGTTCAGAGAATTTTCAACGTAATGAATTTACAGTATATACAATGTGGCACGACAACGAGAAGATGACAGGACTAAAATGCCGTGTACTAGTAGAGTTTTAAGATAAGGCTAATTCCCATAAACCTATATTAGTGCTTAAATTAATATAAAAAAATACCGCTAGTGCAACGCTAGCGGTATTTGAATATGAAATATAAAATTCTTAATTATTGTGTCATACAATCTTATAAGTATTTATATGATATTTAAGAAATTACACATTTAAAAGAAATTGCAAAGCACTAAATTAATTGCATAATACGAATGATACACATTAAAAAGCACTTGCAAAAGCAAAACAAATTACTATTTAACCAATACTTTAGAAAAGATTTCCATATCAGCAAACTCAGATCCGTTGAAAGAAAAGTTCTTTCTCACGCATTCAAACTCGTAATCTAACTTACTGAAAATCTTAGTGCTCCTAGTGTTATCAATTTCAATAGCACACTCTAAACGACGCAATTTTAGTACGTCACGAGCGATTAAAGTACCGCATTTCGCAATTTCAGTACCATAACCCAGCCCCCAAAATTGGTTGTTAACTGAAATTCCAATAGAACCCCAATTGATGTCGTTTCTAAGAAGAACAATAATCTCAAGAACGCCAACAAATTTAGAAGTAGTGGAGTCGAACACACCAAAACAGTAAATTTTGTCTTTAGTAGCATATTCAGTAAGAGCAGAAACGAATTGATTAAAGTAACGCTTAGTTAAATTATCAACAGTGCCCACATCAAATTCATTTTGTGGTGGCAGTCTATTTTCGTAACCTTCTTTCCAAAGATCGAAATCTTTAGTGGCGAATTTTCTAATATATAATCTCTCAGTTTTAAAAGTCATGTTAATCTCCTAATTTCCCTTTAAAAAAGGGCGAACCTAAATCCGCCCAATAATAATAATAGTAATAATATTGAATTAAATACCCAACTACTCACCCAACAACACAGCAACAAAAATCACCATACATAAAGCGGGTCAAGGGGCTCGCCCCTTGTTGGGGCATGGGGCAAACAGCCCCATTTTATAACGAACCAACCAAACCAAACTAAACAAAAATTATTTAGCAATAAGATTAATAAGTCTGCCTTTAGCAACAATAGTTTTCACAATATTCAACCCATCAAGTAATGGAGCGAATTCAGGGTTAGCAAGAACAAGAGCCTTGATTTCATCATCAGAAAGAGAGCTGTCGATTTGCATTTTGCCTTTGATTTTACTATTAATTTGAACCGCAATTTCAACGGTAGATAAAACTAATTTAGATTGGTCAACTACTGGATAAGTTACATTGAAAATAGAGAACTTACCGCCCATAATTTCCCAAAATTCCTCAGCAAGGTGAGGAGTGAAAGGCGCAAGAAGAAGTACAAGTTTAGAAACAGCGTCTTTGAAAACTGCAACGTTAATAGCACCGTCTTGAACGTATTTATTCATAGCGTTAGTCAATTCCATCAAACGAGCGATAGCAGTGTTGAAACTAAAAATTCTCATGTCTTTGTCAACATTTTTGATAGTGTTGTTAAGAACAAATTCAAGATTGAAATCCGCATCTTTGTTGATAGTAGTAGTTTGAATAGTGGAGTATTGCGCCACAAGACGTTCAACCCTGTCAAGGTAACGAGAGATAGATTTAATACCATTATCGTTCCAAGGTCCACCTTCAATGTAAGAGAACCCGAACATCAAGTACATTCTAAACACGTCAGAACCGAATTCGTTAACATATTCGTCAGGAGAAACTACATTTCCACGAGACTTACTCATTTTTTCCCCATCAGGACCCATAATCAACCCTTGGTGAACAAGAGAAGTGAAAGGCTCATCGAAGTTCAAGTAACCTAAATCACGAAGTGCCTTAGTGAAGAAACGAGCGTACAACAAATGCATGCAAGCGTGTTCAGCACCGCCGATATATTTATCAACAGGAAGCATTTTATTAATGATAGCAGGATCGAAAGCCATTTCGGAGTTTTTATTATCAGGGTATCTAAGGTAGTACCAAGAAGAGCAAACGAAAGTATCAAGAGTATCCACATCACGAGTAGCAGGTTTGCCACAAGTAGGACAAGTAGTGTTCATGAAATCATCAGATTTAGCTAGAGGAGATTTTCCGTCTGGCTTAAATTCAACATCATAAGGAAGTTCTACAGGAAGTTGTTCATCAGGAACAGCAACATCGCCACAAGATTCGCAGTGAATAATAGGAATTGGAGCGCCCCAATATCTTTGACGAGAAACCAACCAATCACGAAGACGGTAGTTGATTTTAAATCTACCCTTGCCCTCAGTTTCAAGATCTGAAATAATAGCATTGATGGCCTCTTTACTTTCAATTCCGTCGTATTTACCAGAGTTCACAAGAGTTCCATATTCAGTGAAAGGTAGTGCATCGTCGCCGTTTTTGCCGTTAATAACACGATCAATAGACATGTTATATTTAGTAGCGAATTCGAAATCACGTTCATCGTGAGAAGCAACGCCCATAACAACACCAGTACCATAAGTGAACAGAACATAGTCCGCAACTAAGATAGGAACACGCTTGCCGTTAACAGGATTGATAGCGTAAGAACCAGTGAAAACACCAGTTTTTTCACGAGAAGTAGAAAGTCTATCGATTTCGCTAATAACCTTAGTTTGAGCAATATATTCAGCAACGGCAGTCTTATTTTCATCTAAAGTAAGTGTATCAACAAGAGGGTGTTCAGGAGCAAGAACGATAAAACTAACACCAAAAAGAGTATCAGCACGAGTAGTGAAGACAGTAAGAGTATGATCAGTGCTTTCTGATTTAAAATCAACTTCGCCACCAACAGACTTACCGATCCAGTTTTTTTGCATAAGTTTAGTCTTTTCAGGCCAGTCAAGATTATCAAGACCAGTAAGAAGTTCTTCAGCGTATTTAGTAATTTTAAAGAACCATTGAGTCAAGTTTTTCTTTTCGATAACAGTATTACAACGTTCGCAAAGACCGTCCTTAACTTGTTCGTTAGCAAGAACAGTTTGACAGCTGTTGCACCAGTTCACAGGAGCTTCTTTGCGGTAAGCTAAATCATTTTTATAAAGTTGAAGGAACATCCATTGAGTCCACTTGTAGTAGTCAGGATCAGAAGTTTTGATTTCATTTTCCCAATCAAACATAGCGCCAATTTTTTGAAGTTGAACTTCCATAGTAGCGATATTTTTGTAAGTAGAATCTTTAGGGTGAATACCAGTTTTAATAGCGAAATTTTCCGCAGGCAAACCAAAAGAGTCGAAACCCATAGGTTGAAAAACGTTCTCGCCGTTCATACGCATAAATCTAGCATAAGAATCGGAAGGGCCGTAATTATACCAATGCCCGATGTGAAGTTTAGCAGCAGAAGGGTAAGAGAACATTTCAAGAACGTAATGTTTTTTGTCAACATTACCTTTATCGAAAGAATTTACCTTAGTTTCGTTCCACTTATCTTGCCATTTTTTTTCAATTAATGATATATTCATTATAATAAATCTCCATAAACTTTTTTAAATTTCTATTAACTGTGAGTATAACATATTTTCGTTGAAATTCAAAGTAAAACCACTAAAAAACAACAATATCATAGGAATTTTAAAAGATATTAACGAAAATCACATTTGCATCATATACTTAAATATATAAACCGAAAAGGAGGGTGTAAATGAAAAATCATTCACAAGGAAACGATAAATATATGAAGCAAATGCCACCTATATTTAACACAAAAGGCAGTAGCACAAAAATGCACTGTGAAGGTCATATGGAAAAATCCATGCCAGCTTATGAACCACCAATGATGAGGTCTGAGGGGGGAATGTATTGTTATGATGACACAATTATGAAATCAAAAAGCGTAAGAAATTCATGCGACAAATCAATGATGAAATCAAAAATAAAAAAAGATTGCAATATGTATGATAAACCAATGATGAAAAAAGAATGTGATGGAATGTATTATTATGACGACGCAATGATGATGAGAATGGACGGAACAAGAGATGTATTACCACCGTTTGAACCACCAATGGGAAATGGCGAACCAGAAGGAACGTTAGCACCATTTGAACCACCAATGACAAACCGTGAGCCAGAAGGAATTTTGCCTCCGTTTGAACCGCCATTAATTCCAGTAGGCGATCAATTGCCACCATTCGTGTTACCAGAATTACCTGATTTTGACGGTGACGATAGAATTGAAAGAAATGCAATAAGAATGATAAGCTCACTTGAAGGTTACTACAATTCACTAAACAACGCATACATATTAAGCCGAAATGAGCCATTTGAAATAAGAGAAGAAATCTTTGGATTAAGAAACAGAGCATATGTCTTATACAATGACGCAGTGAGAATAGTAGGTCAAATTCCACAAGCACTTCAAGTAGATTTAAGAAGACAACCAAGAAACTATATAGAAGCGCTAGACCAAGCATCAGTTTACGGTGATAATGCAATGAAATATATCAGAAACCTTGCATTCTTCAACTATAACTATGCCATCGACGTTCAATTATTGTCACTATATCTTAAACTAAATGAAGACTTAAAAATCTTAAAAGAATTACTAAAATAAGTAACTAAAAATTAAATAGTAAAAACAGTATCAAAACAGTTGACAATAGTGGTGAAATGCAATATAATTAATAAGCATTTTAGCACCATTAGCTCAGCTGGATAGAGTGTTGCGCTACGAACGCAAAGGTCAGGAGTTCGAATCTCTTATGGTGCACCAAACGGAAAAAGCCTCCCAATTTTGGGAGGTTTTTTCACGTCCAAAATCATATAAATAACAATAGACAAATATAAAAATACACAAGTAGTAATAAATTATTGAGGAAAATAAAGAACATAATTAAACCCGCTAAAATAAAAATAATATATACAATAAAATTCATTGACAAATAGTTGTTCGTATGATATTATTTATTTATGCAAATAATTGTTTGCGTAAATAAAGTTTCTTAATATTTTCACTTTAAGGAGCAACAACTTAATAATAAAAGAAGGGAGAAGAAATTAGAATAAATAAAATAGCAGGAGGAAAAAATAATTAATGATAGGAAGAACTAATGCAACATCAGGCTCGCCCATGAAAATAGGTGAAGTCACAATCAAAGATAAATTAGCTGATGGCTCATTCACAGTATGTGATGGAAGAACAGTTTTTTCAATAACTGAAGAGTTGGTAGTCAATGGGTTAGAACCGTTCTTTGACAGTAAGAATTATATATCCAGTTGGACAGCTGGAACAAATGTATTTGATGATATAATTACAACTATAGTCTACAGAAATGGGTTGTGGGTTATAGTTGGTAATAGTGGAAAAATATCAACAAGCATTGACGGATTAAATTGGACAGCCCGAACAAGTGGGGATACCATAACAATTAGAGCAGTAGCCTACGGAAATGGGTTGTGGATTATGGTTGGTTATAGTGGAAAAATAGCAACAAGCAGTAACGGAATAAATTGGACAGCCCGAACAAGTGGATTTAAAACTAATATGTTCGCAGTAGCCTACGGAAATGGGTTGTGGGTTGCAGTTGGTGATGGCGGACTGCTAATTACAAGCACTAACGGAATAAATTGGACAGTTCGAACAAGTTTCGTCAATACAGCAATTATTGCAGTAGCCTACGAAAATGGGCTGTGGGTTACTGTTGGTTGTAACGATGCCTCGTCAACTAGCAACAATGGAATAAATTGGAGTACTCATTCAACAACTCTTAATCAAATAATGAACGGAGTAGTCTACCGAAATGGCTTATGGATTTTAGTTGGTTGTAGTGGAGATCTAGTAACAAGCACTAACGGAACGAATTGGACGGAGCGAAAAAGTGGGTTTACTAAAGATGAAAACATTAACACTGTTGATTATGGCAATGGCTTTTGGGTTGCAGCAGGTGAAAATGGCATAATGTCTTCTAGCAAAGATGGAATAAATTGGTTGAGAGGTTCCATCGGTGGTGGTACTGTTAACTCAATAATCTATGAAAATGAATCATGGATGGCAGTAGGCGAAAGTGGAAGGATATTAACTGCTGAGCTTGTTACTGAAATAACACTTCCAAACTACAAAACACCAACATATATCAAATATAAATAACAGGAGAGCGAAAATATGAAACAAGTAATAATTAGTAAACAAAATAAACAAGTTCAAGTAATAGGAGATACTTATACAACACCACAAGATACTGACATATTCCAAATCACTGGCGAAGATGTGAACGTACATAACGTAGACGGTGCTAGATACGATTGGAACGGCTTTGAACATTTCGAAGTATCGAACATACCGGAAAACGTACTTGATAACCCAACAGGGTTCAAGCACGAAAACGGCGAGTTTATAGCAATCCCAGCGGAAGAAATACTGAAGTTGAAGAAGTAAATATATAACAACAAAAAAATAAGCAAAATAATAAAAAAAAGGAAGCGTAAAGCTTCCTTTTTTCATACCCCGAAGTATAACCCAAAATCTAACATCTAGATAAAACAACCAATTAATTATAATATAATAATCAAAAACCACATAAAAAAAAGATATTTGTATAAATATACAAATATCTTTTAAATGGCAGGGGAGACGCGATTCGAACACGCAACCGACGGTTTTGGAGACCGCAACTCTACCGTTGAGCCACTCCCCTCAATGCTATAATATTATATATTATATAGAAAATTTAGTCAAATGAATTTAGGGAGTTTTTGACGAAAAATAAATATTAATTCAAAATTGCCCAATTATGAGTGACCAACAGCGAATTTTTTGGTATAATAATAAAAAAACACGGTGAAAAAGAACCAACATAAAGGAGCTGAAATGGAATTCAAATATAAACTAGGCTTTATTGGCTATGGAAATATGGCGCAAGCAATAGCACAAGGAATTGTGGGAAGCAACCTATTAAAAAGCGAAGAAATGGCTATTTTCGACCCAAACAATGAAGTAATGGAAAAGATGAAAAAGAAAGGGTACAACATCGCAAATGATAATATAGAAATCGTGGAAAATTGTGAATACGTATTTTTCGCAGTAAAGCCACAAATGTTTGAAGTGGTTGCAAAAGAAATCAGAAGTGCCTACAAGGGAAATAAATTAATAAGCATATTAGCAGGAACAACAATTACTGAATTTAAAGAAGTTTTTGGTGAAGAATGTCAAATCACAAGAGCAATGCCAAATACACCAGCACTGGTAGGACGAGGAATCACAGGAGTGGACGTGTCGTTGTTAGATGATATATCAAAGGCGTTTGTTCTTAAATTATTCGGAAGCATTGGAGAAGTAATAGAGATAAAAGAGAACCAAATTAATGATATAATAGCAATCTCAGGAAGCGGACCAGCCTATGTTTACCTATTTATAAAAGGCATGTATGAGAACGCCCTAGCCCACGGATTTTCAGCGGAAATAGCGAAAAAACTAGTGGTAGGAACAGTACAAGGTTCAGCGGAAATGTTCAATCAATCAAGTGAAAATATTGATACATTGGTGGAACGAGTATGCAGTAAAGGCGGAACTACTATTGAAGCAGTAAAGACATTTCAGCGTGAAGGGTTGGGTAATTTAATTGACAAAGCAATAAAAGATTGTTATGATAGAGCAGTTGAATTATCGGATAACAAGTAAATTAGTTGAAAGAGCGGAGGCGAGAAATGAAAGAAGTTGAATTATATACCGACGGAGCCTGCAGTGGAAACCCAGGGCCGGGGGGATACGGCTGTGTCCTAATATATAAAGGTGTGCAAAAAGAGCTTTCGGGCGGATTTATGGATACCACAAACAACCGAATGGAGATGTACGGAATACTTCACGGCTTGCAAAGTATCAAAGAGCCGTGCAAAGTAACAGTCTATTCTGATTCAGCCCTTTGTGTAAACTCAATTAACAACGGTTGGTTGAATAATTGGAGAAAAAACAACTGGAAAACAAGCAGTAAAGACGACGTAAAAAACAAAGATTTATGGCTTTTAATCCTTGTAGAATTGGCAAGACATGAAGTAACTTTTATAAAAGTAAAAGGACATTCAGACAACGAAATAAACAACCTATGCGACAGCCTAGCCACTTCCGAAATAGATAAATTAATCGTAAGAAAGAAGCGATAAAAAGAAAAACACAATGAAAATTGTGTTTTTATTAAATTATTAATAATTTCCGTAATTTTCACATATATATTAATTCAAGTTATCTTGCAAAAATAGAAAAATTGTGATAAAATAAAAATAGAAAAAAAGTGATAGAATAAAACTGAAAAAAGGGGATCAAATGGATACAAGTTTAGTAATAATGGCAGCAGGAATAGGCAGTCGATTTGGCGGCGGTACAAAACAACTAGCAGAAGTAGGCCCAGAAGGTCAAATTATCATGGATTACTCAATATTCGACGCAGTTGAAGCTGGATTTAATAAAGTAGTTTTTATAATAAGAAAAGATTTAGAAGCTGAATTCAGAGAAATAGTAGGCAATAAAACGGAAAAAATTTGTAAAGTAGAGTATGCTTTTCAAGAGCTTGATAACCTACCTAACGGACACAAATTGCCAGCTAATCGCACAAAACCATGGGGCACAGGTCAAGCAGTCCTTGCAGCGAAAAATTGTATAAATGAACCCTTTGTAGTGATAAATGCCGATGATTATTACGGTAAAGAAGCATTCCAAATGGCGCATAAATTCCTAGTTGAAAACCCTAACGCAAAAACGGATTATTGCATGGTTGGATACATATTGAATAATACATTGTCGAATAATGGCGGAGTTTCTCGTGGTGTAATCCAAGTTGACGAAAAGGATTTCCTAGTTGATATTGTTGAAACTCACAATATAACAAAAGTAGAGAGGGGCGCGGAAATAGTTAAAGAAAACAGCTCAACACCTATTGATGTTAATTCAAAAGTATCAATGAATATGTGGGGAATGTCATGTGATTTCTTGGAAGTGCTTGAAGAAAAATTCACAAATTTTCTTGAAGAAACTAGTTCAGAAGACCTAAAAAGCGAGTTCCTTTTACCGTTAGTTATTGGGAATATGGTGAAAGAAAACAGCGTAACGGTTAAAGTTTTAGAAACTAACGATACTTGGTTTGGAGTAACTTACAAAGAAGATAAAGACAGCGTAATTGAAGAATTCAGAAAGCTAGTGGAAAAAGGAATTTACAAAAAAGACCTTTAAAAACCATAGTTTCCTATAAAACCAAAAACTAAATAAACTAAAACAGCGTATAAGTGGATTTTTCATTTATACGCTTTTTTACGCTAAAAATACTCAAAAACGTGTCAAACACTGGGAAAAATGTCAAATATTGGAATATAATATAACTCATAATGCAAGATAAAACATTGACTTATAAACGAACGTTTGTTATAATTATAATGAATGAATGTTTAGAAAAAGAATGATTGGAGATTAAAAATGGCAAGAGTACTATTAACGGTAACAGCAAGATTTGAAGACGGCGGAAGAATAATTCCATTAATAGTGTCAGTGGAAGATAAAGAATTTATGGTAACTGATGTGAAAATTCGAAGTGATAATGTGAAAGCACCATGGGGAAGTCAACCGATAAAATATGAGTGTGTAATAAAGCAAAAAATCAAGTTCATATATTTCGATAAAAACTGCAATCAATGGTATTCAATAATTAACTAATTTCGCCTTGTTACATTGTAAGTAAATTAATAATACAGTAATTTTAGTATAAACAAAAGCTGTCTTGTCAATAATTGCAACTGTAATAAAAAATCAAGGAGAAATACAATGAAAAAATTTATTGGATTAGCGATTGTTTTGCTGATAGGTGTTTGCGGAATGTTGAATATAGAAATTGCCAACGAAGATTATATTCGAATACACGTAAAAGCACATTCAAACACAACTCATGATCAAAACCTAAAATATGAGGTAAGAGATGAGATAATGGAGTACTTAACACCGAAGTTTGGAGAGATTGAAACGGAAGCGGAGAGTTATGAGATAGTGAAAAACGAATTATCAAATATACAAAAAGTAGCAAATGATTATATGCACGATGTGGGGTATAGCTACACAGCGAAAGTGGATTTAATTGAAGAGTACTATCCAACACGCCAATATAATGGACACGTGGTTGAAAGCGGAAATTACAATTCACTAGTGGTAGAATTAGGCGAAGGCGACGGTGATAATTGGTGGTGTGTAGTGTATCCGCCACTGTGTTTTATGAACGGCGAAAAAATTGATAGTGACGAAGTAGTATATAAATCTTGGATAAAAGAGATATTAAGTAAATGAAATAATATCGAATTTAATCTAACCCTGAAAATTTTCCTAAAAAATCATATAAATATAGTGAAAATTGCGAAAAAACAGTATATAAACCCTAGATAAAAGAGATATTATGTTAATAAAAAAAATGTTGAGTGTAATATTAAGGGGGAAACATGGAAAAAAAACGAGTGTATATGCTTGGAATAATTACCGCAATGCTAGTATCAATACTAGCGGTATCGCTGATATTTGGAGTAGGTGAAATAGCCGAAGCCAGTTCGCTAGCCAATGGATCACGTGGTGAAGTAGTTGAAAAACTGCAAAAATCATTACAGAACGAAGGGTTCTACAACGGTAGCATTGACGGGGTGTACGGAGACGGAACAATAAAAGCGGTAAAGAGTTTCCAAAAAGCTAAAGGCATAACCGCCGATGGAATTGCAGGAGCGAAAACTTTGAAACTTCTTGGAATTGATCCAAAAGAAGTGAATAGTGAGAACGGCGCAGGCACTGGATCTTATACGGAATCGGACGTGTACTTGCTAGCAAAAGCAATTTATGCAGAAGCACGTGGAGAAGAATATATAGGAAAAGTTGCGGTGGGAGCTGTAGTGTTAAACAGAGTGAAATCTGCTGAATTTCCTAATACAATCAGTGGTGTAGTCTATCAACCATGGGCGTTCACAGCAGTGTTCGACGGACAAATTGGACTAGAACCAGACGAAGAATGTATGCGAGCAGCAAGGGACGCAATCAACGGTTGGGATCCAACATACGGTTGCATATATTATTATAATCCAGCCACAGCAACTAGCAGTTGGATATATGATACCAAAAAAGTAGTCCAAATTGGCAAGCATGTATTTGCAGTATAAGGGGGTAGCATATGATAAAAAAAGATGAAACAATTATGAAAAAAGTAGACAAATTCTCACCGTATTTATACGAAAATTCGTTTTTAGAAGTGAAAGAAGCCACAATTTACGACAGTGAATCTGGAGTTTATGAAGATATAGACAACAGTAATGCTGAAAATAATACACATAAACAGGCTGGAAATCATAGCAACGGAAGTGACAATAATCACCATGACGGCGGTAACAACAACCACAACGGCGGAAATAAAATGCCCCACGGAAAGAAAGTTAGTAGAGTAAAGACAGTAGCAATTATCGTGCTAAGTGTCCTACTTGGAGCAACATCAATTTCTACAGTGGTGCTAGCAAATACAAACGCAACCTATATGAATATGGCGGAAAGTTCTTTCAACAAAGCGTATAATCAGTTTGTAATGGATCTAAATAATTTAGAAACAAACTTATCGAAATTATTTATAACAAATTCAAGTCAAATGCAAATAAAAGGCTTGAATGAGCTGTCAAGTCTAGCAATGTCAGCGGAAAACAATTTAACAAGTCTACCGACAAAAAGCCAAAGCGTGAAAGATGTTTCAAAATTTTTGAACCAACTAATGGACTATTCAAAAAACCTTTCTGATAAGGTGGTGAATGGAAATAAAATCACTGAAGAAGAAAAGCAATCTTTGAAAAAGTTGTATGAAATAAATGTGAAATTAAAAGATTCCGTAAACCAATTCCTAATGGAAAATCACGGAGAAATGAAGATGTTTTCACAAGGAATGTTCTTAAGATCTGACATGATAGACCCAATGGAATTAACTTATGACAGCGTAAAAGAGGGTGATATAAAGTATCCAGCCTTGATTTACGACGGACCATTCAGTGATAATATTGAAGAAGCAAAAGAAGAAATTGGGCAAGAAAATATATCAGAATCTGAAGCGATAAAACAAGTAGAAAAATTCTTTGAAAAAGTACAAAACGTATCAACAATTAAAGAAGAACGAGGCGATAAAGCCTCAACGTACAGTTTCCAAGGCGAACTTGGTGACCGTAGTTTATACGCACAAGTAGCAAAAAGCAACGGAATGATCGTACTATTTGACGCATATAGACAAGTTGCCGAAGTGAATTTAACTGAAGATAAAGCAATAGCAATAGCGAAAGATTTCATTAATAATTTAGGCTATGAAAACGTTGAAGCTGTATGGAAATTACAGTCAAACAATGTATTAATGATAAATTTTGCAACAAAATTAAACGATACTATAGTTTATTCTGAGCTTATAAAAGTAAAAATCGCACTTGATAACGGTGAAATATTAGGAATAGAAGGTTTGAATTACGCAGTAAATAGTGAAAAAGAAAAAGACTTTAAAACTGTGTTAACGGAAGATGAAGCGAGAGCGAAAGTGTCTAAGGAATTGAAAATTGACTCAGTACAAAAAGCTATAGTTCCAATAAATAAAAACCACATTATGACCTATGAATTTGCAGGAACTTACGACGGCTTGAAATTCTATGTATATATTGACGCAAAAACAGGAGCAGAAGTACGATTTATGCGAGTAGTAAAACATGGCGAAGGACAACAAATTTTATAAAACAACATAAAATTTGTACAGTATTATAAAATATGTCGAAATATAAGGAAAATTAGTGGTTTTTGCCACTAATTTTTTTTATGCTTTACAACCAAAGAAAATTAGTGTATAATATTATATAATAAATAAAAAAGTAGGAGTAGAAAGTTGAGAGAAGCGAAGATTACAATAAAAACTAAAGACGATTTCAATGAAACCGAGATAATATTATACGGAGAAAGCTGGACCGAAGGTGACACGCAGTTTTTAGTGTATGTTGACAAGTCGCAAGAAGACAAAACCAACAAAACGGTGATTGCATTTGACGATAATTCTCTATCCTATCAAAAATACGGCAAGTACAATATGGAGTTAAATTTTGAAATAAACAATAAGTTAAATTTCCCGCTAGAAACGGAGTATGGAACAATGGCGGTGGAGCTTTCCACAAAGAAATTAGTAATTGAAAGAACAGAAAAAGGTGCAAATATAGATATAGATTACACCCTGATATTTTCAGAAACACAAGGTGTAAATTACAGTATAAATATAGAATTCAAGTATGTTTTAAGTAAGGAGATGATATGATTGATCAAAAATTAGATGAAGGGGCAAAGCACTATCAAGATATACGAAAATTGTTTGATAATTATATAATCACTGAAGAAAATTTGAAAGTAATGACGATTTATAACCTACGAGCATTGGCATTTGGAGCAAAAATACAAGCTGCAGTAACAATGAAAAAAGAAGTAGTAATTGATGCGTTGCTTGAGTTCGGAAAAGGAAATACAGCGGTCTACATTCCAAGTACAAAGAAAGGAAAACCGCCTGAAATGGGCTCTAATTTTTATCCTGCCATAGAGCGTTTAAAGGAAAAAAATCAGTTAATTCCTATTAAAAAAGTAAACGTAAACGATATATTGAGTGATAGCGTTGGTGGATTTACCAATGATATTTTTCAAGAAACAAAAGACGGAGAAAGTATAATCGAGGGTGGAATTTTAGAGATAATGCCTGATGATTTTGGATATTTACGTGGTGGAAATTACGGCTCAAAATACAGTGAAATATACGTTTCTTCTAACATAATTAATAACCTTTTCATAAGAAATGGTGATTATGTAAAAGGTGAAGTAATTAAAAATGCAAACAACAAAGACTGTTTGAAAAACGTAATAGAAGTAAACGGAAAACCAGTAACTGATTGCTATAATCGATTAAATTTTGAAGATTTAGTTGCAGTTTTCCCTAAAGAAAAATTTCAATTATCTAGTGAAGAAAACAATGAAATGGAGTTAAGATTAATTGATTTATTTTGTCCAATAGGAAAAGGGCAACGTGGAATAATCGCAACACCTCCAAAAACTGACCCAACAACGATTTTAAAAAGCGTATCAAAAGCTATGGTGCAAAACAATAGCAACGTGAAAGTTTTGATGTTGTTAATAGGTCAACGCCCAGAAGAAGTAACGGACATCAAAGAATCGGTTGACGCGGAAGTGTTTTTTACAACATTTGACGATGTATGTGAGGAACAAATAGCGGTGGCGGAAACGGTTTTATCACATGGAAAACGCCTTGTAGAAAGCGGTTATGACGTGGTAATTATGATAGACAGCATCACAAAATTAGTGAAAGCGTATAATAATGTATCATATACTTCAAGCCGAACTATGAATGGTGAGCTTGAAGTGAATGCACTTGAAGTACCGAAAAAATTCTTTGGTTCAGCTAGAAACATCAAAAACCAAGGCAGTTTTACAATTCTTGCCACAGCGGAAGTTGAAACGGGAAACCGAATGGACGATATGATTTACCATGAATTTATTGCGTCAGGAAATATGGAATTGCGACTTGATAGAACCTTAGCTGAAAATAGAATTTTCCCAAGCATAAATTGCGAAAAATCCTATACAATGAAAGACGATTTATTGTTAACAAAAGAGCAGTTAGACGTACAGTATTCTATTAGAAAAACATTCACATCACAAACTATCCTAGATGACACCATTTTATTAATAGACATGGTTGGAAAAACAAAAACAAACCATGAATTTATAGAAAAGTACCCATCTTTAGTAAAGATTAAAAGCCACAACAACTAAAATTCAAAAACCTAAAAAAGACCCAAAAAACACTAAAATAGCAAAAAACCGTTATTTACGATTGACTTAAATTCAATCAAAATAACGGTTTTTTTTATATAATTATAAAAATATTTCACAATAAATTATAAAGGGAATATTCATAAATAAATAGCAAATAATATTTCAAAACTTCCTAGAAGTCCAAAGAAATTATTAAAGTAAGATTACAATCTAGCAGAAAGTTCAAAAGAGCTATCTAATAGCGGTAACTGATAAAAGTTCGATGTGTTTTGATAGAAAATTCTCTTTAACATCTTGAGCACGAACGTAGTCGGTGGACAGATATTTCTTGTTATCGTCAGAGAAAATAGTAGCAACAACAGCATTTTTTCCTATAATATCTTGAGCTAAAAGAGCACCAAGGAAGTTAGCACCTGAAGAAATTCCAACACCAAGACCAAGTTTTTGAGTTAAAAGACGAGCCATGTTGATAGCGTCGCCATCGTCAACAGCAATGATTTGATCAAGAGTATCAAGTTTCACGATTTCAGGAATAAACTCATCGGAAATGCCTTGAATACGGTGACTTCCGTCTTTGTGACCAGTTGAAAGAGTAGGCGAACTAGCAGGTTCAAGAGGGAAAACTTTGGCATTAGGGTTAGATTCTCTAACTCTTTTGCCGATACCCATAATAGTACCACCAGTGCCAACGCCAGCAAGAACTCCGTCGCAAACAAGCCCAATTTTTTCAAGTTGATTGACGATTTCGTTACCAGTAGTTAGATAGTGCGCCTCAACGTTATCTTCATTTGAAAATTGACGAGGCAAGAACACATTTCCCCCTAAGAACATCTCTTCAGTTTTTGCGATAGAACCTAAAAAACCACCTTCTTCACGAGAAACAAGGCGAATTTCAGCCCCATAACTTTCAATAAGTTTGATACGTTCTTGACTCATCCAGTCAGGCATAAAAATCACAACTTTGTGACCAAGAGCGCCACCAAGAGCGGAAAAAGCGATACCCGTGTTTCCAGAAGTAGCCTCAGCAATGGTGAAACCTTCCTTTAAAGAACCGTTAGCGTAAGCCTTTTTCAAAATATGAAAAGCCACACGATCCTTGATGCTACCAGTCAAATTATAATATTCAGCCTTAGCGTAAACGTGACGAATTTCGCCCTTGAAATTGAATTCAATATCAAGAAGTGGCGTGTTAGAAATTAATGAGGAAAGCCCATTAAATTTATTTTCTATTAATTTTTCCATAAATACCTCTTATTAACTATATTCTAAACTAGCGAAAAAAGTCACATAATTTAAAAAATAAAGCTATATAATTTTAATAATCATATCTTACATTAATAATTAAAAAAAGTCTACTAAATTACTTGTGATTATCAAAAAAATATTAAAAATAAATTAATTTAAAACAGCGGAGAGATAGAATTAAATTGCTGATAGAGCGAAAAATATGGTATAATAAAAGAGAAAAACAGCAAAAAAACATCTAAGATAGTAAATAAGGAGAGTAACATGGCAGTATTTAGCAAGAAAAAATTAGCAGAAACAAGAGGTGGCGGACCATTTGTCAGCGTAATATTATTGAAAGACGGTAAGTATGATTTGAACCAGTTAGCGGAAACAATCAACAGCGATTGGGGAATTAAATTACCAAATGGAAGCGTAAACGAAACTACAAACACATTGAGTTGCAGTATCGACGGCGTGTCCGCAACGGTGACTTTAATTAATGCACCAATAGCAAATGACGAAGCTGTGAAAAACGCTGAAACTAACTTCCGTTGGGAAGAAGCAGTGGAAGTTGCAAAAGCCCACAAAGCCCATTTGCAAATAGTAATTACTACTCAAAACGAAGCATTGACGAAAGCTAGCACAACATTAGTGAAAATATCTTCAAGTGCATTAAAACAAGATATAGCAACAGGAATTCAAACAGTAGGAACAGTTTTTGCTCCTGATTTTTACGTAGATTTTGCGGAAGATTTCATAAATGATGACGCATTTCCAATTTGGAATTTAGTATTTTTCGGTTTGTATAGTAACGATCAAGGCAAAACTTTCAGCGGATATACAAACGGCATGAAAGTGTTCAACAAAGACGAAATAGAAATTATAGACAGCGAGTTTTCAGCCGATGAAGTGGTGGAATTGCTAACTGATATAGCAAATTACTCAATCGAAGAAGATGTAACGCTACTAGACGGAGAAACAATCGGATTCACCGAAGACCAAAAACTTCCAATAACAAAATCCCAAGGCATAGCCCTTCCATTCGAAACAATGAAAATTAAATTCTAATAAACAAATTACAAATTACAAATTACAAAAAAAACAGCTCAGTAGAAATACCGAGCTGTTTTTTTATTTCATTATAATTCGTTTCGACCAATTAAATAGTCAATAGAAACATTGAAGTAGTCAGCTAATTTGCAAACAGCATCAAGACTAAGTTTTGTTTCACCGCTTAAATAACGCAACAAAGTAGGCTGATTAATCCCAGATTCCACAGCAATCCTATTGACAGTCAAACCTTTAAGAATACGTAATTCTTCAAAACTACTATTAAATTTTTCATTATAAAACTTTTTCATATAGATATTATATAAGAAAAGGTATGATTTGTCAATAAACCATGAAAATGTGAGGGCAGGATATTCATATTAAAAAAAACTCGCACGTTATACGATACCTAAGACTTCTATTTAATAATTTGCTATAATTAAATTGTATAAGTTATGTAAAGGTAAATCACATATAAATATAACACAAAGTGAGGTGGAAAACATGGGTATGATAAATCAGTTAAGAAGTGGGAATGTGGGTGGCACGGAAAATATTCAAATTACAATTAAAAGTACTAAACTTCTTGGTAAACTTATTAAAATAAGCGAAGAATTTACAGCAACATTAAATGATGAGCAGAAAAAATTGCATGAAAAACTAGTAGCTATAATGGAAGAGCAAAGCTATGAAGAAAGGTGTCGAATTTATGAATACGCATTTTCGCTTGGTCTAGGACTAGGTTATGAATCAAGCAAAATAATATAATCAAAATAAAACAAACCAAATAACACAAACATATAAAAGGGCAGTCACAAAGTGATTGCCCCTTTTTCCACTAATAAAGTATAAAACACAAAAAAAGTGCAATAATTAACCTATATAAGACAAAGACGGCGGAACAAATCAAAACACAAAATAAAACACCCACCAAAAATTATCCCCATAACCAAACCCAACTCAAACCACAACCCAACAAAAAACACTTAGAACAAAAAAGAGGGTCAAGGGGCTCAGCCCCTTGTTGGGGCATGGGGCAAATAGCCCCATTTAACTCACCTAAAAAAATCCAAAACCCCCCAGAACTTACCTAAAAAACAAAAACACAAAAAAAAGGCTAGTTCATAAAGAACTAACCTTTGATTACGATTTAATTTAATAAAAATTAAGCTTTGCCTGCACAACCTAGAACGTTGATAAGTTTGTGTGAAACGATATCAGTGATAGCGCTACGAGCAGGAGAAAGATATTGTCTAGGATCGAAGTGTGAAGGATTTTCGCTCATATACTTTCTGATATTACCAGTGAAAGCAACACGAAGATCTGAATCGATGTTGATTTTACAAACTGACATAGCAGCAGCACGTCTAAGCAATTCTTCAGGAACGCCTTGAGCACCTGGCATAGCACCGCCGAATTCGTTAATCATTTTAACTAAGTCTTGAGGAACTGATGAAGCACCGTGAAGAACGATAGGGAAGTTAGGAAGCAATCTGCCAACTTCTTCTAAAATATCGAAACGAAGTTTAGGAGTAGATTGGAACTTGAAAGCACCGTGACTAGTACCGATAGCAATAGCAAGAGAATCAACGCCAGTTTTAGCAACGAATTCTTGAACTTCTTCAGGTCTAGTATAAGCTGAATCTTCAGAAGAAACATCAACTTCATCTTCAACGCCAGCAAGTCTTCCAAGCTCAGCTTCAACAACAACGCCTCTGTCATGAGCATATTCAACTACACGTTTAGTAGTAGCGATATTTTCAGCAAAAGAGTGGTGAGAACCGTCGATCATAACTGAAGTGAATCCACTGTCAATACATGATTTACAAGTTTCAAAAGTGTCACCATGGTCAAGATGAAGAACAATTGGAAGACCTGAATCTTCAACAGCAGCTTCAACTAATTTTTTCAAGTAAGTAGGGTTAGCGTATTTTCTAGCACCTGCTGAAACTTGAAGAATAAGTGGTGCGTTGTTAGCTTTACCAGCCTCAACGATACCTTGAATGATTTCCATGTTGTTAACGTTAAAAGCTCCGATAGCATAACCGCCAGCATAAGCTTTAGCAAACATTTCCGTAGTAGTAACTAATGGCATAGTGAATTCCTCCATAAAATCTAATAAAGACATTATAACACACTTATAGAAAAAATCAAATAAGAAATGGCAAAGGTTGTGAAAAAAATCACAAATAATAAAATATAATTAACACGAAACCTATTGAAATTATTGTAATAATATGGTACAATAATAAACAATATGAAGTCTATATGGAAAATATAGGCAATAAAAAGAAAATATAGTATAAGGAGCGAGAAAAATGATATCAATAATCATACCTATCTACAATGAAGAGTTAGTTTTGAGCGAATCCTACAAAAGAATTAAAGAGGTAGCGGATAACTTAAAAGAAGATTACGAGCTAGTATTTATAAATGACGGCAGTAGTGACAAAAGCCTTGAAATGCTAAGAGATTTAGCAAAAACTGACAGCAAAACAGTAGTGTTGTCATTCTCAAGAAACTTTGGTCATCAGTGTGCAGTGTCAGCTGGAATGGAGCATTGCAGTGGCGATTGCGCAATTATTATCGATGCGGATTTGCAAGACCCACCACAAGTAATATATGAAATGGTAGAAAAATGGAAAGAAGGTTACGACATAGTATACGGAAAACGTAAATCAAGAGCAGGAGAATCTTTCTTTAAAAAGATTACTGCGAAAGTGTATTATAAAATCGTGGACAGCATGTCCGAATTTAAAATTCCAAGAGATTGCGGTGACTTTAGATTAATAGACAGAAAAGTTGTTGACACCCTTAATAACATGAAAGAGCATAACAGATACTTACGTGGAATGAACGCATATGCGGGTTATAAACAGTACGCGGTGGAGTACGAGAGAGAAGCAAGGTTTGCTGGGGAAACTCACTATACAATGAAAAAAATGGTGAAACTAGCTTCAGACGGCATTATTTCTAATTCGAACAAGCCGTTAAAATTACCTATGACTTTCGGATTGATATTACTTTTCCTATCAGGATTAGGAATGTTAGCACTGATTGTACTAGCAATTTTAACTGCCACATCAACGATAGGTTTCGCAGTACCCCTTGACTTCTGGACTATCGATGTAATCGCTATAGCCTTGTCTATCGTACTAATTTCAAACGGTGTATCTAATATGTATATGGCAAGAGTTTACGACGAAGTGAAAAATCGTCCAAGCTATATTGTTAGCGAAATGCACAACGTAAAAGAGATAGAAGATAAGAAAAACTAGGTAAAAATTACCAAAATTCATAAACATTATATATAGCACAAAAGGAGAACCAAAAAATGTTAGATCCAAGAGTAAAAGAATTAGCTATTAATTTAGTAAATTATTCAACAAAAGTTAAGAAAGGTGAGAACGTCCTAATTGAAGGTGCGTTCACTGATGCTGACCTAATACATGAGTGTATTAAAGAAGTATATAAAGCAGGGGGAAACCCATTCTACAACTTCACTGACCCAGCTACAAAACGCGCAATAGCAACTGGTGCTACTGAAGAATCTATCAAAGCATTGATAGAAGTAGACGCTTACAGAATGGACAAAATGGACGTGTATATCGGAGTACGTGGTGGCTTGAACAGCTTTGAAATGGCTGATGTACCAGCAAGCGGTATTAAGCACTGGAACGGAACTTACAACCACCAAGTACACCAACTTAGAATTAAGAAAACAAGATGGGTAGTTTTACGTTATCCAACAGCTTCATTCGCTCAAAGTGCTGGAATGTCAACTGAGAGTTTCGAAGATTTCTACTTCAATGTTTGTAACTTAGACTATTCAAAAATGGGCGAAGCTATGAAACCGTTAGTTAAATTAATGGAAAAAACTGACAAAGTAAGAATACTAGACGCAAAAACTGATTTGACTTTTTCAATTAAAGACATCAACGTAATCCCATGTGCAGGACACCTAAACATACCAGACGGAGAAGTTTTCACAGCACCAGTTAAAGATTCAGTAAACGGATATATCCAATACTCAGCACCTTCTTTACAAGACGGCATCAAGCATGATAATATTAGATTAGTATTCAAAGACGGAAAAATTATCGAAGCAACATCAAGCGATACTGTAGCCTTAAACAAAATATTCGACAAAGATGCAGGAGCTAGATATGTAGGGGAGTTCGCTATTGGCGTGAATCCTTATATTACAAAACCTATGCTAGATACGTTATTTGACGAAAAAATTGCAGGCTCTATCCATTTCACACCAGGTAATTCATATGACGAAGCACCTAACGGAAACAATTCTCAATTACATTGGGATATCGTTCATATTCAAACACCAGAGTACGGCGGCGGAGAAATTTTCTTTGACGATGTGTTAATTAGAAAAGACGGAATATTTGTAATCCCTGAACTTCTTTGCCTAAACCCAGAGAACTTAAAGTAAAAATACCTTACATTTTGTATATTAAATTACAAAATAAATCAATGTAAAATATTTTTCTTATTTAAATTGTTAAATTTATGGCAATTCGCTTGATAAATAATACAATTTATTGTAAGATAGAGTAGTAAAAAATAAATTAAATTTTTGGAGGATAAATCTATGTCAAAAGTTAAAGTTGGAATTAATGGTTTCGGACGTATTGGACGTCTTGTAATGAGAGCGGCAATCAACAATCCTAATGTGGAAGTAGTTGGTATCAACGATCCGTTTATCGATTTGGATTACATGGTTTACATGACAAAATATGATTCAGTTCATGGAAAATTCAACGGAACAGTTGAAGTTGTAAACGGAAAATTCATGATCAACGGTAAAGAAATTGCTGTATTCAATGAAATGAACCCAGAAGCAATCAACTGGAAATCATGTGGTGCTGAGTACGTAGCTGAAGCTACTGGTATCTTCACAGATATCGCTGGAGCATCAAAACATTTCGTTGGAGGCGCTAAGAAAGTAGTAATCACAGCACCATCATCTGACGCTAGAATGTTCGTAATGGGAGTAAACAACAACGAGTATACATCTGATTTGAAAGTAATTTCAAACGCATCATGTACTACAAACTGTCTTGCACCTTTAGCGAAAGTTATCAATGATAAATTCGGTATCGAAAGTGGTCTTATGACAACTGTACATGCAACAACTGCAACACAAAAAACTGTAGACGGTCCTTCAAAGAAAGACTGGAGAGGTGGACGTGCTGCTGCTGGAAACATCATTCCATCATCAACAGGCGCTGCTAAAGCTGTAGGAAAAGTAATTCCAGAGCTAGACGGTTTGTTAACAGGAATGGCATTCAGAGTACCAACACTAGACGTTTCAGTAGTTGATTTAACAGTAAACTTGAAAAAAGCTGCTACAATGGCTGAAATCAAAGCTGCGGTTAAACACGCATCAGAGAACGAAATGGCTGGAGTACTTGGTTACACTGAGGATTCAGTAGTTTCAGCTGATTTCATCGGCGAAGTTCAAACTTCAGTATTCGACGCAACAGCTTGTATCGCATTAACTGACAAATTCGTGAAACTTGTTTCATGGTATGACAACGAATGGGGTTATTCAAACAAAGTAGTTGACCTAATTTGCCACGCAGCAAAAGTAGACGGCGCTATCTAATACCCAAAAAAGTAATTATAAGAACCTATCGCAAGATAGGTTCTTTTTTACGCAAAAATTCAAAGAAAAACAAACAAACTTACCCAACCCCAACCCCAATCAACCCACAAATAAACCACCAAACACAATCCCAACCAACTCACAAATAAACCACCAAACACAATCCCAACCAACTCACAAATAAACCACCAAACACAACCCCAACCAACCCACAAATAAAACAACCAATACAACTCCAACCAACCCACAAATAAAACAACCAATACAACTCCAACCAATCCACAAAAAAAATATCAAACCCAAATAGGAACCAACACCCATACTAAAACTACACCCAAAACCAATTAAGAAACGTTTCCACCCAAAGTGGAAACCAACCCATCCAAATGAAAACCTCACCATAAGTAAACCCAACGGGGTCTTGGGGTATCACCCCAAGTGGTTGGGGTCTGGGGAGTCCCAAATTCCCAGTGGTTTTGCAACTTTTGCCACCCAAAAGTTGACCGCGTGCGGAACACAAAAACCAAGTTGAAAAACATACATCTTACAACTTAATTAAATCCCCCCAACCAAACCACTAAAAAAAAAACTACCAAACCAATCCAACCACTAAAAAAACAAAAAAAACTATTTTAACCAAAATAAAGGAAATACTAATAAACATAGCGTATAATTTATATGAAGGCTAGTTTTGAATTTTGGAGAAAACCATATGAATAATAAAACGTACAAAATAGAAGAAATGTTCTTATCAGAGTTTGCGACTTTCTCAAACCAGTCAAAAGGTAGAGAAAGAGCGGAAGAGCCATGTCTTTTCCGAACAGATTTCCAAAGAGATCGAGATAGAATAATACACTCAAAAGCGTTTAGAAGACTAAAAAACAAAACCCAAGTATTTTTACGGCCAGTAGGCGATCACTTTAGAACAAGAATCACACATACGTTAGATGTAGCGCAAGTAGCTAGATCAATAGCAAGAATCTTGAACCTAAATGAAGATCTAACGGAAGCAATCGCACTTTCTCACGACTTAGGACATACACCTTTTGGTCATGCAGGAGAGCGAGCATTGTGCAACTTAACAGGGGGAGAGTTTTCTCATGTTAAACAAGGCATAAGAGTTGTAGAATTTCTTGAAAACGACGGACGAGGATTGAACTTAACCTATGAAGTACGTGACGGAATATTAAATCACAACAGCAGTGGAAAACCCAATACATTGGAAGGAAAAATTGTACATCTAGCTGATAGAATAGCATACCTGAACCATGATATTGATGACGCAATCCGTGCTGGAGTAATAAATATCACCGACATTCCAAAAGAACTAATCGAAACGCTAGGAAAAAGTCACAGCAAAAGAATTGACCGCATGATCACATCAATTTACACCGCCAGCAACGGCACAAACGATGTAAAAATGACACAAGAAGTTAGCGAAGCATCAAAAGCATTGCGTAAATTCATGTTCCAAGAAGTCTATTTTTCAAAAGACAAACGTGACGAAGAAAACAAAGTAGAAGTTATGATTGAATTATTGTTTAATTACTACAAAAAAGACATGTCAAAACTACCAGAATTTTACAGAAATTTAGCTGAAAAATACGGTGATGACACAGTAATTTGTGATTACATATCAACAATGACGGACAGTTTTGTTCTAGCAATATTCCAAAAAGCCTTTGTACCTGAAACGAATTTTTAACATATCAAAAGATAAATACATACAAAAAATAAAACAATGGAGAACGTAAGAAGTGGCAGCCGATTTAGCAAGATTTTTAGAAGAAATAAAAAGTAAATTAGACATTACAGACGTAGTGTCAAAATACGTTACGCTAAATCAAAAAGGCGGACGACATTGGGGCTGTTGCCCATTTCACCATGAAAAAACCGCATCTTTTTCCGTTGATAGATCAAGACAGTTTTTTCACTGTTTTGGTTGTAAAGAATCAGGTGATATAATCAAATTTATACAACAGGTAGAAGCCACGGATTTTCTTGGTGCAGTAACGATTTTAGCAAAAATGGCAGGAGTAGAAGTTCCTCAATTTTCAAAATCTAACGGTCAAGATAATACTAAAGAGAAACTAGATAAAAGAAACCGAATATTCACATTGCTAAAAGATGTGGCAAGGTACTATAATAGTATGTTGAAAACACCAGAAGCTAAAGAAGTTAATGAATATCTAGTAAATCGTGGAATAAGCGAAAAGACAATTTCAAAGTTCGGTCTAGGTTTTTCACCAGATTGGACAAGCTCCATAACATACTTACGAAAATTAGGTTACACTAATGACGAAATGGTAAAAGCAGGAATAGCAGGAGAGAAAAACGGACGATATTACGATGCCTACGCAGGCCGAATTATGTTTCCCGTAATAAAACAAACAGGGGAAGTAGTAGCATTTGGTGGGCGAACAATGGACAAGAACGCACAGGCAAAATATAAAAATACTGCGGAAACTGAATTTTTTCACAAAAAAGACGTATTATATGGTTTGAACCTTATAAAAAAACTTAGATTGAAAGAGTCAGTAACAAGTATTATTTTGGTGGAAGGTTACATGGACGCAATTAGTGTCTATGAAGCGGGTTTTGAAAATGTAGTAGCAAGCCTTGGAACGGCGTTCACAAAAGAGCAAGCCAACATGATAAGTTACTACGTGAAAGATTTGTATATATCATATGACGGAGATTCAGCTGGAATAAAAGGCGCTCTTTTAGGTGTTGAAAAATCTAGTGGAAAAGACTTAAATATTAAAATAGTATCAATGCCAAAAGGACTAGACCCTGACGAAATAATCAAAAAACAAGGTGTGGAAGCCTATCAAAAGTTACTGGACGAAGCAATGAGTGTAGTTGATTTTAAGGTAGCGATAGTAAAAGAAAAATACAATATTGAAAACCAAAGCGAAAGAAAACAGTATATTGACGGAATCCTAAAAGTCATTTCGAAACTAGACAACAAGTCGGAAGAAGATTTCTATTTACAGAAATTGCGTGACGAATCTGGTGTGAGATATGAAGCACTTGTTGAAGATTTAGAATCAATTAGACAAGGCGAAAAAACTGTTAGAGTTGTGGTGGAAGAGGAATTGAAATCAATCGAAGCCCCAATTACTGCTATCCGATATATTTTGTGCCACGTAATTGACGGCAAAAGCAAAATTGAAGATATAAAGTGTATTGAGCGGTTCTTAATTGACGAAACTCAACAAAAAATCTATCATTATCTACAAAAAAACGATAATATAAGCCAAATAAGCTCTCTTTTTAGAACATTTGATGATAAAGAAAAATTAGAATTAGCAAATATTTTAAACGTAAAAGAAGAGAATAATATAGAGGAGGCAATCCAAGATAAATATTATCGCGATTGTCTGTACAAATTTAAAGAAAAAGAACTGAACGAAGAATTAATTAGGTATAACTCGCTATTTAAAAAAGAAAAAGATGTCACAAGAAAAAAAGAAATAGCGGTTGAAATACAAAGGGTCATGAAAGAATTGAAAAAAACATAGGAGTGTAACGCTTATGGGAAATGAATTCGTAGAAAATTTGAAGAAAGAGCTAGTGGAAACCTACCGAAAAGTAGGTGCAATCACGTCAGAGGAATTATTTGATAAACTTGAAAAGCATCAAATAACACCTGAAGAATTGGAGGGCATTTATAAAGCCCTTGAAGAGAACCGAATTAGAATTACTGACATAGATTTGTCCGAAAAACAGATGCATGATATTGAAACAATGTCAACAACTGCCTCAATGGACGACCCTGTGAAAATGTATCTAAAAGACATTGGTTCAATTCCGCTATTAACTTTTGAAGAAGAAGTAGAGCTGTCAAAACGTATGCTTGAAGGGGATGAGATTGCTAAAAAAGCATTGTCGGAGTCCAATTTGAGATTAGTGGTATCGATAGCAAAAAGGTATTTAGGGCGTGGTATGCAATTTTTGGATTTAATCCAAGAAGGCAATCTAGGTCTGATGAAAGCTGTAGAAAAATTCGATTATACAAAAGGATTTAAGTTCAGCACCTATGCAACATGGTGGATTAGGCAATCAATAACACGTTCAATTGCCGACCAAGCAAGAACAATCAGAATACCAGTCCACATGGTAGAAACTATCAACAGACAAGCGAAAGCGATACGTTCATTACTGCAAGATTTAGGCAGAGAACCAACAATTTATGAAATCGCCGAGAGATTAAATGTGTCGGTGGAAAAAGTGTTGGAAATCAAAAAAATATCCCTTGACCCAATATCATTAGAAACGCCAATCGGCACAGAAGATGATACGCATTTAGGCGATTTTATCGAAGACGACACAGCAAAAGATCCGTCAGTAGCAATTACTTCGGAAACATTGCGTGACGAATTTAATAGAGTACTTGGAACATTGACTCCAAGAGAAGAAAAAGTAATTAGATTAAGATACGGACTTGACGACGGCAAGCCAAAAACTTTAGAGGAAGTAGGACGAGCGTTCAACGTGACACGTGAGCGGATACGTCAAATAGAATCGAAAGCTTTACGAAAACTTCGTCACCCAAGTCGCAATCAAAAACTAAGCGAATTGGGAATGAAATAGATAATAATTATAAATTAACATAAAGGAAGAGATACGATTAATGAGTGTAGAAAACGTAGATGTAGCCAAACTAGAAGGGGTAATAGCCCTTGTAGAAGAAGGTAAAAAGAGTGGAACGATTAAGTCTGAAGAGATATTTGATCGACTGGAAAAAGTTGAATTGTCACCTGATAAATTGGACGAGATATATGCAATATTCGAAGAAAACGGCATAAAAATCATTGATAATATAGACATGATCAAACAGGTAGCAGCTGAACCTGCACCGAATGCGTCATTCGAGTTATACAACGATGACCTAGGAATGAATGACCCTGTAAAATTGTATTTAAAAGACATAGGAAAAGTACAATTACTATCAGCAGAAAGAGAAGTAGACCTAGCGAAACGTATGCTTGATGGCGACGACATGGCGAAACAAATACTAGCAGAAGCCAACTTGCGTTTGGTAGTGTCAATTGCAAAAAGGTATGTTGGACGTGGCTTGATGTTACTTGATTTAATACAAGAAGGCAACATGGGTTTGATGAAAGCAATCGAGAAATTCGACTATACAAAAGGCTTCAAATTCAGTACATACGCAACATGGTGGATAAGACAATCAATCACAAGAGCGATAGCCGATCAAGCAAGAACAATCCGTGTACCAGTTCACATGGTAGAAACAATTAACAGAAAAACAAGAGCAACAAGAGTGCTTTTGCAAAAACTTGGACGTGAACCTACAATGGAAGAAATAGCTGAAGAAATGGGTGTATCAGTGGAAAAAGTGTTTGAAATCCAAAGAATAGCACTTGATCCAGTATCATTAGAAACGCCAATCGGCGAAGAAGACGATACTCACTTAGGTGATTTTATCGAAGACGAAAACGCTATTGCCCCAACAACTCAAGTAGCAAATTCATTGTTAAAAGAGAAGTTGATAAACGTGTTATCATCATTGACACCACGTGAAGAAAAGGTAATAAGATTAAGATACGGACTTGACGATGGAAAGCCAAAAACATTGGAAGAAGTGGGCAAGGAGTTTAACGTAACACGAGAGAGAATTAGACAAATCGAAGCAAAAGCTTTGAGAAAATTACGTCATCCAAAAAGAAGCACGCAAATTAAGGACTTTATTGACTAATGTTATCTAAAAGATTCGAAGAAATAATTTCAAGAATACCGAAGTGTAAAACAATGCTAGACATCGGCTGTGACCACGGCAAAGTAACATATGAGATCCTAAAAAGAGGCATATGCGAAAAAGCGTTGTTATCAGATATATCCGAACCTAGTTTATTAAAAGCGAAAATACTAATAGAAGAAGAGTTTCCCAACAGCCAATATTTCGTATCAGACGGTGCGAAATCTGTGACGGAACACTTCGATTTTTGTATAATAGCAGGCATGGGTGGACAAGAAATATTAAAGATTTTACAATCAAATAAAATTAAAAACGCATTAATACAGCCAATGAATAACCTAGTTTTTGTAAGAAATCAAGTACAAGACATGGGTTTTATGATAGTAACAGACGAAATAATTTTCGACGAAAGATACTATAATATCATAAAAATACAGCGAAATACTGAATTTCAAGCCAACACTCAACAGTTAAGCGAAAATGAAATATACTTTGGAAAAACAAATCTTGAAAAAAGAAGTGATGAGTTTATTGCGTACTTGAAGTTTCAAATTAGAGTGCAAAATGACATATTAAAAAGCCTGTCAAAGGGTGAAAAATACAATGAAGTTGCGAAATATATATCAAAGATTAATGAGGTATTGAACAGTGAAGATTAAAGAAATTATTGAAAAAATCGAAGAATTTGCACCTATTTCTATATCGGAAGACTTAAAAAACAGTGGACATTATGATAATAGTGGACTAATGTTGGGAGATGTTGAAAAAGAAGTAACGAAAGTTATAATTTGTATTGACGTATGTGATTTTATTGTGGATATGGCGATAGCAAACAACAGTAATTTCATAATCAGTCATCACCCCTTTATTTATATGCCAATAAAATCCATAACAAACAACGATTATAAGGGACAACTTATCCAAAAATTGATAAAAAATGACATAACAGTTTATTCGGCACACTTGAATTTTGATTACACAAAAGGTGGAATTGATGATGAGGTGGCTAATTTGTTAGGAATTTCCGTGAAAAAAGTGTATGATAAAAGAGCACACGGTGGATATGGTAAGTTTGGAAGTATAAAACCTATGAAATTAGCGGATTATATTGAAGAAATTAAGAAGAATTTTGATGTTGTAAAAAGCACAAATGAAAACCGTATAGTTGAAACTGCAGTATCATTTTGTGGCTCAGGTGTAGACCAAGACGCGGTGAAGTTTGCAATAGACAATAAAGCCGACCTAGTAATTTCTTGCGATATCCAACATCATTTTGTAGTAGAGCTAGCTGAAAATGGTATAAGCGTAATTGGTTTAGCCCATGGGGAATCGGAATTGAAAGCGTTTGTAAATATTATTAGACAAGAAAAATTATTAAATTATAAAGACAATTTATCTATACAAAATCTAGTTTTTGAAAAAGATTTCAGACTAGTATAGATTTCATGATTAAGGAGCAAAAAAATGTATAAAGAAATATTGAATTATCAAGAAAAAGAACGTGAAATGATTAAAATCGAAAAAGAACTAGGCGCAAGCTCAGAAAGACAACGTCTGTTGAGAGCGAAAAAATTCTTAAACGATTTCGATAAAATTGAATCAATGAACACAAGAGCCCAAAATCTTACTATTGAATTTAACAAAATCAATGGAAAAATCGCTGATTTAGCTAAACAATTATCTGAATATGACAATATGTCTGGAAGCTCAAACGGAGCTGACGAGCAAAATTACTTTATTAAAAAAGTTTCACAACTAGACGAGAAAATCACTAGTGCTGAAGTGGACTTAGCTCAAGTTACAACTGATATCAATGAGCATGTAAAGTATTTTGAAGATTACAAAAAGAAAGTAAAAATGGCAAAAGACGAGTTCGGCGAATACAAAAACAAGTATGATGAGTTGAAACAATCACGTCAACCAGAAATTACTGATATTCAAAATTTGCTTTCTGAAATCGAAGGAAAAATCGAGTCTGACTTGTTTGTACGTTACAAAAACATCAGATCAAAGAAAATTTTCCCTGCGTTAGTACCGTTATCAGGAGAAAATTGCGGACATTGCAGAATGGAACTTGCTATGAATAGAATAAGTGAAATTAAAGATAAAAAAATTATTGAATGTGAAGATTGTGGAAGATTAATTTACATCCAAGAATAATAAGATTTCTAATAGCTGTTAAAACTAACAGCTATTTAATGTTATATTAGTTTATATAATAGAAAAATCAAGAATAATAGTTATGAGAATTAATGAATTAAGGATAACTCTAATGAAGAAAAAAGATAAAAGCAATACACAAAAAAAGCCAAATCCAATATTATTTTATCCATTATGTTTTGGCTTAAAAATGTATTATAAAATGGCTTATAAATTTAAGTCAAACAAAATTAAACTAGACAAGGAAGGTGGGGTAATACTAGCGAATCACCTAGCAGAGCTTGACGGTTTGTTTACCTACGCAGCACTTTTTCCTGCAAGAATAAACATGGTAGCAGCGTATTATTACTTTATAAACAAGGTCGTAGGTGGATTTTTAAGAACGATGGGAGTAATTCCAAAGTACCAATTTTCATCAGATACACTAAGCCTAAAAAGAATGTTTGCCGTAGTAAAAAGCAACGGATACCTATGCCTAATGCCAGAAGGAACCGTGTCAATGACAGGGACGGTTTGGCATGTGCCATTTGCAATTGCAAAGTTACTAAAAAGATTCAAAAAAAATGTATATGTATCAAGAATTAAAGGTGCAAGTATAGTGTCACCAAAATGGGCGAAGTATTACAAAAAAGGGCAAGTTGAAGTTGAAACTATATTGCTAATAGCAAAAGAGGAACTAACAACATTAACTGAAATGCAAATCTATGAAAGATTGCTTGAAGCCTTGATTGTAGACGACTTTGACTATGCAAAACAAAACAATCTAACATATAAAGGCAAAAAGAAAGCTGAGGGACTTGAGTCTCTAATCCACATATGCCCAAGCTGTAAATCGGATAGTGATATAGCAACAAGTGGTGATTATATTATGTGTAAAAAGTGCGGATTAAAAGCTAAGTTGAATGATAAAATGCTCTTTGAATTTGAGGGCGAGAATTACTTTGAAAACTATTACCAATGGTACAATTATCAAAGAGAAAGTTACCGAGCTGAAATAGAAAAAGAGAATTTTGAGTTAAAAGATACAGTAAAATTCATTTCGCTAAAAGGCGGAAAACAAGAGTATGAAGTATTGCACGATGAGGGAGAATTGTCACTATCAAAGGACGGTTTTACCTACACATATACGCAAAATGACAAAACAATAGTAGAATTTTTTCCACTAGCAACAGTTCCAACATTGGTAATAGATGCAGGAAAGAATTTCGAATTGCCGTACACCGATCATATAAGATGTTTCGAGCCAAAAGACAAAACTAAAGTAATAAAATGGGCGGAATGTCATCGAATATTGTATGATAGCAACATAAAGGAAATGAAATAATGTTTTTGAATAATAAAAACAGTAAAAGAATAAGATTGATAGTTTGTATATCATTTACACTTTTGATAATTGGAATAATAATCTATTCAT
Organism: uncultured Clostridia bacterium; assembly: GCA_947039455.1. Classification (GTDB taxonomy): domain Bacteria; phylum Bacillota; class Clostridia; order Christensenellales; family CAMQZB01; genus CAMQZB01. Next base: position 146,911 of record CAMQZB010000001.1, read on the forward strand.
TACGAGACATGAGATACATATTTGATCAAATAAAAGCGCTAGAAAGCTTTGATAAAACAAAGCCAATTACATTTAGAGAAATATTCAAAGAAATGGGAATAAGTGCAGTTTTTGCATATATAGCATTGCAAGTAATATTTGTATTAACAATAGTAGTGCCATCAACACCGCTCCAAATGATAGCAGGAATATCATATCACCCAGTAATAGCAAGTGGAATTTTGATGATTGGAATAGGAATAGGAAGCGGAATAATGTTTCTATTATCACGCCTAATTGGAACAGAAATCATTGAAATGTATCGTAAAAAAGAAAAAAACAATAAAGCAATGCTAGAGTCGATAGACCTAGTAAGAAGCGACAAAGTAAACGTAACAGTCTTTGCTATTTTACTATACTTATTGCCAGTTTTACCTTATGGAATTATATGTATAATCCTTAGTAATTCAAGCATAAGAACATGGAAATTTATGACGATAGCCACATTTGCAAGTGCAGTAGACGTACTAGTAAATACCTATTTAGGGCAACGATTATTAAGACCAAACCACGTAGTAACAATAATAATTTTTGCAGTAGCAGGAGTATGCCTTCTGATAATATTCATAAAAACACCAAAGATTATAAATTGGGTAAAAAGATTTGCAATATCTAAAAAGTAGAAAATTCCTATTGCTCTAAAATCAAATGATAAATAAAACAAAAAGTCCAAAAACATAGCAAAAATCTTAATACAAAACAAACAAAAGACAGTGAAAATACGCTGTCTTTTTTTTTCGCGTTAAAGACAAATAAAAAATTCATATTAACATAATAAAATTCATAATATATAAAAGGTGAAATACTTATAAAAATGTGAAAGTATTAGGAGGCATATGAAAAAAAGCAGTCTAAAATCACGAATGTCAAAAGCGATTCGTGAGATAAATTTAAAAGATTGGTATCTTATATTGTTTGTAACAATATTGATGTTTCAAACAATTTATAACTTATTTGATAGCCCATCAAATGTGCAATACAGCCCAATTGATACCGCAATAAGAACTACACTAGCTGGATTATTCGGTTATTTTATGGGAAAAGGTTTTGCAAAAGGCGATAAAGAAAGGTTAATAATTTCAAAAGAATTAATTGACATTGAAAAGGAAATTGAAGAACTTGAAAATGCAACAAAAGATGATGTAAATGATGTGGAAAAACAAATAGTAATTGAAGCTACCCAAAGCCCAACCAACAAGAAAGCTGAACTACAAATATTAATTGTAGGAGCAATCGGAATAATGTCATTGATAGTATTAATAGTAGCACGAAATTGGAGTATCTTATCAACTGATAATATCGCAACACTTTCACAACTACGAGATTTAGTATCAGGAAGTACAGGTTTTCTAATAAGTGGAGCTGAAAAGTAGATTTTTTTAAATGTACAGAATTAAATTATAATTACAAAAAAAAGACAGTAAATTACGCTGTCTTTTTATTATTTAGAAAACAAAACTAGAATATAGATAAAGAAAAGCAACCGAGTAAAAACAAAAATGTTAAAATTGCGTTTAATAACTTGCATTATAGTATGATAATATTGTAAAATACTAGATAGAGTAAAAGTGAGGTGCAAAAGATGAAAATATTGATATCGAACGATGACGGGTATAAAGCAATAGGGATAAAAACAATAGCAAATGCTTTAGCAAAAGAAGGTCATGAAATTTTGGTGGTAGCACCTAACGACAACAGAAGTGGGTTTTCCCATTCGCTATCAATAAGAAAACCAATGCGACTTTACAGCATGCCAAATTGCGATGGTTACAGCGAAAATGTTGAAGTGTACGCATTTGAAGCAACACCTGCTGATTGCATAAAATTTGCTTGTTTTCACTTTAAAGAATTTAAAGCGGACATGGTTGTTTCAGGAATAAATGACGGACCAAATCTAGGAATTGACACAATGTATTCAGGAACAGTTGGAGCTGGCATGGAAGGAATAAATCACGGCATAAAAGCTATTGCAGTTTCAATAGCTACATATGAAAAGCCAATATATTTTGATACTTGCGCAAGATTCGTAGTTGAAAAAATTGAAGAATTATATAATAAGGACAAGCTAGTATTGTGGAATTTTAATGTTCCAAATTTACCATATGATGAAGTTAAAGGAATTAAGTACACAAAAATCGGCAGAATGTTCTATGAGGATTGTTATGATAGAAGTGAAGTGGAAGGTTGTGAAGCCTATTCACTTGGCGGAAAACCTAAATTAAATCAAGAAGATCATACAGGGACTGACGTTGGGGCAGTGCTTACGAACTACACATCAATTACCCCAATTATGTGTGACAGAACTTGTTACAGTACACTAGAGGAGTTAAAATGAAAATTTGCGTAATAGGCGGTGGCCCAGCAGGAATGATAGCCAGTGCAGAAATAGGAAAATCAGGAAAAGAAGTGATATTGTTTGAGAAGAACGAAAAAACAGGCAAGAAACTTTTCATAACAGGAAAGGGCCGTTGCAACCTAACAAACGATTGCGATCAAGAAGAATTTCTTGCAGCAGTACACAGAAACCCACGTTTTATGTACAGCGCAATCTACAGTTTCTCAACATCAGACACAATGTACTACTTTGAAAATCTTGGACTACAACTAAAAGTAGAGCGAGGAAATAGAGTATTCCCAATGTCAGAAAGATCATCTGATGTGCTACGTGTAATGCAAACTAACATGACAAAAGCTGGAGTAAGAGTAAATCTTAAATCAGCAGTAGACGGAGTTAGAAAAGTAGGAGAGAAGTTTATAGTAACAGTAAATGGCGATTCTCACGATTTTGATAAAGTAGTAATAGCAACAGGCGGAATTACATATAGCCAAACAGGTTCAACAGGAGACGGATACGTATTTGCGGAATCAATGGACCATACGATAATTGAACCAAAAGGAACATTACTAGGTTTGAAAACCTATGAAATATTTGACCTTGCAGGATTAACATTAAAGAATGTAACATTGAATTTCGAGAACAAAAAGAAACTAGTATTCAGTGAGATGGGCGAGATGTTGTTTACCCATGAGGGAATATCAGGACCACTAGCCTTAACAGCTTCTGGAGTGATAGCACGAATGGATTTAGAAGGATTAAAGTGTTATATTGACCTAAAACCAGCCTTATCATATGATATCCTTGACGCAAGAGTATTGAGAGATTTCGAAAAACATGTAAACAAGCAATTCAAGTTTGCGATAGCTGACTTATTGCCTTCAAAACTAATAAACGAAGTAATCAGGAAAACAGGTATAGACCCAGAGAAGCGTGCTAATTCAATAACTAAAGAAGAACGTGCGAAATTAGTGCTAGCCTTGAAACACTTTGACCTAACGATCGTAGGAACTAACCCAAGTAATGAGGGAGTAGTTACATGCGGAGGGATAAAAGTATCTGAGGTTAATCCTAAAACTATGGAATCTAAAATATGCAAAGGCTTGTATTTCTGTGGAGAGGTACTTGACGTAGACGCAAAAACTGGCGGGTTCAACCTACAAGTAGCATTCTCAACAGGGTTTGCTTGCGGAACTTCTATAGCTGAACTTGCGGATACATCTGAAGAATCAGCGGAAGTAGAAAATACGGAAGAAACAAATTAAGTAATTAAACAAAAAAAGAAAGCAAATTCAATTTAAATTGGTGATAATATGGAAAGACTTAATATAGCAATAGATGGCCCATCAGGGTCAGGAAAAAGTACTACAGCAAAAGCAATAGCGAAAGAGCTTGATATAATATATCTAGACACAGGAGCGATGTTTCGTGCCTTGGGACTAAAAGCTAAACTTAGCAATGTAGATGTAAATGACGTGGAAGCGGTAGTTGCAATGCTTGCAAATACTACAGTAGATGTGAAGTATGTAAATAGCAAAATGGAACTGTATTTAGACGGAGCGGAAGTTTCTAACGAAATACGTGAAAACAGCATTTCAAAGCTAGCATCTGATATATCTAAAATAGCTGAAGTGCGTGAAATGTTAATAGTTACACAACGTGAAATCGCAAAGAACAACGATGTGATTTTAGACGGTCGTGACATTGGAACAGTAGTTTTAAAAGACGCTAAATATAAATACTTCTTGACGGCGGATAGTGATATTCGTGCAAGTAGAAGAGTAGCTGAGCTGAAAGAGAAAGGACAAATCGTAGCATTTGATGTTGTATTAGCGGAAATTAAATCTCGTGATTACAACGATACAAATAGACCGATTGCACCTCTAAAACAAGCAGAAGACGCAATTTTAATTGACTCAACTAGCCACACGCTAAATGAAGTTGTAGATATTATAATAAAAAGTATAAGGAGGTAGGAAATATGTGGTTACTTCATTTTGCAAGAGTAGTAGCATGGATTCCAATGAGAATTGCGTATCCAACAAAAGTTATAGGAACGGCAAAATTGCCTAAAGGTAAAGTAATTATTGCCTGCAATCATACATCACTTGTGGACCCATTAATATTGACTACAAGAACAAGCCGACCAGTGTGTTTCATGGCGAAAAAAGAAATTTTCCAAAACTCATTTAACCGTTGGTTGTTTAAAAATCTACATTGCATTCCAGTTGAACGTAAAGGAACTGACTTTGCCGCAATGAAAAGTGTTCTAAAAGCCTTAAAAGAAGGGTATGCATTTGGACTATTCCCTGAGGGGACAAGAGCTATTGATGACACAAAACTATTAGAAATTAAAAACGGAGTATGTTTATTTGCATTAAAAAGTAAAGCAAGCGTAATCCCAATGGTATTTTTAAGAAAGCCTAAATTGTTTAGAATGAACTATTTAATGATTGAAAAGCCAATAGATTTTGCTGAATTTCAAGACCAAAGATTTTCATCAGAATTAGTGGAAAGTGCCACAAAAGTTTTGGAAGCAAAAATGATATCAATGAAAGAGGAGCTTATAAAAATGAAAGCACCTAAAAATAAAGGGAAAACAAAATAAATGGAAATTATAGTAGCAAAAGCAAGTGGTTTTTGCCAAGGAGTTGCAAACGCAGTTCAAATGGCGTTATCCGCCGATGTGGAAATTTGCACACTAGGTAAAATAATTCACAACGAGCAAGTAATTGAAATGTTAAAATCGAAAGGCATTTTCCCAGTGAACACCATTGACGAAATAAATACAGAAACCGTCCTAATACGCTCACACGGAGTATCTCCAAAAGTAGTTGCAGAGATAGAAAGTCGTGGGATTAAAGTAATAGACGCAACCTGTAAATTTGTAAAAAAAACTCATGATATAGTAAAAAAGCACAGCGATCTTGGATATCAAATAGTGATCATAGGCGAAAAAAACCACCCAGAAATTCAAGGAGTGGCGGGTAATGCAATAACTGAACCAATATATTTTCAGTCATCAAAAGAAGATTTTGACCTAAAAATTCATGAAAAAGTATGTGTAGTTGCTCAAACAACCTTTTCTTTAACAGAATTTAATAAAATTTTATGTAAAATTCGCTCATATGGCATTAAAACACTTGAAGTTTTTAATACAATTTGCTATACTACAACGGTGAGACAAAACGAAACGCAAGAATTAGCTAAAAAATCGCAACTTATGGTTGTGGTTGGAAGCAAAATTTCTGCAAACACCACGGAGTTATATAACATAAGTGGCAAGTTTTGTTTGAACGTATTATTTTGTCAAAATAAATCTGATGTTGAAAAATTCGACTTTAGAGGGTTTGATAAAATAGGAATTGTCGCAGGTGCATCAGCTCCAGAGGAGTTGATCAAGGAGGTTCAATTGACAATGGAAGAAAAAATTATGAATTTGCAACCAGAAATTGCAGTAGAAGCCGAAAGCAAGGCAGTAGCTTCTGACAACGACATCTCAATGGAAGATGTTATGTCTAGCCTTGAAAAAAAGAAAAATTTCAGAAGGGGGCAAATCATAGAGTGCACGGTAGTATCAGTTAGTGATGACGGATTACATTGTTCACTTCCTTTGGCAAAGACTGAGGTTTTATTGTCTAAAGACGAAATGAATCTAGACGGATCATATGATAAGTCTTTATTTAACGTTGGTGACAAAATCAAAGTTAAAGTGCTTTCTAATGATGGCAAACTTAACATTTCTAGAAAAGCTATCGAAGATGAGTTGCGTATTGACGCTACAATCGGCGATATCATTGAAGGAAAAACGTTCACGATGTCTTTCAATAGTGTAAACAAAGGCGGACTTCGTGGAAGATTGGGATCATACAGTGTATTCGTACCTGGATCACAAATCAAAATCGGATTCGTTAACGAAAAAGATTTCGAGAAATACAAAAACAAAGAATTGACTTTGAAAGTAATCAAAGCTGACGGAAAAGACCTTGTAGCTTCTGCTAGAGTTCTTCTTGAAGCTGACAAAACTGAAAAAGAAGAGTCTTTCTGGACAAAAATCAATGTAGACGAAGTGGTTAGCGGAAAAGTTATGCGTTTCACTGCATTTGGAGCATTCGTATCAGTTGAAGGTTTCGACTGTCTTGCACATATCTCAGACTTGTCTTGGGAAAATGTTAAGTCATGTGACGAAGTTTTAACTATCGGCGAATCTTACGATTTTAAAGTATTGAAAGCAGACAGAGCTACTAACAAAGTATCTTTGGGTTACAAACAATTGTCAAAACGTCCAATTGATGTAATTGCTGAAAAATATCCAGTAGATTCAATTCTATCTGGAAAAGTAACTAAACTTAAATCATTTGGCGCATTCGTAGAAATCGAGCCAGGTATCGAAGGTTTAGTACACATCTCTCAAGTATCTCATACATACGTTGATAACATCGCAAATGCTCTTTCAGAGGGTGAAGAAGTTGACGTAAAAGTAATCAGCATTGATTCAGAAAAGAACAAAATTAATCTTTCAATCAAAGCATTGCTTCCAGAACCAGAGAGAAGAGCTGATGATAGAGGTCAATCATCTGACAGACAAGAAAGACGTCCACGTCGTCAAGGTGAGTACGAGCAAAGAAATAACGCTCCTGCAAACAACTGGGTTACAAATGAAAATGACACAGGTGTTTCAATTGCAGACTTACTTGGACTTAACAACGACTAATTCGTTTTTGAGAATAAATTAATAAAAAATCAAAGCTGTAACGGAGTAATCTGTTACAGCTTTTTTAATATCATTTAAAAACTTATGTGATTATAATAGTATCTATAAAGAAAAAGAATATTGTAAATACAACAATAAAACAGCAGTAAAATATAATAGAAAAGAGCCCATATTATCATAATATGAGCTCTTTTCTATTTATATCGTAATTAGATAACTAAATTACTTGTTTATTACGTGTTCTTCCAAAATGTAGAAGCTGAATATTGTTGAAATCAACATTGCTACTGAGAAAGTAAAAGTCAAAATAATTGGCAGTGAATAGGGGAATAAGAAAAATGAAATCAAAATTACAGAAAGTGTCGCAAGTTCTATAAGAAATAGCTTTCCAAGGTATCCGAAATACAAAATAAATGAGTTTTTAATTGATTGCCAAAATGTTAAATCCACATGAGAAAACATTAAAATTAACAAACTACTAATTCCCATAAAAAGAAAAAACAAACCAAAAAGTAAAATAGTAATTGGGAGGTAAATTTCATTAATATTTGAATTAATAATATAAAATCTAATAGAAAAGAAAAACAATGCTGAAAAAAGTGCAAGGAATAAAGTCAATTTTAACCCAGAAAGAAAGTTCTCTTTAAATAGTTTGAAATAAGTTCGAAACACACGAACTTTATTGCCTTTTGATAACTCTATAAGAATTTTTTGCATAGCAATTAATGACCCACCAAAAGTGAATAGTGGAAGGGCTGTTAAAATAAAGCAAAAATTCACCGCAACAAGTGAACCTGTTTCAGTTGATAATACACTTAATAATGTTGAAAATGAAAATTTATCTTTGTTCATATTTCACTCCATAGTTTTTATTGTATTGTTACACAATTTTACGAAAAATGCAAGCTTTATTACATATATATTATATTGTGTAGAAAAACTATAATAAATTGACTATCTAGTTGTAAAAATCATACTTTTTACTAAATGCTATTGCAATTAACAAAAGATGTGATATAATTAGTTTAAGAGTTGAAACGTTTCCACTTTTCCTATGAGAAGAAGAAATGTTCAATGAAAACATGGTTTTAGAAACCATATGGAGGATTATGATGAAAAAAATTATAGCATTAGTATTGAGTTTAGTACTAGTAGTTGGCGCTTTTGCTGGCTGTGGGAAAAGCGACGAAAAAGTAATACGTTACTTAAATTTCAAACCAGAAATTGCTGAGGTTTATGAAGAAATTTCAAAAGCATATTTTGAAGCAACAGGAATTAAACTTGAAGTTGAAACTGCAGCTTCAGGAACATATGAGCAAACTTTAAAAGCACGTATGGCTACTAAGGAAATGCCAACATTGTTCCAAATTAATGGACCAGTTGGATATAGTGCATGGTCAGATTATTGTGCTGATTTAAGTGATACTGAAATTTACAGTCATTTGTCTGATAAGACTTTAGCTGTAACATCAGGAGACGGAGTTTACGGAATTCCTTATGTAGTAGAAGGTTATGGAATTATTTTCAATGACGCTATTATGGATAAGTATTTCGCATTTAGTGGAAGAAAAACAAAAATTACATCTACTGAAGAAATCAACAACTTTGAAATTCTTTCAGCTGTAGTTGAAGATATGCAAGCAAACAAAGACAAACTAGGAATTAAAGGCGTTTTCGCTTCAACTGCATTGAAACCAGGTGAAGATTGGAGATGGAGCACTCACTTAGCTAACCTTCCAATTTATTATGAATTCAAAGAAGGTAACATCAATTTGACATCAGACAAAGTTAAAGATATTACTTTCTCATATGGAGAAAATTTCAAAAACATATTTGATTTATATCTTAACAATTCAACAACACCAAGCTCAAAATTAGGTTCAGTTGATGGAAATACATCAATGGCTGAATTCGCTCTTGGAGAGTGTGCAATGGTTCAAAACGGAAACTGGGGAGCATCTCAAATCCTTGGAGTTGAAGGCAACACAGTTGCTGATAGCGACATCAAATTCATGCCAATTTATACTGGTGTAGAAGGTGAAGAGTCACAAGGACTATGTATTGGAACAGAGAATTTCTTATGTATTAATTCACAAGTATCAGAAGAAGAGCAAAAACTTGCTGCTGATTTCTTGATGTGGTTATATGGTTCAGAAACAGGTAAAGATTTCGTTACTAACGATTTGAAATTCATCACAGGGTTTGATACATTTTCTGCTGACGAGCAACCTACTGACGTGCTAGCTAAAGAAGTTATTTCATGGATGACAAAACCTGGTATTGAAACTGTTACTTGGGACTTTACAGTATTCCCTTCACAAATTTTCAAGAACAACTTTGGTTCAAGCCTTTTGAAGTATGCGCAAGGATCAATGACTTGGGAAGAAGTATCTGAGCAAGTTGTAGCTGATTGGGCTAAAGAATACGATTTACAAAACTAATTTCATTAGGAATTAAATAATATTATGCTCCGTCAATCATTAAATAAAGTGTTTAGACGGAGCATTTTATATAATAAATATGGAAATAAAGGAGGAAGATTATGCAAAAATCGCTAAAGAAATATTTTGCAATATTCGCATTACCAACAGTAATTGCATTTATGATAGCATTTGTGATACCATTTATTATGGGAATTTATTTATCCTTTACTGAGTTCACGGTAATAACAAATACTGATTTTGTGGGATTGGAAAATTACATAAAGATTTTCACAGTAGACGACAGTTTTATGAATGCATTATGGTTTACTACAAAATTCACAATAGTATCGATAGTGACAGTAAATGTCTTTGCCTTTGGGTTAGCATTAATGCTATCAAGAGGAATAAAAGGAACAAATTTATTCAGATCAGTTTTCTTCATGCCAAACCTAATTGGAGGAATCGTTCTAGGATATATTTGGAACCTACTTATCAACGGAGTACTAGGAATTTTTGATGTGGATATTACATACAAAGCTGCCTACGGATTTTGGGGACTAGTAGTATTAACAAATTGGCAAATGATCGGTTATATGATGATAATCTATGTAGCAGGACTACAAAACGTACCGTCAGATGTATTGGAAGCTGCGAACATTGATGGTGCAAGTGCGCCACAAAGACTGTTTAAAGTTACAATCCCAATGGTGATGCCATCAATTACAATTTGTACATTCTTAACGTTATCAAGTTCATTCAAACTATTCGACCAGAACTTAGCCTTGACAGCAGGAGCACCAGGAATGGAAACATCGATGCTTGCAATGGATATATATAACACGTTCTATTTGCGAATGGGATTTGAAGGAGTAGCACAAGCGAAAGCAGTAGTATTCTTTGTACTTGTAGCACTAATAGCGTATATTCAGTTGAGAATAACAAGAAGCAAGGAGGTAGAGAGTTAATATGATTAAGTCAAAAAAATCGGATAAAGGCATATTTGTAGGACTGATAGCCTTATCATTATTATTTATTTACCCACTAGTGCTAGTATTAGTAAACTCATTTAAAAACAAGCTGTATATACTAAAAAACCCGTTTGAAATACCAATGGGCGAAATGTTTGCAGGATTAGACAATTATATACAAGGCGCAATGCAGTCTGATTTCATACGAGCATTTGCGGTATCGCTAACAATCACGGTGCTATCAGTTGTAGGAATTGTATTATTAACATCAATGACAGCATGGTATATAGTAAGAGTAAAAAGCAAATTCACAAAAGTGATGTATTACCTATTTGTATTCTCAATGATCGTACCGTTTCAAATGGTAATGTATCCAATGGTGTACATCGTAGGGCAATTAAACCTTAACAATCCAATTGGAATATCGTTAGTATACGTAGGTTTTGGTGCAGGATTATCAGTATTTATGTTCTCAGGATTTATAAAAGGAATACCACTAACAATAGAAGAAGCCGCCAATATAGACGGTTGCAATCCATTACAAACATTTTTCTATGTAGTGTTCCCAATACTAAAACCAACCGCAATAACAGTAGCGATACTAAATGCAATGTGGGTGTGGAACGATTACCTATTGCCGTATCTAGTGTTAGGCACAAAAGAGTACAAAACAATACCAGTAGCAATACAGCAAGCGGTATTGGGTGCGTATGGAAACGTAAACTGGGGTGCATTTATGGCGATGCTAGTTCTTGCGATTATACCAATTGTAGCATTTTATGCAGCCTGCCAAAAGCACATCATTAAAGGTGTAATAAGCGGATCAGTTAAAGGATAGGCATACAAAATTAGAAACAAAGTTATAAAAAACAACAGCAACAAAAGTATAAAAATAAAAAAAAGGGAGGAAATTCCGATGACTATAAAAGATATAGCAAAAGAAGCAGGCTATGCAGTAGGAACAGTGTCACGAGTTTTAAATAATCAAACTAAAGTATCAAAAGTTGCAAAAGCAAAGATTTTAGAAGTAGTGAACAAGCACGGTTTCGTACTAAACAACTCCGCAAAAAATCTAAAACGCCAGTTTAATAAAAGTATTGTAATATTAGTCAAGGGAAATTCTAACCAACTATTCTCGTCAATGGTAGAAGAAATGCAAAAACTAATAGTTGAAAATGACTATTATGTAGTTGTAAATTATTTTGATGAAGATGAAGATGAAGTTGGCATAGCCCTAAGAACAGTGCTTGAACAGAAGCCGATGGGTTTAATATTTTTAGGAGGAATCAAAGAAAATTTCCAAAATCTATTTGGTAAAATCACAACACCAAGTGTGCTAGTGACTAACTCGGCTGAAGATTATAATTTTGAAAATTTATCTAGTGTATCGATTGACGACAAAAAAAGTGCAGTTGATGCGGTGGATTATTTGATTTCAAAAGGTCATAGAAATATTGGAGTATTAGGCGGAAAAATTGAAGTATCTGACATAAGTAATAGTCGTTTTTTAGGAGTAGTTGAGAGTTTTGATAAGATTAATTTAAGTTTTGACAGTAAAAAACAGTATCAAAATTCAAGATATTCAATGAAAAGCGGGTATAAAAACATGATTAAATTGCTTGAAATAAACCCCGACATAACAGCAGTCTTTGCTATGGCTGATGTAATAGCGTTAGGGGCAATGAGAGCAATCACAGATAGCGGAAAAAAAATACCACAGGATATATCTGTAATTGGCTTTGACGGATTGGAGATTTCTCTATACAGCAATCCACGATTAACAACAGTTGAACAGCCAAAAAAGGATATAGCAAAAGAAACAATAGCATTACTTCTTGACAAAATTGAGAACAATGCAAAGTCAAGACACATAATCGTAAAACATGTAATAACTGTTGGCGATAGTGTTGATAATAAATAAAAGCAGGTAACATAATGAGAAAAAGCGGAATAATTTTACATATATCTTCACTTCCAAGCGAATACGGAATAGGAACAATGGGAAAAGAAGCATATGAATTCATAGATTTCCTTAAAGAATCAGGAATAAAAATATGGCAAGTACTACCAATTGGGCAAACGGGATTTGGAGATTCTCCATATCAAAGCTTCTCAACATTTGCAGGAAATCCATATTTCATAGACTATGCAAGACTAATAGAAATGGGGCTTTTAGAAGAAAGCGATTTACCAACACATGAGTTTCCAACTGATACAATAGATTTTGGCGCTCAATATATTGAGAAATATGCAATTTTAAGAAAGAGCTTTGACAAAGGATATAATAAAATAAAAGCTGAAGTTGAAGCATTTAAAGAAGCAGAACCTTGGGTAGTAGACTATGGGTTATTTATGGCGTTAAAAGACTATTTTGGTGGGAGATCATGGCAAGAATGGGCTGATGTATCAATTAAAAACCGCGAGCCTTATGCTATCGGAAAGTATCAATTAATCTTGCGAAACGACATTAATTTCTATTGCTATATTCAATGTATTTTCTATAAAGAGTGGTTGAAATTAAAGAATTACGCAAATGAAAATGGTATAGAAATATTTGGCGACATTCCAATATATTGCTCAATGGACAGCTGTGACGTGTGGGCAAATACTGACAGTTTCCAGTTAGATGGAGAACTGAAACCTAGTGAAGTAGCGGGCGTACCACCTGATTATTTTTCTGAAGACGGACAGTTGTGGGGCAATCCACTTTACAATTGGGAGAAACAAAAAGAGAATAATTATGAATTTTGGGTAAATAGAATGAAAGGTACGGTTAAGTTGTTTGACATGATAAGGCTTGATCACTTCATTGGATTTGCCAACTATTATGCAGTGCCAGCTAACAGCGAAAATGCAAGAATTGGACAATGGAAAGACGGTCCTGATAGCCAGTTGTTTGATGTAATTGAAGAAAAGATTGCGAATATCAAAATAGTAGCTGAGGATCTAGGAATTGTTAGTGAAAAAGTTATTAACTTAAGAGAAAAATACAATTACCCAGGAATGAGTATTTTGATGTTCATGTTTGACCCTAAAGAAGATACAAACATTGAGCCTAACGAAATATCAAAAAACACTATTGTTTATACTGGAACTCACGACAACGACACGTTAACAGGCTGGTGGAGTGAACAAGATCAAAACCTAAAAGACTATGTTTTGAAGTACTTATCAGCTGAAAATGATGATAATATCGTGTATGATATGATCGAAAAATGTCTAATGAGTAACGCTGATACAGCAATAATTCCAATGCAAGACTATCTTATACAAGATACGACTTGCCGTCTAAATACTCCAGGAACTCAAGGCGACAATTGGAAATATAGAGTAAGAAAAGAAGATATAACTAGTGATTTAGCAACTAAAATTAGAGAATTAAATGTAAAATCAGATAGAATTTAATAATTTATTCAAGAAATTTAAAAGCAAAGCATCTGTAATGGTTGCTTTGCTTTTTTTAAAAAATATAACTATATAAAAAATGCAATAAATTAAGAAAGGCAAACTTGACAAATTTCGTAACTTAATGTATAATATTATGAGATAAATATTGATAATTACTTTGCAATATAGATGATAAAAACAAAGATAGATAGATAAAAACAGGAGTGAAAATTATGAAATACAAAATTGAAACAAAGTGTCTGCGTTCAGGTTATACACCTAAAAACGGCGAACCAAGAGTAATGCCAATTGTGCAAAGCATAACGTACCCATTTGACTCAACAGAGCATATTGCAGGATTATTTGATATGCCAACAGCACATATGTATTCAAGATTTTCAAATCCTACAGTAGCAGCAGTTGAAGAAAAGCTATCGGATTTAGAAGGTGGCGTAGGTGCAATGTGTACAACATCAGGACAAGCAGCCTCAATGTTGTCAATACTGAATATATGCAAAAGTGGAGATAGTTTTGTTAGTACATCAAGTATATATGGTGGCACGGTGAATTTATTTGCAGTGACATTAAAGAAGTTTGGAATTGAGTGTGTATTTGTTGATCAAGAAGCAAGTGCCGAAGAGATACAAAAAGCGTTTAAAAGTAACACAAAAGCAGTCTTTGCTGAAACTATTGCAAACCCAGCTTTGACAGTATTAGATATTGAAAAAATGGCAAATATAGCACACAAAAACGGCTTACCATTAATAGTAGACAATACCTTTGCAACGCCATATCTATGCCGTCCATTTGAACATGGCGCGGATATAATCGTACATTCCACATCAAAGTATTTAGACGGACACGCAGTGCAAGTAGGCGGAGTTATAATCGACAGAGGAAACTTCGATTGGACTAATGGAAAGTTCCCTGATTTCACTGAACCTGATGAATCATATCATGGCGTAGTGTATACAAAAGAGTTCGGGAATATGGCATATATAATCAAAGCGAGAATGCAACTTATGCGTGATTTAGGTTGTTATCCTTCCGCTCATTCAGCGTTTTTGCTTAATCTAGGAATTGAAACCTTAGCATTGCGAATGGACAGATACTGTTCTAATGCGTTGAAAGTAGCTGAGTATTTTCAAAATAGTGAAATGATAGAAGAAGTAAAGTATCCTACATTGAAGGGTGATAAATACAACAATTTAGCGAAAAAATATCTACCAAAAGGCGCAAGTGGAGTAATTAGTATCACTATAAAAGGCGGACGTGAAGTAGCAATAAAATTCATGGACGCATTGAAATTAGCGTATAATGAAGTGCATGTAGCAGACATTTGTACTTGCGTGTTACATCCAGCAAGCGCAACGCATAGACAGTTAACTGATAAGCAGTTGATCGATTGTGGAATTAATCCAGGAATGATACGTTTTAGCATAGGACTTGAGAATGTAGATGATATAATTGCGGACATCGACCAAGCGTTAAAAACGTTATAAAAGGGGAAATACAGTGCCAATAGTAATACAAAAAGATATACCAGCGTACAAAATAATGCAGTCAGAAAATGTATTTGTAATGCCATATGTGAGAGCAGTTGCGCAAGACATACGCCCAATAGAAATAGCGATAGTGAACCTTATGCCAACAAAAATCGTAACGGAAACTCAGTTAATAAGACTACTTAGCAATTCGCCGCTACAAATAAATCTAACATTAATCACAACATCAAGCTATACAAGCAAAAATACTTCTAGCGAACATCTGGAAAAATTCTATAAAAGTTTTGATGAAATTAAAGATAAACCTTTTGATGGATTAATAATAACAGGTGCTCCAGTGGAAACTTTGGAGTTTGAAGATGTTGAGTATTGGAGCGAGCTAAAAAAAATAATGGAGTTTTCAAAAACTAAGGTCACAAGCACAATCCATATTTGTTGGGGTGCTCAAGCGGGGTTGAAGTACCATTATAATATAGACAAGCACGAGTTTGATAAAAAACTGTTTGGAGTGTTTGAAAATCACAGTGAAGTAAATTTTGATCCATTACTAAAAGGATTGGACGATAAATTCTACGTACCAAATTCAAGACATACTTACGTTAATGAAACTGATATTAGAAACTGTAATAAGTTGAGAGTACTAGCATCGTCAAAAGATACAGGACCTTCAATAATTAAGTCGGTTGACAACAAAAATTTCTTTATGTTTGGACATTCTGAGTATGACAAAGAAACCTTGAAAGCGGAATATTTCAGAGATTTAGAAAAAGGTCTAGCAATAGAAAAACCTCAAAACTACTTTTGCGATGACAAGTTTACAATCAATAATAATTGGTCAAGCACAGCGAATATTATTTTCTCAAACTGGCTAAATTACTATGTTTACCAAGTAACTCCATTTTCAATTTAATGTAACAATAAACTAAAAACAAAAAGGACAAAACATAACGTTTAAGTCCTTTTTTTAATATGTATTAGTTTATGTAAGCTTGTGGCGCTAAGTAAGTGCAGGCTGTAACAGTGTCTTTAAACTGCCAAAAAACCTTTGCGTATTTAGCTTTCATTGGTACTTTAAATGTAGCAAAAACTTCAGTGAACAAGTGAGTAACTTTTTCCGTTTCGTCTTTCATTTGCGTATCAATTA
The DNA here is from genome assembly GCA_947039455.1 of uncultured Clostridia bacterium. GTDB lineage: Bacteria > Bacillota > Clostridia > Christensenellales > CAMQZB01 > CAMQZB01. The sequence goes on from CAMQZB010000001.1 coordinate 163,426, forward strand.
AATATCTGTCTTCATTATAGAATTCCATAACGTAAGACATGTGAGTAATGTCAACAGCACGAACCATCATACCAAAATGAATCATATCAGCGTTAGTCACGTCAATGGGCAAATCGTAAGCATCTTTTGCGTACTTATTATCAGCCATTGTAATACTGCAACTTCTGTAACCGTTCATTGAAAATTCGTCAAAAGTAATAGGAGCTGTTCCTGAAAAATACATTGGTCCGCCACTTGGTCCAGGATTCCATTGGGCGTTTTTGATTAAATTAGTCATATATCGTCACCTCAATTAAATTATATGAAGAAGTGGAAAAGAATGTGAATTGATAGTGTAAAAATGTGAAAAGTAAAATATATGGCGATTTTAACACTAAAAAGTGAAATTTGCAGTAAATGGAAAAAAAATATGTGAAAAATAATCAAATTTATTTGACAAAATCTGATGAATGATATAGAATAAATATGTTATCTAAAGTAATATTTAGAGGAACTTTTTACGACCACTAACAAATCATGGTTTGTTGGTAATGGCAGATATAAGGTCAACTGCCTAAAATGTGAATTTATTCATGTTTGTTGATTGCGATTAAATTGCAAATTTTATAAGTTGGTTACTTTATAACCGATAAGTACATTTTATGTTGTACACTTGTGAAACATCAATTAGAGTAGTAAAAGTAGTTCTTGCTATATAGACTCGGGATAAAGATATAAGAGGTTTTTTTAATGTAAAAAAATCACTTTTATTAATGGAGTTTTTACAAAGATGTATTGCAAATTATGTGCGATACATCTTTTTTTATGTTATGGAGGTCTAAGTATGGACGGAAAATTAAAGTTATATGGGTTTAATAACTTAACAAAATCATTAAGTTTTAACATTTACGATATTTGCTACGCAAAGTCTGCAAGAGAACAACAAGACTATATTGCGTACATAAACGAGCAGTATAATTCTGAGCGTTTAACAAACATATTGTACAAGCTAACCGAAATGATTGAAGCCACCGTACTGAATGTGTCAAAACAAGATTACGAGCCACAAGGGGCAAGTGTAACTTTTTTGATTGCAGAAAAGACTATGACAAGAAACATGAGTGGGGACACAGTAGTAGCCCATCTTGACAAAAGTCACGTAACAGTTCACACATACCCAGAATATCATCCAGATACATCAATTGCAACTTTCCGAGTTGACATTGATATTTCTACATGCGGAGAAATCACACCATTATCAACACTTAATTACCTATTGGGAAGTTTTGATAGTGATATAATAACACTTGATTACAGAGTAAGAGGCTTTACAAGAGATGTCAGTGGCAAAAAGTTCTTTATGGACCACAAAATGACATCTATTCAAGAGTATATCAACTGTGAATTAATGAGTAAATACGATGCGATTGATGTTAATATGTATCAATCAAACATATTCCACACAAAAATGCTTATTAAAGATTTAGACTTGCAAAACTATCTGTTCAAGACAGATGTTTATGAAGTTGCACCAAGAACAAGACTTGAAATTACAAACAATCTAAGACGTGAGATGATTGAGATTTTCAGTGGAATGAACGTATACTAAGGAGGTAGACTTTATTGTTAGACCAAAAAAAAGCACCATTATTTGAAGCATTACAAAAGCTTAAATACGACAATGTAGTACCCTTTGACGTACCAGGGCATAAAAGAGGAAAAGGCAGTCCTGAACTGACTAATTTCTTAGGTGAAAAGTGCATGGAAATTGACGTAAACTCAATGAAACCACTTGACAATCTATGTCACCCAGTTAGTGTAATCAAAGACTCACATGAACTTGCAGCGGAAGCATTTGGAGCTGCCCACGCATTCTTCATGACAAACGGGACAACATCCTCAGTACAGTCAATGATACTAGCATCAGTGAAACCTGACGACGAAATTATATTACCAAGAAACGTACACCAAAGCGTAATAAACGCATTAGTAATCTGTGGCGCAATTCCAGTATATATTAACCCACAAACGGATAAAAGACTAGGTATAGCACTTGGAATGTCCGTTAAAGACGTAATTGATACAATAAAAGCACACCCAAAAGCAAAAGCTATACTAATAAACAATCCAACATACTATGGAATTTGTTCAAACTTACGAGAAATTACAAAAATAGCTCATGCCAACGGTATTAAAGTACTAGTAGACGAAGCACACGGAACTCACTTCTATTTTGGAAAAGACTTACCGCCCTCAGCAATGAGTGTAGGTGCCGATATGGCTGCTGTAAGTATGCACAAATCTGGAGGATCATTAACCCAAAGTTCAATTCTACTATGCGGAGAGAACGTAAATGCCAACTATGTTAGACAAATAATCAATCTAACACAAACTACAAGTAATTCATACCTACTTATGGGAAGTTTAGATGTATCAAGAAGAAATCTAGCTTTAAACGGTGTAGAGATATTTGAGAAAGTAAAAGCATTTTCTAATTATGCAAGAGAAGAAATCAATGAAATCGGCGGATATTATGCCTATGCTAAAGAGTTAATCAACGGCGATAGTATATTTGACTTTGACACTACAAAACTATCAGTTAACACACTTGATATAGGGTTAGCGGGTATTGAAGTATACGATATCTTACGTGACGAATACAACATTCAAATCGAATTCGGCGATCTAGGAAATATCCTAGCATACGTGTCAGTAGGAGATAAGAATAAGAACATAGAGCGATTGATTAGTGCATTATACGAAATCAAACGAATTTACAAAAAAAGTAAAACAGGTATGCTTGATAGCGAATATATTTCACCACAAGTTTTCTGCTCACCAAAAGAAGCTTTCTATGCGGAAAAGAAAAGTGTACCGATAGCGGAGACTATAGGTGAAGTGTGCAGTGAATTTGTAATGTGCTACCCACCAGGAATTCCTATATTAGCGCCCGGTGAACTTATTACTAAAGAGTTAATAGAGTATATAACTTATGCTAAAGATAAAGGCTGTGTAATAACAGGCCCTGAGTGTATGGATATAAGCAGACTTAACGTCATAAGGAGGGATTAATATGGATTTATGGTTCAGTGAATTTCATTCTAAGACTGTAAAACTTTCAATCAAAGTTGAAACACAGTTATACAATGAATCTAGTAATTATCAAGACATTGCAGTATTAAAAACCAAAGAATTTGGTAATATTCTTACACTTGACGGTGTTATTATGTTAACAGAGCGTGATGAGTTTATTTATCACGAAATGATTACGCATATTCCAATGGCTGTTAACCAAAACATCAAGAAGGTTCTAGTTATCGGTGCTGGGGACGGCGGAGTAGCTAGAGAGCTTAGCAAATACAAAACTATTGAGAGTATCGACATAGTTGAAATTGACGAGCAGGTAGTTAAGGTATGCAAGGAGTTCTTACCACAAACTGCTATTGGCTTTGAGGACGAGAGAGTTAATCTTATATTCAAAGACGGCTTGAAATTCGTACGTAAAAAAGATAATGAATACGACTTGATTATAGTAGACTCCACAGATCCATCAGGACCTGGTGAAGTTCTATTTACTAAAGAGTTTTATGGTAATTGCTATAAGGCACTTAAAGACGACGGAATTATGATAAATCAACATGAAAGCCCATTCTACAAAGAAGACGCTAAGGCTATGAACTTTGCTCACAAGAGAATCGTTCAGTCATTCAAAATGAGTAGAGTTTATCAAGCGCACATTCCAACTTATCCATCAGGACATTGGTTGTTCGGTTTTTCTTCAAAGAAATACCACCCAATCCGTGACTTAAAAGCTAAAGAGTGGAATGATCTAAAGATAAAAACAAATTATTATAATACTAATTTGCACGTGGGATCATTTTATCTTCCAACTTACGTAGAGGAGATGTTAAAAGATAATGAATAAAAATATACAAACATTTATTGCTTGCGACAGTGAATACAACGAAGCGGAATTCGTATTGTTCGGTTCACCATTTGATGGAACTACATCATATAGGCCTGGAACTAGATTTGCAAGTAACGCTATTAGAAACGAGTCTTTTGGTATTGAAACATATTCACCATATTCGGATAAAGATTTAATTGACATGAAAGTCTTTGACGGCGGTGATTTAGAACTTCCATTTGGAAACACTGAAAGAGCTTTAGGCATGATTGAAGACTTTACACGAAAAGTAGTGAATGACGGAAAAGTACCGTTCATGATCGGCGGAGAACATCTTGTAACACTTCCAAGCGTGAAAGCTGTTTATGAAAAATACCCTGATTTGCATATTGTACATCTTGACGCACACACTGATTTAAGAGAAGAGTATCTAGGTGAGAAATTATCTCATTCAGCGGTTATCAAATTGATTTGGGATTTTGTTGGAGATGACAAGATCTACCAATTTGGTATTAGAAGTGGCGAAAAATATGAATTCGAGTTCGCAAAAATTCATACTCACCTTCACAAATTTGACCTTGAAGGATTTTCGGAAATGGTTGAAAAACTACAAGGTAAACCTGTGTATTTCACACTTGACCTTGATGTTCTTGACCCAAGTATTTTTTGTGGAACAGGAACGCCAGAAGCTGGTGGAGTGAGTTTTAAAGAATTAATGGCAGTTATACTGCAACTAAATAAATTAAATATCGTAGGCTGTGATGTAAATGAATTAGCACCACACTATGACGCAAGTGGTACATCAACAGCGGTTGCTTGTAAACTTGTGAGAGAAATCTTATTACAACTTAAAGGAGAAAATAAAAAATGGGTAAATGTTTAATAATCGGAGCGGGCGGAGTTGCTGGCGTAGCTGTTAAAAAATGTTGTCAAAACAGCGAAGCTTTTGAAGAAATTATGATTGCAAGCCGTACAAAAAGTAAATGTGATAAACTTAAAGATGAACTTGATGGCGGAAAAACTATAATTAGAACAGCGCAAGTTAATGCTGATAATGTTGATGAATTGGTTGCTTTAATCAATGATTTTAAACCTGATGTGGTTTTGAATCTAGCTTTACCATACCAAGATTTAACTATAATGGACGCGTGTCTTGCTACTAAAACTCATTATGTAGATACTGCAAACTATGAGCCTACAGACACAGCTAAATTTGAATACAAATGGCAATGGGATTACAAAGAAAAATTTGAAAAAGCAGGCATTTGTGCTCTTTTAGGTAGCGGATTTGATCCTGGAGTAACAGGAGTTTATTCAGCTTTCGCTATGAAACATTACTTTGACGAAATCAATTATATTGACATTTTAGACTGTAACGGTGGCGATCACGGCTACCCGTTTGCTACTAACTTTAACCCAGAAATCAACATTCGTGAAGTTACAGCCAAGGGAAGTTATTGGGAAAATGGCGAGTGGTTTGAAACTGAGCCAATGGAAATCAAAAGAGAATACGACTTTAAATCAGTTGGTATGAAAGATATGTATCTTTTGCACCATGAAGAACTTGAGTCTTTAGCACTTAATATTAAAGGTATCAAAAGAATTCGTTTCTTCATGACTTTCGGTCAAAGCTATTTGACTCATTTGAAGTGTTTAGAAAATGTTGGAATGACGTCTATTGAGCCAATTATCTATGAAGGTAAAGAGATTGTTCCATTACAATTCTTGAAAGCTATGCTTCCAGATCCAGCTTCTTTAGGCCCTCGTACTAAAGGTAAAACTAACATCGGTTGTATTTTCCAAGGAAAAAAAGACGGTGTAGATAAAACATATTATGTTTACAATATTTGTGACCATGAAGAATGTTACAAAGAAGTAGGCAGTCAAGCTGTTTCATATACGACAGGAGTTCCAGCAATGATTGGGGCAATGCTAGTTATGAACGGTACTTGGAATAAACCAGGCGTATTTAATGTTGAGGAATTTGATCCAGATCCATTTATGGAAGCACTAAACAAATGGGGATTACCATATGAAGAGGATTTCAACCCAACATTGGTAGATTAAAATGAAATTTGATGTAAATAAAATCAAAACACCTTGCTATGTAGTGGACGAAAGTGCGCTTATTAGCAACTTAAAAATATTAAAAGATGTGGCGGAAAGAGCCGGTTGCAAAGTTTTGCTTGCTCAAAAAGCCTTTTCTATGTTTACAGTTTATCCGCTAATCAAAGAATATTTAAGCGGTACTACAGCAAGTGGACTTTATGAAGCTAAGCTTGGTTATGAGGAAATGGGCGGAGAAACTCATGTTTTTTCAGGTGCCTATAATGAGGACGAAATTGATGAAGTATTAGAAATATGCGATCATATAATTTTCAATTCATTTAACGAATGGGGTAAGTATAGAGATAAAGCCGTAAAATCAGGAAAAAGTTTTGGTATAAGAATTAACCCACAACATTCTACTCAAGAACACGGCATTTATGATCCATGTTCAGTAGGTTCACGCCTTGGAGTTACTATCAAAAACTTCCGTGAAGATATGCTTGATGGCATTGATGGATTGCATTTCCATACTTTATGTGAGCAAAACAGTGATGATTTAGTTTCAACACTAAAAGCCGTAGAAGAAAAATTTGGAAAGTATTTGCCATTAATGAAATGGGTGAATTTTGGTGGTGGTCATCATATTACAAGAGCCGACTATAACAAGGATTTGCTTGTGGAAACTATTTTAGAATTTAAGAAAAAATATGATGTTGAAGTATATTTAGAACCAGGGGAAGCAGTTGCGTTAAATGCAGGTTATCTTGTTGGAACAGTGAAAGATATTGTTGAAAATGACATGAATATAGCAATATTAGACACTTCCGCAGCGTGCCATATGCCTGACGTAATAGAAATGCCATACGTTCCACCAGTAGTTGACAGTGGAAAGCCTAATGAAAAGAAATTCAACTATCGTTTTGCTGGTGCAACTTGCCTTGCAGGTGATATTATTGGTGATTTTTCATTTGATTATGAACTGAAGATTGGCGATAAAGTAGTATTTGGTGACATGGCGATATATTCAATGGTGAAAAATAACACTTTTAACGGAATGAAACTTCCTTCTATTGCACTTTTGAAAGAAAGTGGAGAAGTTGAAGTTGTTAAAGAGTTTTCGTACCAAGATTTTAAAGGTAGACTTTCATAAAATATGATTGTAGATTAAGGAGTAGATTAAGTTGATAGTTTCAAAGTTTGGAGGTTCTAGCGTTGCTAGTGCAACACAATTTAAAAAAGTTAAAGGCATTATTGAATCTAATAGCGAAAGAAAAGTAGTAATAATTTCAGCACTTGGAAAAAAAAGCGTTGAGGATATAAAGACTACTGATTTGCTATACACTCTACACGGTCTACTTGTACAAAAAAAATCTTATGAAGATATCTTGTCACGTATTGAGCAAAATTTTTATGATATAGTAAATGAGCTTGGTATAAATATTGACATGAAAAGCGAATTTGATGAACTTAGAAGTGAACTTAATCCTCATATTTCCAAAGATTTCGTTATTACTTGTGGCGAATATTTTACAGCAATGATTATGGCTGAATATCTTGGATATAAATTCGTGGATTCTGTTAATTTAATTATATTTGAAGAAAATGGTACTGTTGACAATGAAGAAACGGACGAACGCATTTTAAAGGCCTATGAAAAGCATGGAAACATGGTTATTCCAGGGTTTTATGGAGCTAATCGTGACGGCACGGTTAAAGCTTTTTCACGTGGTGGATCTGATGTCAGTGGTGCGATTGTTGCTAGAGCGTTGAAAAGCAGTATCTATGAAAATTGGACTGATGTTTCAGGAATTCTTATGGCTGACCCAAGAATTATTGGTTCGGCAAAACGTATCAACGAGATTTCATATGATGAACTGCGTGAGTTATCATACATGGGCGCTAGTGTTTTGCATGAAGAAACAATAATTCCTGTTCGTGCTGCAAATATTCCAATTCATATTCTAAATACCAACGAGCCAAATGCTAAAGGTACTATTGTAACAGCAGAAAGTAGTGACGGGAATCACTTGATTAAAGGTATTGCAGGCAAAAAAAACTTCACAACTTTTGTTTTAAAACGAAATACAGAAGTACCAAAACCAAAGCTAATTCGAGGTGTTTTGAAGATTTTTCAATCTTATAACATAAACGTTGAGCAAGTTGTAAGTAATGTTGATGGTGTTTGCGTGGTAGTTCCTCAAGCTGATTTACATGTTAATCAAGATGTAATAGCTAGTAACCTTAAAGACATTAACGGAGTATCTGAGGTGTCAATTGACACGGATTTGGCGCTAATATCTATTCTAGGAAAGCAATTTCCAGGAATTCCTGGGGTAGCGGGAAAAATATTTGCAACTATTGGTGACTGTAACGTGAATTTGAAAATTTTCACATATGGTATCAACGATATAAGTGTTATAATTGGTGTCTCAGTAAGTGATTACGATACAGTTGTAACTGAGTTGTATAAGAAACTTGTGAACGCTTAAAATAGAACAATTAAAATTATTGATATAGAATTTTAGTTATAAAACTTCAAAACATTCAAAAAAGGTGAGACGAATTTCGTCACATCTTTTTTTATTGAAAGTATTAATTTTATGTTGAAATATTTCGAAAGAGTATTCGTTAATATAGTATACAAAAAAGCAAAGGTTGTATGAATTACTTGGTGGGCATTCCAATATTTGCAACAGTTGATGTTGGTAACTATGAAAAATCACTAGATGATGAATTCATGCGAAAAATTCTCACATCTAAGTTAAAGTTGAATCATCTGGATTGAAAGCTGATATCACAAACGATTATATTTAGGATGATTGTGGAAATGGAAAAGATTAATGGATATATCTAAGTAGTGCAGCTCAATTAAGAATTGCAGTTTTAAAAATAGCATTAGAAGAGGTTGGTATGCTTGATAGAATTAACATGAGAGGGATAGTACATGGATTACTGAAGAGTTCATAGCAATTTCAAAAGATATGGCAAAAGCTGGATAAAAAGACATGAAAATTTATGCTAAGAGTACTGCCGGAGATCAATGTATGAGAGCATTTGTTTCAAATATTGACGCAGCTACAGAGTGGCAAGTATTTAGACACATCACATGGATTGGAATATTACAACAATAAACACGTTCCAATGTTTCAGTCTAGTTCAGCTATTAACAAGCGGTGCATCGGATTATCATTCATCTACGATAATGTATTTAGTATTTATCACAATCATTTTCATTTTATTGGATAATGACAGGAGACTTTAAAAACTAGATTGGATTCTTTAATTTTACTACCTCAATTTTTTAACAAATCCAACATTTTCATCATGGAAAAAATTGCTAATCAGCCTACATTGAAGTTGTCTTTAACAGTGTATTCATTTCAGGAATTACAATGGTGTTAGAATGTATAGCGTCAGCAATTTCAAGCATTTTTTACACAAGTTATAGATGTGAAAATCTAATTGAAGGCGAGAATGTTCAAGTAAGTAAGTAAGTAAGTAAGATATTCTTTAATGAATTTAGAGAGTGCTTTAAAAAGACTACTGCAATGTTTTTAATATGTGTAGTGCTTATACTTGGTATAAGTTTTAACATGTGGTTTGTACACGATCAGGTTCATATTAAATACTGGAATTTTGTATGATACTTATGTTAATTTACATGCTTTTCGTATTTGTGGCTATGTCACGATTTAAAAACACATTGAAAAAAACATTTGTAAATACAGTTATGTTAATTGTGAACAATTTTTAATAAGTATTACAAATAAAAAATTGATATTTCAAACAAATTATCATATCCAACTTACTTTAAATTACAGAAAGATTAATTTCTTGTTGTACTTTTTGTTTTATTAATGGGTATAGAGTGTTTTTTATAGAAAAGACTTAATTTCTATTATGGAATTTTGTGAGTACGGGTGTAAATTGCTTTGAAAATATAGGTAATTATGCTATTATAATTACCTATAAGGAGTTTAAAATGAGTATACTTTCTATTAAAAATTTAAGTCATATATTTGAGTCAAAAGTGCTTTTTGAAAATGCGTCTTTTGAAATAAACAATGGTGAACACGCGGGTATTGTCGGTTTGAATGGAGCGGGCAAAACTACATTTATGAATATAATTTCAGGTAAAATTACCCAAGATGAAGGCGACGTTAAGTGGTTAAATGGAATTAAATGGGGTTATCTTGATCAACACGCTAATATTGACAGAGCTAAAACTGTTATGAAATATCTTGAGGACTCTTTTATTGATCTTTTTGATCTAGATGAAAGAATGCAAGGATATTATACGAAAATGGCTGATGGCGAAGGTGATATTGACGATTTACTTGATAAAGCTGGAAAAATTCAAGATAGATTGCTTAACGAAGGTTTCTATGAAATAGAAACTGAAATCAAAAAAATAGCTAGTGGTCTTGGGGTTTCTAACTTTGGTTATGATACTTTAGTATCCACTTTGTCAGGCGGACAAAGAGCTAAATTAATGCTTGCAAAACTATTAATTGATAAACCGCAAGTTATGCTTCTAGACGAGCCTACAAACTTTTTGGATTTAGATCACATTGCGTGGCTTGTAAAATTCTTGAAAGAGTTTGATGGAACGATACTTATTGTTTCCCATGATACGGAATTTTTAGATCAAATTTGTAATATTATAATTAATGTAGGAAATAAAGACATTAAAAGGTATGCGGGATCTTATACTAGCTTCTTAGAGCAATATGATATTGAGCAAAAACAAATGAACGAAAGTTATGAAAAACAACAACGTGAAATTAAAAAACTTGAAACATTTATTGCTAAAAATAAAGCTAGAGCCGCAACTGCTGGAATGGCAAACTCTAGAAAGAAATTGCTTGATAAAATGGAAGTAATTGATAAACCAAGCCAAGTTTATGAAGCAGTTTTCAGTTTCCCATATAAAGAAGTCGTTTCAAAAGAAATGTTGCTTGTTAAATCATTAGAGATTGGTTACAAAAAACCACTTTTACCACCTATTGACATGCAATTAAGTAGTACTTCGAAAATTTGGATTAGAGGAACTAACGGTATTGGAAAATCAACATTCTTAAAGACTATTTTAGAGGAAGTGCAAAAGCTGAAAGGTAGTTTTGAGTTTCATCCCTACGCTAAAATTGGATATTTAGAACAAGATATGAATTTTGAAAATAGTGAAAAAACAGCAACTTCTTATGTTAATGATCTATTCCCAAAAATGAACATAAAGGACATTAAAGATCGACTATCTAAAGTAGGAATTATAAAAGAACTTTTGATTAAACCAATATGTAAAATGAGTGGTGGAGAGCAAGTTAGAGTGAAATTAATGTCAATTTCTATGAAAGAGACAAATGTATTAATTCTAGATGAGCCTACTAATCATCTTGATATCTTAGCAAAAGAAGCTTTGAAAAAAGCACTTAATGAGTATGATGGTGCAATAATATTAGTCAGCCATGAACCTAGTTTTGCTGAAGATATTTGTACTGAATTCTTTGATGTAGTTCAATAAATGAGTATTTTAGTATATATACTAGCTGGACTTGGTGCCGGCGTTGGAACTGGGTTAGCCGGTCTTTCAGCAGCTGTAATAATATCTCCAATGTTAATAGTTTTCTTAGGGTTTGATCCTTATCATGCAGTAGGAATTGCCTTGGCTTCTGATGTTTTAGCATCAGCTGTGTCTGCAATTACTTATGGTAGTAAAAAAAATGTTGATTGGAAAAATGGTACAGTTATGCTTATTCCTGTTATCATTTTCACCATTATTGGTAGTTTGCTTGCGTCAATGGTTTCAAGTCAATCTATGGGCAGTTTTAGCATATTGATTACTATCTTTTTGGGATTAAAATTTATAATTAAACCTAGCCAAGAACTACCTCTGAAGAAAGATGATTCAACTCAATTTAAGAAATATTTAAAGCTAGTTCTTTGCGGTATTCCTATTGGATTAATATGTGGATTTATCGGTGCTGGTGGCGGTATGATGATGTTGCTAATATTGACAAATGTTCTTGGTTATGATTTGAAGAAAGCAGTTGGAACAAGTGTATTTATCATGACATTCACAGCACTTTGTGGTTCTGTTTCCCATTTCTATATAGGACTTATGCCTGACATTGAAGCACTTATTTATTGCTTAATATTTACATTTATTGGAGCTCAAGTTGCTGCGCGTTTTGCAAATCATGCGTCAGTTAAAACTCAAAACAGAGTTACGGGAATAGTGCTTATGGTGCTTGGCGTCGCTATGTTTATTATTGATAAAGTAAAGGTTGTTTAGAAAATTTTGTTAATAATCTAAAAATACTGAATTTAATTATACGGTATGATACTAAATTAAAAAAAAATGAATATATAACATTAATATATAAAGTAGTAATATTTAAAGGAAGAATTTATGGAAGAAGAGATTAAACACGTTCGTCGTGTGCGTTATAACGGATCGCATCCGAAACAATTTAAAGAAAAATATAAAGAACTTAACCCTGAGAAATATGCTGATGATGTTCAAGATATTATTAGTAAGGGAAAAACTCCAGCAGGTATGCATATTTCTATTTGCGTTAAAGAAATTTTAGATATTCTTCAAATTAAACCAAATGATATTGGGCTTGATTGTACTTTAGGATATGGTGGACACACGAAAGAAATGCTTCAATGTTTAGAGGGGAAAGGTCACGTTTATGCAACTGATGTTGATCCTATTGAATCTGAAAAGACTAAGGAAAGGCTACTAGCATTTGGGTTTGATGAAGATATCCTATCTATTAGATTGCTTAATTTTGCAAATATCGACGAATTTTCAAAAGAGGGCATAAAATTTGATTTTGCATTAGCGGATTTAGGTGTTTCATCTATGCAAATTGACGATCCTGAACGTGGTTTTACTTTTAAACACGATGGGCCTTTAGACTTGCGTCTTAATCCTCAAAAGGGATTGACAGCTGCTCAAAGATTGAAAAATTTAAACCAAATGAAGCTAGAACGTATTTTAATTGAAAATTCCGACGAACCATACGCTAAAGAAATTTCAACGGAAATTATGCGTGTTCTTCACACGGGATATAAGATTGATACCACAAAAAAGCTTGCGGACATTATTGAACATTCTCTAGGGTTTTTAAAAGGAAATGTAAAAGATAAAAAGGATTTAATTAAAAAATCTTGCCAAAGAACATTTCAAGCTCTTAGAATTGATATTAATCAAGAGTTCGAAGTACTTTGCGATTTGCTGGAGAAATTGCCTAGCGTAATGAACAAAGGCGGTCGTATTGCAATTTTAACTTTCCATTCAGGTGAAGATAGACTTGTGAAAAAGGCCTTCAAAAAATCCTTAGCAAATGGTGAATACTCTGAAATATCAAACGATGTTATTCGCCCATCTAAAGATGAATGTTTCGTTAATTCAAGAGCTCATTCAGCTAAACTTAGATATGCTATTAAAGCATAATATATTTAGAATAATTTCAATTTAAGAAATTAAAAAAACAGCTCATTATGTTATTGTTTTTACATAATGAGTTTTGTTTATATAAGCCAACATTTGCACATGATAAATACTGTAAAATTGAGTCAATGACTAATATTTCGCAAGTTGGAAACACTATATAATAATAAAATTATAACAAGGAGATCTATGAAAAAACTATTTTACAACGGTAACTTTATTTCTATGGACGAAAATATTCAAGAGTTTCAGGCTCTTTTAACTTATAATGGTATGATAAAAGCAACAGGTGATTATGAATTTTTGCTAAAATCATATCCTGATGCCACATTGATTGACTTGGATGGAAAGACTTTAATGCCGTCCTTTATTGATGCTCATAGTCATTTTTCAGGCTATGCAATGTCACTTCTTGAGGTGAATTTAGATGCTGCAAAATCCTTTGACGATATTTGCAATCAGCTAACAATTTATCTTGAAGAAAATCAAATAGCTGATGGAGAGTGGTTGATTGGTGGATCTTATGACCATAATAGCTTAGCAGAAAACACTCACCCAACATGTAATATTCTTGATAAAGTGTCAATAGACATTCCAATATTAATTAAACATAAATCGGGACATTTTGGTGTATTTAATTCAAAAGCTTTGGAGTTATTAAACATCAATTACGACAATTCTAAAGATATCGAAGGAATATTTTTTGACAATGAAAAACCTACTGGTTATATTGAAGAAAATCCGTTTATTGATAATGTTAAGAGAATTCCTATGGCAAGTTTAGAGAAGATATTTATTGCATTTAATGATATTCAAAATGTTTATGCGTCATATGGAATTACAACTGCGCAAGAGGGAATGTTAGTGAAAGAATTGGTGCCGTTGTATAAACAGTATTTTGCAAATAAGCACTTAAATATTGATTTAGTCGCTTACGCTGATGTAAAAGATGCGGACGTAATTTATGATGAAATGAAAAAATTTGATGGAGAGTATGTAGATAATTTTCGAATTGGTGGTGTGAAAACATTTTTAGACGGCTCACCACAAGGTCGAACTGCATTTATGCTTACTCCATATAAAAACAGTGATGTAGAATTTTTCGGCAATGAAACCACTACAAAAGAAGATTTAGCTAAAGAAATAAGGTATGCTAACGAAAACAATCTTCAATTACTTGCACACTGTAATGGTGACGGCGCAAGTAGAATGTTTATTGATGCAATAAAAAATGAATATTCAAGCTATGAAAACATTGTTAATACTAGGCCGGTAATTGTTCATGCACAACTTTTAAATCTAAATCAGTTAGCCGAAGTGAAAGAATATAACATAATTCCATCATTTTTCGTAGCACACACGAAATATTGGGGCGACGTGCATATTGGAAATTTTGGTTATGATAGAGCAAGTTTGATTTGTCCGACTAATTCTGCTTTAGAGAATGATATTTTATTTACTTTTCATCAAGATTCACCTGTTATAAATGCTGATATGCTTGAAACTGTTCAATGTGCAACGACTCGAATTACTAAAGGGAATATTGCACTTGGAGAGAGTGAACGTATTGAAGTTTATGAGGCTTTGAAAGCAATAACAATAAATGCAGCTTATCAATATTTCGAAGAGAATAAAAAGGGTACGCTTGCAGTTGGGAAGTACGCTGATTTGATTATTTTAGATAGAAATCCATTAGATACAGCAAAATCGCAGATATCAAAAATCAAAGTTCTTGAAACTATTAAACAGGGCAAAACTATTTATAGATATGAAGAAAACAGTGTTAGATAGATTAATTCATTTATGATTTAAGTTCAACTAAAAAAATATAATTTTCCTTGTTAACAACCATTTTACACATAAAAAATTCAACAGGTTTAAGAAAGATTAGTCAATAATGGTTAAATCCATTTGAATTTATTCCACAAATATGGTATGATTAAATGGTTTAAAAATCGAAAAGGAAGTATTATGAATAATAAATTAAATTTTACAGAAGGAAAAATAGCACCAACATTAGTGCGGTACGCAATACCGCTGATGTTGGCATTAGTGCTACAAGCATTATATGGAACAGTAGATCTTATTGTGGTAGGTCTTTTTGGGAGTGAATCAAGCGTAGCAGCTGTTGGAAATGGTAGCCAAATCATGCAATTTGTTACCGTAGTTGTAAGTGGTTTGACAATGGGTATGACTGTTAAAATCGGTCAATACATGGGCGCAAAGGATTACCAAAAGCTTGCTGATACAATCGGTTCAGCAATATATTTGTTTGGAATTCTTATAATAATTCTAACTACAGTTATGTTGTCGTTGGTTGAAAACATAGCGATCTGGACAAATATTCCAGAGGTGGCACTTACTCAATATATTCAGTATCTAACAACATGTTCAATGGGTATTATATTTATCGTTGCATATAATGTAATTAGTGGTATATTCAGAGGATTGGGCGATTCTAAAAAACCGTTGCTATTTATCGCAGTGGCCTGTGTAGTAAACATTGTTGCGGATCTAGTATTTGTTGGAATATTCAAATTAGACGCATTTGGTGCGGCGTTGGCTACAGTATTAGCTCAGGCCGTAAGTGTAATTTTTTCTCTTGCTCTAATTAAGAAAAGAGGATTTTTCTTTGAATTTAAAAAAGAAAACGTTCGCTTTAACAAAAAAAGAATAAAAGGAATACTTAAAGTCGGCGGTCCAATATCACTTCAAGACGGATTGACATCGTTTTCTTTCATTATCATTGCTGCAATTATTAACCCACTTGGGGTAACAGAGTCAGCAAGTATTAGTATATCTGAGAAAATATTCATGATTTTATCAATAGTATCTATGGCATTTATGTCAGCAATAGCAACAATTGTTGCTCAAAATGTGGGTGCAAATAAAAATCGTAGAGCATTAGATGTTTTGTTTGCAGGAATGAAGATTTCTGGCTTATTTGGTATTGCAACATTCGCTATGGCGTTCTTTGGTGGAGAGTTTTTGGCATCAATATTCGAAGATTCCCCAGCGGTAATTGCTACTACAGGATTGTATTTAAGGGCAACATCTTTTGAATATTTATTAACATCAATTTCATTCTGTATGGTAGGATATTTAAACGGTAATAGATGTTCAACATTTAATATGTTCTTAAATATTGCTGTTGCATTCTTAATTAGAATTCCACTGTCATATATCTTTAGAACACTTGAAGGCTCAACAATGTTTACAATAGGGCTAGCAGTTCCAATATCTGCCAGTATTGCTCTAGTGATTTTGTCTGCATACCTAGTTTATTTCTTAAAGAAAAAACAACTAATTGGAAAAAATAAACTACTTTAAAAATACAAAAAAAGAGTTATTGCTTTGTGCAGTAACTCTTTTATATATTTAAGCATAAAAAGGGGAAGATATTTATCTTCCCCTTTAGTGTATTTATGATCTTATCGAATAATACGAACTCTAATCATACCTTCAATTTCTTTTAAACCGTCTATTACAGCACTGTCAATATCGCTGTCGATATCTATAACAGTATAGGCATATTCGCCGTTGTTTTTATTTAATAGATTTGAGATGTTAAGTTCACTGTCGGAAATCTTTTGAGTGATTTTATTTAAAATGCTTTTAATATTCGCGTGAATCAGCGTAAGTCTAGCAATGCCTTGACGTGGTAGGTTACAGTAAGGGAAGTTCACGCTATTTGTGATGTTTCCGTTTTCAATATAATCAGTTAACGCTTTAGCCGCTGCATATGCACAATTATCTTCAGCTTCAGGGGTTGACGCACCAAGATGTGGAAGCGTTATAATGTTATCTTTTCCAATAAGTTTTGCATTAGGGAAATCAGTGAAATACGCGCCTGCTTTATTATTGGAAATTGCTGTTATAATATCGTCGTCACAAACTAGTTCTCCACGGGCGCAGTTGATTATTTTAACATCAGGTTTCATTTTGCCAATGGTAGTGCTGTTGATTATTTCATTTGTAGTCTCAGTCAAAGGTAAATGAAGTGTTAGATAATCACAACTTGAAATTAGTTCATCAAAGTCAGTAACATGTTTCACTGAACGTGATAAATTCCAAGCGCTGTCAATAGAGATAAATGGATCGTATCCATAAACTTCCATGCCAAGAGATATTCCAAGGTTAGCAACTAAAGCACCAATAGCACCAAGTCCAACTACAGCTAGTTTTTTCTTGTAAAGTTCAGGTCCAACGAATTCGCCTTTGCCTAATTCTACAAGTTTAGGAACATCGTTTCCTTTGTCTTTAAGTGTATTTACCCAAGCGATTGATTGGGCAATTTTACGAGAAGTCATTAGTAACGCAAGCAAAACGTGTTCTTTAACAGCGTTGGCATTAGCTCCTGGAGTATTAAAAACTACAACGCCTTTTTCAGTGCATTTTTCTACAGGAATATTGTTAACACCAGCACCGCAACGAGCGATTGCAAGAAGATTTTCTTGTAATTCATAGTCGTGCATTTTAAAACTGCGAAGCATAATTCCTTGAGGATTTACCTCATTTTTTGAGTAGTTATAGATATTGGTATCAAAAACGCTGTCAGCAACGGGGCTGATGTCGTTTAGTTTTAATATTTTATTCATATTGTCCCCTTTAATAATTTTAAATAGTCTTAAACTTATTTTTGATATAAGTATTTAATATTCATTTATTTTCTAATTCGAATTTTTTCATAAATTCAACTAAGTGGTAAATGCCTTCAATAGGCATTGCGTTGTAGATAGATGCACGCATACCACCAACAAGCTTATGACCTTTAATAGAAGCAATTCGATTTTTGCTTGACTCTTTTACGAATAGCTCGTCTAGTTCTTTTGAAGAAGTAGTGAAAGGCACGTTCATTATAGAACGATATTCTGATTCAACATTATTTGTATAGAAAGAAGAATTGTCGATAAAATCGTAAAGCAAGTTTGCTTTAGTATTATTATGTTTTTCTACTTCGGATAGACCACCAAGTTCTTTCAAGTGACGAAGTGTTAACATTGCCATGTAAATAGGGTAGCAACTTGGAGTGTTGTATAACGAATTTTCATCTGCTTGTGTTTTATAATCAAGCATAGTAGGGCAAATTTCAAGTGCGTTACCAATTAAATCTTCACGAATAATAACTACAGTCAAACCCGCTGGTCCAATATTCTTTTGAGCTCCTGCATAAATTAAACCAAACTTACTTATATCAATATTACGTGATAAAATATCAGATGACATATCGCAAACTAGTGGTGCTAAAGTTGTAGGAAATTCAGTATAACGAGTACCGAAAATGGTGTTGTTAGAAGTGATGTGGCAGTAATCTACATCGTTAGAAAAATTCAATTCGGATAGTTTTGGAATGTATGTATTGTTTTTATCAAAAGTATTGGCAACAATGTTTACATCACCATAATGTTTAGCAAAAGAAGCTGATTTTTTTGCAAAGTTGCCAGTAACTACATAATCAGCTTTTTTGTGTTTATTCATCAAGTTTAAAGGCACAGCGTCAAATTGCATAGTGGCGCCACCTTGTAATAACAAAACTTTATAGTTTTGAGGGATTTTAAGTAATTCTCTAAAAAGCGAGATTGTTTCCTCCACAATAGCAACATATGGGGCACTGCGGTGGCTCATTTCGCACACGCTGATACCTGTATTATTGTAATCAAGCATTTCGCTTGAAGCTTTTGCTAGAACATTTTCAAAAATCATTGATGGTCCTGCTGAAAAATTATATACTCTCATATTTCCCTCCTAATTAATTATAAATTATTGATATTATACAATATTGATAAAATTTTAGCAATCAAAATAGCGTTAATCCTAAAAATAATTTAGTTTAATAAAGTGATTTATTGAAATGATGAAACATTTCTGTAATAAGCTATTTATAGATTCAATTACATTATAATATAAGAGTATATGAATATAGGGGCGTTGGTGTGATTATATACAAAAAAAAAGACTATATCAAATGATATAGTCTTTTACAAATTCAAAAGAATTTCAAGATAATCTATAAGCCGAGTTCTGTATTAGACGGTCATCTATCTACGTATACTGTTGCCAGTATCTTTTAGCGACGGTTTAGGTATTAACGGCGGGCACCATACCAATTTATCTTGCATCAAGTGGGGTTTACATAGCCTCCAATGTCACCATCGGAGCGGTGAGCTCTTACCTCGCCTTTCCATCCTTACACTAGCCGAAGCTAATGCGGTCTATTTCTGTTGCACTATCCTTAAAGTCACCTTCAGTGGGCGTTACCCACCACTCTGCCCTGCGATGCTCGGACTTTCCTCGTTGACATCACTGTCACCGCGACCATCTGGTTATCTTGAAACCTTTTGAATTATATCATAAATATTATAGAAAAAGCAACAAAAAAAACATAGTAGTGGTGTAATTCTCATATTTTCATAATATTGGCAGTTGAATTTCACAGCAATTAAATAAAAACTGCAATTTCCTTGCATTTAAACGAATAATGGTTTATAATACAAGCATGGATTTATTTGATTTTAACTATAATGAAGAAAACAATTTAACAACAAAACCGCTAGCGGATAGAATGAGAGCAACAAGTTTAGATGATTTTTTTGGACAAAAACACATTGTTGACAAAAACTCTCTATTATCAAGAGCGATTCGTGCGGATAAATTAGGAAGCTGTATTTTTTGGGGACCTCCAGGTTGCGGAAAAACTACACTAGCTAATATAATTTCACATATGACTAAAGCGCATTTTGTAAAATTAAATGCCGTTACATCAGGTGTTGCTGATGTTAAAAAAGTAGTGGAGCAAGCTCGAAGTGATTTGAAGATGTACGGA
Source organism: uncultured Clostridia bacterium (assembly GCA_947039455.1). Lineage (GTDB taxonomy): Bacteria > Bacillota > Clostridia > Christensenellales > CAMQZB01 > CAMQZB01. The sequence goes on from CAMQZB010000001.1 coordinate 183,643, forward strand.
AAGAAAACCTACTTATTGCTAGACGAGTGCCATAGATTTTCTAAAACTCAAAGTGATAGTTTGTTGCCAGCAATTGAGAATGGTGACATATTATTTGTTGGAAGCACAACGGAAAATCCATATATTGCCATGACTCCAGCAATTGTTAGTCGTTGCCGAGTTTTTGAACTTAAAAAATTAACTGATAATGATATAAAAGAGGGCGTTTTGCAATGCTTAACGGATACTCGTGGATTGGCTCATATGAAAGTTGATATCGAAGATGGGGCTATGAATCACTTGATACACTTTGCAAATGGTGATTTAAGAAATGCATATAACTCTTTAGAATTAGCTGTTTTGTCTACATTTGCAGACGCTGACGGTGTAGTGAAAATTACGCTAGCTGATGCGGAGGAATCTACTCAACAAAGAGCGATTTCCGTAGATGAAAATTTGTATTATGATTTACTATCTTCATTTTGCAAAAGTTTACGTGGAAGCGATGTTGATGCAGCAGTATATTATTCTGAAAGGCTGATTGTTGCGGGCTGTAGTCCATTATTGATAGCACGTAGATTAGTTGCACACGCATCGGAAGACGTTGGACTTGCAAATCCTCAAGCTATGGTTATGGCAATCAGTGCATACACTGCTTTTGAAAAGTTAGGTTTGCCTGAGGGGCGATTACCGTTGACTCAGGCAATAATGTACGTGTGCCTTTCTCCTAAATCAAATTCGGTATATACAACCCTTGCAAACGCCAATTATGACGCCGTAAACAACAGTGACGACAATGTTCCACTGCATTTACGTGATATGCACTATAAAGGGGCTGAATCTAGAAACGGAGTAAGTGAATATTTATATCCACATGATTTTGGTGGATATGTAAAACAACAATATTTGCCTGAAAACTTAAAAGATAGAAAATACTACTATCAAAATTTTAATGGTGAAGAAGGCAAAATGAAAAACCCAAAAGATGATGATTAAATTGTTAAATTGATGAGAGGTTTATTAATGGATAAAAAAGTAATAGTTAAAAATTTTTGGAAAGACGTAGCTTCACAAAGCGCTAGTTCCTTGCTTAAATACTTTCAAGAAAACGCAATTGTAAATTGGAACAACACGAATGAGAAATTCACAGTAGCGGAATACATAAGAGCAAACTGTGAGTATCCAAATAAATGGAACGGAGAAGTAGAACGTATTGAAGAAATTGGTAATACAGTCATAACTGTTGCAAGAGTATGGCAAGTTCCTGAGGGTGTATCCGTCCATGCAGTTTCATTTTTTCAGTTCAATAGTAGTAATAAGATTACATTGCTGAATGAATATTGGGGCGATGACGGAATACCTCCACAATGGAGAATAGCCAAGAATATAGGAAAATATATTAAGTAGAAAACTAACAACATATATGATGAAATATTAAAATGTAACTTTAGTGGCAGTCAGAAATGGCTGTCATTTTGTAAATAATGGCTAATACAATACAAAACAAGAATAAACAAATATAGATTAAAATCACTTTTAATATTCTTAATATAATCTTAATGATTTACATACTTGATTATTAATCTTTGATATTATATAATATAACTAAGGTCGGGAGGATAACTATGTACAATATATTAATTTGCGACGATGAAAAAGACATCGTCAATGCACTAAAGATTTATCTAGCGGATAGCAACTATACTTTTTTTGAAGGAAGTACAGGGCAAGATGCTGTTGATATTATTAAAAATAATGAAATTCATTTGGTTTTGTTAGATATTATGATGCCAGTAATGGACGGAATTTCTGCTATGGTTGAAATACGAAAAATTAGCAATGTTCCAATAATTTTGCTTACAGCGAAAAGCGAAGATAATGACAAAGTATTAGGACTTACGGTTGGTGCAGACGATTATATCACAAAACCATTTAATCCTATTGAAGTTATGGCAAGAGTACGATCTCAGTTACGCAGATATATGCAATTAGGTGGAACGGAAGTGAAATCAAGTGTGTTACGTATTAAAGGAATTGAGCTTGACGATAATGCTAAGATTGTAACGGTGGACGGAGATGAAGTTTCATTAACGCCCATTGAATTTGATATATTAAAATTCCTTATGGAAAATTGTAATAAAGTATATTCGCCAAAAGATATTTATCGAGCTGTTTGGAAAGATAGTCCAGTAGGTAGCGAAAATACTGTTGCTGTTCATATAAGGCATGTACGTGAAAAAATCGAAATAAATCCTAATGAGCCAAGGTATTTGAAAGTAGTTTGGGGGCAAGGTTACAAGATTGAAGGAGATAATAAATAATGAGTAAAAATATAAATGATGATAAAATTGTTCTTGAAAATATAGACAACAATAATGATAATATTGGCAAAACGCCATCAAAGATAATGAAAATTCTGTACAGATTGCCATCAAAAATCATAGCGGTAATACTGTTTGTAATCATGTCAGTTACTGCTGTGGCAAGCATATTTGGTGCGACGTTTATGGTTAGCGAACATTACTATAGCAAAAATATAGAAGAAGTGAAAAACGACATATTTGAAAGAAATGCATATATAGAAGCGGAACGGGGATTTGAATCTTTTCTTAGAGATGATTTTCGATATATTGACAGTATCACACATGGCGGAAATATCGACATTGAGTATTTTATTGAGATAGATGATGTTAAATCAACTTACGTTACTAAAAATATAGACAAAACTAACGCAACAATATATGAATTTGATGTAGATAGTTCAATTAGTTACGAAGATGAAAATGGAGAATGGACTTCAAAGTGGTATGTTGCAACAGCCAAGGTTTATCTAGATGAAAGTCTTGCAAACTATGATTCATTTTATATATTAAATAAAATAGTAAATGAAACATGGGGAATGAAGGTTTCTATCTGGATAATATTCGGAATTTCAGTAGTATCAACTATTGGATTATTTGTGCTTTTGATGTTCATGGCTGGAAGAAAACCTAGCGAAAAAAAGAAAATAAATACTTGGTTCAATAAAATTCCATTGGAAATTATACTTGCTGCCATAGCATTCGCAGTGTTTATGTTATATGCAATGAGTTATGAATCATTTATCTATTCAAATAGTGCTCAAGCGTTTATTGTACCAGTTATAGGTGCTTTAGGGATATCAGCAATATTTGCTCTGTTATCAATGGAAATTGCAAAGAGAGTTAAAAACGGTACGATTTTCAAGTATACATTAATACATTATTTGGTGCTAGGGCTTATAATAGTTGGAAAATTTACTGGAAAATTGTTTAAAACGGCATTTGTAAATATGCCACTAATTTGGAAGTCAGTATCAGTATATTGGGGCATTAGTTTAGTGTATCTATTATTACTAGCAATTTCTAGCGGATTAGAATATTTTAGTTACTTTATATTGTTATGGGTATTGCCAAACATAGTGTTATTCCCACTGGTTGTATATCTTGCAATTGTGTTAAAGAGATTGTTGAAGGGTTCAGATATAATATCACATGGCAATTTAAACTATGAAGTTGACACTAAGCATATGGTTTGGGAATTTAAACAAGCTGGGGATAATCTAAATGCGATGTCAATCGGTATGGCTAAAGCTGTTGAAGAAGGTATGAAAAGCGAGCGTTTCAAAACCGAACTTATTACTAACGTTAGTCACGATATTAAAACACCTTTAACATCAATTATCAATTACGCTGATTTGATTAGTAAAGAACCATGCGATAATACTAAAATCACTGAATATAGCGAAGTTCTTCACCGTCAATCAGAAAGGTTGAAGAAACTCATTGAGGATCTAGTCGAGGCTTCTAAAGCTACATCAGGAACTGTTGATGTGAATTTGCAACCACTAAAAGTTGGGGTAATGATTACTCAAATTATGGCTGAATACGAAAGCAAATACGATAATGCTAATTTGAAATTAATATGTAATAATCCAAACGAAAACTTGAAAATTTCAGCTGATGGTAAGTTGCTGTTCAGAGTGTTTGATAATTTATTCAGCAACGCATTTAAGTATTCTTTAGAGGGTACAAGAGTGTATGTTTCTGTTGAGGAAATTGCAAGCGAAGTTGTTGTTACTTTGAAAAACACTTCAAGATACGAATTGAACATGAGTGCTGAGTCATTAATGGAAAGATTCGTTAGAGGCGATTTGTCAAGGAATTCAGAAGGTAGTGGACTTGGATTATCTATAGCTAAAAGCTTAACTGAACTACAAAACGGAAAAATAGATTTAACAGTAGACGGTGATTTATTCAAAGTAGCTGTGAAATTTAAAAAAATACAATAAAAGGTAAAAATTATTATGAAGAAAGTGTATGTGCTACTTACAAGAACGACTACAATGTTTTCAACTCTAATTAATTCAGTGACGAAAGATAAATATACTCACGCGTCAATTGGACTTGACAGAAATTTTGATAAACTATATAGCTTTGGACGTAGACGCAAACACTTTCCTTTACTTTGTGGATTCATTGAAGAAAATATATTTGAAGGTGTCTTTGGTGATAATTTATTTACAAATTGTGCGATTTATTCAATAGATGTAACAGATGAATGTTATGAAAAACTGTCAAATAAACTTGATTATATGTGCAAAAATAAGAAAAAATACAAGTATAACATCATGGGGTTGCTGAATTTTGTTTTTAATACGGATATATCCAATAGAGATAAGTACTTTTGCTCAGAGTTTGTTTCACACGTTCTTGATGAATGTGGTGCAATAAAGTTTGAAAAAACACCAAATCATATTAAGCCATCTAATTTTTGCGAAATGAGAGAATTTGAATTAGAATATGAAGGGGAATTAATTTCGTGCATTATTTAGTAAAATATGGTATAATAGTATTTGATAAGGAGATTACTAATGAAAAATGAACAAATTTTAAAAATATTGAAGATAATTATTCCTATGGTTTTGATAATGTTTATATGTGATTTAGTATTTTCTTTCGACGCAATCACTGATCCTATAGCGGATTTAATCGAAAATGCACCTAGCAAAAAAATGATTTACTTCTTTATATGGTTGATTATGTTTGTGCAAGTTTGCTTTATTCCTGTCCCTGGATATGTTGTATTGAATGCATCACTTTATTTGAAGATAATCAATCCAAGTCTTGGAATTATTGGCATGCTTCAATCAAGTCAATTTTGGTTCTATATCCTAATAGTAATGTCCGCTTATATGCTTGGTGCAATTATTGCATATGGAATGGGACGATTGTGGGGTAAACGTGCCCTTGAATGGTGTGCTGGTTCTGATGAAGATTACGATTTATGGTGTACATTTATTAGAAATAAAGGAAAGGTACCTTATTTACTGACAATTTTATTGCCTACATTCCCTGATGACATGCTATGTATTATCACTGGTAGCGTGAAATTTCCGTTCTGGGATTTCCTATGGATGAACTTAGTTGGACGAACAATAGGACTTACGGCTGCAATTTTGGCTCTTGGAGCGGTTCACAATATCAGCAAAGATGGAATTCCATGGAGCGTAGTATTTACGTTCATAGGACTAATTGTTTTGATGATAGTGCATCATATTTATAATAAGAGAGTTATTAAAGAAAGAAATAGTAAATAAACAAACAAAATACATAATAAAAAAGCTAGGAAATGTAATATTTCCTAGCTTTTATAATATTTTTTTATGTAAGTTATTTGATGTTGAAAATTTTTGATTTTTCGTATACAAGGAATGCGACTAAACCTAATGGATAATTGAATATATACAAACAAGGTAATATAATTTTTGGTACATAGTCAGTTGGATCAACTAGTGAAATAGATGTTAGTAACACAACAACAAGCATAGTGGCTAGAAGCAATACGGTTACAATGATTGAGTTGTAAAACAAAGTTGAGTAAGTAATTTTTTTCTTTACTTTCAAATTTGGATTCAATACATAAATGAACAATCCAACACCAAGTGGAATTAATGATATTAATGCTGCTACATAATAAAACACGCTATGTATAGGATTTAAAGAATTAATAACAAAATACATAATACCAGTTTCTAGTAAACAAATTGCAAAAACTGTTGCAAGTGAAGCAAAAATTAATTTGTTAATGAAGACATAGTGGTTAGTATCCAAAATTGCAGTAGCAGACGAGTAAACTCGTACGGAAATGTTGTCAGAATTTTTAATTTTTGACTTTGCCACAATTGATGTGTCTTCAGCTATATTCTCTGGATTCTTTATTTCATTGTTTTTGTCAAGAATTTCTTCAATTTTACCTTCAGTTTGAACATCAACCTTGAAAGGTTCAGTTGTAGGCTCAGTTTTTTTAATTAACTTTCCAAGAAGTTTCTTGTAATTTCTTGAGCTCTCACTTTCTTCTGTATTATAGATAGCAGTGGTAACGTTAGTGAAATCCATAACTTGTTGCGAAGCTGCTTGGTTAGTTGACTTGATTTTAGCAGCTTCTTCAGCTTTAACTTTTGCCTCTAACGCTCGTCTATCTTGTTCCGCAAGTTCCTCAGCAAGTCTGATTTCTTCTTCTCTTTCAAGTTCAGCTTGTAATATTTCGTCGTCAATAGCCTTTTGTTTTTTAGCTTTAGCATAGTCAGCATTCATAGATTCTTTAATTTGCTCCAAATCAACAACCTGAGGCATACCGCTAAACAATTCGTTTTGGGCTAACTCCATTGGTGATTTTATACGGTTTTGACTAAACTGCTCGGTACTGACATCTGGAGAGTCTGATAACACTTGGCTAATCAAAGTATCCAAATTTTCAATTTTATCATTATTCATACTAAAATTTCCTTCAATAGTTTTAAGATATTTTTTTATATGTATATATAATAATATAAATCTCTTAAAAAGTCAATTATCTAATTGTAAAATAGGGAAGTTGATGATATTCAAAGAAAAAAGCCTAACAATCATATTAAAATGATAGTTAGGCTTTTATTTATTTAAAATAATAAATATTAATATCTTCTAATAACTCCAACTACTTTTCCGATAATCTCACAAGAATCAACAATAATGTCGTCCATAGTGCTGTTTTCAGGGTGTAGTCTATAGAAACCGTCTTCTTTGTAGAAACGTTTAACAGTAGCAGAGTCTTCAACCATAGCAGCAACGATTTCGCCGTTTTCAGCAGTTGAACATTGCTGTATAACTACTTTATCACCGTTTAAGATTCCTGCATCAACCATTGAATTACCTTGAATTGTAAGCATAAAATTGCCGTCACCAAAAAGTTTTGATGGAAGCAAGTATGATTCGTCAATGTTTTCAACTGCTGTAATAGGTTCACCAGCAGCAATTTTTCCAATACATGGAATTTCATTAAAGTCACTACGTTTCAATTTATTAGTAACCTGAAGTGCTCTAGTTATTTTTGATACTTTAACTAAATGTCCTAAGTCGCTAAGTTTTTGAATGTATTTAAACGCAGTAGCAGTTGATTTGATAGAAAGTCCATCGCAAACGTCTCTTACTGAAGGAGAATAATCATTAGTTTCAACGAAATTTTCAATAAAAGCTTTAATTTCCATTAATAAGTCATCTGACATTTTTCTCATTTTTAAATACCTACCTGTAATTTTTCTTGTTTATTTTTTCTTTTTATGATAAAATACTTCAATAAAAAAAGTTAGTGGAGTATTTTATGAATAAAAAATGTGTTCTATATGATAGAGAGTGTATAAGCTGTAATGAATGTAATATGTGCGATTTAAATCAAAAAAAAGTCTGTGATAATTGCATGAAATGTGTTCTCGGTGATAATAATTTCACGTCAGTTAAAATTGACAGTATTGAAAAACCGCAAAAATGATATTACAAATAATCGTTTGTAATAAACTTATTATACACGTATAAATCTTCTTTGTCAATACAAATTTCGACAATTTGGTAGTTTTCATAATATTTCTCTTCAATTATGCAATCTTTTGAACGTAATTCAGAGAGAATTTTACCTTGATCGTAAGGTAACTTTAATAGAATATTAATTTTAGCGGGAAATAGTTTCTCGCTAATTTTATTTCTAAGGAAATCCAGTCCTTCACCAGTTGTGCTTGAAATGGTAAATCCGTCGGCAGCAGCAGTTGTGTCATCAACCAAATCGCATTTATTATATACTTTTACCACGTCACTTTCATATCCTAATTCTTTCAAAATTTCTAAAGTAATTTCTTGTTGACGGAAGCAATCAGGATCGCTAAAATCGCATACTAAAAGTACTAAATCACTTAGAACAACTTCTTCAAGGGTTGATTTGAATGCATTAATCAAGAAATGGGGCAAATTTCTAATGAAACCAACAGTATCAACTAAAATCACCTCATTTCCTTTTGGAAGTGTTAGAGCGCGAGTTGTAGGGTCTAGGGTTGCGAATAGTTGGTTTTGGGCGTAAACTTCTGAGTGCGTTAGCGTATTGAACAATGTGGATTTTCCAGCGTTTGTATAGCCAACAAGAGAAATGGTTTTATATTGATTTCGTTCTCTGTTTCTACGCAATTCAGTACGTCTTCCTACAACTTTCTCCAAGTCATCTTCAATTTTATCAAGCCTTCTTTTTATGTGGCGTTGATCACTTTCTAACTGAGTTTCTCCTGGACCGCGAGTACCAATTCCGCCACCTTGACGAGAAAGTGAAATTCCTTTTCCACGTAAATTATTGTACTTGTGTTTCAATTGAGCAAGCTCTACTTGAAGTTTTCCTTCTGAAGTTTTTGCGCGTAGTGCGAAGATATCTAATATCAAAACGGTACGATCGATTACAGGAATACCAAGAATGGCCGTGATGTTATTTATTTGAGACGCTGATAACTCAATGTCAAAAATAGCTATATCGATTTCATTTTCGTCGATTATAGCCTTAATCTCTATTAATTTTCCGCGACCAATACATAATTGTGGATCAACAGACTTTCTGTTTTGAATTACGCAATCAAAAAGTTCGCCACCTGCAGTTTTTAATAACTCGCAAAGTTCAAGCATTGAAGTGGCAGCTTCGCCATTTTGTTTAGTGTCTATGCCAATTAGGTAGGCTTTTTCCCTTTCGGAGTGGTTAGTATATAATTCAGTCATTGTTATTTGTTTCCTTATCTCTTAATTGAACTTTATTGGCAGCATTGCGACGAATATCGTCACTAATAGCAGCGTAATGTTTCTTAGTAGTGTTAATGTCTTTATGTCCTAAAATATCGGCGACAACGTAAATATCTTGTGTTTCCCTATATAAATTGGTGCCGTAAGTGCTTCGAAGTTTGTGTGGGGATATTTTCTTTAAAGGGGATGCTATAGCGCTGTATTTTTGAACAAGATTTTGAACAGCACGAATGCTTAACCTGCTTTTTTGCAAAGACAAAAATAGGGCATTAGCGTCTTTGATGTTGTTATCAACTAACTCAAGTGATTTGCGTTCATCAATATATTTTCTAAGAGCATTAGAAACTTCCTCAGAAAAATAAAGAATAGTGCGGTTACCACCTTTTCTAGTTACGATAAAACTACAAGTGTCAAAGTCAACATCGGTGATATCCAATCCAACAAGTTCGCTAACACGGATTCCAGTACCTAAAAACAAGGTTAATATAGCTAAATCACGAAGTTTAGTGTGTTTGTTAAAGGATTTCGCACGACCTTGTAATTGATCACCATTTTCAACAGCGTCTAAAATTTTAACAACTTCATCAACTTCTAGTCGAATAATTTCCTTGTCATGGATTTTAGGCATTTGCACTTTAGCTGAAATATTTGCATCTAATTGCCCCTTATTAAAGTAATACTTAAAGAAACTTCTGATTGATGCTAACTTACGTGCCTTGCCAGTTTCGTTATTAAATAGTGTTTTTCCTTCTGAAGACGTATAACATGATATGTGGCTCAAGAAATTTTCGATATCGTCAACAGTAACTTTCTCTAATGATGTTACTCCAAAACTGTTGTATTTCAATCCACGGAATGTTTCGCATTCAGTAGTTAGGTATTCGAAAAACAATCTTAAATCATATGCGTAGTTAAGCCTAGTTAGAGTAGATGTTGTATTTTGTATTCCAGTAAAAAAGCTGAAGCAAAAAATAGGCAGTGTTACTAATATGCCTTTTAACTTTTCAGTATTCTCAATTTCAATTTTCTTGTAATATTCATTCATTAGTTTTATCCTTATACGTAAAGTAGTATATTTGACCTTGCGTTAACTATGCGTAAAAGACAAGTTTTACGCATAGTTAATATGTTGTTATGTTGATTACGTAGTATATTATGTATAGTTTACTTTGTTTTACACAGGAAACGAAGTTTTGAATATGTTTATATTCGAATCAAAATAATGCAGTATTGTAAAATATCATTATATATTCATTAATATAAACGTCGGATTAGACGCGATTATAGCGAAATTAGGCGTTTAAGCTAATGGTTATATCAGCTAAAAGGCGTATGTTATGTTTTTTTTGGCTATTTTGTGTAATTTATTACTAATTGTCTATAGTTTGATTGTTTCGATACTAGACATTGCTTCTTCAATTAATGCGTCAACGTCTAATTTTTCTTCTTCACGATAAACCATTTCTTTTTTTGGTTTAATAACTGGATGTGCAGGCAAAAATACTGTGCAGCAATCTTCGTATGGTAGAATTGAAGTTTCGAAAGTTCCGATATCTTTTGCAATTTTAATAATTTCAAGTTTATCAAATCCAATCAATGGACGGAAAACTGGCATAGATACAACTTCGTTAGTAACGTTTATGCTTTCTATAGTTTGACTTGCAACTTGTCCTAAACTTTCGCCAGTTATAATTGCATCTGCATAGGTATTAGTTGCGATTCTTTCTGCAATTTTCATCATAAATCTACGCATAATCGTAATCATAAATTCTTCGTTACATTTATTGTGAATTTCTTCTTGAATTTTTGTTAATGAAACAACGTTAAATGATATTTTACCTGTATAGCAAGCAATTCGTTTAGCTAGAGTGATTACTTTTTCTTTCGCTAAATCGCCTGTGTATGGATATGAATGGAAATAAACTGCTTCTAAATCTAATCCACGTTTTGCCATCATATATGAAGCAACTGGGCTGTCGATTCCACCTGACAATAAAGTTACTGCACGTCCTGAACAACCTGTAGGAAGTCCGCCTGAGCACATGATGATTTTTTCGAATATATAAGTCTTACCATTATCACGTACATCTACATTGATAATGTGGTCAGGCTCTCTTACGTTAACTGTTAAATGTGAAAATTTTTCTAAAACATCTCCGCCAAGTTCTCTTGAAATTTCCATAGATGTCATTGGAAATGTTTTAATGGCACGATTTGATACTATTTTGAATGTTCCGTTGAAGTCGATCATGTTAAGAACTGTTTCTTTGATAACTTCATAATTGGATTCTACAATATATGCAGAACTTAATGAGTGTACTCCAAATACTCTTTTGATTCTTTCAATCAATTCAAATTCGTCGTTTATATTGTAGTCTTCAACAACATAGCGACCTCTAGTTCTTGAAACTTTACATTCAATTCCACTTACTGATTTTCTTAGATTTTTCAAAAGCATATTTTCAAAAAACTTTATATTTTTGCCTTTCAGATGTATTTCTGAATATCTTACTATTAATGATTTTTCCATTGTTACTCCTATAATGTATATGTAATATGTTGTATTTATTCGTATAATAAATATTATGTGCTATTTAATGCGGATTTTTGACCTTAATGACGAAATTAATTGTACTATGCACTTGCAAAATTCATTTATTTCATTAATGGTATTAAACATACCAAAACTAATTCGAATTGTCCCACTACTTGTAACTTTCATAGCTTTTAGAGCTCTTGGTGTTGAATCTTTAGTTGAACAAGCTGATCCACGACCGATAAAGATGCCTTCTGACTCTAGCAAGTGTAAAAGGATTTCGCCTCTAATACCATCGATACTAATTGACATTATATGTGGACTGGATATTTCAATATCGGTATTAATTTTTACGCCATCTAAGGGTTCAAGGTTTGAAATAATAGTTTCTTGGAAGGTCTTGAATCTAGTAATAATTTCGGTACGTTCTGTTTTCCATAGTTTACAAGCCTCACCAAATGCGATAATTCCAGCAGTGTTTTCAGTACCTGAACGAAGTCCACGCTCTTGCCCACCACCTAATGCAAATGATTTAAGTTTGTTGGGAAATTTAACGTAAATTGCTCCAACACCTTTTGGTCCATTGATTTTGTGAGATGACATACTATATAAGTCAACATCAGTTGATTTTATATTGAAATCAAGTTTGCCTAAGGCTTGCACTCCATCGCTGTGAAATATTGCGTTTTTATTGCTGTCTTTCAATAATTTAGAAAGGTAAGCTATGTCGTTTACTCCACCCGTAACGTTGTTTACGTGCATAATTGATGCAAAGCCTACAGAATTGTTCTCTATTACTGCTTTAAATGAATCTAGGTTAATAGTTCCGTCTGCATTGCATGGAATAAATTCTACGTCAAATCCTTTTTGTTTAAGATCAAGTAAACAGTTGTAAACAGCGGAATGTTCGCACTGTCCACATATGATTTTTCCGATAGATTTATTTGAACAAGTCCCAAATACTGCTAGATTATCGCTTTCAGTACCACCACTTGTGAAAAATATTTTCTCACTGTCGGCATAAATACTCATTGCTACTTGTTTTCTAGCGTCTTCAATAGCTTTTTTTACCGTTATCGCACCAGAATACACTGCTGAGGGGTTGAAATATTGTTGGCTGTAGAATTTGTTGATTAGTTCTAAAGAGCTATCACATATCTTAGTTGTTGCCGCATTGTCTAAATAAATCATTTTGTTTTCATCTCCACTACTGTAACACCGTGTGCCCCTTCGCCCTGTATTCCAGGACGATGAGACTCCACAATATTGCTTGAATCAAGTTCTTCTGATATAGCTTTTCTCAAAGCTCCAGTGCCAATTCCGTGAATGATTGTAACATGCTCAACATTTGCACGATAAGCTCGGTCAAGGAACTCTAAAACGTCATTTTGAGCTTCATAAGCTCGTTTGCCCATAACATTAATCTCTAAATCAACTTTTCTATTTATTGCAACACTAGCAGGTTTAATTTCTTTTTTCTTAACTATTACTGGAGTATTGTCTTTAAGGTAATGTTTTAAAGATTTTTCAGTAATACCTTTAATTTTTCCTAGTTTTGCGTCAAAACGCATATTTCCAAACTGCACACTAACTTGTTTTTTCTTTTCATTAATAGCAGTAATTTGACAAATTGAGCTAAGTGAGTTCACGTAAACGTATTGACCTATTTTAGCAGTCTTCATATCAAAGTCGCATTTTTCAATCTCAACGGACTCTTCTTCTTCAACATTTTCAGACAGCAAAGAAATCTTGTTTTTAATTTTACTAGCATCAATTAATTCTTTACCGCCAATTTCATCTACTTTATTGTAGATTTCTTTAATTGATTCTAATAACGTTTCAGCTTCAGTTGATGCTGAACTAACAATCATTTTCGCTTCGATTTTAGCTAATCTAGTAATCTTTTCTTTTTCGTTTAAAAGTCTATCTTTTTCTTTCTTTACTTTATCAATTTCAAGTTCCAATTCTCTATTCATTAATAAGTATTTATCTTTTAACTGTTGTGCTTCAAGTCTTTCTTTTTCTGCGCTGGCTAGAACTTGGTCGAAAGAGATTTTTAAAGGCGAAATCCTAGTTTTGGCACGGTTAATTATAAAATCAGGCATACCAAGTCTACTTGAGATTTCTAACGCCTTTGAGTTTCCTGGAACGCCAATATTTAGTCTATAGGTAGGCGCAAGTGTTTCCATGTCAAATTCCATAGAAGCGTTTAGTATTTTATCTGTAGTATATGAAAATTCTTTTAATTCACTGTAATGGGTAGTTATGATTCCTCTAGCTCCAACATCAATTAGATGTTCAAGAATTGCTAACGCAAGCGCTGAGCCTTCTTGTGGGTCGGTACCACCACCAATTTCGTCAAGAAGTACTAGAGATTCATTGGTTACTTGCTCGATTATACTTTTTAAAGTGACAATATGAGAAGAAAATGTACTTAAATTGTGCTCAATACTTTGTTGATCTCCGATATCACTAAATATGTTTTTATAGAATGAAATAGTTGTATCATCTTTTGTTGGAAGATACAATCCTGTCATTGCCATTAGAGAAAACAAACCAGTCATTTTTAATGTTACAGTTTTTCCGCCTGTGTTTGGGCCACTGATTAAGAGAAAACAACTATCTTTTGGTACGATAACGGAAACAGGAATTACTGATTTTACGTCTAAAAGAGGGTGTCTACCACCTTTGATATCAAAGCTACCATCATTAGTTAAGTTAGGTTTAATTGCTCGAATTGACTTAGAGTATCTTGCTTTCGCTAGCATAATATCTGCATCTACTAATAAAAGTTCATTCATTGTAAGATCACGACTAGCAGCTGATACTTTCAAAGTGAACTGTTCAAGAATTCTCTCAATTTCAGCGCGTTCATCAACTATTGCAATACGTAAATCATTATTTATATCAACAATTTCCATTGGTTCAACGTAAATCGTTGCACCTGAAGCTGAATAATCGTGTACAAGACCACTAACGCTTCCTTTACAATCTGATTTAACTGGAATAACATATCGACCTTCTCTTGATGTAATAATTGAATCTTGTAAAAACTTTTGAACTTCTTTTTTTCTAATTAAAGTATTTAATCTATCTTTTATTTCCTGGTTTAACTTCCTAATCTTATTTCTTATAGAATATAAAGCAGGTGTTGCTCTGTCTGAAATTTCTTCATCGGAAATAAACGTTTCCTCGATTTCATTTTCAAATGAACGATTTTCATATAATAAATTAGCAATATAATTAAATTGTACTAAACTTGGATCGTTAATCGACAAAATAGCGTCCTTGAAAATTCTAGAACTTCTAAGAAGATGTGCTACTTTTTTCAAATCGCTGAAGGTTAATGTTGCCATTTTAGATGCAAGAACTAATATTTCATCTACTTTGTCAAAATTTTCTAAAGGATTTCTTAAATTTTGATAAAGTACCTTATCCGCTTCTTCTGTAAAATTCAATAGTTCCTTTGCGGATTCAAAAGTTTCGGCAGGCTTTAATTCTAATACTTTATTTATAGATCCTTCTAAAATTAAATGGGATTGAAGCTTTTGCAATATTTTGTCGTATTCTAAATTATTTAAAATTTTATTTGTTATCATATTTTCCTATGTTTGCTATGTTATATTTTTGTTCTTCTATAGTTTACCACATTTTTTTGTACTAATCAAATGAATTTAAATCACTTGAAAATTTGGTATTCGACATTATTTTACAATATTATACAAAATAACCATAAATAATTTGTAAAATAATTAATTATATTATAAAATAATGCTTGCTTTTTTATTTTTTTGTGTTATAATGTAAATAATATGATTCTAGGGAGGAAATTAAATGAATATTTGTATATTGTCTAGCGATAAATTTTTCGCTGACGGATTAACACAAACTGCAGAAAATTACAGTATATCTGTAGTTGGTGCAACGGGTTCTGGGATAATGGGATTGAAGCTTATCGAGCAAACTAATCCTGATTGCACAATTATTGATAACGCACTTGAGGACATTGATGTTCTTGAGGTGTTGCGTAAAATAAACGCTTTGGGTTACAGAACTAAATTAATTACCGTTTCGTCAATTAATAATCAAAACATTATTCAAAAATGCATTGATCTTGGTTGTGATTACTATTTAACGAAGCCTACAACTACTGACACGATCATCGAGCGGGTACAAGATGTTTGTGGGTTTGTTGAACCTATTCCTGAAAGACTTTATGTTCAACCTGCTGGTCTTTCAAGTAATGATGTTGGCGAAACTAGGAAGATTTCTGTTGAAGAACGAATTACAAATATTTTCATTGCTATCGGTGTTCCACCACATATTCGTGGATATCAATATTTAAGAGAAGGTATTAAAATCACTATTGAAAACCCTTCTATTATCAATCAAATTACAAAGAAACTATATCCATCTATTGGTGAAACATTTGATACTTCTGCAAGTAAAGTTGAGCGTTCAATTCGTCACGCGATACAATCTACTTGGAGCCGTGGCAAAATTGAAAACATTAATAATGTTTTTGGATTAAAGATTTACACTGGCGGAGAAAAACCTACAAATGGCGAATTCATTGCATTAATTGCGGACAAGCTTTTGTTGGAAGACTTGTAGAATTTATTATTACATAAAACAAAACAGGGGTGTGCTTATTGCACTCCCCTATTATAATGTCCTTTTGCCATAGGATTAATCAATTCATCATTGATTAATTGTATAGTTTCATCTCTTGTGTAGTTTGAGTAATCGTACAACTCATTATGCTTTCCACCACTAATATTAATATCAGTATTGTTTAAAAGCGTAAATAAGCAACCATTTATTTTAGATTTAGTTAATTTAAAATGACGTTTACTTTCATCTACATATTCAACATTTTTAAATTTACAGTCGTTACAATTACCAACTTTTGCGTTAATAAGTGGGCAATGCACAAAAGTCATTACGGCAAAACTTCCTTTTGAAAGAACGAAACTGCTTGTACTTAAATTATTCAGTTCCTTACTGTTTAGTTCTTTTGAAACAGCTAAGTATTTTTCGTTAAACAAATTAGATTTCTCAACCAATTCATTTGATACGTTTAAATTAGTACCTACGAAAAGTTGTATATTGAATTGCTTAGCAAGGTTTACGCCATTGTATCCATCAACATAAATACCGTCAAAAGTATACTTTTCCAAAATACCTTCAATATGTGATAAATCTGCTGATGTTATGAAATTAGGAATGTATAAATACTTTTCCTTACTAATTTTTTTGATGAATTTTTCGCAAGATTCATTGGTATAGTCAGTTGGTCTAAAAATTGCCACATCAAAATTGCTAATATAGTCTAAATCAAAATTGTTTTCATTTACAATAATTGCTTTAACTTTTGTATTAGATTTTTCTCTATTAGTTTTAAATGTGTCTAATGTTACTTTGTTATTGTCTAAAGGCAAATCTAACTTAATAAATTCTTCAAGATACATCTCGGAAACTTGTCTTTTTAGTCCATTAATTTGACTTTTAACTATGAACAATCCGTCTTGAAATTCACCGTTAATATCATGGCAAATAAAGTCAGTATCACCAAGTTTCATAAGCTGAGTTTCAAATGCATCTTTAGTTATTGCACTTGTTTTAGCAGGTTCTGGGACAACTTCTGATATGAATTTTGCGGTAATTTGCGGACTAGTCATTGTAATTTCTATTGGTTGACCTAATTTAACAATGTATGATAGGTTTATAGAAACTTTTGTTTCAAGGTTTTTTACGAAATCTTCGTTAGATTTTGAAGATGTAATTCTAATAACGTCACCAAATCTGATATTCTTTCCAATTACTTCAAAGCCCTTATTGTCAGTTCTACAAGTTTTTGCAAAAACGGCTCCACCTGCTTCAATGTCTTTTCTGACTACTTTAAATCCGTCGCCTACAGTAGGTTTATATGAAGTTTCAACATAGCCTTTTTCTCTTGCAACGTCAGTAATAAGCCCAACTTCTCTTCCAATATTGCCTTGTATTTTATTGTAAATTACATTGCTTTTTCGTCCGTCAAGATAACCAGTAGAATAATCTCCACGATTAAATGAAGATTTCATATTTTCTTCAATAGATTTAACTTTTTTACCTGTTTTAACTGATTGACTGTATAATTTCGTAGCAAAATAAACATATTCAGAACTACGCATTCTACCTTCAATTTTGAAACTAGTTACACCAGCTGAAATCAAATCTTCAAGTTTTTCAGACATATTTAAATCGTGTGGAGATAGATTGTATCCATCCACTTCAAAGCTTTCGCCTTTAAGTGTCATTTTTTTGCGACATGGTTGCATACAGCGACCTCTGTTTCCACTGTTTCCGTCAATTATTGAACTGAAATAGCAGTCGCCAGAATAGCAAACACATAATGCGCCTTGTACAAAATACTCAATTTCAATATCAACAGCTTGATTAATACGTTTAATATTAGCAAGAGATACTTCTCTTGCTAGAATAATACGTGTTGCACCTATTTCTTTAGCGAATTTAGCGCCCTCAACATTACAAATACCTGCTTGAGTACTTATGTGGATTGGGAAATTAGGTGCACATTTGTGAATGATTTTTGCTAAAGCTAGGTCTTGAATAATTATAGCGTCACAACTAGATGAAATTATGAAATTCACATCTTCAAGACAATCGTTAATTTCTTGGTTTTTAACCATAGTGTTTAGAGCTACATATACTTTCACGCCACGTAAATGGCAATATGTTACTACTTCTTTTAAATTTTCATTATTAAAATTATCAGCTTTTTGGCGTGCATTAAATCTTGAAAGTCCTAGATAGACTGCATTTGCACCACCGTTAATTGCTGCTTTTAATGAATTAATATTACCAGCAGGCGCTAGTATTTCAATCTTATTTATCGTAGTTTTCCTCCAAGTTTATTTTCAACTTGACAAATGATGTTAGATACTATTGATTCAATTTCAACGTCAACTAAAGTTTTTTCTAATGAAGAGAATTTACATGTGAATGCTAAGCTTTTTTTATTAGAAGGAATTTGATCACCTTTATAGATGTCAAACAATGATACACTATAAAGCATATCTGAAGATTCTTCTTTGATAATATCAATTACTTGCTTCATCTGAATTTGGTCATCAAGTACAAATGCTAAGTCTCTTTCAATTGCTGGATATTTGCTGATTGGTTTGAATTTGATAATACGTCCACATTGAAGTAAGATTGGTTCTAAATCAATTTCTAAAATCAAAGAACGTTTTGGCAATTCGTATTCGTTAATCAAATCAGGGTGAACCTCACCGAAAGAACCGATTATTTCGTTATTTACCATAACGTCAGCTGATCGTCCTGGATGTAAATGTTCAGAAGAACTTCTAACAATAGAATAATCTAAATCAATAGTCTCAAAAACTGCTTCAACTACGTTTTTAATAGTGAAAAAGTCGCTTTTACTACCATATTCACCTACGCAAAGAGTTTCTTTTTCAAGAGCTAAGTCAGGATTGACAGTATTACCTTTTAAGTATATTTTTGCAATCTCAAAAATGCTAGCTGATGGATTGTTTTTCTTGCTATTATTTGACATAACTTGGAACATACTGTGAATTAAAGTAGTTCTCATAACACTTAATTCTTCACCTAATGGATTAAGCAATTTGAACGGATTGTTCTTTTGTGCATTGTTTTCCATTGATAATAGTTTTAAATATTTTGGAGATGTGAATGAATATGTGATTGCCTCGTAATATCCATTTTCCACCATTCTATTTTTCAATTCATTAATGTAAGTTTGAGGTTTAGTAAATCCTCCGTTAGTAACTGATGCATGTGTTAACAATGTTCCTTGAATATGATCGTAACCGTAGAAACGTATAACTTCTTCCGCTAAATCTGTGTAATCGTGAACGTCATCACGAAAACTTGGTATAGTACAGTTTAAGATCCCGTTTTCGATAGTACTATTAAACCCAAGGTTGTTTAAGATTGTATTTATCGTATCAGTTGGAACATCAATTCCTAAAACATTATTGATTTTTACAACAGGAACAGTTAAAGATGTGCTTTTAATTTCTTCAGTACCTAAATTGATTTCTCCTGAAATAATTCTTCCACAGCCAGTTAATTCAACTAGGTGTAACGCTCTATCCATTGCTTTTTCAACAGTATAAACATCTACGCCTTTTTCGAATCTTGCTGAAGCATCTGAACGTACTCCGATTGCTTTTGAAGTTTTTCTGACTTTATCACGAGCAAATTTAGCCGATTCGAAAGCTACAGTTTTAGTAGTTTCAAATACACCAGAATTTAACCCACCCATAATACCAGCAACAGCCATAGGTTTTACACTGTCGGCAATTACTAAAGTGTCTATTGATAATTTTAAATCATCAGCATTTAAAAGTTTAAGCACTTCATCTTTTTTAGCACTTCTAATATTTATTTCATTACCCTCTACTAATGCCATGTCAAATGCGTGCATAGGTTGCCCTAGTTCAAGTAAAACATAGTTAGTAATGTCAACAAAGATATTGTGTGAGTTGTGATTTGAATCACGTAATCTTTTTTTCATCCATGCAGGTGTTTCCACCATTTTTATATCTGTTACTATTCTTGATAAATACTTCAAACAGTTTGTGTTGTCTTCAATATTCACTTTTACAAGAGTATTGATATTCAAAGAATCGTCGCATGAATAAGTATATTTAGGTTCTTTGATTTCTTTTGATAAAACAGCTGCAACTTCTCTTGCTACTCCTAAAACTGATTGACAATCAGGACGGTTTGCCGTGATTGAAATGTCGAAAATAACGTCAGTTAAATTTAGGTAGTCTATCATGTCAACCCCAATTTTTGCGTCGTCTTTTAGTATTAGTATTCCGTCAAAGCTGGCGCCAGGATAGTCGGCATCAGTGATTCCAACTTCTTGTCCTGAACAAAACATACCAAAAGAAACTTCGCCACGAAGCTTTGCTTTTTCAATATGAATATCTCCCACTAAGTCAGCTCCTACAAGAGCTACTGGTACTAATGCACCTTCAAAGACATTAGTTGCTGCAGTAACAATTTGGATAATATCTCCATGCACTGATCCAACGTTTACTTGGCAAATTTGCAATTTATCAGAATTTTCGTGTTTAGTAATACTAGTGATTTCACCTATTACTACTTTTGAAAAAGCCTTGTTTTGATATATTATTTCTTCAACTTCAAAACCAACATTAAGTAGTTTGTCCGCAAGAATTTCTGGTGTAACATCTATGTCAACATATTCACATAACCAATTATATGATACTTTCATAATTTATTCTCCTTAAATTTATCTAAATTGTTTCAAGAAACGAACATCATTTTCATACAACATTCTAATATCTGGAATTCCATATTTTATCATTGCAATTCGTTCAATACCCATACCGAACGCAAAACCTGAATATACGTCTGGGTCAATTCCGCAATTTGAAAGTACGTTTCTATTCACTACTCCTGAACCTAAAATTTCAATCCAGCCTGTACCTTTACAAATACGACAGCCTTTGCCACCGCATACCATGCAAGTTACATCAACTTCTACTGAAGGTTCAGTGAATGGAAAATGAGATGGACGGAATCTTGTGATACTTTCTGAAGAAAACATGATTCTTGCAAATTCATCTAATATACCTTTTAAATCGCAAAGAGTAATATTTTTATCAACTACTAATCCTTCAATTTGGTGGAATATCGGTGAATGTGTTGCGTCGTCGTCTGCTCTATATACTCGCCCAGGACATAGTATTTTGATAGGCGGTTTTTGAACTTCCATAGTTCTAATTTGTGCTGGAGATGTATGTGGACGTAGCACTGTGTTTTCTGAGAAATAGAAAGTGTCTTGCATATCTCTTGCTGGGTGGTCTTTTGGAATATTCAAGGCTTGGAAGCAATGATAATCAGCTTCGATTTCATAACCTTCAGCTACATTAAATCCAAGTCCCATAAATGCTTTAATAATTTCATTTTTAACCTTAGTTATTGGGTGTAATGCGCCAATTTCAATTTTCGTAGATGGAAGAGAAATGTCGATAGTTTCAGATTGTAATTTTCTTGATCTCTCTAAATTTTTGAACTCAACTTCTTTTGAAGTAATTAATTCGCTTATTGCTACTCGGCATTCGTTTATGACTTTACCAAAAGCTGGTTTGTCAGCTGGCGCAACGTCTTTTAAGCCTTTCATTAAGTCATTGACTGGACTGCTTTTACCTAAAAATTTAGCTTTTAATTCGCTAATTTTTTTCAAATCGTTGGCTTCTGCAACTTGTTTTTTGCAGTCTGCAACTAATTTATTAATTTGTTCTTGCATAGAATTTATCTCCTAAAATAAAAATATAGCTTTACGCCTATAAAATTATAGGGCGCAAAGCTAAAAATTGCACGGTACCACCTATATTCTTCGTTATAAATAACGAACTCAATACTGCTATAACGGGCTTACCCGACTAGGCTTACAAGAAATCCTTCAGCTTAGCAACTCAGAAGTGAATACCTTTGATATTCTTATAAACATCTTTCAGCAGTGATGTTCTCTCTAAAATAAGAAATGTTTCAAAGTCTGTCTTCGTCACAGTCAATTTGATTTCATTATAACATAGAAAGAAGAATTATTCAAGGAAATATTATAGTAAATTCAAAAAAATATTATTTAGGAATTAAATTAAGGGGATTATTTCCGTCTAAAGATAAATATGTGTCAGGAACGTTACCAATCAAGATGTTTTCGCATATCAAAACTTCCGTTACGTTTGATATTGGTTGTTCATTAAATGGTAGAACAACCCCTACTTCAGCTGATAAATTCAAATAAATTTTATGTCGTGTTTGGTTTATTCCAGCTGACTCAAATTCCGAATGGAAACTAGTATTTACAAGACCAATGGGTGATAATTTTACTTTTATATGCAATCCTTGCCCCATTAATAGCGGAGAACCAGTCAAAGTTCCTAAAGGAACTTCAATACCTTCACCAACGATTTTATTTATTGATTCTTGTGCAATTACTGAACAATCACGAGCTAGTTTGTTTATATTTGCAGAATTAGCTTGTATCATGTTGATTTTGCCTGAATTATCCGTGTAAATTTCTATTAGATCGTCATAGTCCATTTTTTCGGTTAACGCAGTAAAAACAGCTTTATTTACTGCTGCTGTTATCATTGAATCAACTTTTTGCCTTGTGAAATATATTAGGTTTGGAATTATAATGTTTAAACAAAATGTTGAAAATAATACAATCAACATTATCAAAACAACTAACGATATAAAGACACGTTTTTTTATTAAGTTTTTCTTAGAAATTAAATTAGCCACTAATACATTATATTAGTGGCTAACAGATATTATTACACTTATAAGGTGTTTTATTTATTGATTAATCTCTAATTCCCCACGGTATTCAGGAATTTCTTCGTTATCATAGTCATCTTGGTTTTCATTTGCATTGTTTTCAAGATTTTCGTCATAGTCTTCATCATCTTCATCAATATATACTTCTTCAACTGGATCTGGTGTTGCAAGTATAGTTTCAATCAAATCAAATACTTTCTCAAGCCCTACTTTTCTATAAGAAGAAATTGCGAATATGTTGTCAAAACCAATTTTTAAAGCATTGGAGATGTCTTGTAAATGTTTGTGAATTGCAGTTTTGCTGATTTTATCAGATTTAGTAGCTACAACTGAGAACGGAATTCTGTATGAATACAAAAATTTTACAAACAAAATATCTTCTTTACTAGGTAAATGACGTATGTCAACAAGCATTATTACGTGCTTAATTTGTTCGCACTGTTCGAAATAATCTTCCATAAGTTTGCCCCAACTAGCAACTTCACGTTTAGAACCGCCTTTTGCAAAGCCGTATCCAGGAAGATCTACTAAGAAGAAATCGTTAATGTGGAAGTAATTTACAAGTCTAGTACGACCAGGAGTATTTGATGTTTTCGCCATTTTTGAATTATTAGTTAGAAAATTAATAAAGGACGATTTTCCTACATTAGATTTACCTGAAACAACGATTTGTGGTAAGTCAGAAACAATAAAGCCGTCAAATCCAGCTGCTGATTTTATAAATTCGCATTTTTTAATTTTCATAATTACCCCTCAATAGCCATTTTAAATACTTGATCAATTTTGTCAACTATTGTAAATTTCATTTTATTTTTTATTTCCATTGGAATGTCTGTTAGGTCCTTTTCATTTGCTTTTGGAATTATTAGATGTTTAATCCCGATTCTATAAGCGGCTAACGCTTTTTCTTTTAATCCGCCGATTGGAAGTACGTTTCCACGCAATGTAATTTCTCCCGTCATGGCAATTTGATTAGTTACTGGTTTGTTTGTCAATGCTGATAAAATAGCTGTAGCTATTGTAATTCCTGCGGAAGGTCCGTCTTTTGGTGTTGCACCTTCAGGAACGTGAATATGAATATCATTATGAGTAAACATTTTCTCGTCAATTCCATATTTTCCACTGTTACTGTGAATATATGATAACGCTGTTCTTGCTGATTCACGCATAACTTCACCAAGTTTTCCTGTAAGAATTATTTCGCCTTTTCCCTTCATTAGTGATACTTCAATAGTTAATGTTGTGCCACCAACACTTGTCCAAGCAAGACCCATGCAAGCGCCAACTTCAGATTTTAAATTGTTGTCTTCTCTAGTGAATTTTCTAACGCCCAAGAAGTCTTCAATATTAGAATCTATATTTAAACCATCTTTTAGATAGCTGTTATCTAGTGAATATTTCATAGCAATTTTCCTGAATGTATTAGATATTTCCCGCTCTAAACCACGTACACCAGATTCTCTAGTATAGAAATTAATCAAGTCGGAAATTGCTTTATCAGTGAAAGTTACTCCTAATTTGGCAAGTCCACTTTGAACTGCTTGCTTAGGTACTAAGTACTTTTTAGCTATTTCAATTTTCTCTTCCTCAGTGTATCCAGACAATTCAATAACTTCCATTCGGTCATAAAGTGGGTCTGGGATAGTTTCAAGAGAGTTAGCTGTTGTCATAAAGAATACTTTAGACAAATCAAATGGAATTTCAAGGAAATTATCACGGAAAGTGCTGTTGATTTCAGGGTCTAAAACTTCTAGCATAGCACTAGATGGATCTCCACGAAAATCTGATGACATTTTATCTATTTCATCAAGCAAAAACAAAGGATTCATACTGCCTACAGTTTTCATGTTTGAAATAATACGTCCAGGCATTGCACCTATGTAAGTCTTTCTGTGTCCCCTAATTTCCGCTTCGTCACGAACTCCACCAAGGCTCATTCTAACATAATTACGGTTTATCGCTCTTGCAATTGATTTCGCAATAGAAGTTTTTCCAACTCCTGGTGGTCCAACAAGGCATAAAATAGGTCCTGCTAAAGATTTTGTCAAAGAATATACTGATATAAATTCTAAAATACGCTCTTTAACTTTTTCTAAACCATAATGATCTTCGTCTAAAATTTCTTTAACTTTAGCTATATCTATATTTTCTTTAGTGGATTTATTCCAAGGTAAATCAATAATCCAATCAAGATAGTTTCTAATTACGCCAGTGTCAGGTGAACCTGAAGCTAGTTTTTCTAATCGATTGATTTCTTTCTCAATTTTGTTGGTGATTTCTTTGTTTTTGATTTTAAGTTTTGCAATTTTTTCTCTATATTCATTACATTCGTCAACAGTATCCCCAAGTTCATGGGAAATTGCTTTCATTTGCTCACGTAAGTAGTATTCTTTTTGAGACTTGTCCACTGACTCTTTTACTCTCGCTCCAATTTCTTTTTCTACTTGAGAAATTTCAATTTCACGTTCTATAATACTCATTAAATGATTCATTCTGTCTTCAGTTTCAAGTATTGATATCATTTCAATCCTATCAACGTTATTTTTCAATATAGTTGAAGACATTACATTTATTATTTTTTGTAAGTCATTTTCGGCAAACAGTGAAACAATTAATTCAGCTGGAATTTGTCTATCAAATGCAGCATATTGATTAAATTGTTTTTTCAATGTGCGTTTTCCGGCTTCAAGATATACTTCTTCAACTGTAGTTTCTTCGATTTTAATTACATCAGCTAAAAACATGTCGTTTTCAACATAAGCTTTTTCAATTTTTCCACGGTATTCGCTTGAAATTAATAATTTGTAATTATCAGATGAAATTTTAACTATAGATTGAATCTTGGCTATTACACCAAATTCGGCAAGGTCTGAAGCTTTTGGGTTTACAATAGCAGGATCGATTTGAGGCACTAAAAAGATTAGTGAATCAGCTTCTTCGCATGAATTTAAAGCGTTAATTGACATTTTTCTCCCGATTTCAATGTTCATTGATGTATCAGGAAATGCAACTAAACCTCTAAGCGCTATTGTTGGAATTGATTTTATTGTATTTTTTATGTTATTCATTTATAATTTTTCTCCAACTAAATAAGATGGACTGCAAACTCGCAGTCCATATATTTGTTTTTTCTTTAAGCAGATTTAATATCTGTGTCCTCACGAATGATGACAGGTGTTGCCCCAGTTTCAATAAATTCTTTTGTTAAAGTAACTTTTTTGATAGATTTATCGTTTGGAATATCATACATAAGACTTAAAATTGCGTTTTCAAGTATTGTACGCAATCCTCTTGCCCCTGTTTTAAGTTTAATTGATTTTTGAGCTACAGCAATAATTGCGTCTTTCTCAAAAATTAATTCAACGTTATCCATCTTAAATAATCTTTCATATTGTTTAATTAAAGAATTCTTTGGTTCTTCTAAAATTTTAGTTAATGCAGTTTCGTCTAATGATTCAACTGAAACAATAATAGGAATACGTCCAACAAATTCAGGTATTAAACCGTATTTTGTTAAATCTTGAGGTTGAACTTCCTTTAGAATTGTACTGTTAGTTTCGCCTTTAGTTGAAACTTCGCCAGTGAATCCAAGCATAGCTGTATCTTTTCTTTTCTCAACAATTTTATCAAGACCAACAAATGCACCACCGATTATGAAAAGTATATTTGTTGTATCGATTTGAATAAATTCTTGTTGAGGGTGTTTTCTTCCACCTTGAGGTGGAACATTAGCTATTGTGCTTTCAATGATTTTAAGCAAGGCTTGTTGAACACCTTCGCCGGAAACGTCTCGAGTTATTGACATATTCTCACTTTTTCTTGTGATTTTGTCAATTTCGTCAATATAAATAATACCCATTTCTGCACGAGAAACATCGTAATCCGCAGCTTTAATAAGCTTTAGTAAGATGTTTTCAACGTCTTCTCCAACATATCCAGCTTCTGTCAAAGTTGTAGCATCAGCCATGGCAAATGGTACATTCAATGCGTTAGCAAGTGTTTTAGCAAGAAGTGTTTTTCCGCAACCAGTAGGACCTAATAAAAGCACATTGCTTTTCTCCAATTCAATAGCATCGGATTTTAGTTCGCTGAAAAGTTTGCGTTTGTCTTCTATGCAAGCGTTAACTCTCTTATAATGATTGTAAACGGCTACTGACAATACTCTTTTTGCATCGTTTTGACCAACAATATGTTCGTCAAGTTTAGCTTTTATTTCAGCTGGAGTCAAAATGTTTACTGGAGAAAGTGAAGTTTTAACCTCATTTTCTTTAGCTAAAATTTCACTGCAAATTTCAATACATTCATCGCAGATGAAAACGCCATTTGGTCCAGTAATTAATCTTGAAACTAGCTCTTTTGGTTTGCCACAAAATGTGCATTCCATTCCTTTATTTTCGTCCATTAAAATCTCCGTCAATTAACGATTAGCCAAAACTTGATCAATCAAACCATAATTCATAGCTTCATTTGAAGACATGAAATTATCTCTATCAGTATCGTTTTCAATAACGTTGATAGGTTGATTAGAATTTTGACTTAAAATCTCGTTTAATTTCTTTTTTGTTTTTAATATATGATTTGCATGAATTGCAATGTCAGTTGCTTGACCTGATGTACCGCCCAAAGGTTGGTGAATCATAATCTCACTATTTGGCAAAGCAAATCTTTTTCCGTGAGTACCACTAGATAGCAAGAATGCACCCATGCTTGCAGCTAATCCTATGCATATTGTTTGAACATCACATTTAATGTATTTCATAGTATCATAAATTGCTAGCCCTGCAGTAACACTACCGCCTGGGCTGTTGATGTATAGACAAATATCTTTATCTGGGTCTTTAGATTCCAAATATAGTAATTGAGCCACAACCGTATTTGCAGAGATATCGTTAATTTCACCAGTAATGAAAATTATGCGATCTTCCAGCAATTTAGAATAGATGTCATAAGACCTCTCTCCACGATTTGATTGTTCCACTACCATAGGAATTAAATTCATTCTTTCATTCATAAAATAATCTCCTTTAATTGCAAATTTTTAAGCTAGTTTTTAATTATGTTATAGATTAAGCAATTGTGTTTGAAGTTCTAAGGAATGTAAACAATTTTTCAATGATGACATTTCTTGCAATATAGCTTAATTGTTGAGGTTTCATGTTCTTTTTAAATTCTTCAACCTCTTGTTTTTGTTTAGCAGCAGCTTCAACGACTTTTGCTTCGATTTCAGCATCTTCAGCAACGATGTTTTCTGCAGTAATGATTTTGTCAATAACTAGTTGTGATTTCACTTGTTTTTTAGCTTCTTCGCCAAAACCAATTTTGAATTCTTCAACAGATTGACCGATATAACCTAGGTATTGATCAAGTTTCATTCCTTGATACATCAAACGATATTCAAAGTCTTGAACCATGCTATCAACTTGTGAATTTACCATAGCTTGTGGAATTTCAACAGTAGTTCCTTCGCAAATTTTGTCTACCATAGAATTTTCCATTTCGTTAGAAGCTTTTTCTTTGTTTTGAGCTTCTATTTTTGAAGTGATGTCATCTCTTAGTTCTTTAACCGTGTTAAATTCTGAAATATCTTTAACGAATTCGTCATCAACAGCAGGAAGTTCTTTTCCAGAAATCTTATTTAAAGTAACTTTGAATTCAGCATCTTTACCAGCAAGTGAAGCTTCGCCGTATTCTTCAGGGAATTTGACCATAACTGATTTCTCTTCAGCAATTTTCATGCCTACAACGCCTTCTTCAAAACCTGGAATGAAAGAGTGAGATCCTAGAACAAGGTCATAACCTTCCCCTTTTCCACCAGCAAATGCAACTCCGTCAACGAATCCTTCGAAATTAATGTTAGCAGTATCGCCGTCAATAGTAGCTCTATCAGTAACTTCAACCATTCTTCCAGCTTCATTTCTCATTTTCTCAATAGCAGAATCTACATCTTCACCTTTTACAGTATACTCAATCTTTTCAAATTTAATACCTGTATATTGTCCCAATTCAAATTCTGGTTTAACAGGAACGATAGCGAAGAATATTAGACCATTCTCGTCGATGTTCTCTATATCAAGCTCAGGTTGACCGACTGGATAAATTTCAGTGTTAGCTTCAATGATTTCATAGTAATATTTATTGAAAGCAAGATTAATAGCTTCGTCGAAGAAAACTCCAACGCCATAATTGTTTTCCAAAACTTTCTTTGGAACTTTGCCTTTTCTGAAACCTTGAGCAGCGTATTGCCCTCTAGTTTTGTTATAAGCTTCTAAATTAAGTGCAGCCCACTCTTCTTTGTTAAGCTCAATTGTGATTTTAATTTGACTGTTTTCCAATTTTTCGATTTTGTTATTCATAGTAACCTCCGAATATATCAATATACTTATTTAAAATAATTTACATTTTTTCATTATGTATGATAGCATATTTACTTGATTAATGCAAACAAATTATATATACTATATCAATACAAGGAGAATAAATTATGCCACAAGACGCAATTACCCTATCATATCTAGCAAAAGAGCTAAATAATGTCCTTAAAAAAGGCAAAATATTAAAAATCACCCAACCTGAGAGCGATGAAATTCATTTGCAAATTTATTCAAACGCTGGTCAAAAGAAGGTGGTTTTATCATCAAACAGTAATTCACCACGTTGTCATATTACTAATATCACTAAACAAAATCCACAATCACCACCATCTTTCTGCATGTTGCTTAGAAAACACTTGTCTAATGGTATTATCAATAGAGTAACAACTGTTGAAGGTGATCGTGTTATTATTTTTGAAGTACAAGCTAAAAACGAGATGCAAGACAATGTGTCTATTTCGTTGATTGTTGAATTAATGTCAAGACAAAGTAACATATTATTAGTTGATCAAAAAGGAATTATCCTTGGATTAATTAAGTCATATTCTTTTGACAGCATGACTAGAAAATTAATGACTGGATTGAAATATGAAGTACCTACTCAAGACAAATTCGCACCAACTAATTACGATAAAATTCGTGAAGTTTTAGAGAATTATAAAGAAGGCGAACTTGCTAAATACATTCTTGAACACGTTTGCGGTCTTGCATACTCTACTGTCAGCGAAATATTGCTTAAAAGCATAGGCGCTATCGACTGTAACGAGCTTACTGACCATATGAAAGACAGTATCATAAACGGCTTTAAATGTATGAACAATCTAATGGATAATGGCGATTTTGCACCATGTGTTTCTTATAGTAAAGGCGTGCCTAAAGAATACTACGCTGTTCCTTATGCTCACACTGCGTTGGACTTTGTGCAAAAAGAATCTATTAATGATGCTGTTGAGTCATATTACTTAGAAAAAGACGCTAAACAAAGAATTGGAGAACACTCAAAAAGTCTTTCTACTGTGCTGAAAAATACTATTAGCCGAAATGAAAAGAAACTTACAGCTCAATTAAATCAGTTAGAAGATTCAAAAGATTGTGAAACTGATAAAATAAAAGGCGAACTGATTACTTCTAATATCTACAAAATAAATCAAGGTGATAGTGAAATAATTGTGGATAACTACTATGTTGAAGATTGCCCTAAAATTACAATTGCATTAAATAAAGCACTATCTCCTTCTAAAAATGCGCAAAATTTTTATAAGAGATACAGCAAGAAAAAGAGAACTATTGCTAATGTTGAAGTTCAAATTCAAGAAACTAGATCAACTTTAGAAATGCTTAAAATAATTGATGCTAACTTGAAAAGTATCACCACTACTGAAGAAGTTGCTTTAATTCGTGAAGACTTAGTTAATGCTGGAATTGTTAGAAAAGAACCTATGAAAAAAGGTAAAAAAGAGAAAGTGAAACCTGCTGCTCCACTTGAATATAGCTTTGACGGTTTCAGGATTTTCGTTGGAAGAAATTCAACTGAGAATGAGTTTGTAACTCATAAAATTGGTCGTAATAAAGATATGTGGTTTCACGCAAAATCTAACTTTGGTGCACACGTAATTCTTAAGTTTGAGAACAGAGAATTTACTGACGAAGCTATTGTTTTATGTGGGGAAATTGCTGGATATTACGCTGCTTCTGGTACTGGCGAAAAGATCGAAGTTGATTACACTGAAGTGAAAAATGTTAGCAAACCACCATCAAATAAATTGGGACTTGTAATTTATCACACTAATTGGTCAATGCTTGTTGATCCAAAACAACACTCTGAGTTATTAGTTAAGTACAAAAATAAGTAATCTCTTTTGTTTAATTAATAATATGAAAAACAAACAATTAACCTATATATACCCAAAATTGTGTTAAAATACGACAAATTAGTTATATTTATGCGTATAATAAAGTATATTACGAATAGATATAACTAAAAACAGCCTACTGCAATTTTGCATTAGGTTGTTTTTATATTCCGAACCCCACTGCTCATTGCAACAGTTTATATTGTGTGTTATAATATTTATTAATAAAAATAATCTAAAAATTATTGTAACGTTTTTGATTATTAATAGTTAATATAGTAAAGGAGGTGTTAATATGGATTTAGAAAAAATATATGATATGTATTTTAGAGATGTTTTTTACTATGTTTTAAGTATCTCAAAATCTAAGGAA
Organism: uncultured Clostridia bacterium; assembly: GCA_947039455.1. GTDB lineage: Bacteria > Bacillota > Clostridia > Christensenellales > CAMQZB01 > CAMQZB01. The sequence goes on from CAMQZB010000001.1 coordinate 215,232, forward strand.
ATTGCGGAAGATATTACTGCTGACACTTTCCTAAAAGCTATGAAAAATTTGAATAAGTTTGACGGCAAAAAAGACATACGTGCATGGCTTTTTACTATAGCAAAAAATACGTATTTTACCTATGCAAAAAGACAAAAGATATACTCCACTACTCCACTTCTGGAAACTATAAATATTCCCCAACAAAATGACAGTTTAGAGTGTGTAATTAACGATGAAAACCGTCTAGAGATACATAAGTTCATACATTCAATGGAAAATCCATATAAAGAAGTATTTTCATTAAGAATTTTTGGAGAATTGCCTTTTGAGGATATTGGATCAGTATTTGGAAAGAGTTCTGGTTGGGCTCGTGTAACTTATTTTAGAGCGAAAAAACAAATTTTAGAATACATGGAGGAAAACAAATATGAGTAAAATAGATTGTAATTTAATAAAAGATTTACTTCCACTATATATCGACGATGTGGTTAGTGATGCAACTAAAAAACTGATTGAACAACATATGTTAGAATGTGAAGAGTGTAAAAGAGAATTTGAATTTCTTCAAAAGGACTGTGTAACTTTAGTTGATACTGATGTTATATCCTTGAAAAAAATCAAAAAAAATATACTAGTAAAAAACACCGCTACTGCAATATTTTGTGTTTTTCTTACGATTCTAATTCTTGTTAATGGATTTATATTTTTTAGAGATTCTATTGGTGTGTCTTTATCAAATATTGAAGCTGATGCTCGTTCATCACAAAAAATTGATGTGAATTACGATGTGGTTTCAGACTCTACTGATACCATGTCAGCCATGCTGTTTTATGGAGAAAATGAAAAGAACCACACGTTTTCAATTTATGTAAATAGACCATCATTATCATTTGGATATTTCTATAGATCAGGTGGAGGCGCTGGAAATATTGAATTAAGTGTCTTTCGAGAGTCTTATCAAGGTTATGATGATTATGCGATACTTTCAATGAATCAATTACAAATAGCAGAAATGATTGTTGCTAACGATGAATTATCTACTACCTATAAAATCGATAGCACAAAACCTTTTGCATTTGTTTTACCTATTGATTCTGGCACTGTTACATTCTATGATGTTGATGGTAATGTTGTAGATTTAGGATATGATTTTAACAGTATTTTTTAGTGATTCTATTTTTCAATTACTGTTTAAATAAAAATTAAATTAATAAAAAATAGCTCAGTACAATTATGTACTGAGCTATTTTATCACCCTTACTGTTTTCGGATAATAAGGGTTTTAATTTTCATATTTAGTTTATCTAACTAATAAATAATTTAGTTTATCTAAACAATTCTGGGTGTTTAAGTGTTATTTTTTTAGTTGTGAAATACATTGGTAAGCCTAGTGCATATACCCATACTGTTTGAGATATTAGTATTGATAAAAACATTATGCCATATGCCATTTCATAACCTAAGAAGTAAAACACTATCGGAAGTCCAATTGCGTTTAATAGTACAGGTGGTATTCCTGCTAAATATGGATTTTTAATTACTCTTGAAAGCGTTGCTGCAATCAATGTAATCAATCCCCCTATTACCGCATCAAGAAATGTTGATGTGAGTAAATTAACTAAGAAACAGCCAATTGCTAGTCCAAATATTGACGATGGCAACAAAATCGGCAGTAATGCCAACCCTTCTGCAGGTCGAATTTGAAAAAACGGTACTGTTGCTAGACTGCCAAGGGGTAATGTCAAAGCTATGTAAAGCCCTGCCACTAGTCCACTTATTGCAATAGATTTGCTTGAAATTTTCATTATTAAATTGTCTCCTTCGGATTTGTTATAGAGGGGTGCCCGAAATAAAACCTCTATTTCTATATTTTAATTCTTTAATTAGATGTAACTTTTAGTGAATTGAACTAATAAGAATTTCTAAAAGTTATATATTAAAATTCCAAATTTCCAGTAGTTCTTGGGAATGGAATTACATCTCTGATGTTTGAGATTCCTGTTACGTACATGATTAATCTTTCGAAACCTAGACCGAATCCTGCATGTTTAGTACCGCCGAATTTTCTAAGGTTCAAGTACCACCAGTAATCTTCTGGGTGTAAACCCATTTCTTCGATACGGTTAGTTAAAACGTCAAGACGCTCCTCACGTTGGCTTCCGCCAATAAGTTCGCCAATACCAGGAACAAGCAAGTCGCAAGCTGCAACTGTTTTCCCATCGTCGTTTATTCTCATGTAGAAAGCTTTGATATCTTTAGGGTAATTAATCAAGAAAACTGGCTTGCCATATACTTTTTCAGTAATATATCGTTCATGCTCAGATTGTAAATCACTGCCCCATTCAACTTTGTATTCAAAAATATCGTTCTTTTTAACCAAAATGTCGATAGCTTCAGTATAAGTCAAAATTGCAAAATCGTTTTCAACTACATTTTTTAATCTTTCAATTAAATCTTTGTCTACAAATTGGTTTAAGAAAGCCAATTCATCTTCACAAGTAGCGAAAATATGATTGATTATGTGTTTAACCGTAGCTTCAGCAAGTTCCATATTGTCGTCAAGATTTGCAAAAGCGATCTCAGGCTCTATCATCCAAAATTCAGCAGCATGTCTTGAGGTATATGAATTTTCAGCTCTAAAAGTAGGACCGAAAGTATATATATTTCCAAATGCCATTGCATAAGTTTCACCGTTAAGTTGACCACTAACTGTCAAGCTTGCAGCTTTTCCGAAGAAGTCTTTTGAATAATCAATATTACCGTCTTCAGTTTTAGGAGGATTCATCATGTCAAGCGTTGAAACTTTGAACATTTCACCAGCACCCTCACAGTCTGATCCAGTAATCAAAGGCGTATGAACATATACGAATTTTTGCTTGTGGAAAAACTCATGAATTGCAAAAGCGCACTCTGAACGAATACGGAATACTGCATTAAATGTGTTTGTTCTAGGACGTAAGTAAGCGATTTCTCTTAGAAATTCCAAAGAATGACGCTTCTTTTGAAGTGGGTAATCTGGAGTAGATTTACCTTCAATTCTAACGGCTGTAGCTTTAATTTCGTATGGTTGCTTATTATTTGATGTAACCACAACTATTCCGTGAACTTCTATACTTGCACCAACATTTAATGCTGCAATTTCGTCGTAATTTTTTAAATTTTCTCTCTCAAAAACTATTTGAGTAGTTTTAAAACCACTTCCGTCATTTAATTCGATAAATCCAAAAGATTTTGAATCTCTAACTGTACGTATCCAACCGCATACAACAACTTCTTTGCCGTCATGTGCTAGGAAATCTTCTTGTAGGTTTTTCAAAAGTATTCTATCCATAATTAACTCCTATATATTTTATTTCTAACTTAATTTGTTTAATTTTAAAGCAATTTTGAGCGAACTTCTTTGAAGTCGTCAATCATGTCTTGTGGCCATAATGAAGCTTGCACTTCACCAATGTGTAATTTGTCAAGCATTAACATACAAAGTCTAGATTGTCCAATTCCGCCACCCATACTAAGTGGAAAACGGTTTTCAACCACTCCTTTATGGAATGGAAATAACAGTCGATCAGTTGCGTTAGCTTTTTGTAATTGCTCAACCATTTTCTCGCTGTCAACACGTATTCCCATTGATGATAGCTCAAATGCAATATCAAGAATTTTATTGTACACAAGAATGTCGCCATTCAAGTTCCAATCATCATAATCTGGCGCTCTTCCGTCATGTTTTTCACCTGATTTCAGTAAGTCACCTATTTGCATAAGGAAAACAGTGCCATGTTTTTTTGTTATTTCATATTCACGGTCTGAAGGTGTTAAATCAGGATATAAGTCCGCTAATTCCTGTGTAGTTATAAAGAAAACATCACGATTAACTTCAGCTTCAATGAAATCATATTGAGCTTTAACTCCGTCTAGCGTGTCGCAAATTGATGCAACAATAGTTTTCACAGTGTTTTTTAAGTACTCAATGTTTCGGTCTTCATTATCAATAACTTTCTCCCAATCCCATTGATCTACGTATAAAGAATGAATATTATCAACTTCTTCATCACGACGGATTGCGTTCATATCAGTGTACAATCCCTCATTTCTATTAAATTTATAACGATAAAGTGCCATTCTTTTCCATTTTGCAAGAGAATGAACTATCTCAGCCCGAACGCCGTCTATTGATTTTATAGAAAAAGAAACTGGACGTTCTACACCATTTAGATTATCGTTTAACCCAGAATTATTAGCAACAAAAAGTGGCGCTGAAATACGCTCAAGATTCATTCTTTTAGCAAAATTTTGCTCGAAATTGTCTTTTATGTACTTAATAGCTCGTGCTGTTTCTCTAATGCTAAGCCTACTGCTGTAATCATTTCCAAATATAACTCTTTTCATATATACCTCAATATCAAATTTAAGCTAAGGGAAAACCCTTAACTTAAACTGTAATTCTTTCTTAATTTACTGTTTTTTATAAACCTAAGGTGTGACTCTGGTAAGATCACGAGGGAATAAAGATCCACTTCTAATATTTGGGAATCCTAGAAGTTTTGTAACTAAACGCTCTAATCCAAGACCAAGTCCACCATGTGGCGGTAATCCGTATTTATGAGCCATTAAGTATGAATCAAATTCTTCAACGTTCATTCCACGTTCTTCCATTTTCTTCACTTGAGCTGCGTAATCATGTACTCTTTGTCCGCCAGTAGTAATCTCTACACCTCTGAACAATAAGTCGAAACTCAATGTAGTGTCAGGTTCATTAGCATCGTCCATTGCATAGAATGGGCGTTTTGCTGATGGGTAATGAGTTACAAAAATAAACTCAGAACCAAATTCTTTTTCTGCGTATTTGCAAAGTAATTGTTCTTCTTCAGGTTCAAAATCCATAAAGTCAGTTATAACTTTTTTGTATTTTGTTTGAATAAGTTCTTTTGCATCGCTGAATTTTATTACTGGAATTGTATCGATTTTAGGTAATTTTGCTTTTAAAATCTCAATTTCAATAGCGTATTCAGTTTCAAGCATATTCATGATATATTTCAATGCAGCAGTTTCCATATTCATAATGTCGTGGAAACTATCGATGAATCCCATTTCGAAATCCATAGAAATATATTCATTTAGGTGACGAGATGTATTGTGATGTTCAGCTCTGAAAACTGGACCAACTTCGAATACTCTTTCGAAAACGCCTACCATTGTTTGTTTGTAGAATTGTGGAGATTGAGTAAGGCAAACTTCTTTGCCAAAGTAATCAAGTTTGAATACGTTTGCACCACCTTCTGCACCAGCAAAAACGATTTTTGGTGTTCTAATTTCAGTAAAGTTTTCTTTAAGCAAAAATTCTTTGAAACCTCTTGCAATACCTTCTTGAATTTTGAATATTGCACGTTCTTTAGGGTTTCTCAAAGAAATAGGACGTAAAGTCAAGTTTGTGTCCATTTCAACGTTAAGTTGCTTTTTGTTAATTGTAATAGGCATTTCTTCAGCAGGTGAACTAACAACTTCAACATCGTGAATTTGAAGTTCGTATCTTCCCTCACGAGTTTCGTCAGCTACAACCTTACCTGTAACCACTACGGCTTGTTGCTCAAAGTAATTTTCATCCCATTCAAAGTTTGAAAAATCAGGTGAGTAAATACATTGAACTTCTTCACGTTTAGTGCGAAGAATTACAAAGTTAAAGCCAGTCATTTCACGAACACGGTGAATGATTCCATGAATAGAAACCACCTTATCAACGTTATTTGCAAAATCAGTATAATCTATATGTTTTTTTTCAATAATTCCAGAAATGTATTCCATAAAGTCCTCCGAAAAATTTTTTCTTTCTTTAGTATATCATTTGCGAAAAATTCTTGCAAGGAATTTACCCTACTATTAGTGATTTTTTGCATTTTGCATTAAAATATTGTAAAATTTCGTATATATTTATTTAATTTTACAAATGCAAGCCCATTTTCCACCTACAGAATCAACTTTTTCCATAGTCAGTAAATCAAAATATTCACCATCAAGGTTTATTGAATGATCATTCATATTTACTACAACTAAGATTTCGCTGTTTTCAGATATTCTTTTAAATGATATTATGCCGTTTTGGTGTTCAGTTAATATTAAATCGCCACTTATGAAACATTCTTCACGTCTAATTTCGCCTAAAATTTTAAACCAATTAATAAGTTCACAATCTTCCTTGCCCCATGGGTAAGTTCTTCTGTTTAGAGGGTCTTGATAGCCTTCAAGGGCGGTTTCGTCACCGTAGTAAATCGATGGAACACCGGGAAGAGTATATTGCAATAAAGAAGCTAGCATAACTAGTCGTTTTCCATATTTTTTTTCATCATCAGTTAAACTTAATTTTGCCAATTCTTCTTTAGAACTACGTCCACGCTCTCGTCCAGCAAGAGTTGTTATAATTCTTTCCGTGTCATGTGTTCCAAGTATATTCATCAATGAATGTAGATTTTTCTTAGGATAATTGTTTATAACTTCAAATATTTCACCTTGTAAACCTTCTGAGTTACTAGATCTTATAAAGTTAATTATGCTGTTTTTCCATGGATAATTCATAACGCCGTCAAGTTGATTTTTTGTGAAATAATATCGTCTTTTACCGTAAGCAACTTTATTTGAGGCATCTTCCCAAACTTCACCTATAATAACTGCATCGTAATTAGTTTCTTTAATTCGTTCAGTTAATTTGTTTAAGAAATAGTCATTTAGTTCGTCCACAACATCAAGTCTAAATCCACCAATTCCCATTTTTAAATACTTGTCAGCTATACCGTTTTCGCCACAAATATAGTCAACATAGCTGTAAGAATCACCATTAATAGCAGGTAGTAACTCTATTCCCCACCATGAATCATATTTAGTTGGGTAATTAATGAACTTAAACCAATCGTAATATTGGCTGTTTTTAGATTGATAGGCACCAATTTCGTTGTATTTATTTCCTTTGTTAAAATATTTACTGTTTTCGCCAACATGGTTAAATACGCCATCAAGTATTATTTTCATACCACGTTTATTACACTCTTTAATTAAATTTTTAAATTCTTCTTCACCACCAAAACATGGATCAATTTTTGAAAAATCGCTAGTGTCATATTTATGGTTAGAGTCGGCTTCAAAAATTGGGTTAAAGTATAGAATTGTTACGCCTAAAGATTCTATATAGTCAAGTTTCTCAATTACGCCTTGAAAATTTCCGCCAAAAAAGTCGTTATTCAATACATATCCGTCAACGGGTAAGTATTCAGGTGTATCAAGCCAATTTTCATGGTAAAGTCCACCTTCTCTTACAACAATTTCACCACTTCTGTTAAACCTATCAGGGAAAATTTGGTACATTGTACCGCCTTTAAACCATTCTGGAGTGTCGCCTTTTTCGTATACTGTCAACTGCCAAGAATAATCTTCTTCTTGTGAAGTATAAGGTTTTCCAAATTTACCTTTATTTACAAAGTGTTTTACATCATTACTCATAAATGAGAATTTATACCAGTGTAATTCAGCGTACACAAAAGTGGTTTGTACTCCAAAAACATCATAATCATCAGTTTCGCTAACTTTTTCCATGAATAAACCGAATTTTGGTAGGTTTTCTCTTGAGTATTCCAAATGAACCATAGTAGCCTTTAATGTTTTAGCTAACTTTATACAGAAAAACTGCGGAGCATTTTGCAATGCTCCGCCAATTTCATTTCTGTAATTATGTTCAATTGGATTAAATTTTACGTTTTCAATCATCATTCTGTAATCTTCTTTATGTTCCAAATGTCTTTAGCGTATTCTTCAATCGCTCTATCAGCAGCAAATCTACCAGCTTTTGCGATGTTTACCAAGCTCATTTTATTCCATTTGTTAACATCAGCATAAGCATCATCAAGTTTATTTGCAGCAAATATATAAGAATCAAAATCAGCAAGACACATGTATGGATCCGCAACTCCAGCACCACCCAATAAATATTGAGAGATATTTGAGAATGAAATTCCGTTAAATCCTTTGTTTAAAAAGTCTATAACTCTCATTAACCTTTCGCTCTTTTGGTAGTATTCGAAAGAATTGTAACCAAGAGCCCAAAGGTCGTTAACTTCACGCGTTGTAAGTCCGAAAATAAAGATGTTTTCATCTCCAACAGCTTCATGAATTTCAACGTTAGCACCGTCAAGTGTACCAATAGTCATTGCACCATTAATCATGAATTTCATATTTCCAGTTCCAGAAGCCTCTTTTCCCGCTTGAGAAATTTGCTCTGATACTTCCGCTGCTGGCATTAGTGTTTCAGCCATAGTTACGCAGTAGTTTTCCATAAATACAATGTTGATTTTTTCTCTAATTTTAGGATTTTTAGAAATTTCTGCTTCGATACTACAAATTAATTGAATTATTTCTTTTGCTTTATAATATGAAGGTGCAGCTTTTGCTCCAAAAATGAAAGTTTGTGGAGTTACTGCTAAATCAGGATTTTCAAGTAATTGAGCGTATAAGTCAATGATTTTAAGTACATTTAGTAATTGACGTTTGTATTCGTGAAGTCTTTTAACTTGTACGTCATATCTTGAATTAGGATCAATAGTAATACCTTGATGTTTTTTTACGTAATTAGCAAAATCAATTTTATTGTCGTGTTTAATTGATGCTAGACATTGTAAAACTTTGTTGTCATCTTGGAATTTTAATAAATTTTCAAGGTGTTTTGCATCTTTTCTAAATTCATTTCCAATTAGTTCAGTAATTAGTGAGTCTAATTTTGGGTTAGAATAAGACAACCAACGTCTGTGCGCAATTCCGTTTGTAACGTTAGTGAATTTTTGTGGGAAATGCTCAAAGTAATCTTTGAAAATTGTTGTAGTTAAAATATTACTGTGTAATGCAGAAACTCCGTTAACTTTTGAGCTTGCTATACAACTTAAATTAGCCATTTTAACTGAACCATAGTCAACTACTGCTGTTTTATTAACAGTTTCTTGATTCATACCAATTTCAGCAGCGTATTTTCTATATCTATTATCAATTTCGCAAATGATTTGCCAAACACGTGGAAGTAAATCTTTGAATAAATCCATGTTCCAACACTCAAGTGCTTCAGCCATTACTGTATGGTTTGTGTATGCAGTTGATTTTGTAACAATATCCCATGCTTCGTCCCAACCAAGTTTATAATCGTCAAGAAATATTCTCATAAGTTCAGGAATAACTAAAGCTGGATGTGTATCGTTAATATGCAAAATAGCATAATCTGCAAATTCTCTGATGTTTTTTGTCTTTTTCAATACATCTTGAAAGATAGATTGAAGTGAAGCGCAAACAAGGAAGTATTGTTGTTTCAATCTCAAAGATTTTCCTTCTGAATGGTCATCAGATGGATATAAAACCTTAGAAATCAACTCAGCTTCACTGTCTTCTTGCATAGCAAGCATGTAATCACCTTGTGAGAACTTACCCATGTTGAAGTTTTGAATATTTCTAGCTCTCCATAGACGAAGTACTGAAACTCCCTCACTGTTTCCGCCAGAAATCATCATGTCATATGCCATTGCTTCAACTTCTTTGCAATCAATATTTTCAAATTCCATTCTACCATTACCCCTGTCAACAGGAATAACTTTTCCACCGAATTTAACAATACAGTTTTTGTCAGGACGTGGCGTTAACCAAACCTCACCGCCTGGAAGCCAAACGTCAGGCATTTCAGTTTGCCATCCTTCAATAAGTTTTTGTTTAAATAGACCATATTCGTATCTAATAGAAAATCCCATTGCAGGATAATCTAAAGACGCTAATGAATCCATATAGCAAGCGGCAAGTCGTCCAAGACCACCATTGCCGAGGCCAGCATCATTTTCATTTTCATATAATTCTACTAAATCAAATCCGAAATTTTTCACAACTTCAGAAACTTGTTCAGCAATTCCTAGATTATGAAGGTTAGTTTTTAAACTTCTTCCAACTAGAAATTCCATACACAAATAGTATACTCGTTTCATTTTCTTTTCACGAATGTCATGGTTAAAAGATTTTCTTTTTTCTAGTAAAACATCTTTTACTGAACTAGCAACCGCATCATACATTTGTTTTTCTGTTGCATGATTAGCAGATATACCAAAGTGACGTTCGAGATTTTGTTCTATTCTCATTCTTAATTCTTCATTAGATATTGCTCGTGTCATAATTCTCCTATATGTTAAAAAAATTTATTACGTGTTTAATAATTCGTCGTACATTGCAAAATACTTAGTAGCTGAGCTATCCCAACTAAAATCGCAAGAAATTGCACGAGTCATTAGCTCGTTCCATTTATCTTTATCATTATAGATTACTAGACAACGGTTTATGCTGTCAAGCATATTGTAACCATTATAGTCAAAAAACGTGAATCCGTTAGAATTCTTTTCTCCATAATCTACAATACTGTCAGCTAATCCGCCAACTTTTCTAACTACTGGAACTGTAGCATACCTTGTGCAAATCATTTGAGACAATCCGCAAGGTTCAGTTTTGCTTGGCATTAAGAAAATGTCCGAACTTGCGTACAATTTTCTTGACATTGCACCATTAAATTGAATTAATGAACGTACTTTATCAGGGTGATTTCTCTCTAGTCTTTTGAAATATTCTTCATAAGAATATTCTCCAGTACCAAGAAGAACAAATTGAACGTTTTGTCTAAGTAATTCTTCCATTACATCGCAAATTATGTCAAGACCTTTATGCGAAACTAATCTTGTAATCATTGCAATCATAGGTATATCTTTGTCAATAGCTAAACCAAGTTCAGCTTGAAGAGCCATTTTGTTTTGCACCTTTAGTTCAAGAGTGTTCACATCAAAGTTAGTATTTATAATCTCATCTGTAGCGCAATTATATGAATCCACGTCAATTCCGTTAAGAATTCCACGGATTTTGTAAGAATTTTGATTGTTTATATGATGTAAACCGCAAGATGCTGCAGGTTCTAGTATTTCATGTGCGTAAGATGGGCTAACTGTTGATACTATATCAGCGCACTGAATTGCTCCTTTCATAAGATTAATGTCTTTTTTGTATTCAATAAGTGACATTGCCCAAGGTGGTAAGTCAAATAAATCATAAAGTAGATCAGTTGAATACTTTCCTTGATATTCCATGTTATGAATTGTAAATACAGTTCGAATGTTTTGGTAAACTGAAATATCTTTATACAATGTCTTTAAATACACTGGAATCAACGCACTTTGCCAATCGTGGCAATGAATAACTTGTGGAATAAAATCAATGATAGGTATAATATCCAATGCGGCTTTAGACAAAAATGCAAAGCGCTCTGCTTCGTCTAAATATCCGTATATTCCCGCACGTTTAAAGTAGTATTCATTGTCAATGAAGTAAAAGGTTACGCCCATGTATTTATACTTGAAAACTCCGCAATATTGACTTCTCCAAGCCATAGTAACGCTTGTGTTTCCAACATATTCAAATTCTTTCTTAAATTTATCTGGGATAATGCTATATAATGGCATTACCACTCTGATGTCGTAGTCCTGATTTTTTGATAGAGCTTTAGGCAATGAGCCGATAACTTCACCAAGACCACCAGACGCTACAAATGGTTGCGCTTCACTAGCAACAAACATTATTTTAATTTTTTCTTTTTTAGTAGTTTCAATTTTAGCAACAGATGGTTTTTTCACTGCAACTTTCTTTTCAGCTACAGTTCTTTTTGTTTTCACGTTATCTTTAGTAGCAGTTTTTGTTTTAGCTTTTTCAATATCATTACTTTTAACTTTTTTCACATCTTCAACCATAATTTTCTCCTATATATTAAGTTTTAATTATTTCTATTTTATAATTTATACTATTTTACCCTTTCTAATGAAGAATGGGTGATTTTCACTACCAGATAAAACTATTTTATCACGTACAACTACGTTTTTATCAGTGATAATTGCATTTAATGAGGCATTTGAACCAATAATATTGTCTTGCATAACAATACAATTCTTCACCACCGCACCTTTTGCAATTCTTGCACCACGGAACACGATACTGTTAATTACTTCACCGTCGATTACGCAACCGTCAGCAATTACTGAGTTTTCAATGTGTGCATTATCACCGTACATTGTTGGTGGCGAATCTTTAACTTTCGTATGAATTGAACTGTTTGCAATGTTGAAAATACTATTTCTATTTTCTTTTTCCAACATATCCATATTAGCTGAATAGAATGAATCTAACGATTCAACTCTTCCATAATATCCAGAATATTCATATCCATAAACTGAAAGAATGTTTAAAGCTGGAATGATTACATCTCTTTCCAACTCAGTTTTTCCATGAGAAATTGCCTCGCTTACCAACTGTTGTAAAAGCTGTCTTTTCATTACGATAACTTTAATATATTGGTTGAAATTTCCTTCCTTATATGGGTTGATTGAAATATCAACTACCCTATTATTCTCGTTTAATTCCATAGAAACAATATGTTTTGATTCCATATAACTTGTTTCTTTCTTCCTATAAACCATTGTAATATCAGACATTTTTTCTTCATGATAATCAACAACTTCTTTTAAATCCATATTGTAAATACAATCACTGTCAGACATAACTACGTGCTCTTCAGTTGATCTAGCAATGAAATGCAAAGCGCCTTTCAATGCTTCAAGTCTTGAACCGTATAATCTGTCTGAAGCTTTGTTGCCAAATGGTGGTAATAGAAATAAGCCCCCATTTTTTCGTGCTAAATCCCAATCTTTACCTGATCCAAGATGATCCATTAATGATTGATAATTTGTTTTTGTGATTACGCCTACTTTTGAAATGCCTGAATTAACCATGCTTGATAGAGCGAAGTCAATTAATCTATATCTTCCGCAAAATGGAACTGAGCCCATTGTTCTAACTTCAGTTAATTCCGAAACATTTCCATCATTTAAGTTTGAAAAAACTATTCCCATTATACTCATAATATCACCCCTTATTCCTTCATCTCGCCGCCAGATACAACTGAATTGCATTCTAGCACTACATCTCTGCCAATAACTGCGAAATCAACTTCGCCTTTCTTGCCACCAACTTTGCAATTTTCGGATATTTTCACACCTTCATCAATTATGCTATATTCAATGACACAATTGTCAGCGATTTCTACATTTGAGAAAATGATACTATTTTTAATTATAGAATTTTTGCCAAGTTTTACTCCTGATGATATAACTGAATTTATCAAGGTTCCCTCGATTTCACAACCGCCACCAAGCATAGAGTTTACAACTTTAGCTTCTTTTCCAAAATATTGAGGTGGAGCAATTGGGTTCCTTGAATGAATTACCCATTGCGGGTCGTATAAATCGAATTTTGGATTGCTACCAAGTAGCTCCATGTTAGCTTCCCACAAACTTTGTAATGTTCCAACGTCTTTCCAATACTTATCAAATGTGTAAGCCATAAGGTTTTTTCCGTCACTTAATAGATTAGGAATGATGTTTTTTCCGAAATCATGACTAGAAGTTTCGTCCGCATCATCAGACGTCAAATATTCTTCTAAAATTTTCTTGTTAAATATGTATATACCCATTGACGCCAAATTGCTTTTTGGCACTGCTGGTTTCTCTTCAAATTCTGTAATGTGTCCGTCTGCGTCTTTACTCATAATACCGAATCTTGATGCTTCTTCAATTGGTACAGGAAGTACAGCAACAGTACAATCAGCTCCAGTTCTTTTATGCTCTTTTAGCATTTTGTCATATTCCATTTTATAAATATGATCACCTGATAAAATTATTACATAGTCAGGGTCGTATTGATTGATGAAATGTAAGTTTTGATATATTGCATTTGCTGTGTTTTTATACCAATCATTATTGTCTTTTGCTTGATATGGTGGCAATACATGTACACCACCAAATTGTCTGTCTAAATCCCACGGTTGTCCATTTCCTATGTATTCATTCAAAACAAGTGGTTGATATTGCGTTAAAACCCCTACTGTATCAATTCGTGAGTTTATGCAATTACTTAATACAAAATCTATTATCCTATACTTGCTTCCAAATGGAACCGCTGGTTTTGCAATTTTATTTGTTAATGCAAAAAGTCGACTACCTTGACCACCTGCTAATAACATTGCAATTATCTCTTTCTTTGCCATAATTCCCCTCCAATAATTTATCATATTATTTTTTTAACTTATCATTTTTTGTACTACTAGTTTTTAACTGTAATATCTCTATACTTATATTATATAATAAATTTGTCATTTATTCAATAGTTATTTGAAAATATATTATTTTTTTTTATTATTGAGTAAAAAATTAAAGCGATTTCAATGAAAGCGCTTTAATTATACGTGTTAATATTTAGCTAAGTAGTTATTTATTTCCCACAATGTCACTTCTGAGCGATATTCAGACCATTCTTTTAGTTTTGTGTCGATAAATATTGAAGAAATTTGTTTTCCTAAAATATCCATCATATATTGGTTTTCATTCAATTCTTTCAATGCGACACTAAGCGAATCTGGCAATGCCTCGATAGATCTCTCTTTCTTTTCCTCTTGCGATAAATTGAATATATTACTCTCAACACTTTTTGTTGGTGTCAATTTGTTTTCAACCCCATCTAATCCTGCTCCAATTATCAAAGCAAGTGCCAAATATGGATTGCATGATGGATCAGGGCTTCTAACTTCAATTCTAGCGGACTTTTCGTTACAGACTGGAACTCTAACCAATGGACTTCTATTTCTAAGAGACCAAGCTATATTCGTTGGAGCTTCGTATCCAGAAACAAGTCTTTTATATGAATTAATTAATGGATTAGTAATTGCAGTAAAGCCTTTTGCATGTTTCAATACGCCTGCAATGAATTGTTTTGCTAAATCTGATAAATTGCCTTCGCCGTCTTTGCTGTAGAAACAGTTTACGCCGTCTTTAACTAATGAAATGTTGACGTGCATTCCACTCCCTGCGTGACCGTGTTTTGGTTTAGGCATAAACGTTGCGTAAAGATTGTTTTCTCTTGCAATAGTTTTTACTGCCAATTTGAATGTTATAATCTTATCCGCAGCTTCTAGTGCCTCTACATATTTAAAATCTATTTCATGTTGAGCATTTGCATTTTCATGGTGAGACGCTTCTATTATATATCCCATTTTCTCCAAGGCTAAACATATTTTACGTCGTGTTAATGATCCATAATCCATTGAAGCTATATCAAAATAACCGCAAGTATCTGAAGAATACACTGTAGGATTTAAATTTTCGTCAAGATTAAACAAGAAAAATTCACATTCAGGTCCAATGTTGCACGTGTAACCCATATCCAAAGCTCTTTTTAATACTTTTTTTAAAACGTATCTAGGATCTCCTTCAAAAGGCGTATTGTCAGGATTTTTTACATCGCAAATAATTCGCGCAATGCGTCCTGGCTCTTCTGAAAATGGTAGAATATTGAATGTGTCTAGGTCTGGAACAAGTCGCATATCGGATTCTTCAATACGTGCAAATCCTTCAATAGATGACCCGTCAAACATACAGCCGTCGTTTAGAATACGTTCCAACTGGCTACTTGTTACTGCAATGCTCTTTAGCATACCAAATATATCCGTGAACTGTAGACGAATAAATCTTATATTCTCTTTCTCCACTATGGTTAATATTTCTTTAATAGTCATTTGTAGTTACTCCTCCAAAACATCTTTGATAAAGTATATATTTATTTAATCAATAATGTCAAGTAAGTATCAATTATAATACATTATTTAGGCAATTTATTTTAATAGGTTGCTAAATACTTGTTGTTGAAAAAATTTTTAAAACTATTTTCAAAAAGCCCCCTATTTATTTTGACATAACTACAATTTTATGATATTATATATAAGCTAACAAAAAAGGTCATGGAGAAATACCCAAGTGGCCGAAGGGGCGCCCCTGCTAAGGGTGTAGTAGTCGTAAGGCTAGCGAGAGTTCGAATCTCTCTTTCTCCGCCAAAAGAACATCACATTTATGTGGTGTTTTTTGCATATTATACGTCAAATTAGTCATTTATAGGCTATATTCTTGCATAAACATCCAGTTGACGTATTATTTTTTTGATACGTTTTTATACGTTTTTGTCAAAATACAAATTATACACCCTGCTTTTTAGGTGTTTTTTCAAATTATACACCCAATTGTACACCATGCAAAAAACGTCGATTATATTCCCTATTGTGTTTATCATGTATTTCGTTAAGTTTCGTCAATATGTTTTTGTACACCCTTAATAACTTTAAGAACGAAAAAAGAGCGCTGTTGTTTCGCTCTTATGATTTTTATTATTTTATTTTACTTCGTATTATCGTAATAACCTTTTTCTAATCATTTCTTTTACTTTTTCTAAATTACTATCAGATAGCAAAGGAATTAAAGAATTAATTTCTTCAATGCTCTTATCCCACCATTGAAATTGTTGCATTAATTCAATTAAATCTTCATCGAATCTTTTGCGAATGAGCTTCGCAGGATTTCCACCAACTATACTATAAGGCAAAACATTGCTACCAACCACGCTATTAGCACCAATAATTACACCATTTCCAATGTGTGTTCCAGCTAAGATAGTTACATTTTCACCTATCCAAACATCATTTCCAATCATGGTATCACCTTTCAATGGCATTTCTTTAAGTGGTGGAACTTCCTGTTCAAAACCCTCAAAAATATAGAAAGGAAAGGTTGATACTGCGTTCATTTGATGATTTGCACCATTCATAATAAACGTAACACCTTTTGCTATTTGACAAAACTTACCGATAATTAATTTATCATTATAGAAATCGTAATGATGTGTCACATGACTCTCAAAATCTTTATCGGAGAAATAAGTGAAGTCGCCAACTAAAATATTGGGGTTTTTAATTGTTGGTTTCACATAAATAACGCTGTCAATTCCATTGATAGGAAATATTTTATTTGGATTGGCAATTATATCGTTTTTCATCATATCACCTCACAAATTATAAAAAATCTTTAGTTTAGTATACCACTTCAATATGCTATAGTCAATATGTTTTTGTACATACTTAACTACTTTAAGAACGAAAAAAGACCTAAGGATTACTTTTCAGCTTTCCTTAGGTCATATTTCTATGCAAACATCCACGATATAAATTCATACCATTTCTGTTAGACAATATACCTTTAACTTTTACTTAGTGCATAATATATCTCCATTTTCAATCACATTCATTTATTACTTAGCACAATTCTTCTTATGAGCTTTTAGTTTCTTCATAGCCCAATCATAGTGACTCGCTGTGGCACTGACAAAATACGCACCTAAAGTACTGCCACCTACCCATGGGAATACATCTTTAGAAAACAGCTCTTCATTAGAAAATTGCTCGCCTAATGAAATAATATCGCTATTTGATTTTTCAAACATCTCATAAGCTTTCACTAATTCTGTATTTTGATGTTTTTTCCAAAACCCCACATTCATCTCCCCATAAGTTTTCCAATTATAGGGTTCTTGAAGAAACTGCCTGCTATCTCCCTTTTGATTTGAGGTAATCCAGTTAAGTAAAAGTTGATGCCATTCATATAAGTGAATTAGAATATCACGAATATTTTTATCACGTCCCCAATGAGCCTCTTTCTTTTTGATATCCTGTGTAAAATCAAAAGGAGTTGAAAGTTCAAATTCTGTCATTTTACTCAAAATCAAATTTAATTTTTCGTAATTGCTTTTAGCAAACATTAGCATATCTTCTTTAGTTGTTGCTCTACCCATAATTTAAGTTCTCCTTTATTTTAATGCAATATAAATATTAATTTCTGCATTATCAAAATTATTATTGACATACTCTTCAAAATCAGATGTAAAAGCTCTATCTAATTCCATTTTCCAAATTGCATTCCAAGCATCAGCAACTGCTGTAATCATATTGCCAGTGATGGCAAATTTTGCATACAGCCCCTTTGGGATAACTTTTGTAACTAAGTCGCAATTATTTGCTAGAGAAACTTCATTTCCAACAGTTACTTCATAGCTATCATTTTTATATCCAGAATATAGACCAATTGCAAATTTATTCACCTTGTTATTCACTTGAATGTTAATTTCTTTATTGTAAAATCTACTCCATAATTCACCAATAATTTCAGTCATATTTGGATCATTGTTACTTGTTACTTCACTTAATCCCACAATTATCTTTTCTTCTAAATTTACAATTTCGTAGTTCATTCTTACTACCTCCATATTTTTGATAGTTTAATGATACAACATTAAATATGTCAACTATGCGTCATATTTAGAATAATTGTCTAATCCCTTTTGAAACCTATTCTTTATAATTTCTCTAATTCTTTTTGGTTCAACAACAATGGCACTACTACCAAATGACATCAAATATCCATACAGCCACTCATCTTCAATGTAATTTATTTTCACATCAAAATCCCCATCAGAAGTCCTTTTAATATTTTCATTTGGAAACTCGTCGAAAATACGATATGCCATTAATTTATCAACTCGCAAAAGAACTTCCGTAGGCTCTATATAGTTTTCAATTTTACTGTTCAATTCAAAGCTAAAATCAAGTTCTCGTGGGGAATAGTTCTCATTTAATACCACGACATTGCTCATTCTTGTAAATCTAAATATTCGAATAGCGTTTCTATCTTTACAATACGCTTTCAAATACCATGTTTTATCTTTGAACCACAAAACATATGGTTCAACTGTACGTTTTGTAATAACACTTTTTGATGTAACATAATCAAAATCAATTATTTTACGACTTAAAATTGCAGTTTTTGTTTCTTCAAATTGCTTTTTCAATCGATTGCCCCAATCGTCAAATTCTATATCGAAAATTGATGCACTCTTTTGTCCTAAAAAGTCTTTTAATTTCAAAAGTGTGCTATCCATACTGTTATCATTAAGTGCGTTAATACTATATAGTGATGTAATTATATTTTTCTTTTCTTCCTCGGTCAACATTTTTTTATCCAAAACAAAATCCGATAATAAACTAATACCACCATTTTTGCCTTTTGTCATATATATGGGAATTTTCGCTGATGATAATATCTCCACGTCACGATAAATTGTACGTGTTGACACCTGAAATTGTTCAGCAAGTTCCTTTGCTGATACGCGTTTCTTATCAAATAAAATATATATCATTTCAAACAACCTGTTAATCTGCATATTTCACCTCTATTAATTATTATAGCACATAAATATGACAACGTAAAGTCATATTTAATATTAAATCATTTTTTAACTGCTAGATATTATGCCAGTTATCATGTAATTCGAATGAACGAAAAAAGACCTAAGGATTGCTTTTTAGCTTTCCTTAGGTCTTTTCTCTATGCAAACATATTGTTTAATTTATCGGCAGCTTCTTGGTCGGCTGTGGATATTACGTGGGCGTATATGTCTAGGGTTGTGCTTGTTCGAGCGTGTCCTGCTCTTCCTGCTACTATACTTATTGGTACTCCTGCTATGATTTGCATTGTTATGTTAGTATGCCGTAGGCTGTGTACCGTCATGTGCTGTTCTCCTATATCATCAAGTATGTCCGATAGCCATTTGTTTATTGTTGATGGGTGCATTCTTTTCCCTGTGTTTGTTATGAATACCGAATCGCCATCCTCCACTCTATCTCCAAGTAGCTCTTTCTTTTTATCCCATTCCATTTTATACGATGCTAGTTTATCTACGAGGATTTGTGGCAAGGTCATAGTTCTTGTACTCTTATCCGTTTTAGGATCTTTCAATATGAGTCCATGTCCATATACCACAGTGTAGGATTTTCTAATCTTCATTTTCTTTTTCTCAAGGTCTATGTCACTCCAATTCAGTCCACACAGCTCACCTCGTCTTAGACCAGTTAGAAGTAATGTCATCATAACGGCTTGCTTGGTTATATCGATATTAGTCGCAACATGGTTATAAAACTTCTTTGCTGTTATGTCGTCCATGAACTCTATGTCTTGCTCAGGTCTTTTTCCAAAGGTTATATAATCACTTGATGCAAAGTTGTCTTGAATTAGTCTTTGTTTCTTTGCTGTTGCTAATATTGCTCGTATACAGCGTTTATGTTTATGTATTGTTTCATAGGCATATGGCAGTTCCGTTTTCTCTATCTCGAAGATATCAGCTAGCTTTATATTCAAACACTCGCTCATTCTTTTAGCCGATTTTAGTGCTACATTTCTGCCATGCATTGCACTTCTTACACTTGATTCGGCTATTCCATTATCCCTTGCAAACGAGGTCATTCTTCAGCTTAAAGTTGCTATCAGCATTGGCTTTGCTGTTATTTTGTATTTCGTTTGCATCATGTTGTCCATATAGTTAAAGAATGACTGTATTATGTATGGGGTTATTTGCCGTACCTTTACATTCCCTATCACCTCTTTCATGATTTTCAACATTCCCTCATAATGAGATAAGGTACTAAGTTCTATATCCCCATTTCTTTTTGCTAGCCAATCCACTGAGTAATTGTATAATGTCATATCATAAGAATCAGTGCCACTAATACTTCCTGTCAACAATCCTTTTACTTCTTCTTCAAACGCATCAGCTTTTATTATAGCCTCACGTTCAGCTTGCCTAGGATTCATCTTATCGTCAGGTTTCCATGTCAGTGTTTTTACTAACAGCTTATTTGACATTGGATCACGTATTTTTACTTGAAACAAGTATGTGCATCCTTTTTTGCCTTCTCTTTTTCTAATTGTCGCCACTATTTATTTTCCTCCTTTATTTATTAACACAACAATACTCTAAACATAATTTAATAGCTAGCAAAAGCATTGTGAAAGCACAAAGTTTGCTAGCTATATTTTATTTATCCAAAGAACTCTAGTACCTCATCAACATCAATTAATATTCTATTTCCTACTTCATAATAAGGTAGCTTGCCCTCTTTGCATAATTGCCTTATCATATTAGCGTTAATTGCAGAGCTTTCGTCTGCAATTTTTATTTCCTTTACAGCCTCATTTATGGTTCTTATTCTTTTCACTTATTATCTCCTTCATTTGGCGTTGTTGGTTTTGTAAGTTGTTTAAATATTTGGTTAGCGCCTGTTGCGGATAGACCACTTGCTGTTCCTATCATTAGTGCATACATCACGTTGTCGGCTGGGATTGTTTCGGGGAATGCAAGGAACAATATTAGTCCAAGTGTTGCTTGCATGTATACTATAAATATGCACTAGCAACTAGGTGTAAATTTATTGGATTTTATGGTATAGTTTAGTCTTAGATAATACTCTAGCTATACAAAAGAGATTACTATATGAACAACAAAATCAAAACTAGCAATAAGTATTCTGATGACTTTAAAAAATCTATCGTCTCAATGCTTGAAAACGGTAAAACATTCTCTTATGTGGAACGGGAATACGGTGTTTCTTACTCTGCTTCTTCTAAATGGAAGAAACTTTTTGCTTCTGTTACTACTGACGACGGCACTATTGTCACTGCCAAACAGATTAAGGAATTGCAACGCGCAAGCTTTTAAGAAGAAAACATAATACTAAAAAAAGCGGCTGACCTGTTTATCTCTATGTCAGACAGAAAGTAAACGTTGTTGACAATCTTAAATTCTTCCACAAAATCGCCGTAATTGCTCTCAATAAGCGTACTTATTACGCTCACAAACAGCGTTGTTTATCTAATCGTGAAAAACTAAACCACCTTCTTCGCTGTCATATTATTGAGATTTATCACACTTCGGATAAGAGATTTGGTGCGTATAAAATTAGAAACAAGTTGAGAGAACAGTGCTTCAATCCTTTTATTGGAAAGATGTACAGACTGTTTTCCACCATGAATTTGCCTGCAATTTACACTAAAAAACCCATTTTAAGTACTATAAAGCTGATGATGATGTTAATTTGCCTAATATTTTGAAACGAAATTTCAAAACTTCTGCACCTACACTGCATGGGTTAGCGATATTACTTACGTAAAAGTCAACGGTAAAAATTGCCACGTCTGCATCATTCTTGACCTATTCGCAAGAAAGGTTGTGGCTTATTCTGTGTTAAATAGTATAAAAAAAGAGCTTGTCATGCAAACTCTGAATATACACTAGTAACTAGGTGGAAATTTATTTGATTTTATGATATAGTCAGAAAACTCGTTGACGCTTACAACATGATCCAGTCTTTTTCTAAGGCTGGTTGTCCATACGATAACGCTGTGTCTGAAAGATTTTTCCGATATTTTAAACAATGTGAAACCAACAGAAAAAACTTACACTTCGTTAGCACAACTAAAACTTTCGACTTTTAAGTACATAGAAAAATATTACAACGCCTACACCCAACATTCATACAATAATGGCTCTTGTCCAAATGACACTGAAAATTATTTTATATGGAGGTTAATTCTTCAAAAATTGCCTAAATTGAAGTACATTCTTTTTTTAATATATAGGGTACCCTATATATTAAAAAATACAGCTCAATCTATCTAGTTAGTAGTGAATTTATTTGACTATTGTTCATGCTGAAATCTTTCTATATTATCAGTAGCTTCCTTAATAAAATCTTCAAGTTTACAAGAATGCTTATCCGTATTATCTATTACTCATCTTCTAAGTGCTTTTGTTTTGAGCCTTATTTTGGTATAGAAAAACCGCTAGTATTTTCTAACGGTTGATTTTTTACATATTATACGTCTTCGTGTTATGGCTATTTTGCTCTATTATATTATATTAATTTCATAATTTCCTTGGTATTATTATATAATGTCTTATAAATTTCGAACCTTTTTTTATATCTTTCAACACTACACTTTTCTGGACTAATATCTATTATTTCATTATTACAAACCAATGCTCTCGCTTGCTCAATACTTGAATAAACTCCAATTGCTATTCCGGCCATCATCGCAGCACCTATTGGCGCCTGGTCAGTTAATATCGATTTCTTTATTTTTACATTGAATATGTTTGACCATAATCTTAAAAACACTTTGCTGTTTGCTCCGCCACCAGAAACAATAATGCTATCGCACTTTATGCCTTGTGACTTTAAAAGACAATAACAATCATATAATGAAAAGATAATTCCCTCCATAATTGCTAACGCAAGATGATCCTTGCCGTGTTTTAGCGATAATCCGAAAAATGCACCTTTTGCATACGGATCCATAATTGGAGTTCGCTCACCTATTAAATATGGCAAAAATATTGGTATTTCATCATTAAAGACTAATTCTGATATTCTATCGATTTCTTTGAAGTCATTCATCTCAACAATATTGTTGCAATACCATTTTAGGGCTAACCCACTTGAAAGCGTTGCTGCCAATTGAATATATTCGCCTTTAATTATATGATTTAACGTTAAATATCTTTTTTCGCTATCATAGATTAAACTATCGCTAATCGCTATCACATCTCCGCCAGAACGCACTGAAGACAACAATTGTCCATCTGCAGTACCTCCTAATGCAAAAGATTGTACTGAAGCGTCTCCGCCACCAAACACTACTTTTACACCCTTTGTCAATCCAGTTTGGAAACTAACATTATCACTAATTTCACCAGCAATTTCAAAGGAATCATGTACTTTCGGAAACCACTCTTTTTTATACTCCAATAATTCTATTAACTCAAAATCCCATTTGCCATTGTCTACATTAAATAATAAAGTTCCACTTGCGTCTGATGGCTCAGTCCCTATGTTACCAGTGAGTTTATATCTTATGTAATCCTTTGGTAGCATTACGCACCTTATTTTATCAAACAAATTTTTGTTGTATTTTTTAAGCCAATATAACGTTGAAGCTTGAACGCCTGTGATTATTGGATTAGTTAATTCATGGCTGAGATTTTTCGTTATTAAATTTATTTCTTTTAGTAAATCTTTGGATCTTTTATCACACCAAATTATTGCAGGACACATTACTTCCATTTCATCGTTTAGAAGTATAGTTCCATGCATTTGTCCAGTAACTCCTATTCCTATTATTCTATCTTCTCCTGAGATATCTGCATTTAATTTTTTTAGGCACTTTATCGATGATTTCCACATATATTCTGGATTTTGTTCTGCCCAATCTTCTTTTAGCGATTCCACCTCATTAAATATGTATTCTGATGATTCAACTACTCCATTTTTATCCATCGCTATAGCTTTTATGCCTGATGTTCCTATATCTAAACCAACTAATATATCCATTTTAATAATTCCTCACTATTTTATTATCACATCTTTTCCAGTTTTATCAGAATTAATAAAAACAGCAATAATAAGTATAACACCAATTACGATATCTTTCCATAATGCGTGTACGTTTATAATATTCATTCCTGATGTTACTGCAATAATAGTCGCTACTCCTGCAATTGTGTTGAGAACACTTCCCTTTCCGCCTGCAAGTGACGTCCCACCTAAAGCTACCGCTGCAATTGCCATTAATCCTAGAGGATCTCCTATATTTGGCACACTACTTTTCATCTTAAATGCATATAACACGCCTGCTAGTGCACTACATACACTGCAAATTGTCATTGCTGTTATTTGTGCCTTTACTGTATTAGTTCCCGCCATTCTTGCAGCTCTCGCATTAGCACCTACTGCTAAAATAGACTTACTGACTGTGGTATTTCTTTGTATAAAATATAGTAATCCTATTATTGCCAACGTCATCCACAACATCACTGGTATTCCTAGAAGTGGCGCTGATGCCCAATTAACCAAATATCTTTTGTCAAGTGGAATAATTTTAGAGCCACCGCCTGAAGATATTAATGCGATACACTTCCATATACTTGTTGCGCATAGCGTCACTATAAATGATGGCAACTTGAATGCAGTAATTAAAAACCCATTGATTAATCCAATCACTACTCCTAGTACAATCATTAACGGCACTATCCATCCACCAATATTGTCAATATATAGCCCTGTCAAAACACATGTGCACGATGCTACTGCACCTGCAGATAAATCAATTCCGCCAGTGAATAATACAAATGTTATTCCTCCAGCTAACAATAATAACGGTGCCATTTCAAGCAACATATTTTGAATGCTATATAACGATAAAAATTTTGGGTTAATTACAAAAAATATTAACACCACCAATGTTACACTTATTAAACACATATATTTCGAAATGCTTTCTGTGTTTATTTTTTTTAAATTTCCTAGCTTAAATTCAGATAGTTTTTTCATTACATTTCCTCACATCATCATTTTTATTACGTCAATTTGTGTCGGTTTTTTATCTGCCTGACAATCAAAGCCACCAGTTACCAACCCATCTTTCATAACTATAATCCTACTCGCTAAACCAATTGATTCATCAAGCGTATCGCCTAATACAATAACTGCACAACCTTTCTCCGTAATATCACGAATTAAACTGTAAATTTCTACTTTTGCGCCTACATCCACTCCCCTTGTTGGGTGATTTAGTATTACTATAGGTACTTCACTTTCTATTGCTCTTGCAAACACTACTTTTTGTGCGTTTCCACCTGATAGTTTGTTTATTCGCTCTTCAATGCCTGTGCATTTTATTTTTAACTTATTAATCCAATTTTCGGAAATTTGATTACATTTTTTAACAGATATATATATGCCACCTACTGACAATCTGTCTAAACTTGAAATAACTATGTTTTCCTTAATAGATAATAACCCTACTATGCCTTCATCTCGTCTATCTTTTGGCACTACTAATATACCTTTTTTTAACGCTGCATATGGTGATGATAAGTTTACTTTTTTACCGCTGACATCAATCGTTCCTGATGTATGTCCCAAATCACCACACAAAACACTGCACAATGATTCCTTTCCTGATCCTTCAACGCCACAAATACTTAAAACTTCACCTTTCTTCACATCAAAACTTACATTATTAAATTCTCCAAACCTAGATACATCTTTTACACTTAATAAGATTTCTTCTTCCGCTACGGTTTGTCTCGATGTTACATAATATTCGCTTGAATTATTATCACCAACCATTTTACTATATAATAAATCTAAATTAGCGTCTTCTTTTTTTATAACTGCTGTCTGTCCGCCATCTTTAAACACATAAATCTTGTCACAAATTTCCATGATTTCATCAAGTCTATGAGATATGAAGACAACTGCGTTTCCTAATTTAGCCATTCTTCTCATTTGACCAAATAGTATTTGAATTTCTTCTTCGCTTAGCACTGTTGTTGCTTCGTCAAGTAGAATTATTGATCCTCTTTTACTATTCTCATCTACGATATTCAAAACCTTTGCTATTTCAACCATTTCTCGCAATGCAAATGGTAATGTTTCTACTTTTTTATTAGGTTCAACATTTGATACACCAGCATTTTCTAACGCTTCTTTTGCGACTACATTCATTTTCCCCCAATTCACTATGCCATATTTTCTAAATTTCTTTTCTCTACCTAAAAATATATTTTGTGACACACTTAAATTAGATACTAAAGATTGCTCTTGGAAAACCATTCCAATTCCATTTCTGTTTGCTTCTAATATTGTAGATGCAGAATATGTCTCTCCTCTTAATGTCATTCTACCCATAGACGATTTTTCAACGCCTGCAATTATCTTCATTAA
Organism: uncultured Clostridia bacterium; assembly: GCA_947039455.1. Taxonomy (GTDB): domain Bacteria; phylum Bacillota; class Clostridia; order Christensenellales; family CAMQZB01; genus CAMQZB01. The sequence continues at coordinate 241,798 of CAMQZB010000001.1, forward strand.
AGTAGACTTTCCAGCGCCATTTTCGCCTATTAAGCCGATAATTTCGCCTTGATTAATTTCAACATCTATATCATGCAAAACCACATTAGTGCCATAAATCTTGCCTAATTTCTCAGTTTTTAACAATGTTTTCATGATCACTCCCCTCTATTGTGTAATTGTTTTTCTTGAACGTGTTATTGTAAGCGTAACTGCAACAATAATTATTATTCCTTGAATCAACTGTCTATAATTCGGGTCAACTCCTACAATAATCAATATATTGTTAAGTTCAGTAAACATTAATACTCCTATAAAAGTTTGAAGCATTCCACCTTTACCTCCTGCTAGCGATGCACCACCAAGAACGACTGATGTAATTACCGGAAACAACTGATTAACGCCTATGCTAACTTGTCCTATTTTAAGTCTTACACACGCTAATATTCCTGCACAGCTTGCTGTGAATGCACACAATGCAAATACCATTATTTTCGTTTTGTTTACATTTATTCCTGTTGATCGCGCTGCAGCTTCATTGTTGCCAATTGCATATACAGCTTTTCCAAATGCTGTATAATTCAAAATTAAACAACCTAATCCAAAGATTGACAAACTAATCCATGTTAATAGTGGTACACCAAATACACTTTCACTTGCAATTGCATCAAACACACTCCATGTTACATTCGCTGGAGTTCCTTTGTATGTTAAAACTCCTATTCCTGTAATTATACTTCCCATTGCATAAGATATAATAAAAGATGCAATCCTTAATTTCACATGAAGATATCCTGTTATAACTCCAGCTCCTGTTCCTAATATAACTGTTAAAACAATTCCTAACCAACCTAAATGAACAGAATTCATCGTGTTTGCCACTAACAGTGCTACTAATGCACCTGAAAAGCCCATTACACCTTCTAGAGACAAATCGATACTTCCAATTAATAATACAAACGTAACTCCTGTTGCAAGAACTAACGGAATTGACATTTGATAAAATAAATTTACTATATTTTTTGGTGAGAAAAAATTATCAATAGTTACACTTGCAACTATTGTGATACATACTAGTAATATCAATGGAGCGTAAATCCTAATTTTTTCTTTTTTAACATCTGACGCAATCTTGTATTTAAATTGTGCACCAACAGAGTGATTCTTCATATATTCAATTTCGTTTTTCTTCATTTCCCCTCCTGTATTTGCTTTAATTTATTGCACACTCCCCCAAGGAGAGTGTGCAATGAAAAAAAGTATAGTTTATCGTGTTTTTTTTATTATTTTATTTTACTTCTATCTTGATAAGAAGCTACACAAAAATCAAGGTCAGTATAGTCATATGACGGAGTTCCTGTTACAAAATTTGCATACATCTCTGTAATATTATCCTCTGTAACTAATGCAGTTTTGCAAATAATCATTCTTTCTTCATCAGTCATATCAATTGATGGATCCATTTGTCCTGTTGCTGCTGCATATGCCATTGCTGCTCCATATCCTGCAATCATATAACCATCATTTGCCAATGTTGCGACCATATCCCCTGCTTTAACGGCTTCAAATGCTGGTGTGATTCCATCACAACCACTTACTTTGATTATTCCGTTTAAATCTGCATTCTTCAATGCTTCAACAGCACCTAGTGCCATTGTATCATTTGCTGCAAATATTGCGTCAATATCATTATATTTTGCAAGCCATGTTTCTGTTATCTTTAACGCTTCTTCTTGACTCCATGATGCTACTTGTTTTTCAACCAATTCAATCTCCGGATAATCAGCTAGTGCTGCGTTAAATCCTTGACTTCTTAATGTAGCGGCATCATTTCCTAATTGTCCATAAAGCTCGCATACCTTTCCTTTGCCGCCAATAGAATCAAATAATGTTGTAGCTAGATTGTATCCTGCTGTAAAGTCATCTTGAGTCATATGTGCTACGAAATAATCATAATCTTCTGGAAATAACCCTTCAGCCCTATGAGCCAATATCGTTACATATACGCCTGCTTCCTCACAAACTTCTACGATATTTGCAGTGTTTGCTGCACTAGATGGATCTACTACTACTATCGCTCTGTCGCCATGTTGTGCAATGAAGTCTTTTACGCCTTGTAATTGTTTGTTATCATCACTATTACAAGTCAAAATTTGAACTTCTAAATCATCTACACTTTCGCCAAACAATTCAGCACCTTTTGCTTCTTGTGCCCAATACTCATTGTCAAGTGAGTGAATTGCCATTGCCAAGTAATACTTGTCATCTTCTGGCTCTTTTGGTCCACATCCTGCAAACATGCTTACTGTTAATACTAAACATAGTATTAATGATAGAATTTTAGTTTTTTTCATATTTTCCTCCTTAGTAAATTAATCTTAGGATTAATTATTACACTTTAGTTTTGCATTTAACACAGCTCCCACAACTCCTGCGTGGCTATGTCCTGTTGCCATTTCTATTTTTACACTATTTCTCGGGTTTGGGCTTCGTAAATTAACTCTAATTTCATCAATCAAGAATTTAATTGGAAACTCCTCCATAAATACCATTCCACCACCTAAAATTACACATTTAGGATCTAGAATTGATATTTCCGTTGCAACTGCACATGCAATATGCTTTATTATATCAATTATTTTTTCATCATCTTTATGCTTAATAAAAATATCTTTAATATCACATTTTAATGCGTCAGCAACTATTCTTAGCACATTCCCGCTGCCTTTTAATTCAATACAGCCTTTTTTTCCACACTCACAATATTCATCGGAATTTGGTATAGGTATATGCCCAAGTTCACATGACGATCCAGAAGCACCTCTATAAATTTTGCCATCTATCATTAACGCATTCCCTAAACCTGTTCCAAAAAATACACCAACAATTATTCCCTCTTTATCGCAATTTAGCGCATAACACTCATATAACATATTCCCATTTACATCTTTTTCCATTATAACTGGTAATCCCAATATATCCTCTAATTCATCTGCAAGGTTTATTTCATTAAATCCTTTTACCATTGGCGATGAGTATACGTATCTGCAATCTTTATCCAATAGCGATGATAAAATTAATGTAACGGTAATTACGTTGCCTTTTCCAACTTTTTCAACTAGTGGTTTTAAAATCTCTGCAATGCATTTTGATTTATCATCGGCTTCGATTAATACTTTTGTGGATATTTTGTCGAATTCGATTACATTCATGTCATCATCAATAATTGCAGTTCTAATATTAGTTCCACCCAATTCAAAACATATGTATTTCTTTAAATTTTTCATTTTAATTTGTTTTCACTTCCTAATAATTTGATTTTGTTAATATACACTTCTTTTAGAGCTGGTCTTACTTTTAGCGTAAATACTCTGCTGTCAATCGACGCTGGATTCTCTGCGAGAATTTTCCTCGTTAATCCAAGTGCCGTAACCCAACCATCAGATGCTATATTTACTTTGCATACTGCCATTTTTGCCACCTTTGCAACTTGTTCTTCTGGAATTCCAACTGAATTTGGTATGTTTCCACCGTAATCGTTTATCATTTTCATATACTTTGGTATTAATGCTGAAGATCCATGTAATACTATTGGGAAATTAGGGACGTTCTTCTCAATTTCTTTAAGTATTTCATATTTTAATTCCGGTAAATTACCGTTTTTGTCTGCTTTCATTTTAACTAATCCATGCGATGTTCCTATCGATATTGCAAGGCAATCAACATCTGTTCTTCTCACAAATTCTTCTACCTTTTTTGGATCAGTATATTTACTACTATCATTTGCATGCTCACCTTCTTCTTCCGCTCCTGACAAAACGCCAAGTTCGCCTTCAACACTTACACCACGTGAATGCGCATAGTCAACAACTTTTTTTGTTAATGCGATATTATCTTCAAATGACAATGCACTTCCATCAATCATTACAGATGAAAATCCATAGTTTATAGCTTCTACACAGTCTTCATACTTCATTCCATGGTCAAGATGCAACGAAATTTCAGGGTTTAATCCCATTTCCTTCATGCGATCTACTCCAGATTGTGATATTCGACCTATTATAGTGCCCCCTAATTGTCTTAATAAATTTGGTGAAACCAACAACATTACTGGAGATTTCAATTCTGATATAGCATCAATTATTCCGCTATATTGCTCTATTGATATGAAATTAAATGCGGGTATTGCGTACCCTTCCCTATAGGCCTTTGCCATCATTTCATCAATATTAGTTAACCCTAAATCTTGATATTTATACACATTTTCTCCTTAAACTCTCATTCTATAATACTTTGGAAATTCACCTACAAGTGGCTTAATATAATCTAAAAATCCTTTCTCAATAAAATTATTTTCTTTAGTAATATACTTTATCGGCAAATTATTCTCCGTATTTATTGATTCGTCTATATCAATATAATCATATGTGAACAAATTCGAATTTTCACTGTTTCTTTTAACAGTAAGCATTTTCCCACCCACATTATTTATAGCTAAATTTACTGCATTTCGTCCTAGCTGCTCAGCAGTTGTGAGGTCTAACTGCGATGCGTTGCTGATTGAACATCTTTGCAATAATCCAAGATCAACACTTCTGATTTTGCACTCAAAATTGTCTCTCAAGATATTACTCAAAATCGATCCAACTCCTCCAAGATTTATATACGGATTGTCATAAGTGACATATTTTTCAGTGAAATAATTCCCATTTTTATCCTTGATTCCTTCGGAAACAACAATAATACATTTGTTTTTTTGAGAAATGACACCTCTAACATCGTTAATAAATTGTTCTTTTATAAATGATGTTTCTGGCACATATATTAAATCTGGTCCATTTCCTTCTTCACTACACAGCAAACTAGCTGCTGCTAGCCACCCTGTATTTCTACCCATTACTTCAATTACCGTGATTAGCGGTGTGTCATAACTTCTAATATCGTGAGACAATTCCATTATACTATTAATCACATATCTTGCAGCTGACGGAAATCCTGGAGAATAAGCTATCCCTCCAATATCATTGTCAACTGTTTTAGGAATCACCAATACTTTACATTTGCATTTCTTGTCTATAAAAAACTTGTTACAATACTTGCTTAAATTTAGCGTTCCATCTCCTCCATTAAATATTAAATATTCAATGTCGTATTTGTTTATGGTATTTAATATTTGTTTGAAATCTTTCTCTTGCGGATCTTCGACATCTATTTGATAGCGACTAGACCCAAACGCCATTGACGGTGTTACTTTAAGAATCTCTAATTCATCATCCGAAATATTTGTCAATTCAATTATTTCGTCCATCAACACACCATGTATTCCATAGCAAGCCGTAAATATTTTACCAATTTTATCTTTATTCAGTCTACATTCTTTGATTACACCATATGCCGATGCATTTATCACTGATGTAGGTCCCCCTGATTGTATATATAGTATATTGTTCAAAAACATTGCCTCCATTTGTTATAACATTTTCTATTTATTATGGAAATTATACCATGTAAAATTGAATTGTCAAGGCGAAAATTGGAAAATTTTCATTAAATATCATGATTTATTAAATATATGTTGACAAATACATGCAAATGTATTACAATTTATTATATCATTATAACATTTAGGAGAAACAATGAACACTACATTAGATTATAGCGGAAAAACACAATTATATTATCAAATTTACTATATTTTTAAAAACGCTATCGCAAATAATGACTATAAAGTTGGAGATTTTCTTCCAACTGAATTGGCTATAGCAAGTACCTATAATGTCAGTAGAATAACCGTTAGAAAAGCAATGGATTTAATGGTTCAAAACAATTTAATAAAAAGAAAACGTGGATACGGCACTATTGTTATTCCTCAACGTATAGAACAGACACTAAGCTCTGTCATTCATTTTTCTGATGAAATGCAGAAAAAAGGATATAGCTATTCTACTAAAATGCTTTGTAATGAACTTATTCCTGCTGAAAAAGAAATTGCTAACGCATTAAATTTAGAGATAGGTCGACCTTTAATTCATATAAGTAGAATTCGTTATTCCAATGATGTTCCTATGTGTATTGAAAATGTATATCTAATTTATGAAGAATTTCCTAAAGTTTATGGTATAGATTTTTCAACCATTTCTTTACGAAAAACACTCTATCTTGAGCATAATTTACAATGGCAATACGCCACAGAAAATATTTTTGCAATAAACTCAAATCAAAAAAATTCTGAAGAGTTGAATATTCCTGAAAATAGTGCTCTCTTATACATAGAGAGACTTTCTTTTGCACAAGATGGATTGCCTAAAGAATTCTTAAAATGCTTTCATCGTGGAGATAGTTACTATTTCAACGCTACTCTTCCAATTAAAAATTTATAATTTATATAATACACCACATCACACAAATTAAAACTGGTAATTTTTGCCAATTAGTAAGTAATAACATTATGCAACATGTTCCTATTTTACATTTTGCATAGACCTTGTTACTTTCCATGGACTTTTCTTTGTCGGGTTTAATATTGCTTGCTGAAGAGGTTTCCAAACATATATGTATACTAAACTATATCATATCCGTGAAACAATTCAGGCTTGTTTCTATTTTAGATTCAAACATTGCAAACTGTGAACTACAGTAATTTGAATATTTTGCTCAAATTAATCACGCTATTGAAAATGGTCAATTGTTTAGTTTCTCAATGAATTTATTACGTTTTAATATTTCTATACTTCTTGTTCCCGTTACGGTTCCATGCAATAGCATTGCATTACTAAACTAAAAATGCTCTCGACGCTTTCCAACCTAGTTCAAAAGACAATTCAAAACTTTTAATTAATGATTCTTTATATATTATGTTATTTAACAGATTTATTGATAAAAAACATAATAGTTAGTCGTTCATATTATGTAATACATTCAAACTATCATAAACAATAAGCGTTGAAAGTGCAAATAACTTTTGCACCCACTTTGCACCCACCTAGGGGGGAAAGTGCGATGGTATCGGGGGTTTTGGGGGAAGAATTAGTATCTCTCTTTCTCCGCCATGAAGAAGTAATGTCAATTTGACGTTACTTCTTTTTTTTTATTGTTATTTAACATTATTTAGCGTTAATATTTACCGATTGGGTGTGAATTTTATATTCATGTTATTAAAAATTAGTAATATTTATTAAAGTTTATTAAACTTTAATAAACTTTCGGTAAAATTACGGATTTGCACCCACCCTATGGGGTGATTTTTTTGAATATAGTCAATTATTTTATATTATTTAAAAAGAAAAATTTATATTAGTATTTAATATAAATATATTATTTGATCATATATAAAGTGAAAAACGAAACAAGATAAACTATATTCTTGTTTCGTTTTTTTTAGTTATAAATACTTTTGCAAAGTTATACAGGCACCAATACATCATTTGCGTAGTAGTTGTGGTTATCAGCTACTTCGAAGTTGTAGACTGTTATTGGGTGTTCTAGGATTTCGTGTTGTACTGCTTCTACTGTTACTAGTTCACCGTTTACTGTTACTAGGATGTGGCCGGCACGTAGGTTTCTTGCTTGGATGTATCCTTGTCCTAATACATAGAACGGATGTTCTGGCACTGTACACTCCTAAATTAACAATAAAAATAAGTATAATAAATAGTATTTGATTGAATTTATGGGTAGACTATGTAGTTTTCCCATGTTGGGATGTAGTTTTCACATAACCAATCGGAGTATTCTCGTAAAGGTTTGTCCTCGAAGTGGTATTCTTTGTAGATTGGTTCTTCAAGCCCTTCCTCTTCGTAGTAATGCAGCATTGCTACATACATACCTTCCTCGCCTTTGTTGAATACTCGCAGTTCTGCTATTCCATTGTCTTCGACATATTTGCCTTGTGCAAAATCTATTTCTTTTTCTTCTAGAAGATATTCATAGCCTTGAGTCTTTGACTCAATTTGCTCTTCTAGGTAATACAGTGCCTTTAAATTAAATGCGTCAATTTCTAATTCTTCTCCAGTAAAAGGCTCATTCCAATTGTTTTGTTCTTTGAATTTTTCAATTTCTTCTGCTGTTAAAGGTTCTTTTGTGAATATCATGCTATCACAAGTCATCAAAAATGCATCCTGTACATTATCATAACTAAAAATATAGTATAGATTAAAATATTCGCTTACACCATTTTTAATATGGATTTCATAATAATGTCTCCTAAATTCATCCATATCGTTAACGTAAGAAGTAAACTCCTCAGGCATTTCAATGACTACCTCTATGTACGCTTTACATACATCTAATGGCTCTGCCGTGTTGCCTGAATACAACTCTCTATCTGTCATTGGCAAACATCCACTCACATTTAGCAAAATTGCCATGCAAAATAAAATTGCTATAATTTGCTTTTTCATTTTCTTTCTCCTTTTAATTCTCACAATTTGCTTTTTTATCATATAATATTATTAGGATATTGAGGCAAACTTGGCTTAAAATCGAATGGCTTCTTGTCGTAATTCAATAACTCTAAGCCTCTAATCAAATCTTTATTATCTGCCATATATTTCATTTGAACTGATATTGGCATTCTTTTTAGAGTTTCATACTTATCTACGTACTCATTTGTTGCAGGGGCTAACACAAAATCATTTTCTCCTAGTTTTTGACTATATGCCTTTCCGCCATAAAGGTCTGCATATATTTCCCATGGTTGATTGTAATAGTTATCTGTTTTTTTATCACCAGTTCCAGATGTATAATCCTGATACTTTTCGTTGAGTTTTCCTTCTGTTTGGAAACTTATCAATGATGGCAATTCATTAAAGAGTGCTCCACTTGCCATTCCATAATCCATCATCACTAGATTATGTCCATATTCGTGATTCAATAAATCTTCATATACTTCTTGTGTTTCTTTGTATGTCCCATCCCTTATTACGCCATTATCATTATATCCCGCTGGCTGATCTTTATGCAAACTCATGAATATAAATGAGCCAAAAGAGAACGATCCTGACGCATCCATTGGTAGATTAATCACTAGACTTCCTTTAAAATTACTGAAATAATTTGCGTCATATACTTTTTTCGAGTCGGAGTTATAATGTCCACCGAACTCTTTATCTTTGTATGACATATAATTTAGCAAATCTTCTTCAAACTTCTCTTCAAAATCACCCATAAAGCCATCTATCGACACATGTATCGCTGCCAACTCATTATGTAATGAGATAATAAGTTCAACATCCGGTCCATTGACATAACTTGGCGGAATATAACCTCCACCACCATATGAGAATTTTACGACTACATTTATTCCACTTGAGTTGTGTGGTGGGTAGTATGGGGTGTCTTTTGGGCGGTTTCCTGTGTAGCCGTCTTCACTTGGTATATACCCGTTTTTATCTGTGTGGTTTTTACGATCCGTTTCTGGATCATCCCTCACTGCTCTTGTTCCGTCTGGGTCTTTAAACAATATTGGATTGTTGTGAGTGTATGTATATTTGTTTAGTGACAATGGGTCATCGTACCAACCGCTGAAAGTGTCTTCGCTTATGAAACGTGCTGTTTCAGGGTTATAGTATCTGCTTCTTAGGTAATACAAGCCTGTTTCATCATCGTACTCGTATCCGCTGTAGAAGAATGTGTTTGCTACTTGTTCTACTTTTTCTGTTATGTTTCCGAAGGCGTCGTATTTGTATGTATTACGCTTTGTTCCGTCTTGGTCGCTTACTCTGACTACATCTCCGTGTCCGTTGAATGTGTAGATTACGTTTTGCGATGTTCTTGTTTTTTCTTCTATTATTATAGTTTCGCTTTCCGTGTCTACTTAGCTGCCTCCACTTGTTGGGTTTGTTGTTGCGTTTTCATTAGCTTCTATTTTTTCTTAAAAATATAATTAGAAATGTTATTCCTTGTGAAATGATTAAAAAAGATGCAAATATTATTGTGCCAACAATCATAATTTCAAACTGTTTTTCACTAAAACACATCATTATTATTCCATTGCTTACGAGTAAAATACCACTTATAACAAAAATTAATGAATACGCTTTTTTTAATATTGCTAAATTATATTTTTCTGAATTTATCTTAATCCTTAATATTCCAACTACCTTTTCTAAACTTGCTACGCTCATAAAAACGCCAATCCCTAGCATTAGTGAGCCAACTATAATTAAAACCATATTTTCCTCCTATTTTAAATTGTTTTTTTGAACTTTCTTTATAAATTTCCATACAAAAATAAAAAATCCTATACCAAAAGTATAAATAAATATCACTAGTAGCAACATCTTAGGATATATGTTATATATGTATGTCTCTAATCCATCAGGCGCAATTTTAACCAATTGCGTTTCAGCACCTAACAAGCGACCTCTAATTTCGTACGTGTCATCGCCTAATTTTTGCGTTTTCAAGAAATTATCTAAATCATTATACGCCGAATTATAATTTTCATCATCATATTTAATATATCTAATATAATTGCCCTCTTTATCATATGCTCGACCTATTCCTGAGCTTGATAAAGTAAGCAGAATTTCCCCGTCCCACATCATTACACAAGATGTTAATGGGCTACCTTTAATTTGGGAACTAAAACCCACAAGGAATTCGCCATTTATTGTGTCGTATAATTCAATCGTGCTATTGTCAAGTTTTATAGCTATTATATCATCACTTACGGCAAATCCAACAATTTGTCCTTTTAGGCTAGTTTTATTTATAGTACGAATCAAATAGTCTTCTGTAAGAGATTCTGAACTAAGCTTATCTTCACTCTCTGCAAATGGGAATTTAAAATCATAAGTGATTTTATCATTAATTATCGTATACTTTTGCTCTGTCTTTTCAGGAGTTTCTCTTGTGGCAGCCCAATATATAATACCCGCCATAAAATCTACTATAAGAAATGCTACTATCCCAATTATTATAAATGTTTTTTTCTCGTCTTTATTCTTATTCATTTTACCTCCTCAAATCATGGCCTCTTGTGAAAACGCCTATCTAAATTACTTATATTTTATTAATACATTTCCAAACATATTATCAACATCAAAACTGTTAATGCTTGTTAATAAATCAGATCTTTTAATTATTTTAGTTCTTAAAGCCCCCAACTTCTTTTTTCAATAATTTCATCTTCAGTAGATGCGATAAAGTAATAATCTGTATTATGATTAACTGAATAATCGTACAGAAATTCAAGAAACTCACCATTTACAGGACTTACTATAAAAACTAAAAAGATTAAAACGACCAATAATAGCGTATTAAATATCGAACGACTTATACTATGACATTTTTTATTTTATTCTCTCCCCCATAAGCAAAGTGCGTAAGATTAACATAAAATCACATGACTTCCATCAATATTGAATGCATATAGGGTTTCAGTTGGTGTTAGTTTTAAATCAGATTTTTATTTCTTCCCAATTATCTTGGGCGTCTGATTGTCGTATGATTATATTCGCAAATATTATTATGACATATAAAATCATCATTGATAATATAATTATATATTTAAATTCGGAATTATAAACTATTAAGTCTACACCGTTTTCATCAACGGCAACTAGTTTAGAAAAGCCTCCTAATATGCTTTTTCTCAATTCATATTTCACACCATCTACGCTTTGGTTTGCTCTTGTGAAATGGTTATTTGAAATCCAATTTGAGTATGTATTATCATTTTTAGTTTCGTAATTAATACTTCCAATGTAATTTAGATTCTTATCATAAGAATGAACAGTTCCACTACTATAAAATTCTAATAAAGTATCTTGGTCCCAAACAATGATATTGCCACTATTTTTTACTCTATCTTGGGGTTTATATCCAGCAATAAAATTGCCATTGAAGTCATACATTTCAATAGTACTGTTTTCTAATTGTATTGCAATTAAGTCTTTGCCTATTGCAAAAGATTCTATCTTATCATTTTCGCTTCTTTTATTTATGGTTTTCAATACATATTTATCATTGGTTGCATATTCCGTTATGTTATCTTTACTTTCTGGAAAGTTGAAATCAAATACGTATTCTGTTTTTTCACCCCTAACAGTGTGATCGTGATTGGCTCTACCGTAATATTCCCATTGATTCACTTCAGGAATAACCAGCATAATGGATATAATAACTGTAGTAAAAACAATAATATTTACTATTTTCAATATTTTACGACTCTTATATTTCATTACAAACCCTCCTGTTCGCTTTGTTAGATTACCACTATACAACTTCTATCTTGTATTATAGATTAATGACTCATTACGATTAAGACAATACGTTCAATGCTATTATAAATTACTTTAGATAAATTACCCAAACCATTGTTCCTAGAATTTGAACTGTGATTGGATCGAATATTACATTTTTAAATAAATAATATAGTCCAAACACTAAAACAAAGATTAACGTTCTAAAATAAATTTGCTTTGCAATGACGTTATCATAATTGTAAGCTTTACATATGATTTTTTAGTAAAAAACGCATAAAGGCAAAATAGTACAAATACTATATCGATCAAATTCACGGCGTAAATCAAATGTTTTGTTTTAAGCAACAAAAATAAATCATATAATACAAATGCAAATATTACCAACATTACTTGCGTTCTTCTTTTTAAAATTTATTCATTTTAGAATTAACTCCTTTTGTTATATATAATTAAGGATTGTCCATTGAGTAAATTGCTTTTAATCTTTTAATGCAAGCTGTTTTGTAACATACATTGCATATCTGTTAATACAATTACTACTAATCCCAAATATTTCACTTTCGGCTTTGTGCATTTTGTTTAGGAATTTTTTGCGTTTTCTTCTGTGTAAATATCGTTTTATTTTGTTATAATTAAATATTAACAACACTATTCCAACAATTAACAATACCATTGAATATAATCCAATTACTGGCAACCAATTTGGTATCCAAGTAGGCAACTCATGTTCTACTCCATTGATATATATTCTATAGTCTTCTGGAATCTCGCTAGGTAATTCTGCATAATACATTGCAACATGATTTCCTTTATCTTCTACGACTTTACCTATTATCTCACTACCTATACTATCATATATTTCTAATTCTTCTTTAAAATCTATGTAAGTCAATTGCAACTCTACAAAATTTCTATTATCGATATTTTCACTATACAAAAATCCTAAATACTTCACTTTATTAGACACCGTTGAAATACTTTTACTCGCACTTAAGAGACCTGTATTATAAAGTGGAAAATACCCTAACTCATCTTTATAGAGAGTATAGCTCGAGTTACTAGTCATTACAAATACTACTTTTTCATCTTGAATTTCAAAAACATAAGAAGGCAAATCACCACCTTTTTCTGTCAATATTGCTTCTTGCGCCGTGTCAAAACGTCTTCCATCATCTTTTGGCATACTTTCTTTTTTGCAAGCTGTTAATGTTACTAACACAGATAGCGTTAGAACTATAATGAATATTCTTCGCATTACGTTTTGTTCTGAAAATTCCATCACATTTTCTCCTACACTTTTGAAACTTATGTTATTATTTACATATTATACCATACACATCGTTAATAGTCAATTATAGCCCTACTGCAAAGATAATCTGTATTGATTGAATCCAATCCTTGTTTGTTGTGTTTTCAAAGTGATGGAAGTATTTTTAAGGCATATTCACTGCCCAAACATACACATCATTTATCATTAAGTTTTATAAAAATCTAATAATATGTAGCGGTTGATTTTATATTTTATATTCAATTAATACAAAAATATATAGCTTGAAATTCCAAATAACTTTTGCACCCACTTTACACCCACCTTGGGGGAAAGTGCGATGGTATCGGGGGTTTTGGGGGAAGAATTAGTATCTCTCTTTCTCCGCCAAAGGAACATCACATTTATGTGGTGTTTTTTGCATATTATACGCTAAATTAGCACTTGTTTTGGGATAATGCTTGTATAAAATAAAACCGTATGCATAAATTTACGCATACAAACGCTTTGCCGCTGTATGCATGCGCATCATCTACACACATGATTACATCAACACTAGCTCCGCTCAAGTACGCATCTTGCAAGGCTCTTTGCCATGTTGCATCTGTGTGCATGTTAAAATCACCATCAGCCGATGCCGACCATTCTTTCAGCCCTGTTATATATTCTTTCCAATCACTGCCTAGCGTTGTTGTTTCTAGAGTATCTAGTGCTAAATCTAGTGACCAGTTCTTTATTCTACCACAGTTACTGGAGTTGTTCCCCCAATCTGTAGTTTTCCATTCTTACCTGCTATTGCCATTCTTTCTCCTTTTTGAGTATGAAAAAAGAGCGATTGTTACTTCGCTCTTTGTTTATTTTGTTTTTTTATTTAATTCGTGTTATGGTCATTTTGAGTTATCAAGAACATGATTGCCCTTTGTACCATCAGATTTAATATAATATCCATCAATAATCTCGTTAATACCACCGCCAAAATACCAATGGTTTGTTTCTACAAATTCAATGAAGATTTCCCAAAATTCATCTAGTGATAAATCTCTGTCAACAGAAATGCAACCTTGAATTTCAAATTCTTTTTGCACAATAGTGTCCTCCTATCTATTATATAAATAATCTTTAGTAAAGTATACCACCAAACTATTAAAAAGTCAATAAACGCGTCGCTGTCTCTCAATTAATCAACAAGTATTTCCCTAATACATAAATTCAAGTTCCAACATCGTCATGTATTCGTTTTCTTCTACTATTTCCATGTCGCTAGATTCAAAGTGGGTGGCTTGGATTTCAATTCCTTCCATGTTGCCTTTAAAATCTTTGAATACCGCTCTTACTGTTTGGATTGCGATTCTTGATTTACCGAAACTCTTTGCTACTGCCGTGAACTGTACTTTTTGTCTTGTGAATCCGCTTTCTTTTTGTAGGTTCTTATCGTAGGTTACACCGATGGGTGAGTATATTAGGATGTGATATTCGGTTACATCTTTTGCAAGCAACGGAACTACACGTCCGCTGAACACGTTTTTAATACTAGAACATTTAGTTAGATACGAATATAGGCATTCGAAAAAGTCCGTCAACATTGAACTTGGCAAAATACAAAGTCCGTTCGCCATCGGCTAGTAAGCACCTTGTTATCACTTGCTCCCAACGAACTAGCCATGGTCTTATGGTATGCACCACAAAGTCAATTGACTGGTGTTCGATATTGGAGAATGTTGCTCGTTCTAAATCTCCCACCATGCGCGGTGGTACTCGGAATATTCTACATATTTCGTTTAGTTATATTTCCTCGTTTCAAGGAATTGTAAGTCAGCTGGTGCGATGCCTATTGTGTGGTATTTCATGCCCTCCTCTAGCACTGCAATCTTGTGGCTGTTTCGTGGTCCTTGGTAAACGCTGTTCCAACTGTTTCTTAGTTTATCTGGGTCTTTCACTATGCCGGGGTGTTCTAAAACTCCGCCCGGTCTCGCTCCGTTACCAAAGAACCTTGCACCATATTCTTCCGTTGCTAGAGCAAGTCCTATTGACTCTCTCGCTTGTGCTATTGGTGACATTCCAGTAACTCCGTCATTGGATATTACTTTAATATGGAATATTTGATTGGCGTTGTAAGTGATAGTTTGCCCACCGTCATCGCTGTATGTATATGTCAACTTGCCCGTCTTGCTATCTCGCTCTACCGTCATGCTCTCAGGACTTAAATACCACAGCTGAGTTACGTGCTTGCCTTTGCGGATAATTCTTGCATAGGCATTTCCGTATAATAAAAGAGAGGTCATCATAACCTCTCTAAAACTAAAACTTGTCATTTCATTGTTTGGACTTGAGTATAGGCAATTGTACAGCGGATGGTGTGTTGCTTTCTCTTTTGCATTTCCATTATGAGTTATTAAGTGCAACGGCAAGCTTGCTATGGTGTCCGCTATTAGCCTTACACAGGCATACACCGCCGATGTTTGCATTGCCCTGTCTTCATCAACATGCACTCCACTTGCCACCCCACCCATGTCAGCATCCGCCCCCTTGATAAAATCATCAAGTTCACTCGATCTCTTTTCTCGTGGCTTATCTCGTATTCGTTTTCTAAATAGTTTCATGTTCCTCCTTATTTTTGGGTATAGAAAAAAGAGCGATTTTTTTCGCTCTTTTGTTTTTTATTATTTTATTTTACTTCGTATTATGGTTATTTTCTATGGGCAAACAACATCATCAATAATGTTTAGCTCATAGTCAAAAATCGCCCTATAATTCATCAAGCAATCATCTTCCTCATCTGTTATTCTTATAAAACAGGTAATAGAATCTAATGGGGGTTCAAAGTTAAAATTTTTGTCAAATGTAACCTTTTCGTTATGAAAATGATAAGTTTTTAATACAGTATTGTAATCTGCTCTCATATCCGCAATAAAATGTGTAGGGTCATCATTATGCCAATTTTCTAAACATTGATACATTGCTTTTTTTGTTAAATTGAAAATGTTAGAGTCGTTAATAAACGTATTGAAAACATCTTTATCAATCGGCAATTTCATATATACCTCCATGAAATATAAATAATCTTTAGTTTAGTATACCATCTCAATATCATAAAGTCAATATATATTTTGCAGTTTCTCCTGCACATAGTCTGTATTTCCTCACAAAATCAAGACCCCACGTGTATTATAAACACTATCCGTATTCTTATTTCGTAGCGCCCTATCCAATGCCATGATTGTGGCTACTGCTCCGTCGATACGTTCGGTGGACTTTTCTTTGTCGGGTTTGATGTTGCTTGCTGGGTCGGTTCGAACAAAGATGTTGTCCATCATCCATCGAAGTGGCTCGTTGCCACCGTGGGCAAGCTTGCCTTCCAAGGTCAGTTTCGTAAGTTCCTTTGTTAGTGGACGCATATCTTTATATTCTTGTCCAATTAGTACTACTATGATATACCTGACCGCTATTTTTCGCTCATTTAGATTGCTCGTCAATGATCGTATATTTCTTTTATATTTCAATTCATGCTACGTTCCTCTATAAATTACTTAAAAACCTTTATAAAAATATTGCTATTATGACTTATTGAACGTTCAATATTTAGTAAAACACTAGAAGCAAAAAGATTAAATAACTTTTGCACCCACTTTGCACCCACCATGGGGGGAAAGTGCGATGGTATCGGGGTTTTTGGGGGAAGAATTAGTATCTCTCTTTCTCCGCCATAAAGAAGTAATGTCAATTTGATGTTACTTCTTTTTATTTAACCTTATTTATTGTTATTTAACGTTATTTTGTGTTAATATTTGCTGATTGAGCGTGAATTTTCAACCAGTGTTATTAACTGTTATTATTTTTTATTAAACTTTAATATGCTTTAGGTAACTTTACAGATTCGCACCCACCCTATGGGTGATTTTATGTGGGTTTATTGTCAAAAATTCGTTTTGCTTTATTTGTAATATATTGTGTTTGATTGTTATTATCTCAATTTATTATTAGTACTCAATCATATTTATTGTATCCGTAATATTTATAAACTAAAAAAAGAAGTGCTTTGGATTTCTCCGAGGCACTTCTTTTATATTATTTGTTATATAATTGTATTTTTCGTTTTAATTTCCAACGCTTTTAGTTATTACTTTTCTTCGTTGTTATTTTTTTTCTTTTTTACGATTATATAAGTTGTTCCACCGATTACCACTACAGCAATTACTATCAAAATCCACCATGGGAATGAGTTTTCCTCTGATATTTCTGGTGTTACTGGGTCTGGTTTTTCAGTTGGCGTTGGTTCGATTACTTCTTTTTCTAGTAATTTCTTCAACTCTTCATAAGTAAAGTCTCCTTTACCATATGTAACGCCTTTCAGATCGTCTTTTGTGATTGTAATTTCGCCTTCAGGGAAATTTACTGTAACTGTCTTATCTTTCTCAGTTTCATTGATTGCGTCTAAAATATCGCTTGATAATGTTCCATCAGTTTTTGACGTATCAACTGTTACTTCATCGTTATTTGAATTTTTAATTTCAGTTTCTTTGCTTCCATTGTAGATATCTTCATTTGGAATTGAAGATCCACCGCCTCCACCAGATGGTGTTGCGTCTTTATCGCCAATTACTGCAAACTCAGAGAATGACTTTGTTTCAAATATCGCATATGATTGACCATCTTCAACAACAACTTGAACACCTTCAACTTTTACGCTGTTTCCGTCATTATCGATATGATATAATTCGATATTTGCAGTTGTTAACTTATTTGATACGGGAACTTTTACTACCACTGATTTACCACCTTTTGGTTGAACTACAAATGGCTCATTTATTCCTGCTTTTGCAAGTAGCTTAACATCAAAGGTTACAAAATTTTGTCTATCACTTGGCAAGTCAGCAATTTTAGTACCAGTTTCCTCGGCACTTACACTGATTGTAATTACTTCAGCAGTATCAATATCTGGCACTTGGCTTAAATCTACTTTTGTTGCTAAACCATAAACATATACGTCAACATTGTCAGCATTATCATTAATGTATTTTCTTTGTTCTAGTGTTTCAAGATGCTTTTTCAAATTCTCGTATTCTTTGTTCATCTTTTCTACTAAAACATTGCCAAGAATTTTACGTTCTTTAGTTGACAATTTTTCATATGTCATTTTTGCTTCTTCAATTGCATTTTGGTGATTAGTTGTATCGTGTTGATCGACAGTTTCACCTGTAGTAGGAGTACACAATTCGCAATCACCTTCATTTGCTGAGCTATCAGGAATTTTGTTTATCAAGTCCATTGCATCATCAACTCTAGCAATTAAGTCCATTATTTCTGCATATTTAGCTCCTACTGAGTTGTCAATAACATGTTTTTGACCCAATTTTTGTGAATTATTTTCAGCATTATCTGTAAAGCCTTTGTAATCCGTTTCAATTGCTTTTATAAATTCAAAATCAATTCCTTCTTTACCAAGATCAAATTCTTCAACAGTTGTGATAAACTCACTTACTGGAGCTAAATAATTCAGGTAAGTTTTTAGGTTTGTCTTGCTTTCATCGTTTACTAGAGCTTGTTGATCAGACGTTAGAGCTTCTAATTCAGCTTCAACCGCTATAATATCCTTTTTGTTTGAAGTTGTATCAAGATTTCCAATTGATATTGTTACATCATGAATTTCTTCATCAAAATCATTATCATCTTTTTTAGCCTTTTCGTTTGCGTCAACTTTAGCTTCCAAACTTCCAGTTACTAAATATTTTTCATCAGCTGTTAAATCATCGTATTTTGCTTTTGCTTGGTCGATAATTATTGAAGGTAAATTCGTTTCGTCATTTGCTATTTTTATAGCAGTTTCAACATCAGTAATTTTAGCAACCAATTCTTTCCATTTTTCAATGATGTCAATTGTAGATAATTTCAAGAAACTATCTTCATAAACTGTGTATGATAAACCTTCTGTTTTAACTTCAGCCTTACACATATCATCGTAATTTTCAATTAATACTTTTACTGTTGCGTAATTCTCTGGTGTTACTTTATTGATTGCTTTAACTGCTGTTTCGAATGAATCTATTTTAGCTTTCAAAGTATCGTAAGTAGCATTTTCGTCAGCATAAGTTGATGTTTTATCAGCTTTCATAGCTTCAGCATAAGTTTTTTGTGTTTCCGACAAATCATCGTATGCTTTAATCACTTCTACAAGTTGATTGTAGTTTGTAACATTTTTATCTAAGATTGACACGGCATTTTTTGAGTCGATTAAATCTTCGATCTTATCCGTTGTTGCATCTAATTCTGGGCTTGTTGGGTCGCCAATTACATTGATTTTGTCTTTAATTGAGTCTTCAATTTGATCTTTGTTTGCCGTTGATATTAAATCAAGCAACACTTTAAGATTGTTTTTAGAGTCTTCATTGCTTCCAATAACTTCTCTATTTGTTTCTGTTGCAGCTTTATAATCCACTCCTGAAATATGTTCTTTTTCAGTAGCTGTTAAATTATCATAGATTGCTTTTGCTTCAAGTATTGCTTTAATTGCATCAGTAGTAATTGGTTCACTCGCTTGAATATCCTCAAATGCAGTATTAAAGTCGTCGATTGCTGTGTCTATATACAATACTGTTTCATAAGTAGTTACATTTCCAGCATTGTCCGTAACTGTTGCAATGATAACTTTCTTTCCGTCTTCATTGAATAAGTTATAGTATGAATTCTCAGCAACTGTTGCCTCAACACCATTTACGGTAACCGTATTGATTTCAATACCACTAGAGATTGTAACACCCTCTTTTACATCAGTAAATTCAATATCCATTGCACTTTCACCAAGCCACATTATGCTTGATAATTCAGTAGCTTTAATTGTCGGAGCTACATTGTCATGTTTATTAATTGTGAAAGTTGTTGCACTAGTAACATTTCCTACATTATCCATTGCAGTTAAAACATAGTCACCATTCAATTCATTTTCTTGATCTATTTCAGGATCTGTTTCTAAAACAAAGACAATATTTCCATCTACATAATTAAAGTCAACAGGATCACCATTTTTTGTCAAAGTAGTTATACCATCTGAGATAGTAGATTCAACATCAAGTCCAGAGCTTGCTTCCGTCACTGGAATAGTCACTGTGATTGTGTTGTCATTAAACTAAGTTGCGTATGTAGCAGCCGTTTCAGCATCTGAAATTGTCATAGTTCCAAAAGTAGGTTTTGTTTGGTCAATTCTATATGGAATTTCTACAGTCACTACATTAGAAGTTCCAGCCTTTGTTAATACAAAAGATATGTCTTTGTTAGCTGAGTCCGCATTAAATACGATAGGCTCAGTTCCAGCAGTTTCACCTACTTTTGAAATTTTATCATATTCACCAGTTCCTAGAAGTGTAACCGTAACTTTAGTAGCACTGTAATTTACACCATTTGCAACAAAGGCATTTTCAATTCCAACAGTGAACGCAGCATCTTGAACTGCTGATGATGGATTTATTGTTCCAGCAATAACAAATTCAGTTTGCTCTGTTTCGCCAGTAGTCATTGTATAGTTTTTGTTTACTGGTTTGTGTCATCTAATACAAATGTTACTGTAACTTTTTTATCTTTTAGCAATGTTTTTGCAGATGCACTTACATCTTTATTATTAAATTCTACACTTATAACTTTGATTGTTGGGCTTTCGCTTCCAATAAATCCATTGATTTTATATTTTCCATCAGCTTTATTCAATGCTGCTGAAGTTGTTTTATCAAATGATTTTGTGATAAATGCGTCTTCTATTGCAGTAACTGTTAATGGTTTTTGATTTACTGTAAGTGTTGCTTTCATGCTACTAATTTTGTAGTTTTTGTCTGTGCTTGTAAATGCAACTTCTGCTTCTTGTGAGCCTGCATTAGTCCTTTTATTATCCGTATATATAGCAGTCACACCATCTGGAAGTGTTCCACTAGTTAATACCGTATATTCACTGCCGCTGTACGTTTCAGTTTTATTCTCAAATTTAACACCACTCATGTTGTAGGTTGCTTTTGCGATTGTAAACGATTTTGTTTCCATATTTTTAAATGCGTTTATTCCCGTGATTGTTGCCGTTGCCGTATTTTCACCTGCATTTATATTGTTTGAATATGTTATTCTGTAATCATCATCTTTTGAAAGTATAAAACCATTATAAGTTACATTTACTTCTTTAGCATTACCATCATAAATGTTTGATCCTTTAACAACTACACCTGTGTTGTCACTAGTCAACGCTTCTATAGAGTGAACTGGATAACCACCATTAGCAATATCCCAATACCTTAATGACCAATTTGTTTGATCTACATACGATTTAATTACAAACGCATTCAAGGCATCTATCAAGTTAGTTTTTTTATCGATTATTTCACCTGTTTCTGCTTTTAAAGTTCCGCTAGCGCTATCGAAAGTTCCGCATGTAGCTGTTGCTGTAGTTGTACCAACTGCATTTAGTCCAATGTTTATTCC
This sequence comes from uncultured Clostridia bacterium, assembly GCA_947039455.1. Lineage (GTDB taxonomy): Bacteria > Bacillota > Clostridia > Christensenellales > CAMQZB01 > CAMQZB01. The sequence goes on from CAMQZB010000001.1 coordinate 263,707, forward strand.
GTTAGTTACCTTTAAGAAGTATGAGTTTGTTACTGTTCCTTTGTTATTAAATCCTACTACTCCGCCGACATTCGTTCCAGTCACGTTGCCTGTGTTGTAGCTGTTTGTTACTGTTCCACTGGGACCACCGTTAAATCCTACTACTCCGCCGACCTTATCTGTTCCCTTTATATAAGAATTTATTACGCCTATATTTTTTACTGTTCCATTTTTACCTACATATCCAAATAGTCCTTGATATGAACTCTCATTATTGATTACAATTCCTGAGACTGTATGATTATTTCCATCAAAGGTTCCCTCGAATGACGTAATAACTGGATTATCTACACCAACAATTCTTCCTATTGCAGTCCATGTGTTTAGATTACCTGCTTCTGTTGGATTCGCTGTTAAGCCGTCATTAAGATTCAAACTGTTTTTAAGAACGATATACTCTGTTTCAAATGCATTTCCATTGTTTACTAGATAACTTAAGGTTCGCTAGGTGTTGTGGCGTGGATATCACGTATGGGTCGGTTTCAGTTCCCGCTCCACTTGCAAATGCATTTGCAAGTGGAGCGTCAGTAGATGCTGTTGGATAAGACCATACTCCACCTACCGCAGTTGTTGTTGCTGATAATTGACTTTGACTTGTTGGGTCGCCATCAAGCATAGCTATTCCACTCGCAGATGAGTTTACACCTTGTGTAGTCTCGTCAGCTATTGCTAGACTGCTTGTTGCCGTTACGGTTCCAATTAATAACGTTGCCACTAGCAACATTATTATGAATATTTTTACCGATTTTGTTTTACTCATAATACATATCTCCTAATTTTAAAAAAAATTGCTTTGTTTGTTTTTTCGATATTTTCTATTTCTTCTTTTTCCTATCAGATATATTAATCATTTATAGTTTTCACTTATAAATGTAATTTACATTTTTTCATAGTGTCCATTTTCCTTAATTCTAAAAATACTTTTTCATTACCTTACTAACGCAATGATTTCATCATTCCAATTCAGTATATAAGTAATCAACAAGTTCACAGCTATAACATTTTTATTTTATATAGCTTTATTCTAGCAGAAAATCAGCTTAAAAACCATTTTTGGCAGAATTATGCAGTTTTTAGGCAGAATTTGCAACTTTTTATTTTTTATTTTTACGCAAAATCACTTGACACATACAATACACACCCAACAACCATACCCATCAAGCCCCTTTTTGCACTTTATTTTTTATTAAACTTTAATACACTTTAGGTAACTTTACGGATTTGCACCCACTTATGCACCCACCCTATGGATTTATTTTTGCTTAGTGCTTTCATCTGTGTTGGAGCGATTTGCTAATTTTTTCATCTATGAGATTTAATTTAGTTGCTCTTATATTTTCGTAAAAATATTCTTATATATTTAAAATATACTTAAATTTATGTTGTATTTTTTACATTCAGAATAGTATATTTGATTTTCAATTTCTGTATATTCTTTATTTTGTTGCAGAATACTAATAATCCCACCAAATAATTACTTGGTGGGATTATTGTTTTTATTACAACTTATATTGTTGCTATCTACATCTTGAATTTATGGAAATTTTCCTATCAAGTATGAGTTTGTATTTTCGCTTAATATTTGTTATATTTTTAGCACATCAAAAGTTTTATGTTGATAAGTGCTGTTGTGTTTTGGAAGAAGTTTCGGATATCTGTTGATTTATAATAGATATCTTCTACGATTCCTTCTACGTCTAGTTTGCTTCCTACTACATAATCTTCTGGTAGCACTACGAATGTGCTGAATGGTATGCTGTAGTGTGCTGAGTGTACGCTTTGTGTTGTTTCAAGTGCCGTATATTCAATTACTAAATTAAGAACGCCGTGGACTATTAATTTGTAGCCTGTTATTCTTTGATTCTCCATTGAACGGTTAATTGGCGTTTTGATTACGTGGCAATTCTTGATGTCAATTGTTCCTGTTGCCATGTTGATTGACTCAACGTCTGGTTTTACTTCTGGAATTTGCAAATATGACTCAATACTAAATTGTTTAAAGTTGCTCATGCCCATTTCTACGATACTAATCGCCTCCCCTGTTGGTTCTAAATGTTCAACCCCAACTGATCCATCTGGCAAGATATATGAATATTTTAGCTCTACGCTATTTTTCACTACGCCACCACATGCACTGCTAACAACTACTGCACTGTAGTTTATTACCATTGTTTCATTAGGTTTTACATCACCTACGTTTACACCTTTTTCAAGGTTTACATTGTTTACAACTTTTCCGTCTACCATAAATGAACCTTCTACAAGTTTCAAATATCTTGGAAGATCGTCTTGCAATAAGATGTTTGTTGCTATTGAATCAGTTTCGTTTGTAATTGTAATTGTATAAGGAATTACGTCTTCTAACACAATAAAGTTCATGTCAGTTTCTTTCTTTACAATCAATTTAACTTCGCTTGAATTAATCTCATTTACATTGCTCACGTCTTTACCGGCTTCTACTTTTCCGTCGGTTTCGAATACATATTCAACCACCGCTTGGTTAGTTATTACACCGTCAGAAAGAACTTTCGCTTTGAAACTAACTGTCATTTTTTCGTCTTTTTCAATATCGCCTAAGTTCACACCAGTCAACACGCTTGCGTCAATTTGGATTGTTCCGTCGATTGCAAAACTTCCTTCAACAAACTCTAGGCTTTCGCTTAACAAGTCAACTAACGTTACATTTTTAGCTGTTACATTTCCTACATTTTCGATATCGATAAAGTAGTCAATGATTTCGCCAACTGCTACGTGAGTTTTGTTCGTACGTTTTTCCATCTTGATTTTAGCATTAGAAGTTACAAGTCCCGGATATGGTTTTGTTGGGTCTCTGCCTTCAGCACCTTCGTCAACGATATTTTCCATTAGCTCGCTTTCTGGTTGTGTTGGGTCGGCTTTGAAGTAATACGTTGCTTCCAATTCGTTGATAAATGCTGTTTCTAACTTTTCAGTTAACACTACATTTATTACTATTTCTAGGCTTTCGTTTTGTTTCAATTCGCCAAGAATTATTCCTGTTCGAATATCTCCAGCTACAACATTTCCATCGACTACTACCGATTTAACTTCGAAAGCTTGTGGAAGTGGATCAACAATCTTTACCTTTTCCGCATCGATTGTTCCGTTGTTTTTAATCTTTACGGTATAAGAGAATTCTTCTCCAATTTTGACAGCTTCTTTGCTAACATTTTTACTAGTTTCCATATTCGTATCAAATCCCTCCACGCTGTTTTCGTTACTTTCATCAGTTCCTGTTTCCACTAGGCTTGTTGGTGTTTTTTGATAGTTATATGTTGCATCAACCTTATTTGTTACGGCTTCGCCACCATCAGCTAAGCTCATGACTAAAGATTCAAATGTCACCATCACTACCGCACCAATTTGCACAGTACCAATATTAATTCCGCTTTCGATATTACCTGAATTTGCTACGCCGTCAATTTTTACACTACCTGAAACAAACTCTAGTGCTGAAGATAAATTATCTTTTACTATTACGTTTGAAACTGCTAGGCTACCAGTATTTTCTATTTTAATTGTATAGGAAATTACATCGCCAACAATTGCACCAGTTCTGTTTGCTGACTTTGTCATTGTAAGTTTTGCATCAACTTTATCTACTACATTTGGATTTGTTGGGACTGTTATTACTGGTCCTGTTGGTCCGCCTGAGTAGGTTACATTTGCTTGGTTCACAATTTCAGTTGTAGTAGATTCTAGTACTTTCACTTTTAGCGTTACTACCGTTGTTGAATTTGCTGATACACTTGGAAGTGCTAGACCACCGATAGGACTTAAACTAGGTTGTGATACCCCATTAATCGTTACACTACCTGCTACAAATTCAGTTCCAACTGGTGGTACATCAAAGACTACTGCATTAGTAATTGCTGACGTTCCGTCGTTTTTCACTGTAATTGTATAGGTGATTTCTTCGCCAACCGCTGCAGCTGTTTTGTCAGATTCTTTCACTGCACCGTCTGGAGCTATAAATCCTGTAGATACATCTACTCCATCGCCGTCGGTAATTGTTACACTTCCGCTCTCGCCTGTTGGTGTTTTGTAGTCCACAATTGCTGTATTTTTAAATTGGCTTGGAGTGATTACGCCTGTAACTTCTACACTGAATTTCACTTCAACTGTTTCATTTACGGCAATATCTCCAACTGGGATTTTGATGTTGTCAGTTACTGCAACAAGTACGTTTTTCACTGTTGCTGAATTGGCTACATAAGTTAAACCGCTTGGAAGAATATCTGTTAAAACGGCTTCGCTTGCAGGTTCATCACCAGTGTTTTTCACTGATACTGTATAGACGATTATTTCACCTAATACCGCTTTAGCTTTATCTGCACTCTTTGTTGAAGTTGTTAAATCAGGGCCTCCGTTTGGAGCGATTGGAACCACTGTTGGTGGTGTAATTGTTACCCCCGGTTTGCCTGTTTCATCAGTATAAGTGATGATCGCTTCGTTCTTAAATTCAGCTGGTGTTGGAATGGCATTGATTAAAATTTCAAACACTACAGTTGATGTTGCTCCTGCTGAAATTGTTCCAATATTTAATCCCGGTGCTGTTGTTATGCTACCTACATTCGGTCCGCTTGCACCTGTTACTACAACACTTCCTGCAACTAATGTCAACTCGCTTGGCAACTCGTCAAGTACTGTTACTTGCTCAGCTGACAATGCACCGTTGTTTGGAATTGTAACTGTATATTTTATCTTTTCGCCAACTTTTGCTGAAGTTTTATCTCCGTCTTTTGTTGCTGACGATAAATTGCTTCCGTCAGTTGCCACAACATCTAAATTACCACCGCTTACGTTGCCTGTTTTTGTTCCTGTTTGATCAGTGTAAGTGATTTTTACTACGTTGTTGAATGGGTTTGGAGTTGGAATGCCTTTTACTGCAACTCTGAATTTAATTACTGCTGTTGCACCAACCGCTATATCGCCAATTGCTAAGCCCGGAAGTTCGTCAAGGTCGCCAGTGACTACGCCAGTATTTCCTGTTACTGAAATAATCTCAACAAGTTCTACATTTGCAGTTAATGCGTCGTAAACTATTACGTTTTCAGCTGTTGCAGGTCCTTGATTTGGGATTGTAACTGTATAAATTACACCTTCGCCAACTTCTGGGCTGTTGTTATCTGCTTTCTTTTTAGCTCCGCCTAAATCCGCACCATTTGTTCCACCAACATTGAGGTTACCTCCAGTTGTTGGGAAAGTAGTTGTGCCTGTTGAATCGGTGTAAGTGATGGTTGCGGTGTTCTCATATGGGTTTGGTGTTGGTAAGCTGTCAATCTTTACTTGTAACGTGATTGTTGCTGTGCCACCCGCGACTATTGAGCCAATGTTTAATCCTGGTGCTACTGTAATTGAACCTGTTACTGTGCCTACATTGCCTGTTACTACTGGCGTTCCAACTAATGATAACGCTGTTGGCAGTTTGTCTAATACAGTCACAGATTGTGCAGTTTCAGTTCCACTGTTTGGAATTTCAATAGTATAAGTTACTGTTTCTCCAATAGCTGGGTTTCCGTTGTCTACAACTTTAGAACTATTTCCTAAATTACTTCCACCGTCTCCACCGTCTGGATTTATTGTTAACGGTTCGCCTGTTACTGGTAATGTTGGGCGATTTCCGTTGCCATCATCATAGGCAATGTTTGCAGTATTTGCATATGGGTTTGGTGTTGGAAGTGCTGACAATAACACATCAAATGTTACTACCGCTTTTGCATTTACGGCTAGCGTTGCAACAGTAATTCCTGTTGACGGACCATCGGCTACTACTACGCCATCAATTTTTGATGTGCCAGTTACATAGTCAAGTCCTGTTGGTAATACATCCGTTACTGTAATATTAGTGGCAGTTTTTGCACCTGTGTTTTCTAAATTAATACTGTAAGTTACTGTATCTCCAACTGTTGCTGAAGTGCTACTTGCTGTTTTTGTAGCGTTTCCAAGGTTTGCACCTGTTCCTGCTTGAACATCAATTTCGCCACCTGTGATTGTGTCAGTAATTGCTGCTCCTGTCACTGGGTTTTCATAAGATAAATCAGCTGAATTTAAGAATGGATTTGGTGTTGGTACGCTGTTTACTATTACATCAAATTCAAGACTTGCTGTTGCTCCTACACCAATAATTCCAACAAAGAATCCAGTGGTATTTGGGTCGCCACCAATTGGTTGCGTTCCTATTATGGCACTGCCTGATACATAAGTTAAGCCTGTTGGCAAAGAATCTTTCACAATTACATTCGTTGCGATTTGGTCACCACTATTCACTAATGCAATGGTATATTTGATAGTTTCGCCTTCAGTTGGCGTTGCATTGTCTACAGATTTTGTAGTGCCACCTAAACTTGGTCCTGCTGGCAATGTTGCGTTGATTTCACCACCAGTAACTTTATCTACTACTGGATTGCCGTTGCCGTCATCATAGCCTAAATCTGCTATGTTTATATATGGGTTCGGTGTTGGGATTGCTGTGATTAATGCTTGGAATGTTACTATTACTGCATTAAGTGGCGCAATATCAGCTATTGCAATTCCTGTAATTGGGCTATCCGCACTTGCTACGCCATTGATTAACACACTGCCGTTTACAAACTCAATTCCTGTTGTTAACACATCAGTTACTGTTACGCCTGTTGCTGTTAATGTTCCTGAATTTACTAAGCTAATTGTATAAGTTACTGTATCGCCAACTTTTGGATTTGCATTGCTTACGAATTTAGTTGAGTTTCCAAGGTCTGCAATTGGCTTTTGGCTTGCGTTGATTTCGCCACCAGTTACGTCAGTTGTTGCCGGTCCTGTTCCGTCATTAAATTCGAAAGTCGCTGTGTTTACATATGGGTTTGGATCAGGAATTGCATCAACATTTACATCAAATGTTACTACAACATTTCCGCCAGCTGGCACTGTTCCTACATCAATTCCCGTGCCATCAGTTGGGTCACCAGTTCCGCCTGTTACGTTTCCAGCAAAGGATAATCCTGTTGCTAGTACGTCTTTTAAGAATACCGCTGTTGCTTCAACTGCACCTGAATTTACTACATCAATTGTATAAGTGACTACATCGCCTACAAATGGTGTTGGATTGCTTACTGTTTTTGGTGAAGTTCCAAGTACTGCAATTGGTGGAATTGGCACATCAATTGGTTGACCAACAATGTCGTTTGCTGTTACTAACCCTAAGCCGTCGCCGTTGTCGTATTCAAGAACCGCTGTATTAGTAAATGGATTTGGGTCTGGCACTGCGTCTACATTTACATCAAATGTTACTGTTACGCTTGCACCCGCTGCAACTGTTCCTACATCAATACCAGTGCCGTCAGTTGGGTCACCAGTTCCGCCTGTTACGTTTCCAGCGAATGATAATCCTGTTGCTAGTACATCTTTTAAGAATACTGCTGTTGAATCAAGTGTTCCACTGTTAGATATTACAACGGTATAAGTGATTACATCTCCCACTTCTGGTGCTTGATTGCTTACAGTTTTTACACTGCCATCAAGATTTGCCGGTGGGATTTTTGCTGTTTTACAATCCGCAAAAGCTTGCACATTATCTACATCTAAATCAACAATCTCTAAGTCAATTGCCTCTGGAGATTCCCAGTCTGTTGGTAAATCAAACTTAAATGCGGTGCTAGGAATGTCTCTGTACCATGCGTAAACCACACCATCTTGTATTGTTAATGCTCCAGGAAAAAATGTGGCAGCTGGAACATACCCGTCAGGCAACTTAAGATATCTTTGGTCTGTTTTACCTGATGGAATCTCAACTCTCAAAATAGATGGCAATTCATCCGTATAATACATATAACCATCTTGGAAAAATCCTTCTGACTTGAGATCTATTACTTTCTCAGGCAAGATACCAGTGTTATAGATATCAAGCTCTGTTGTTGAGTCCATTTCGATAAAGTTACCATATCTTTTGCTGGTTACATCGCCTACATAAATTTTACCGATGGCATGACCTATTCCGCCAACTTCATCCGTTATTTGTGTATACATAAAACCATCTTCAGTTACATGAGAGGTTCTTACTAGCATTGCATCAGCCGCATTTGTGTGTTGGGAGACTTCTACAGCGTACGCAGCAACTCCGTTAGTATTGATAACTCCGCCAGTATAATTTGATCCAAACACGGTGAATTTTTTCTCCGCACCGCCATGAGATCTTACACCATAAAATAATTGATCGAAAGGGTTATAATCAATAACAAGTGAACCAGGTCTTCTAATCGGAGGAACTGGGATACGTGTTGCACCAGTAGTGACATCGGATATTCTAATATCAGGCGCTAATAAGGATGAGTGATATCGTTCGTTTTCTCCCAGTACCGAGCAATCAATTGGCTCAATTGGGGCTACGCTAACATACAAAAATCTAGCGATTCTAGACTTATTTAGTGCGATATCTCCAGAGCTAAATTCCATGATTTGGGTTCTTGATGTTGCTGGACGTGTATTTAACTCTGGTAATGGAATGTTTTCTGGAACTTGATATCCTGGGACTGTAACATCTCCAGGGTCGCCTTCGAAATGATTTACTTTATAGATACCAGGGGTATCTGTAATTGGAATATCAAAAGCTGTTGTACTTGTAGAAAATGGGGGAACATTGCTTTTGTACTTTGTAAATTCGCCTAATGGATTTTCTACCACGATATATTGATTATCTGGATTAATTGTTGAAAGTGTAAGGGTTACTTTTAAAGATGCTGGCATAACTTATTCCCTCCTAACATACTTTGACATCGAGGAACATCATAACGCAATTATGAATTGTTCTCTTGTCAAGCATTCTTGCACATACGTCTTCAACATATGGCGTTACAGTTAATCTATTAGCTCTCACTAAGTCACAAATCTTCTTTCCATCAATTTCTTCTGGAAGAATTACAAACATACTTTTTAACGTTTCATAATGTGCTGCGTGAGCGGATTGACTTGGCTCTAATGCTACATACATTACTTTTTCTTTGATATTTACTTCAACTACTAATTTGTAGCCTGAAAGATATTGACCTTCTTGACTTCTGCCTTTCGCTGTTTCGATTAAGTTTACATTAACAACTTCAGCGTCTACCATTACATCAAGTAATCTTTCCATATCAGGTTTTTGTGGAGGTATTGATAATACTTCACAAATGATTTCTTCTTTAAAATATTTTGCTTCTTTTGGCAAAATTGTGTTTTGGGTACATGACCCTGTTTTACAATTCATAATTTTCACTCCTTAACAAATATCAGCAATAATCATCATGGTAATATTGTTGTAAATACAACGTAAATCCATTTGATCTGAATAGATATCTTCAATTGAAACACTAGCTTCTATCATAGTATTTGACCTATAATTTTCAGGCAAAACAATATAACCACAGAATGGGTAAGTTGTGTGTGCTGTATGCAAACTTTGAGTAGCTTCATTGGCTACATATTGAACTTTATACTCAATATCCCCTGTTACCATCAACTTCGCTCCAGTAACTTGTTGCCCCTCTAAGGAAATACCCTTTGGTGTTTCCACGATTTTCTTTTCTGTAATGCTTGGAGTTGCCCAAACTCTTACTATTTGCTCAATATCCGGTTTTTGCGTTGGCACACAAAAAGTATAGTCCACATTCATTTGTTTGAAATATGGCATATCCTCATAGTTACACGTGCTGATACCATGATATTCAATTAAATTTCTTACGATTGATGACATAATTAGCCTCCTAATTTTAATGATTCTTTTCCATTATATTCTCAACTTTAATAAAAAGTTAACAATACTCATAACCCATTAATTTTCTTAGTAACATAAATTTAAGTTTTTTCATACTGTGAAACTATAAAGAAAAAATACTTTAATTTAGGAGTTTATATGTTTTGTTCAAAATGTTCTAATTCAACATCAACTTGTGCAAAGGCCAATTTTTCGATGCCGACATACCCAGATTGCACACCGACAACTTATCATCCAGCAGTTCCTGCACATCACTTTAATTTAGTTTGCAACAACAGTTGTTTTCCAGCTATTTCACCTTTTACATCAGCTAGTCATGGTGTTTCCTCTAACGCTTATAATGGTTATTGCACACCAATTGATATTATTCTTCCAGGACATACGACTAGCTGTCCAAATTCGCCATCTCTTGACACTTGTATTTGCAATTGTTTTAATTTTAGTGCATGCGATGATATAATTTAAAATTAAATTACCAATATAAATGATTAATGCATCATTATTTAACAAACCAATAAAAGTGTATCACTCTTGTTTATCAATAAGAATGATACACTTTTTAATGTTTTTACCTACACCTGTATAGTGGCATATTAATTGATTGAATGTTTTTTGCATTATTACACCCATTAGATGGCTTATTAACACTTTCAATTTGTGCATTTGTTTTATGTTGTTGATGTATGTTATTGTTGATTTCATTTTCTTTTGTATATTCTATATTTTGGTTGTTATTTCCGTTTTGAGCTTCGTTATAATCATTTTTTTTCATATTCATACATTCCTTTTCTTGGAATGTTTTGTTTACTAAAACTTTGTATTTTTCTTGATTATTACTATATGATAATTCAAACTGATAAAAACCATTTTTATCACTTATTGTATTTGCAATTCCTTCATAGTACTCAGAATTGCTTATGTTTTCAACTTTTATTAATTTAACTAAAGCATTTTCCACAGCACTCCCACTGCAATCTCTAATTTGCCCCCAAAGTCTTATCACTTTATTCTTCCCAATATCCTCAGCATTTTCAAGGACTACATCTGCACGTATTTCAGTTGCATCTTGACTTGTAATTCTAATATCCACTGACTTCCCTATAATCAAATCACGATTCAACATTTTGTTTTTCGTCATATTTTTATCTCCTTAAAATTTAATTTCATTAACTACATCAGCGTTAAGCATCATTAATATATTCGTATAACCATACCTTCCATCAAATTGATCTATATACACGTCTTCAGTTTCAATACTTATTTCTATTACACTTTTAAAACAAATATTGTTTGGCAATGATATGTAACTCGAGAACGGTATATTGATTTGTACAGAATTTAAACTTTGCGAATTATCACTCGATAAATACTTTAAATCATACTCAACTTCGCCCATAACAATTACTTTATATTCAGCTATTTGCTGACCCTCTATCGATATTCCTTTTATTTTTGTTCTAATTACATTTTGATAAACAACACTCACCGTTGACGAAATATTAATAATTTCATTGATTTTCGGCTTTGTAAAAGGTACGCAAAATCCTCCAGATATGTTTATTATCTTAAAACACCCTAATTGTTTCTTTTTTTCTTCGCAAAATTGTAATTTGCTCAAATAATTATGAATTATTGTTGCCAAGAAAAACTATACCTCCTATCAATATTTTGCCACTATGATATCTTATTCATAATTTATAATAAAAGTGACTACACCATGATTTTATAAGCATTTTTATTGCAATTTCAAAAAGCCATACTTGATTTTTGCAAGTATGGCTTTTTGGTTTTATGAATAATTTTAATTTATTTTAATTTTAATACTGTTAAATACGCTGTTGTTTGACAGCTTCCGTCAAATTTCAATCTAGTTGCCTCAGATGAAATTAGTACTAATTCCAATAAAGCGCCCGCTTCTAATGTCACAATCGCTGTTCCGCACAACAATGCTCCTAAGAATGAATTCACACATAATGCTACCATTGCTCCTGGAATTAATATTCCGTTATTTTGTACCATAACTCCAATATCTGATGTTACTGTACTATTCACATTTACCATGAATTGAATTTGATAATCTCCAGCTTCAACTATTTCGATATGATCTGCACTAGAAATAACATTATTTGATGGGAAATTATTAGTCATACATAATTTTTGTGACATGCACTTTTCTAAACACATATCTGAAGCACATGCTTTATATATTCCGCCATATGAATTTGAACAGCAAGAGCCATCTGCGCCATCTGCGCCATCTGCACCTGATTCTCCTTTAAGAGACTCTAACCATTCCTCTTCGGTTCCATTAAAACCATTTTTAACAGCTAACTCATGTGGCGTACTTCCACTTAGTCCAGTTGGACCTGTTGGACCTGTTGGACCTGTTGTTCCATTTACTCCTGTTGGGCCTGTTGGACCTGTTGCGCCATTTGCACCTGTTGCGCCTGTTGCGCCTGTTAATCCATTTGCTCCTGTTGCGCCTGTTGCTCCAATTAATCCAGTAGCTCCTGTTGTTCCATTTGCTCCTGTTGCACCTATAGCACCTGTTGGACCTGTTGCTCCTGTTGCTCCTGTTTCTCCGTTAGCACCATTTGCTCCTGTTGCTCCTGTTGCACCTGCTACACCGTTAGCACCATCGGCACCTGTTGCTCCGTTAGCACCATCGGCTCCTGTTGCTCCTGTTGCTCCTGTTGCACCTGCTACACCGTTAGCACCATCGGCACCTGTTGCTCCGTTAGCACCATCAGTTCCTGTTGCTCCGTTAGCACCATCGGCTCCTGTTGCTCCGTTAGCACCATCGGCTCCTGTTGCTCCTGTTGCACCATCGGCTCCTGTTGCTCCTGTTGCACCTGCTACACCGTTATCTCCTGTTGCTCCTGCTACACCGTTAGCTCCTGTTGCACCTGCTACACCGTTATCTCCTGTTGCTCCTGCTACACCGTTAGCACCATCTGCTCCTGTTGCGCCGTTAGCTCCTGTTGCTCCTGTTGCTCCGTTTGCACCGTTAATTCCGTCAACACCTGCTACACCTGTTGCGCCTGTTGCGCCGTTAGCTCCTGTTGCACCTACTGATCCTGTTGGTCCAGCTGCACCTGTTGCGCCGGTCGCACCTGTTACGCCTGTTGCTCCTGTCACACCTGTTGCACCAGTTGTTCCTGTTGCTCCATTAGCACCATCGGCTCCTGTTGCTCCAATTGCACCCGTTGGACCTGTCACACCATTTGCTCCAGTAGCACCTGTTGCACCGTTAGCTCCGTCAGCTCCTGTCAAACCATTAGCACCCGTAGCTCCTGTTGCACCTGTTAAAGAGGCAGAGCCATCTTTTCCAGTTACACCTGTTGATCCTGTTAAACCAGTTGCTCCTGTTGCTCCTGTTGCTCCTCTCATTCCAGTTGCTCCTGTTGCACCTTTTTGCCCACAACATCTGCTACATGGTGAACAATTAGAACATGTGTCTAAACAAGAAGGTGAGTGACAACGTTGAGATTGCATTGGTTGTAAGCACCCATTGTCACATTGATTGTTTGAACATGTGTCATTCTGACTGCAATTAAAAGGGTTACTATTGTTATTATATAAATTCATATTTGACTCCTTAGATTATACTTTTAGCGAAAAAATATAGCTTTCTTTCGCTTCTATTTTAACTTAGATTTTGATAAATTCTGCATTCTACGTTATCTTTAAACAATGAATGCGAAAAATATTCTTACAACTACTTTTCATTTCTATGACGATTTTAAGTTATATTAAATTAATATCAATTGCCATATTTTCAAAATACTTATCATTCAGCAATACCGACTGATGTGTTGGCTTTACGCTTTTAGCTTTTTGGTGATATTCTTTTGATTTATTCAAATTACCTAATTTATCATAACAAACACAAAGTTGGATATATGGAATAAAGTCATGGCAATCTGGCGATTCAAATCCCATTTTCGACTCATTATAATTGTTTACTGTAGCTAATTTATACCAATAAATCGATTTTTCAAATTCGTTTAAATTCAAAAAACAGTATCCTATAGCACAACATACTTCAGATCTTGGTGCGTCGAATTGAAAACTTCTAAATAAGGCTTGCAAAGCTTGTTTTTGTTTGTTTAATTTAGCATAACAATTTGAAAGATCTAAACACGCACTGATATTGTTTTCAATCCAACCTTCTTCAAAATCTAAAAAATTATTAAATTCCACTATTGCTTCATTAAATTTACCATTGTAGTACAATTCTCTTGCATAATAAAATCTTTGACGTGCATCAAATTTTTGACCTTTCGCTATCATTCCTTTGAAGATATTCAAGTTCCGATCAGAATCTGCTTCACGTTCCTTTCTATGTGTTATCGCCACATCTGAATAGATTATATTTCCAGTAGGAGTTATCGCTTCATGTATTGGACTTTCCCATTTGAATTTTTTTCTTCTCGCTAAAATACGTTCTCGATAATACGTTAATGAAGGATTTCCTTCTTGATCAAACGCTACATTATACTTCATCATCACTACATCTACTTTTGAAGATAATGCTTTTTTTTGTTCAATCAATAACAATGCGTCATCTTTCAATATTACATCATCAGCATCAAGCCATATTATAAATTCTTTTGTTGCTTTTGAAAACGAATAGTTTCTAGCTTTGGCAAAATCATCTACCCATTTAAAATCGTATACTTTTTTAGTATATTTTCTAGCAATATTGACCGTTTCATCAGTAGAACCTGTATCAACAATGATAATTTCATCAACTATATCTTTTACACTTTCTAAACAACGTGATAATACATCTTCTTCATTTTTAACAATCATACATAAGCTAAATTCTGCCATATACGCGCTCCCCCTAAACCTTGTATTTAATTTCATAATACCGTTAAATATATAACTGCATTACTAGTACATCATATGTTGTTTGCAAATTAATGTGTGACAATATTTACAGTATCTTAAATGTATTTTTTATCTATTAGTAAAAGTTTTAATTTTTTTTCAATGTATTTAAGAACGTATAAGCATGTCATAAGACATATGCCCCTAAAATCGAATCGTCATAATATGTAAAGGAATATCTTGAATTTAACTACTATGTAAGACCACATCAAACACTAAAACTCCTAATACCTATAGAGTTTTTAGATGATTATTATGATAAAATGGTAATAGCAAGAAATATTCCAAAAGGCCATTAAAATCATTTATTGCTTTGACTAAACAATAGCTTTAAATTGGGAGCTAAACAAAAAACAATCCCGCCGTGATTGTCTAAAATCTACGTCAAAAATTTTCAATACGACTATTAATAACTTACTAGGAGCTCAAACAGTTATAAAAAAATAACTGAAGAAAGACTTCTTGATGGTCATATATAATACTTCTTGGACGTCCACTTCTTCGTTTCCTATAATATCAATATCCTGTATCAAATCTGTCTTTTTCCCTAATTTTGAATAACACTTTAATTCAGACTTCATATCCTCCAAGTTAATACCCCTTTTGAATTCGGTTAATTCTTACGCAATTTTTGCCCCCCCGCTGAGGGGGTATTTACCCCTAGAGAAAATACGCCCCCTGCCGTTGACTACGTTAAGTTAAACTCGGTTAAATGTCACACTTTTGTGTTTTTCTTAAATTAACTAATTTAAGGCTATATTTAACAGTATATTCATACTGAATATTCCAATTTCAAAAGTTGGAGTCCCATTATTGTGTTTTTTATTTGTTAATGTTATAAATATTTTTATGGTGAGCCAATCTATAACTTTTTCCATGTGTGGATATAATTTGACATCTATGAGTCAACCTATCTACTATGGCTGTGGCTAGCACTTCATCGCCTAATAGTTCGTCCCAAAGACTGAACTCAAGATTTGTTGTAATAATTATTGATACTTTTCCATTTATGCTATTTAGAAACTGATAAAACAAGTTCGAATCTTCTCTCGAGATATCAGTATAACCAACCTCATCGATTATTAGTAATTGACATTCTTTTATGTACTGAAATCTTCTTTCATAGTTTTTAATATGCTCTTTACTTTTCAGCATTATTATTAGCTCGTAAAATGTAGTGAATGCAACTTTATATCCCCCTTGAATAACTTTATATCCAAGTGCTAGAGCTAGGTGAGATTTCCCACTTCCTGCACCACCTACAAAGATAACATTATATCTCGCACACAACCAGTCTAGTGAAATTAATTTATCTATCATTTTTTGAGTTATCTTTTTATTAAATGTTAAGTCAAATTCTTCAAAGGTTTTAATCTCTGGTAAGTGAGATGCTTTATATCTTTTCTCAATACCTTTTTCTTTTCTAATTTGTATTTCACATTCAAAGACTTCTTTTAAAAAATTGATTTGCTTTATTATCTTTCCGTCGAATAACGTATCGTCTTCAGCTAAATTTGCAAGTGACAATATTTTTGCGTACTCTTGAACTTTTGCTATCTCTTTTTTTATCTCCATATTTTATCATCCTTTCTCATCAACGCATCGTATCGACTAAGTTCTTTAGCTTTGCGTTTATAATGTTCCACTGTTCTAACAGGTAACACATTATTAGTTTTAGCTTTTTCAATGCCTTCGGATTCAACTAATATAGCAAGAACATGAGTGGCATCGTAAATGTTTTGCTGTATGCTTTTCTTAATCGAATTCACTATCGTAGTTGCGTCATAGTTTTTCGCTATACGCTTTAACATGTGGCATTGTACACGTACGTATCTTGGCATATTTCCTTTAATTTTCTCTATCAATACCATAGCACAATCCGTATTGCCTAGAATTTCTAATGTTTCAGCAATTAGTTCATCATACTGTCATCGTTTATCTTGTATTATACTGGATTTTCCTCGATGTGACATTATAACATGCTGTACAACTAATTGGTGCTTGGATCGTATTTGTGACATAAGTATATGCTAAACCCCACTTGGGTCTTGAACTACTCAAACTTTTCAGTGAAAATAATATTGCCAGCATTTTCGCTGACAATCATAACCCTATCTTGATCATACATTATTGTTTTTGTTCGCCCTCCAAAATACACAAAACCCTGCTTATGTGCTTCAACAAAATCTGCTGACGTTAACGGTTCAGTGCGAAATGTAACAAACAACATTCTACTATATGAAAGCACCATTGCAAATATATAGATTCTCACTTTGTGACCATATAATCCGTTAATAACTATCTGCCCCATATCAACTTGAGTCTCTTCGCCTACAATATAGTCAGGTCTTTTTCGTCGACCCCGTTTCTTCGATGCATAAGGAAAATATTCCTCTGCACGTATTTCATATAAGTGTTCATACACTGTTCTTTTTGATAATGTGAAAGCCACATTTTCTTCAGCTAATTTATTGTAAATTTGCAAATTTGATATCGTAGCATTATCTTCTAAATAACTCACAATCTGCTTGCGATATCCTCTAATTACGCTCTTGACTCCGGGACTAGGTCTAGACACAAATTTTTCTCCCGACATATTCCAGTACTGATTAATTGTACTCATAGAACACCCAATTTCTTCAACAACCTGCCATTGAAACTTGCCCTCGGCCTTCATTGCCTGAATCCGACAATATATTTCATAGTTTATCTGAAACATAATTCTCTCATTTTCTTTTGTGTTTTTAATTGATAGTTTTTAAATAGTATAGATATATTTTATATATTCACGTGAACTACACACATACGCACCACCTCCTTTTGTATATAAAAAAACGACAGACGAGTGTCTGCCGTTTTGTTTTTTAGATTTACTATTTTAAAATTATTTCCCAATGTCCTGATTTATCTGATCCAATTATTTGAATCACTCCGTCATCTTTCAACTTTTTCATTCTTCTTTTTACCGATGCTATAGATATACCTATTTCGTCTTTCAACTCCATAGCCGTAATTTTATTATTTTGCTCAATTAATTGTATAATTTTTGAATTTACAGTATCAATATTGATTTTTACAGTATCATTTTCTTGTTTTACAGTATCACTATTATAACTAATATGCATTTCTCTGTTAACTAATTTATTGTTTTGCCCTAGCAATAAATTGCCAAAGAACTTATCTAAATAAACAAAATCGGCAAAGATGTCTTTCTCGTAGTTTGTATAATTAGCTATGACTAAAGCATTTCTGAAATACCATGAGTTTTTAGCAAACAAATCGTTCTCTACCTTAAACCCAAATGTTCTTAGATACTTAATTGCAAACACTGCCGTCGCCCTTGTATTGCCTTCGAAAAACGGATGGCTTTGGCATATCCTTGATACAAATTGAGTTATTTGATTAACCACACTTTCCTTTGACATCCCTTTATAGCTCGTGTCTCTTTCGGTCTTGAAATCATAATCTAAGGTCGCCATAATTCCCTTTGCACTTGCATAAATTACGGTATCATCATCAAGAACCCATTCCTTTTTTGATATATTATAATCTCTAAGCTTTCCAGCAAAGTCAAATCCTTCATAAAGCCTACCATGAATATTAATAAATTCAGCAGGCGAAAAAGTAAAAGTTTTTTCGCTTAAAATCTCAGCAATACGTGCCGAAACCTTATCCGCTTCTTCAGTTCGATCATCAGTATTCGCATGGTCAATTTGACTTTCATAATAACTATTTAGTCTATTTTTAACCTCGTCAAAAGTGATAGCCCCCTCGATATTAGCTTTCGCTACTTCAACAAGATACCTACTCGGCTTGAGCCATCAACTTCCTGTAACCCAATCGCCATGTCCCATATTCCACTCTTCTCAACCTTCTGAGGCTCTCCAAGTCTTCTATATTCTTCAAAATTTGACATAATTGCCTCCTAATTTTACATAAGTTTATGATATTACGTATTACTTTTCTATTCTTCCATAGTATACACTTAGCTTTTCTTCACATATTTTGCTGATATTCGCCAAATCATCTTTCGTAAGTTTCTTCCATATTGCTTTATCAAGTTCTATGATTCCAAGTGTTTTAGTATGACGAAGCATACTCATTTCTTCAAATCGATTATATGGGTTTGCTAAGATGTTTCGCTTAACTTTTGCTGATGAATAGTCACCCTTAGCGTATAAACTAGTTTTCTTTTCTACAATTTTACCAGCTGCTCTACGGTTTTCATAAAACTCTATGAAATATTCCACGATATTATCAAGTTTCACTCTACCTTTTTCATCTATATATTTTAAGATTGCCTTAACTAGCACCGGTTTATATGAATAACTCATATCCATTTTACTAATATAATCCATGAACAGTTGATTTTTCATACTTTCCGTAATTATTTTCCAACCAAACTCTTTTGCATACTTTTCTATTGTTTCTTCTTTGAAATACCTAAATTTTCTTGATTGACTTATTGGCACTTCTAAGTCGGCAATAATTTTTCCATTTTTGATGCGTTTTTCTATTGCTTCGCTTTGAACATCAACCATGCGAACAAATGCCATTTGAGATTTCGTTCCCTCCGCTTCTTTTTGCCAATTGAAGATGTCTATTATTTCATAATCCATTGCTGAAATCGGAAAATCTAAAAGAGAGTCAGGTTTCTCACCTTTACGATATAGTTCTTCATCAATATCTTTATCGTATGCACTTCCAAATACTATACCACCTTCTCTATACTGATTTTTTCCTGCCATTTTATGGAGTGAATAAGCACTGTTAAACATATTAGCATTATCAACAAAATCAAACACCATCAAGTCGGCTTTTCCCTCAGCAAGTCTCATGCCTCGTCCAAGCTGTTGAGTATACAGCAGTTTACTCATTGTAGGTCTTGCCATGAAAAGCAAATCTGTTTTTGGACTATCCCAACCTTCATTTAGAAGGTCACATGCACATAGCACTGAAATTCTTCCTTCCTCATAATTCGCAAAAAGCTCTTTTCTTTCATTGCTGTCCATATTCCCAGAAACACTTACTGCGTTGACTCCATTCTCTTGTAGTAACTCAGTGATTTTTTCTGCATGTTTTACCGATACGCAAAAAATTACCGTATGTCTATCTTTTCCATATTCTAAGCATGTATCTACTATTAATTTATTTCGCTCTGGAACAAATAGTTTGTTTTCTAAGTCTTGAGCATTGTATTTTACACCATTGAAACGAACGTTTGAAATGTCTATATTTGTTTTTATACGAATGCAACGAACTGGCACAAGTTGTCCGTTTTCAACTGCAGTTTCAATATCAAGACGATGAGCCACATCTCTAAAAATCTCTAGTATATCCTGGTTGTCAGCTCTCTCTTCTGTTGCTGTCATTCCAAGTAAAAATTTAGGATTAAAATATGCAATTATCTTCTGATATGTCTCACTACTTGCGTGATGCGCCTCATCAACTATAATATAGTCAAATTCGTTTTCTTCAAAGTCGTCTAAATTAAGTGCTACACTTTGCACACTTCCACAGACAATTTGCCCCGACTTATCTTTTTGTCCATCAACATAAAATGAAATTTCTTGCGTATTCCATAATATATTAAAATCTTTTGCTGGTTGATACACTAGGTCTTTTGTGTGTGCTAAAAACAAGGTCTTGCCATTCACTGACTTAGCATCCAAAATAGCCGTAGCCGTTTTGCCCACTCCTGTTGCATGGCAAATGAGAGCGATGGTTTTATTTTCTTCTCGCATTTTCGCTAAGTTGGCAAGCGCATCTTCTTGGTGCTTTCTTAAATTAAATTCGCCTGTCAGTAATTCTCCATTTTGTTTTGGCAAGTAGTCTTTAATTTGCTTAAATTTTGGATTGTCTCCAAAATATAACTGCATTTCGTCTTTCACTGTATCTGCTTTCTTTTTTAACTTGCGATATGACCACCGATAAATATCCCATCCATATGAAATCATGCTGTTTTGCTTGATATGATCATCATCAAATTTGTCTAGCGATACAACTTTTTGATTATGTACAGCTTCTCCGTCAATTTCTATCGCTACGTGCTTGCCACCTGTTGAAAACATAAAATCGGCGTATCTTATATTCTGATACACATCACGGAATTCATATTGAGGATATAGCAAATCAGTCTTTTCAGGTCCGAACACATCAGAAAATATATCAAGAAATAATGCTTCAGATGCGACTGAAACACTGTTTCTATTATTTTTTTCTTTTCTGCTTATCACTATACTTCGCTCCTATTAATTTCGATTATCTATAACTGACACCACACATTCTTTACCTGCACTTTCGATGATTTCAGGGATATTTTCTCTTATGAGTTTATTGTATTTTTTTATTTTCATAATATGTATACCTACTGTACGTTATTAGTATACTTTACTTGTTTCTTTTAACTACTTCCAAAATTCTATCACCAAATTGATATATCTTCTTATCGCCCAATCCTACACACAGTTGCAAGCTTTTCTCATTATGTGGCATAACATCAATAATTGAATCTATAGTTGCATTATTATAAACCATATACATTTTTTGAATATTATATTCTTTAGCTAATTCCTTTCTTAATTCAACTAACTGTCCATATATATCTTTACTCTCATCCTTTGGGGCAGGAATTGCTTTACTAGATTCCGTATTCTCAATTTTATTACTAGTAAATATCTTTTTGAACAGATTTTTCGCCTCTTTAGGGGCACTCTCTATGTGAGCAATCTCTGTAAATTTAGCTTTAGGGTTTTGCTTTATTTCTTTCAATATCGCTATTACATCTACACGTGTAAGAATTTTGATATCGTTATTTAGTGCTGTGTTTTGTGCTTGCGCGGTTAACTTTGAAGTAGTGATTATCCAAAGCTCATCACATCCATAATATGTTTTACCTTGCAGTATTTTGCTTATTTCGTCACTTCCGACTGGCTGTTTCCACCTTTTAGCTTGAATTCCATATTTAATTTTCTTACCTTCTACTTCTTGGAATACTTGAATGTCAATTCCTCTATCACCTGAATCGTCGGTAAGAATTGGACTCATTCCATCAAGTTTTAGATATTCAAACAAAAAACGTTCAAAATCTTTTCCTGAAAAACTATCTATTTCCTCAATACTATTTGGAAATTTGTACGCAAATTTATCACTTGAAAACATACTCATATTTTCTTTCTCCTTTGTTGTGCTATTAGAATATTTTAACATAAATTTCAATATTTACAAATTGTTTATCTTATTTATATTGAATTCGAATAAATTTTTTATACTCTCAATATTGCATCTGCATTACCTCTTTTCTATTACTTGCTTTACAATGGTAATTTTATTATTTATCTGTATTCCTAATTCATTTTCATCATATATACTAGCAATAATAACTTGATTAGATCCCAATTCTTTTTCAATAAATTTCATTAACAGTGCTGTGTTGTCTTTATCCAATTCTTTTCCAGTTGGAGAATCGAGAACAATAGGCAAGATAACTCCTAAATGTTTTTCAACAATTTTTAATACAGCAACTTTTAAAGCTACAACTGTCAATTGATAAATTGCTCCGGATAAAGATTTCAAGTCGCTCGTGAAAATGTAGTCTGTTTTTTTTGAAACCCAATTAGTTATATTCAATTCTTTAGTGTATTTATAAAACAATTCATGTATTTCACTTATAAATGTATTGTCTCGTCTAACTCTCATTTTGATAGTATCATCAACAATTTTCTTTTCTCTTTTCGCTTCCTTAATATTGTCTTCTATTCTAACAATATCAATGTTCACATGACTTAATTGAATATTAATTTGTTTTTCTAGAATTTTTTGAACATTCTCATCAAACAAATTATTACTTTGAATTATTTTATTTTGTTTTTCCTTTAGTTTATTCAAATCATTTATACTAGATATCATCTCTAACTCTAATACTGATTTCCTTGCCTTTAAATAATCTATATTACATGAATTTACAATATTTTCTCTAGTTACTTTAATTTGTTTTTCGTCAAAATTAATATACAAATCCATTTGTTCAATATAATCAAAGAAGCTTTTATCCTTTCTAATAATTTTATGTAATTCGCTAATTTTATCTTTGTTTTTTTCTACAAGTAGTGAATATGATGCAATTTTTTGTTGCAATTCTTTCTCAATGTCCGAAATTTCAACATAATCATTATTACTGTAATATTCAGTTTTCAACTTATCCATTTTTAATAATGAATTATATTTTTCTATTTCTTCTGTTTTTTGATCTCTTATTGGAAATAAATCACTACAATCCGTATCATTAAGTGAAGCAACAATATCTTCAATATTAAACCTGATATTTCCTATTACTTTACCACGATTTAATAACGTCCATCCCTTTTCTTTATCATAATACATTAACCCTAATAAATTTTTTATTATATCGAACTTTTCAGTGTTTAATATATAGGATAAAAAGGCATAATGTTGTTCAGGGAGCGAATACTTTAAAGATAATTTAGGGGATGTTTTCTCAACATACAAATCACTATCAATTCTAGTTATTTCATATTGCACTCCATTCGCCTCTATGTTGATTACCGTAACTAGTCTTGAAAAATTCAAACCTCTTGTTGACGGTACTGGATATCCTAACGCGTAAAAAACTAATCTACAAAAAGTTGACTTGCCTTTAGAATTTTTATTCGAATAAATCAAATTAGTCTTTTCATCAAATTTATCATATGATTCATCAATTCTATCAGAAACTTTTATATCAATTATTTTCATTTCACACCTCTAATTACTCTTTTAATATAGCGATTGTTATTTATTATTCTAACCAAATCTCTTACAATTTCATATTCCCTATATCTAACGTCGCTAATCACAGTATAGTCGCTTAAATAGTTTTCCCAATTAGCTTGAACATACCCAATTCCACCTGATTTTTCTTTTTCATTAAATAATTTATACGAATTTAACACTTTATTTACAAACTCGAAATTTTCGTGCTCAAAGCTATTTGAATTTTCATAATCCAATTCGAATTCATTTCGCTCATCATCTTCAATGTTATACGACAAAAAATCGTCGATATTATCATTACTCATAGCTATTTCTACAATTACGTCCCAACATAAATCATTTTTAGTCTGCATTTTAGAGTAGTCTTTTTTATTTTGTTTAGTAGCACTATGGAAAAATTTGTTTTGCCAATTTTTTCGTAGATTTCTAGTAATTTTTGGCACTGACGAATCTTTCAATTCAAATATTATTGAAAGTAACTCCTGAATATTACGATCCAATACTTTATATATTTCATTAACGTTTTCTGCGTCAAAATATGGATAGATAGCGCTAACTAATAAATTGCCAATATTAAATGAATTAAGTCTTTCAATAACTAATTTAAGTTGCTCCTTCTTCTTAGGCTTGACATCTTTAGATTGTACTTTTGTCTCTAGTTTTTTCACTAAAGCATTTTTCAGTCGTAACGCTTCTGCCTCTTCATTTGTAGATATATTCAACTTACGAACCGCGTTATTAAATATCTCCTTGTCATTTAAAAGAGGAGCACCATAATTACTTATGTATAGCAACATATCTCCATCAGTTTCACTTAGTGGAGATTTTATCAACGACTCTAAAGCGTCTGTGAATTTTTTATTTTTATTATCATCACAGTTTTTTTGAATTGATTTTGCCTGAGCGAATATTTTATGACCGTCATTAAACTCAATTTCTATGTCTTGATATTTCGATTCAATTAGTAGTGATTTCATATCTTAAAAATAATATAAAAACAAGAATATTCCAGCATCTACTTGAAATCCCCAGCCAAATGCCGACGCAGTTGCGTCGGCTTCGCTAATACCCATATTCTCAAATTCAATTCTTTCTTTAGAATTCATAATTTGTATTTCCTTATTTCTTATTCAATATAAAATTTTTAATATAATTTTTAAGAACAAAACAAAATTCAATATATTCACCACTAGGTTTTTTATTGTTCAGTTTTTGCAACTCGACATTCCAATCTGCTGGCGGGTTTAACTTATAATTATTAAAAGCACCTTTACGCAAATTAGCAATATAGGGTGATGTTAGGTTTAAAATTCTAATTGTTTTTTCTGCTTCAGCACCAATACCTATAATATCACCATCTCTAGAAAATAAAAATTTTGATTCACATTCTGTCATTAATGGATTTACAGGCAATATCTCACTAAGTTTCCTAGCTTCACAACAAACTTCACTGCTTGCTATTTTCCTTTCATTTCTATCTTTTTTCCCACCATCACAGCAGGTTAATAAATTATCATAGTCTAAATCAATTTCTTTATAATCACTCTTTGGATAAATATGCTCTATTTGAGACGAAGCATATTGAATTTGCCTACAGCAATAGCAACAAATATAACCTTGTTCATCTAGCAAAGACTCCTTTACTTCCTTATACACTTTTCTATCTGTATTTTTCATTTTTAGATATGTAGCGTCAGAATTTTTCTTATAATTAAGTAATGCAGTTGGTTCACTATTCTTTTGTATATATTTCATAATTAATTAATCCATCCTGTCTAACGCAATTCTTGCAGTTACTAAAAATGGATCGTCTTCTCCAACTATATTTTTAATTTTATCCAATATTTCATTTGCATCTTCTTTACTGTTTTTTCTAATGCATACTCTCAAATTTTCAACTAATTCTACATATTCTTTTGGTCTTAGAGATATTTCCATGTGTTCTTCCATAATTTCTTCTAAAGACCTATTATACGTATCTGAACATGGAGAAAACGCTTTACTGTTTTCCATTATTATAACATCTTCTTGCTTCATTTTGGATATTGATGCAGCTGAGTGAGTAGTGAAAAAAATTTGCCCTCTTATATCAATTTCTGATACGTATTCAACAAAATCTCTTTGCTAATTCTTCTAGCTTATTTATCAAAACGTCTATTTCCTGAATTTTTGCCCCCAATTCTTCTAGAATAGAAACACTGTTTAATTGTCTACTTAAAAACAATTCAGCGTAGAAAATTACACTTCTTATTGTTGAAATAAAAAATTCTTGCAAATCAACATCAAAACTCTTTAGTGGAATTCTATTAACTTCAGATTCAAGTACTTCGAAAAATCTTTCCAATTCATCAAATCCTTTAATGCTTCGCCCCCCAATGTGTCCACCACTACGCAAAGAAAAATATGTATTGCTTTCATTGTCAATACTTTGCAGAATTTTTATTAAACCTACTTTAGCATCTTTGCTAATATTGATTGCAAAAACAAATATAGCCTCTTTCTCTATAAATTCCTTCTCTTCATTCATTTTAATTCTCCACATAATAAATATAATTTAGATACCACAAAAATAGCTTCGCTGTCTATTTCTAAAAGGCGTTCAGTCATACAACCTAGCATTTGACTTGTTCCCATTGTCATATCATATACTGTTGTTGTAATGCCCTCTTCCTTTAATTTCTCCATGTCGTCGCCCACAAGCACATCAGTCATTAAATAAATGATATCTCGTGCCGTAAAGTGTGCTCCTGCTTGCTCGTCATATGACTCACTGAACTTTCTGATTAGTTCCTCAAAGATATATCCCATGTCCGCACTTGAAATTACATCAGGGCTCATGTTCGCTTTCTTTGTGCAAAATTCCGTGATTACGTTGTATAGTATTCCGTTGTTCTCCAGTTTCGTCACTTCTTTGTCAAATTCAAATTTATCTATAATGTCAATTACATTATCGCTGAATCCTTGCAAATACGCTCGGAAGTTATCCGTATATTGTCTGGGTCGGACAGCAATTTCTCAAGTGTGAATTTGCTTGTGTTGTAAAACAAATACCCTGACGCACGACGCAATAATCCGCCTTTACTTGCAACCCCCTTTTCACCAGTTCTGCATTCTCATCAAGTACTTTTTGTTTCGTATTTAAAAGTGCATCACTGAACCTTTTGATTACACACATTGGCAAAATTACCCTGCCATATTCATGTGGTTTATATGTTCCAACAAGTTTATCCGCTATCGCCCATATTAAGTTGGCTTTCTCTGCTACATTTATCGTTGTTCTTTTCTCTAATTCAAAAGTTGTCATTAGTATTTTTCTCCGTAACTTATCATTATTTTCCATTTTAATTATATCACACATTTCCTCGCTTGTAAATGCTAATTGCCGAAAGTTCCCGTTCTTTTGTCTTTATTTGATAAATTCCATTCATACACACTTTACTTGTGTCGCATTATGTTTTATTATGTAGTGAAAATAAAGAAAAGTCCAACTATTTCTAGTCGAACTTCTTGTTATTGTTATAATAGCATCTTGTTTCTATTAATTACGTTCATATTGAATTCTGAATTTAGGTGCGGTTCTCATAGTCTTCTTGAATTTCCTTATTCCAGTTTTCTTTTATTTTATTATGACGTCTAAAGTCTACAATCGAGTCGCTCATAACACAAAAATTCATCTCTATCCCTGTGCTGTCCGCATGATAATTCTGTGCTCGATCCTCAGATATTCCAATACTCTTTGCCGTTTCCACTGCATCGATGTTTGCTCCTAGGAAAATAAACTCCCAATCGTATTTTTCTTTCTGGTGACTAATTAGCTCTTTAATTTTTTTAGATGAATACTCACGGCTTGAATTTTCGTCGCCGTCTGTTATGATTACAAATATCACCTTATCCGAACGATAACTTTCATCAGTGTGTTTTTGTACGTTTATTATTTTATAAATAGTTTTGCCAATCGCATCTAAAAGCGCAGTAGATCCTCCAATCTGATATTCTTTGTCTGTAATCAGCGATACTCCTTTGATGTCCGTTCTATCATGTAGCAATTCATAGTTATTGTCAAATAAGACTGTTGTAATTCGGGCGTCACCGCACACTTTTCTTTGTTTTTCTAGCATAGTGTTAAAACCACCAATAGTATCTTTTTCAAGTCCACCCATTGATCCGCTTTTGTCTAAAATAAATACCAACTCTGTTGTGTTTGCCATATTAATTCCTCCATTTAAGTTTTATTATGTTTATATAATACTACTTATTCTAAGGCAATTGGTCGCATGACAGGCGACAAAAAATATTGTTTAAGAAACACCTCCTAACAATGGTTGATCATAATAAAATAGAACTTCATTTATTTCAAATATATTATACTTTTTGTTTTTTAAAAAGTACTCAATAATTACATCAAATTTATTACTGTGAGATAAAGAAAATCCAGCTCTTTTCAATAAGTCACAAGCCTCAATTATGGTCAGTTCAAGGGCTATAGCCAGAGCAATAACAGTTTTTTTGCTAGGTGAATAGTTTGTATTTCCACGAATTTTAGAAAATAGCTTTCTATCTATATTAGCTTTTTTATATATTTCCGCATCAGTTTTATTTTTGCTGTTAATAATTTTTAACAGAGTTTCGGAGAATGATTCATCTAAATCTTTAATAATGTCATCAAGGTTAATTGCCTTTGATTTGCAGTTAGTAATACACTCATCATATTGGATGTCGACCTCCAAAGAATCTACCTCAATTCTTCCATAAGAAGTAAATTTTCTCACTACAGTTCTACTTTTATAGTTATCATCTATATATGTAGATACGTTCTCAAGTAACGTTTTGGATATAGCAAAAGACTCCTGATCAAAAACTACAAGATATACCATTATTTCATTGCTAACTAAAAAGTCATTGATTGCCTTTGTAGCGATTTTGAATGCCTCTCCTTTTGGAAATTTATATATTCCACTAGAAATTAGCGGAAATGCTATTGATTCGCAATTGTTTTCCATAGCTAGTTTTAGGCTGTTTTTGTAGCAATCATGAAGCAATTCCGCTTCGTTTTTAGTTCCGTCACAATAAATAGGTCCGACGGTATGAATTATGTATTTTGACACAAGATCAAAGCCACTTGTAATTACCGCTTTTCCAGTATCGCAATTGCCTATTTCATCGCAGGCTCTTTGCAATTCTTCTTTGCCTGCAGCCTTAAAAATCGCACCACATACGCCTCCGCCACCTTGAAGTTTAGAGTTTGCTGCATTTACAATTGCATCAACCTGCATTTTAGTTATATCATTTCGTATTATTTCAAATGGCATTTCATCTTCTCCTATTCAAATAATTTTCATTTCACTTAAAACTATCTTATCGTACATTTTAGATATTGTAACATACTTTGTTACTGTTTACAACACCCATGCTTTTTAATTCCCTTTAATTACAAATAATAACAATATTGACAGTATCAATACTTTATTCATTAGATTATTTATAGGAAATAATTTCACCCTTTCGCTTCCTTGTGTACTCTTTTTGTATACAACTCGAAGCTGTGGGAACGTGAACCAAATGAAATGGCTTTTTTCTAAGTTCGCCAATTGTCTTACCTATGCTATGTTGTTCCCCAATCATCGATTTTCCTCCTAATTTATGATATATCTATCTTACTTTATGCCACTGCATTTGTCAACCTACTTATAGTTTATAGCGAATACGTCAATAAAATTTATTAGCCAAATCAACTCTACTAATAGTAGAGTTGCAATAAAAACTTAAAATAATAATTGATTTTTACTTGATTTAATTATATTATATGGTATAATTTGGATATAGTGTTTAGGCTGTTTACTGATAAATACATATGATTAAGCAACCAAGGGGAGTATATTATGAATGAAATAACTGAATTAAAAAATGATATAATTCAAAAGATGACAGGTGTTGAGTTTTATCCTGTGGAAATCAAAGAAGAAGATGCGAATCTTGCAAATACTATGAAATTGCCTTTAGCTCAAATTAGCTCACTTGGTGTAGCTTTTCAACCTATTACTACTGCATTTCAAAAAATTTTGGGCGGAAGCAAATCTGTTTCTCAATTATGCAGAGTAACCATTCCATCAGGAGGCCATTTAGCTAGTTTTAAAGATGGAACAGGCAATTTAGGAACAGTTTTAAGCAATTCAACTAATCAAATCACTGGACAAGCTCGTATAAATCCACTGATGATAGACCCAACTTATATGTTTATGGCAATGGCGCTTAGCAGCATTAACAAAAAGTTGGACGCTATACAAGAAACACAAAAAGAAATTCTCAACTATCTTGTGCAAAAAGATAAAGCTGAATTGAAGGGTGATATTAAGTTCTTGTTTGATGTTTTAAACAATTATAAACATAATTGGGATAACGAAAAATACATAAATAATAACCATATTAAAGTTTTAGACATAAGACAAAATGTAGAACAAAAAATCATCTTCTTTCGTCAAAAAATTGAGACTATTAACCGCAAAAAATCCTTTATGTATAGTAGCAGTGACGTTAAAAAGCTTTTAACAAAGATTAACAGCGAATTCAAGGACTACCAACTTGCACTGTATTTGTTTGCATATTCTTCATACCTAGAAGTTATGCTTCTTGGCAACTTCAAGCAAGCTTTTTTAGATAATGTAGTTGGTAAAATTCAAGAACACACTGCTGAATATACTGAACTATATAATGTAAGCTATGAACATATTGACAAAATCGCAAAATCATCTATACAGTCAAATATGCTTAAAGGACTTGCTTCAGCAAGTAAATTCATGGGTAAAACCATAGAAAAAGTTCCTTTGATTAGCAATTCTCAAATCGATGAAAATTTAATCAAAGCTGGTGACAAACTAGATAACTTCAATCTTGAAGGCACAAAGAAAATTATGACAACTATGGTAAGTCAACTACTAGAAAACGTGTTGCCGTTCATAGAAAACATTCAAATAATTAACAATCTATACAACAACGATTATCAAATTACTTTCGACAATCAAAATCTATATCTTTCAGTATAGATGCAATATACAATAAATAAAGGCAGGCTTTCACAAGCCTGCCTTTTAGGAAATTTCATATTCTACTCTTATCTAATAATTTATTTTTTAGTTTCTGTAAATATTTTAAGTGGTGTAAATTTAACCATCTTTTTGCATAGCTCTAGTGAAAAATCTTTATCAGTTGCTAAAATGTCAATGAACGGACTATTTTTAAACCCTGCCTTAACTCCAGTATTGAAAAAACCGTTTTTTTCATAAAAAGCAAATCTTTTTACGCGCTGATTATAATTATCAGCTGAAGGGTCTAGTGTTTCCACAAAAAGTGCAATTGGTTTATTTTTATATTTTTCAATTAGCATTTGCAATAATTTTGATCCGTAGCCTTTAGACTGGATTATATCATTAACAGCTATATAGAACACAAATAACATATCATCGTTTTCTATTGTATATAATATTCCAACAAATAAATCATTTTCATAATAAGCTGAGAATTTGTGTTTTTTCTTCATTGTCATAGCTCTTATTAGCCACATTGGCATAAGTTCCTCTTTAGGAAAGGATCTTTTCATTAGTGCTACAATTTCTTTGTAATCCTGAGTACGTTTTGTTATCTTTTTTTCTATTAAATTCATAATTCATCTCCTTCTTGAAAGCACTAAACTTTTTAAATTTAATCGAATTATTCCATGTTTTTGACATCATTGAAGCTACATCAACTAAATATTTTTTTAGTACTCTACTCATTTTGTATTAATAATTTGCTAACCCTTTATATTGCTTAACATTTAATCATCTATAGCACCTTTAAAATGCTTTATAAAAATTAATAGTATTTCAGTGTAGTTTTCAATTTCTTTTTTTGAAAATCTAGATTCAATTTCTCTGGTTGCTTTGATAAATGCTTTATTGTCAATTTCAAATATTGCATCTGCTAAATCAGTTACAGATAAATAAAATACACGTTTATCAGACTCACTTTGTTTTTTTGTAACTAGACCTAATTGCTCTAATTCATTAACTTTAAGAGTCACTGAAGATCTTGCAATTTTCAATGAGTCAGCAATATAACTTACTGTGCAATTTTCCATGCAGTTAATCAATTCAAGATAAAGCAAGCTGTTATACGTAATTTTACCATCAAATTTATCACTGCTCATTAATCGCAATTCATTTAACACATATTCATTACAAAATTTATTAGTTATTTTTATTACATCCATATTTGCTCCTTTTATGTTAGGTTAATATAATTATAATAACTTAACTATATTTTATCAAGCGTAATACATATGATTTGTAAAATTAAATTTCAAATTGTTGATATATCAAAAACTTCTAAATTTATTCTTTCTTATTTTTCTTCTTATTTATCTCATTTTCCTCACAAAATCAAGACCCCACGGCTATTGTATATACTATCAGTGTCTTTATTTCGTAGTGATCTATCTAGTGCCATGATTGTGGCTACTGCTCCGTCTATTCGTTCGGTGGACTTTTCTTTGTCGGGTTTGATGTTGCTTGCTGGGTCGTTGCGGACAAAGATATTGTCCATCATCCAACGGAGTGGCTCGTTGCCACCGTGTGCAAGCTTGCCTTCCAATGTTAGTTTCATAAGTTCCTTTGTTGGTGGCGACATATCTTTATAGCCTTGACCAAATGGCACTACTGTGATATGCATGACATCTATGTTTCGCTCATTTGGATTGCTCGTCAATGATCGTATGTGATATTTTATTTATGTTGTAATTCATGCAACGTTCCTCAATAAAACGCTTAAATTTCCTTATAAAAACTTTGCTTTTATGACTTATTGCACGGTCGACATCAAGTAAGACACAAGCAATAAAAAGTTCAAATAACTTTTGCACCCACTTTGCACCCACCCTGGGGGGGGAAAGTGCGATGGTGTCGGGGTTTTTGGGGGAAGAATTAGTATCTCTCTTTCTCCGCCAAAAGAACATCACATTTATGTGGTGTTTTTTGCATATTATACGCTAAATTAGCCATTAACAGGCTATATTCTTGCATAAACATCCATTTGACGTATTATTTTTTTTGATACGATGTTATATGTTTTTGTCAAAATATAAATTATACACCCTGCTTTTTAGCTGTTTTTTCAAATTATACACCCAATTGTACACCCTTAATTGTTTAAGAACGAAAAAAGAGCGATTTTGTTTCGCTCTTTTGATTTTATTATTTTTTCACTTCGTATTATGCTTATTTTGTCAGTAAAAAGTTTTTGATTTCGCAAAAATACTTAGGATGAAACATTGGAAAAGACAAGTCTTCTGGAATATCATCAAAAAAATCTATTTTTTCAATCTCTGAATCAAGTAAATTACCAAGTTCTTTTATTTTTGCATAATAAAGCATTCCATAATCACTAATTGAGTATGCGCATACAGGGATAATGCTAAAATCTTTAGCTCCAGTTTCTTCAAAAAGCTCTCTTTTTGCGGTATTTAGAATACATTCGTCCAATTCTCTATGTCCTCCGGGCAACTCCCACTTCCGAGTTTTATTTTTACAAAATATCCATTTATCCATATACTTAGCAACTATTACATCATATTTTAATTGAGACTCATCAATTTCATTAGTTTTATAAAATAACACTTCCATAAATTCTATACCCCCATTATATAAATAATCTTTAGTTTAGTACACCACCTCAATATGCTAGAGTCAATATGTTTTTATACACCCTAATTACTTTAAGAACGAAAAAAAAGACCTAAGGATTGCTTTTCAGCTTTCCTTAGGTCTTTTCGCTATGCAAACATATCGTTTAGTTTATCGGCAGAAATTTCGGCTATTTTACTTTATATAATTTATTTAAATTGATAGTAATTCGAGATCTTATGTTTAACCATCTACCTGTGCATTTAATTCACCAATATTCAGCTACTTCATTAATTACAAATCAGTCCTGTTAATTAGTTTAAATCATTTAAATAGTTAATGTAATCTTCTAATAACTCATCGATATTAAAACACTCTGAAACCATATTTTTCGCCTCATCGATTGTTGTGAATCCTTCTTCGAAAATATAATCTGTTACATTGCGAAGTGCTTTTTCATTTATCAAATTGCTTTCTTGAATTATTAGTTCTTGATACTTATTTATATAATTATTAGCGAATGCTACAACGCTACTTTCATATCTATTTTCGACTGTAATCTCAGAGACAATCTTCGCTTCTAATTCTGCAATCAATTCTAATTTATAGTTCTCTATGTAGACTATTAAATCTATGAATTCTATATATTCATCTTGTGATTCAGTCAAAATTTCAGCACTAGCAAAGTACGTTTTCACTATGTCCTTTATTGCATAATTAATATCATTATCATTAAAGAAGTCACTAGTGTTCAAAGCACTATCTAAGTCACTGTTTCCATACAATAAAAGATTGAACCTTTCAAATGCTATTTGATTATCTGAGTAATTGAAAATGTTTACATACTCCGTTACTTCACTTATTGCATATGAAATATTTGTCATTTCTACCAGTACAAATAATATGTCTTTATACGTTTCCACGTCATTGCTAAAATTTCCTTCATCTAAAACAATATCCACACTACTTCCAATAGTTGCTACATCTAGTTTCAATTTATCTTCTGGTGCTAATTTATTGTATTCTTCAAAAGCTGTGTCTATCGCATTAAATAAATTTTCTGTATATAAAATTGAGTTGCAATCTAGAATATTGCTTTCATACTGTACGGAATAATTGTTTATTGCTGAGTTATATTGCAATCCAGCCACATATATATAGGTTTCTACACCTTGTAATTCACTGGATTTTACGCTGTTGTTTGCATTTATTACATAGTTATATTCAGGCAAATTAGTTGCTTTTATTACGTCCAAATCTTCTATACTTAGACTCTCAACAAACTCGACAACCTCTGTTAGATTATCAACTATAACGCTGTTATTTTCATCAAAATCAACTAGGTTTCCAGCTACCATAAATTCATTCTCAATCATTAATTTAACAAATTCACCATCAACCGTTACGCTATTTCTAGTATTTAAAGACTCATTCAAAAACTCTACTACATCACCGCCATCGTACGCGTCTTGACTGCCTAGCCACGCTTTAAATCCTATATCGCCAAGTTGATTTGTGTTTTTGTTTGCAATACTATAAAAACAATCTTGCTGTGCTAGATTCAATGAATCATATCTATCTTTTGCTATCAATATCAATTCAGTATTTCTCGTTGATGATACGAATTTGCCATCACTATACTCTATTTTCAATATTGTATCTACTACGTCTTCAACTTCCAACGATTCGCCAAGAGTTACAACTGAGTACAAACTATCATCAATGTCAAATTCATAATTTTGCCAAATCAAGTCTTCGTCCTCGATATGATACTCTTCATTAACACTCTTTCCAACTAAATTACTTTCTCTTGATACCACTAACTTTATATTGATTTGACTCGCCTTTGAACTTCCATATGATTGTTCTTTATAGATATAAGCATATGCATCGCCTTCGATTAAATTAGTCAATTCTGCTATTACATTTTCATTTAACTGGTCATTATCTATTACTTGTAAATTTCCCGATGCGCTTTCATATACAGGTTCAAAAATTTCGCCGTCTTCATCATATATCTTAGTTTGTGCTATTGATGATATTTTAGCTTTCGATTTTAAAATTGTTGCAGTTGCACTTAATTCAAAATTCATCACATCATCCACTTCTTTTTCAAAGTATCCAAAGTCATTTATTCCATCGTTTTCATTAACACTAAATTCAAATTTCACATCATAACTCCCTGACTCACTTATGAATATAGCAAAATATATATCTTCATTTTCAACTACTTTATCTGTTATTATTCTCTCTATTCCATAATTATATAAAAGATCAACTTGATACCACTGATTAGTTACATTATCATAAACAACTTCTTGATAGTTGCCTTCTCGGTCTCTATAACACGCCACAAGACTATCACCGTTACTAGTAATACTAAGAGTTTTTAGAGTTTCTTCATTTATTAAAATCGGATAGTTTATATTTCCAAACAACTCAGTTTCACTAACAAAACAATCGCCTTTATAACTCTCCAAATTTATATTTTCTAATACTATATCCTTTGATGTTAATTCTTCTTCATTTGGTTTTATCACAATGTAACTGCCACTGTCCTGTGCAAATTCAGTTGTATATCCATTCAGGTTGACAAACTTTTCGTACCCATCGTCAATTTGAATGTTTTCTCTAGTTTCATCTTCAACCATTATCTCATCATTGTCATTAGCTTCTAAATCTTGACTTGATAAATTAGAATTATCCATAATCGGAACAGTTCCGCATCCTGTCATAGACAGTATTAATGCAAAAACCAATGTTGCGATTAACAATGACTTTATTTTATTTTTCACTCGTTTTCTCTCCTTTATACGCTGTGTCGCAATGCTTCTATAGTTGGTTTTTTTGCTGCTTTATATGCTGGATACAGTCCAAATACAACACCTACAAATACAGAAAATCCTATTGCTATTAAAGCTATGCTTCCTGATATTGTAAATGTCATTGTGCTAACTAATACCGTTGCTATTTGTAAAATTATAAATGACAGTATTAGCCCAATAAAACCACCTAACAAACTTATTACCAAGGCTTCTAACATGAATTGTAACAATATACTGCGATTCGGTGCTCCTATTGCTTTTCTTATGCCTATCTCTTTTGTTCTTTCCGTCACTGAAACTAGCATTATATTCATAATTCCAATTCCTCCAACTACCAATGAAATTGATGCTATTCCGCCTAGCAATATCATCATAATCGAATTTATTTCATTCATTGCATCTAACATTACCGTCACGTCCATAATTCTAAACGCCTCGTCATCATACGAAAATCTTGCTGTCAAATGCATCTCTAATTGTTCTTTTGCTAAAGTGAAATCCGTTTGATCAACTGAATCAACATAGAAACTCTTATAACTACTCTCTGATAGTCCAATTCTCGTCATTGTGTTAAATGGAATTATTCCTGTATAGCTGTCGTCACTAGCACTCTCTATCAGCCCTATTACCGTAAAGTCATATCCATTTACATAGACTTGATTGCCAATTACGTCAATTGAGTTAAATAGTAAATTCGCTGTATTTTCGTCTATAATGATAATGTAATTTCCGTTTTTATCGTCTATATCAATAATGTTTCTTCCGTCTATCAACTCAACGCCTTTTACATCAAAGTAATTGCTTTGCACTCCAGTAATCGACACACTCTCATACTGACTTCCATTTTTCACATTTGCAATTCCCGATAAATATGGTGATATATCATAAATTGCTGGGCACGCTTCAAGAATTTCATCTATATCACTTTGCACCATAGGATTTCCCTTGTCATCCATTATTGTAGTCGTCAATACGTTTTTTCCCATTGAATTCATACTGTCATTGACCGAGCCCGTTGCACCGCTTGCTAGTGAAACTAAAACCACTAGCGACATTACACCAATTATAATTCCAAGCATGGTTAAAAAAGATCTGGCTTTATTTGAACTAATAGCTTTGAATGACATTTTTATTGATTGTTTAAACATTCAAATTAACCTCCTGACACCTTCCGTCAAATATTCTTATTTGTCTTTTCGCTTGCTTTGCCACGTCATTGTCATGAGTAATCAACACTATAGTGTTTCCTTCATCATTTAGCAAATGAAATAATGTCATTATGTCAGCACTAGTTTTGCTGTCCAAATTGCCTGTTGGTTCATCAGCAAGCAGTAATGTAGGCTTTGACACTAACGCTCTTGCTATAGCTACCCTTTGTTGTTGTCCTCCTGACAGTTCTAGTGGCGTATGTTTTCTTCGATGATATATACCAACTTTTTCCAATGCTTCTTTTACTCGTACTTTTATCTCACTATCTTTCATTCCTTGATATATTAATGGCAACCCAACATTCTCTTCCGCCGTCATTTTATTTAATAAGTTGAAACTTTGAAATATAAATCCAATCTTTCTATTTCTTATTTTTGCCAGTTGATCATCGGTATATTTTTCTATCTCTTGCCCATCTAATATGTACTTGCCAATATCTACAACGTCAAGACACCCTAGTATATTCATCAAAGTTGATTTGCCACTTCCCGATGGTCCGATTATTGCAACAAACTCGCCTTCTTCAATCTTTAGGGTTACGTCGTCAAGTGCTTTTATAACTTCGCCACCTACATTATATATCTTTGATACATTATTTAATTTAATCATATATCTCCTCGCTTATTTGCCTGAGCCTGGTCTTTGTCCGCCACCTGGCGGAGTTCCGCCATCTCCTGGCGGAGTTCCGCCATCTCCTGGCATTGGTGGCATAATCGTAGAACCGCCATCTATTGAAGAATCAACTTTCTGTTCATAATATATATCATCACCATCTAGCAAGCCTTCTGTTACTTGAACAAATAGTGCATTTGAAATGCCTGTTTTGATATACGTTATTCCGCTAAGTGTTCCATCTGCGTTTTTAATAGTATAAACAAAACTTCCATTTTGATCTTCATTAATTGCATCAATCGGAACCATAATTACATCTTCCATTGTGTCCACGATAAGTTCAACTGATGCACTCATTCCGTTTTTCATATTCGCTTCTTTATTTAGTAAAACATCAACTGAATATGATGCTATACCGCCCGATGCGTCAGCTGTGTTTGAGATTGATACTACTTCCCCTGCATAGCTTTCATTGCCAATCGCTCCTACAACTACTTCTACTTCCATACCATATGATATATTCAAAATGTCAAGTTCATCTACATTTATTGTCACTATCATTTCTTCATCTTCTGATATTGTCATGATTGTTCCGCTGTTATTCGCTAGACCTTCTTTTACCATTACACTTGACACTGTTCCACTATATGGTGACAACAAAACATTGTTTTGTGATGCTGATATCAAAAGTGCCATTTGCTCCGACAAAACCTCTCTTTTGGTGATTAGCTCGTTATATTCAGCATTCTCACCAACTTCATCAAGTACCATCACTGTTCTTCCTGCATACACTAGTGAATTTAGACTAGTATAAATGTCTTCAACCACTCCTGAAATCGCTAGGATATCAATTGGACTGTTTACATACAACAATGAAGTATCAATCTCAGTTTCTCCTCTTTGCACTGTTACTTCTTCACCAATAAGACCATATTGATCATCAATCAAAATCGTATATTTATTGCCAACTATAGTATCAACAGTTCCATCCACTATATTACCGCTAGATAATCGCACTTGGACTGTTTCTTTATATTTCAATTCTGTGTTTGTTTCAATGTTAACTGCCATATAGCCATCAATTGATAATATTAACAGCTTTCCATTTTCTATTATTACAGTTGAAACATCATCTCCACTTTTCGCATACAGCCCCTTTACTCTTCCTGAGACTGGCACTTCAACCGTTGCTGTTGATTCAGTATTTTTAGCCCCTGCAATTTGACTGTCTATAATGCTAATCTCCTTTTCGCATTTACTAATAGCTTCCATGAGCGATCCTGCATCTACCATTGCTATTGCAGTTCCTTTCTCAATTAATTCACCGATATTTACAACTACTTCGTCAACAATCACACCACTGTATAAATCAATTTTGTTTTCTTTATAATTTGTCAAGTTTCCAGCACCATTGATTGACTCATTCATTGAATTCGTGCTTATTGTGTATTTTTTAATATTATCTCCTCCGCTTCCAATGCTTGCAAATATAGTAACACCTGCTATCGCAATGACAAGCACCGCAACTATTACGGAAATTATAGTTTGTTTTTTTGTAAGTTTAATTTTCTCCATCGTACCCTCCGACAATTTTGATTTAATACATACATGATAGCAATTGAATCTTAATATTGCCTTAATAATACAAAAAGCAAATGTATGAATTTACACACATTTGCTTTTATACTTTTTTTTAATTCTATAATGTCACTTTAAATGACGTTTCTTCATTTTCACTTATTAAAGAAATCTTTCCACCATGCAAATCAACTATTCCTTTAGCTATTGATAGTCCTAAACCAACTCCGCCTGAGCTTTTGTTTCTGGCACTATCTATTCTATAAAATCTATCGAAAATATATTGTTGCTTTTCAATCGGTATTGTTTCACCTTGATTTTTTACTTCTAACACTATTCTGCCATTATCATTAACCAATGAAACGAATGTGAATTTATTCTCATCAGTCTTTTTTACGGCGTTGTCAATTAATATTAATGCTAATTGTTTTATTTTACTTTGCTCGCCATCAAACATTAGGTCGTCTTTAATATCATAGACAAGGTTCTTCTTGTTTTCATAGGCTACAACTTCAAACATCAACGCCACAGATTTAACTACATCTGACAAATTAAACTCTTCTTTATTAAACTTATCTTTCTCATCTAACAACGAAAGACTTATCATATCATTCACCAATTCATTCATTCGTTTAGATTCACTTATTATATTATCAAGCCATTGACTGTCGCCATTCTCTCGCTTTAACACTTCAGCATTAGTTAATATTACCGCAAGTGGTGTTTTTATTTCATGGGACGCATCAGAAATAAATTGCTTTTGCATTTTAAACGCTTTTCGAATTGGTTTTATTGACCATTTTGTCAAAAATATCGCCAATATCGCCAATATCACGAAACTTATTACCACAGTTACTGCCGATTTTTGCATTAATAGTCCTTTATTTTTTATAGTACTCATCATGTTTATCATTGCTATATTAGTTTTTCCATTTACTATCTCTTTATAATAGTAATGATCGCCATAACGCCCACTATCTTCAGTCATTGAATTTACAGCTATGATTGCACTTCTAAACTCTTCATTGCCCTCATAATCAATTACCGATTTGACTTCCATTTCTTCAGTTGTTTTATCATAAATTACAAAAACTATATCGACATTCGATTTTCCGAAACCTGTTATATCGGGCCCAATTCCTACTCCCTGTGTTTCTACAATCATTTTCAACATGTCTTCTGCTTGTCTAACATTTGTATTTAACATATTGACATTTAATGACAATATTAATACCGCAAGGACAAATGATACTGAAATCAATATACTAACATAGTATTTTAGTGTTAATTTTTTAATCATTTATTTCCTCCATAATATATCCGATTCCTCGCACTGTTCTTATTCGCACTTTGTCCGATAACAATGCTAGTTTTTTTCTTATAAAATGGACGTACACCTCTACGTTATTAAGTGTTATATCATTATCAATTCCACACAGTTTATCAAGTGCTAATTCTTTTTTAATAATTACATTTGGATTGCTTAAAAACAAATCTACCAATTGTGTTTCTTTTGAGGTTAATTCTAATTGATGGTCTTTTCCCTTCAATGTGTACGTCTTTACACAATACTCTAAATCTGAAAAACTTATTATATCGCCAAACACATCTCCACGACGTCTTGTCAACACTCGGATTCTAGCAAGTAATTCTTCATATTCAAATGGTTTTGTTAAATAATCATCTGCCCCCATATCAAGACCATACACTTTATCGTCAAGTTGCGATTTTGCTGTTAGTAATAAAATTGGCGTTTCATTCTTCGCTCCGCGAACTCTTCTCAACACTTCAATTCCGTCTATTTTAGGTAACATTATATCAAGTAACACCACATCATATATCCCTCTTGCAATTTTATTGCAACCATCTTCGCCATCATATGCAACATCAACGGTATAGTTGTTTTGCCTAAGTAGCGTAGCA
This sequence comes from uncultured Clostridia bacterium, assembly GCA_947039455.1. Taxonomy (GTDB): domain Bacteria; phylum Bacillota; class Clostridia; order Christensenellales; family CAMQZB01; genus CAMQZB01. The sequence goes on from CAMQZB010000001.1 coordinate 304,959, forward strand.
ACGGCTTTTGCAAAATTTACTTGATCTTCAACTATTAATATATTCATATTACTCCTATAAACTACTTGATTTTTAGTTTAAGTATAACATATTCATTTTCTTTAGTCAATAAGGCACTATTGCTCAAAATATATTTACACATCAAAATCGAAATGTTATAGGAATTATATAAAACACTACTAGTTTATACATTTATTATAAAAAAACACCTAACTTAAGTTATTACAACTTTAGATAGGTGCTTTTATGGTTTTTTAAGTTGTTACATTTGAAGCTTTTTACTTCTTAAATATTTCTAATAAAGAATTCAACTCTTTATAATATATCATGCAAATATCTTCTGCAATACTACTCGCCAACTCTTCATCATAAATATGCGTTGCTGCATTTCTTGAATTCAACATGTTCAACCAAATATCTTCATGAATTAAATATCCAGCAGTAAAGGCTTCCGTAAATACCGCTTTTGGTGATGCGTACACATCAATGCCTTGCTCAACTAAAAACTCTCTCAACGCTTTCCAACCTAGTTCAAAAGACAATTCAAAACTTTTAATTAATGATTCTTGATATATTATGTTATCTTTGTTTTTTTTATATTTAACTACCCTATCACTTAAATTAAGAAGTGCTTTGTTTAAATTAGTCATTTTATTTTTCTTTATCATAAATTATCACTCCGTCTTTTTCTATGTTATTAAGTAACTCCACTGAAATTTTTCTTCTATTAATAAATACTACATCAATTTTATGTAACGTATTTAACTCATTCTTTAAATCATACTCAGCTCTTGAAAATTCAACATCTGTTAAATTACCCCAAATCGCAATATCATAATCACTACGATCATGATTGTCGCCTCTTGCCATTGAACCAAATAAAACCACTTTATCTATACTATTAATCGTTTCAACATATGCAATAATATTTTCAAGTACTTTATCTATCATATTCAACAACTATCTCCCTCTCATTCTAAAATGTTAGTCTACTATTTTCATCTAACTATTATCGTCATTATATCATAAACTGACCAATTAATCAATACAATAATAGTTAATCGTTTATTTAAGGTAATACATTCAAACTAATATAAATAATATGACTTGAAAGTGCAAATAACTTTTGCACCCACTTTGCACCCATCTAGGGGGAAAAGTGCGATGGTATCGGGGTTTTTGGCTATGAATTAGCATCTCTCTTTCTCCGCCAAGAGAACATCACATTTATGTGGTGTTTTTTGCATATTATACGCTAAATTAGCCATTTATAGGCTATATTCTTGCATAAACATCCATTTGACGTATTATTTTTTTGATATGAATTTGTACGTTTTTGTCAAAATATAAATTATACACCCTGCTTTTTAGCTGTTTTTACAAATTATACACCCAATTGTACACCCTAGCAAAAACATTGATTATATTCTCTATTGTGTTTATCGTGGGTTTCGTCAATATGTTTTTGTACACCCTTAATTGTTTAAGAACGAAAAAAAGAGCGATGTTGTTTCGCTCTTTTGATTTTATTATTTAATTTTACTTCGTATTATGATTATAACTAGATAGTTCTAATTTTTTCCACTTTCTAATTTTAGTTCTAAATGTGCCAAAAGGTGCGACTGTATTAATATGGATAAATTTATATACTTCCCATACTGCTGTCTTTGTAGCCTCATCTGCCCATTTTCTTTGGTGCGAATTAAACAATTCAGCTTCGGTCATACTATCAATCATTTTATAAATTTCTTCTATGTTTTTATCAAGAATAGTCTTGAGCTCCAACAATGATAAATGAGCATATTCATTTGTAAACCATTGATACAAGGCACCTAATTGATTCCATTTGAATTTATCAGACGGGGTTTTAACTTCAATACCTGCTTTACAGTCATTTTCCCATTTTAAGATTAAATTTGTCCACCCAATTTGATATGCAAGATTTTCAGCAGGGGTTCTGTCAACATCTAGGGACCTTTTAGCTTTTAGTTCATTTGGGATATTAGAAAATTCAGCAATATATTTTTCATAAGCTTTTTTGATTTCTTCTTTAAGTTCTGATTTATTACTATATAGTCTCATGAAACATCTCCTGTCTATTATATATAATCTTTAATCTATTATATCATCTCAATACGCTTAAAGTCAATATGTTTTTGTACACCCTTAATTGTTTTTAAGAACGAAAAAAAAGACCTAAGGATTACTTTTGCGTATCCTTAGGTCTTTTTTCTATGCAAACATATCGTTTAGTTTATCGGCAGCTTCTTGGTCGGCTGTGGATATTACGTGGGCGTATATGTCTAGGGTTGTGCTTGTTCGAGCGTGTCCTGCTCTTCCTGCTACTATACTTATTGGTACTCCTGCTATGATTTGCATTGTTATGTTAGTATGCCGTAGGCTGTGTACCGTCATGTGCTGTTCTCCTATATCATCAAGTATGTAAAACAGCCATTATATATTACATTTTCTTATTATTCTGCAATTTCAATAGTGATTAGTTGAACACGGTAGAAAGTTTCGCCTTCAACTTTAAACTTAACATAGAAATCAGTGGCTTCTTTTGGGAATTTTGCATAGGGCTTTCCATTGCTATTTCCATAGAAAATATTGTAAGTTGTTGGATCTAAATTAATTTCATCACCAGCAATTGCTCCTGGGTTTACATCCCAAATTTCATATTTATAAGAAGGCCACTCGTCAAAATATTCGTATACAAATCCGCTTGTTATTTCAACATTAGAATCGAATTCCAATCTAATAAACTCAATCCCTGCGCCACTATCAACATCTCCTTGAACATAATCATTAGCTAGTGTCAATGTTTTTCCGTTTACAGTTACTTTATCGTGAATCGTTCCCTGTGGAAGATCGGTTGTGGCTGAATATGCACTAATAGTTAATCCGTCATAGTCCTCTATTACTATTCCTTCACCGTTAATCGTTCCATTGTTTGTAAACGTGCCTTCTATTGACAATTCACCGTTATTTGTCATTGTGCTATTGTTTATTAATGTGGTTTCTTTAACGACCCCAAGATAACCAGTATCAGTTATTGTTAATGTTCCATCATTTATTATGATTCCAGGCGTTAATCCATAATCCGAAGTTGTGTAAGATAAAAAAACATCACAACTATTAATAAATTCTCCAGAATTTAAAAATTCGTCATAAATAAAAATTCGCCCACTATTCGTGAATTTTGCATTTATTGCGGTTGAATATTTACCAAAAAGATAAATTTCTCCATTATTTGTCAAATTAAAATTATTAATTAGCTCGCCAGAAATATCTAGACTAGCGTTTTCTGGTATGACTATGTCTGCAATAGTTGTGATTTTTGTATTTTCAAAACTACTTGAATTTACAACAGCAGATTCTAATTCTTCAAAGGTAGAGACTTCATAGCTTGCTTGATTAATTAAAATTTTTTGCACACGAAAGAATTCTTCGTTATCATTTTTATACTTAATATAGAATATAGCATCTTCTTTTGGGTAATTTTCATGTACATCACTCGTTCCGTTTACAACTTTGAATGTCGATCCTGTGGTTTCAGTAGAAATTGCAGTTTTATCGTCATTTAGTATATTGAATTTAGATAGTTTTGTACAAGCTGAATCTAAATACGTTTCGCCATTTGCTAGTGTTATATTTTCATCAAAAACAAGTCTAATGTTATTCATTCCACTTTCTTGAGTATAGCTATCACCCATCTTCAATATTTTTCCTATTCCTTGAATATCTATTACAGCAATTTTATCATGACTAATTGCACCTGAATTCAAAGTGTTTGCTGTAAAATTGAAGTCATCATTGTATCCTATTACTGTAGCGTTAAGGTCTTTACTTCCATCAGCTGTTTTAAAAACAGGAGGAGCAATATCAGCACCTGTAGGCAACTCCAACAATGCACCATCTTCTAGAACTACCGTAGTTTCTCCAGTTACATTATTGTTTACCATTCTTAAATCAGCAGTATCTTTAATTTCAATTTTAAGTTCAGTCCCTACCGTTCTGTCGGCTATTATTAAATCATAAACTCTGCCGGCTATTATAATGCTATCAGTGTCAGCGGTTCCAGTAATTATCATCTCTAATGATACGTACGCATCAGCATTTATATTTACATTGCCACCTAGCACCGTAAGATTTGCGGCTGCATTTGCACCACGATCACTTCCTAATACAATTAGGTCTTTTGCAGTTACTGTCAATGTATGAACAAATTCATCAATTTCAACTGTGGCATTTGGTATATTAAGTGTTAATTCTCTGAAAAATCCCTTTAAAATTAGTTTTCCTGTAAATTCTAAATTCTCTTGTTGTACATATGTCTCTTCACCCTCGAAGAAATACGTACCGCCGCCCACTAATGGGTCAATACCATTCCAGTCTTCATATTTTGAAACTGTTACAATACCTGTAATTGATCCCAATCCATTGATCAATCCTGTTTCAATTACGTTACCGCTGTTAGTCATTATTCCTTCTACTGTAATTGTTCCATTATTAGTTATGGTTTTTGTTGCTTCGTTTATTAATGTGCCATTTACCATAATTCTTCCGTTATTTGTAATTATTCCACTGTTTGTCAATGTAGCTTGTGAATTAACTGTTAATTCTTTACCTATTGGAATAGTTAGCATTCCGTCTTTGTTGATTGTTAGAGTTACACCTGAATCAACTGAGAAGTTTTTGCCTGCTGTTACGTTTCCGTCAACGATATATTCTTGACCAACTATTGCATTTTCAATAATAATTGGCGACATTGTTATGCTTGCACCTTCGGAGATATTATAATTATATTCAGTTCCATTTCCAATTACTTTACCATCTCCGTCCACCAAAATTCCTGAATTTACAAATTTGATTTTAGAATTAGCGTCACTAAATATGTAAGAAGTAGCCCCTACTGAAAGTTTACCTTTAACCGTAAGAGTTGAGCCTTCTGTTATTGCGATACCTGCACCATTTACTACTGTGGCTTCTTTCGTAGCGTTTAAAGTATTGTTCCCTTCAAACACTAATGTTTCAACAACGGTGTCAGCAGATATTGCAGCTGTTTGAAATGATATTTTACTATCAGCGTCATTTTGCGTATATATCGCATCTACTCCACCGATTATTTTTGTTGTGCTGTTGTAAGTTAAACCAGATCCTTCCTTGAATACTACATCGCCCCCTGAGGAATCAATTATTGAGGAATTTGGCACATCTAGCGTTACTCCGTTTTCTACGGTGAAATTTTTATCTACTGTATCGCCTTGAATAGTTGTTGGTTTGATTGTTCCAATTCCAGTAAATTTCAATGTGCTTGCTTTTCCTATGGCTTTTATGGATACTTCATTCACTATTGACTCTGGTATTACAACAGACGTATTGTCAATTATATATATTGATTCGATTTTGTCAAGGTCTTCACCAATAGGCATAGTCGTAGCACTAGTGAAAGAATATTTTATTCCATTCATTACGAAAGGTTTAGCCGTAATCGCACCTAAATATATTTCAGATGTATTTTCAGGCGCTATGCTGCTTTCTCCTATAATTCCGTTAAATGTTGGAGGCGTTAAACCTGTATCTACGATTTCAGCTTCAGTTCCAGTTACATTTATAATAGTAGCGATATCTTGATTACTATAAATTTCAACTTTTGATTTACCCGTAACATTAATTACAGTGTTAGAATCACTATTAGTTGTTTTTACTTTTGCTGAATCTTTAATATTAACTGTGATTTTTTCAACATCAATATTGTCTTGAATATCTAAGTTACCAACAGTGCCTGAAATCGTTACTATCTCAGTGTTTGATTTAGCAGTAATGTTCATTGCATCAACTGTTGAACCAGCTTGTACATCAACATTTCCGCCATTGACTGTTACAGTTCCAGCAACTGATGCACCATCTACGAAAGTCAATGTGTTTGCACCTGTTGTTACATCCAAACCTTGTGTTAGAACGCCTGAAATCTCAATTGTAGCTTTTGGCGTTTTAATGGTTACTTTTTCATTATAATCTCCAGAAACAATAAATTTTCCTGTAAAATCTAATGCTTCCACGCTCGCAACGCCGTCCTTCAATATGTAAGTTCGCCCATTTATTAATTCATCGCCAGGTGCCCACTCTTCTGGTACAGGGTCTGGAGGCGTTGGCCGACTTCCACTGCCACCACCGCCACCGCCACTTGGTCTTTTCGTTGGAACAACAGTCGGTTCAACCGTTGGTTCAACTGTTGGCACTACCGTTGGCGTAGGTGTAGGCGTTGGAGTTGTCTCAGTTGCAACTTTACAACTTGTCATTGTTATTGTTAATGTAAATATCACTAACAAACATATCATTAATTTATTTATTTTTTTCATTTGTTCCCCTTGTCTATTATCCCTAATTCAAATATTATAACATGTATATACGATAATGTCAATAAATGAATATTTTAACGGAAAAGCGTCTATAATATTTCTTATGAATTATCTATTAATATTATTGCACAAAGATACGCTGCCGATGTTTGCATTGCTCTTTCTTCATCACCGTTCACTCCACTTGCCACCCCACCCATGTCAGCATCCGCTCCCTTGATAAAATTATCAAGGGAGCTAGACCGCTTTTCTGGCTTATCTCTTATTCGTTTTCTAAATAGTTTCATGTTCCTCCTTGTTTTTAGGCGTGAAAAAAGAGCGATGTTTATTCGCTCTTTTGTTTTATTTTACTTCGTATTATGGTTATTTTATTCTACCTATACAAATATACACCATCTGATACCATATTTGTCAATTAAGTCTGTCATTAACAAACTATATTCAGTAGGTGCAAGTGGCATTAAAATTTTCGCATCAAGTTTCAGTACTTCATAGGCATTTTTAACCTTATCCTCATTGCCTTCGCCATAGTGCAAACAAAATTGCATTATATTGCCTGTGATGTCTTCTTCGCCAATTATAGCATATGTTGAATTTTTCTCCGAAACTGCCAAAATTTCTCCTTCTATATCAAGTTCTGCATGATAGAACGTCCCATCTTCATTCGGATAACTGCTAATAAGGGTAGCATTAAATGCTTTTTGATATAGAGCCACTGCCTCATCGCTTTTTGTAACATATGCTTGCATCATTGATCTTTTCATAAAACACCTCTTTATATTATATATAATCTTTATTTTAGTATACCACCTCAATATGCTAGAGTCAATATGTTTTTGTAGACCATTAATTGTTTAAGAACAAGAAAAAGAGCGATGTTTATTCGCTCTTTTGTTTTTATTTTACTTCGTATTATGGTTGTTTTGTGTGTGGAGTTTTTTGTATGGCTACTAATTCAATGTACCCTCTTGTACCGACAGGTTCAAGTTGGATACGAGGATTTAGTTTATCCCAAGAATACCCTATAATAATTGGATCATACTTCGTAATTGCATTTGTTACATCTTCAATTGCCTTACAATAATCTTCTTCTGCAAAAGGTTCTCCTTGAAACATTAGATATTTTGCTTTAGGCAATTCTATAACATCAAATCCATCTGGTATTTCACCATCATAGCTGGTAGGAACTTCAACGCCTTGGACATACTCTGAAGTTTCTGCTTTTCTATATGTTTGAGGCAACCAAAGACAAACTGGCTCTCCACCGATTGATTTAATACTTGTAAGCAACCCCCAAACATCACAACTTACCTCCTCACAATAGGCAAAGTACTCCGTAGCTTTAACACCTCTTTTAATAATTACTTTTCGTGCAGGTTTTTCGATTACTTGAATAAATACATTTTTTGCAGTTTCCATTCTTTTTTCCTCCTTCATAGTTTTTCTAAATTTTACATCATAAGGGGTGAACAAATAGAGTGGAATAGGTTTTAGTGCATATTCGCTGGGATTTATTCCAAACTCTCTTAGAAATGCTCTTTGATACCCATCAACACTCCCAAAACCCATTTCAAAAGCTATATTTACAATTTTTTGTTTTTCATCTCGAAGACGTATTGCGGATTTTGATAGCCTAAGTTTGCGTATTTAATTAGACGGAGTGAGATTTGTATATTGTTTGAGCAAACGATATGAATACCACGGTGAATACATTGATATTTTAGATAAATCTGCAAGCGTAATATTATCATTTAGATTGAATTCTATAAAATCTTGCATACGTTGCACTGCTTCTTGTTTCTCTAGCATTTCTTTCACCACCTTATATCTGAATTATACAGCAATAAGAAAGAATATTCTCGACTATTTTTGCTATGTTTATAAATAAGAGATTATATAAATTATCTTTAGTTTAGTATACCACCTCAATATGCTAGAGTCAATATGTTTTTGTACACCCTTAATAACTTTAAGAACCAAAAAAAGACCTAAGGATTGCTTTTCAGCTTTCCTTAGGTCTTTTCTCTATGCAAACATATTGTTTAGTTTATCGGCAGCTTCTTGGTCGGCTGTGGATATTACGTGGGCGTATATGTCTAGGGTTGTGCTTGTTCGAGCGTGTCCTGCTCTTCCTGCTACTATACTTATTGGTACTCCTGCTATGATTTGCATTGTTATGTTAGTATGCCGTAGGCTGTGTACCGTCATGTGCTGTTCTCCTATATCATCAAGTATGTCCGATAGCCATTTGTTTATTGTTGATGGGTGCATTCTTTTCCCTGTGTTTGTTATGAATACCGAATCGCCATCCTCCACTCTATCTCCAAGTAGCTCTTTCTTTTTATCCCATTCCATTTTATACGATGCTAGTTTATCTACGAGGATTTGTGGCAAGGTCATAGTTCTTGTACTCTTATCCGTTTTAGGATCTTTCAATATGAGTCCATGTCCATATACCACAGTGTAGGATTTTCTAATCTTCATTTTCTTTTTCTCAAAGTCTATGTCACTCCAATTCAGCCCACACAGCTCACCTCGTCTTAGACCAGTTAGCAGTAATGTCATCATTACTGCTTGCTTTGTTATATCAATATTAGTCGCAACACTGTCAGCGGTAAGCTCAGCAAAGCCGTCTTGACGAATTAACATATTATTAATCAAATAATCCGCAATCATATTGGCACTTTTGCCCGTGTCCCCTTCTTTTGTTTTGTTCATAACTTCAAACATATACTTGACAGTATCGCCCTTGTTCTTAACTACAAAATCCGCTGAAAACAAATCACTATTAAGCGCTTCCATCAACACATCTTTCGCATCACTTTTTGTGTAACTCTTTGCATTTTGCGGTGTGTCTTTTAAACTAGTTCGCTTAGCAGTTGTTCTAGTTCCGTCATTCGTTTTAGTAGTTCCGCTTCCGTCATTCCCTTGTCTAGTTTTTGCATTAGTTCCTTGGCGTATTTTTCCCAATTCAGCCCAGCTCTTTTTAGCTTCGGAAAAAGTTCCATAATCTGAATTAGCAAATCTGCCGATATTTCCTTGTCCATACATTTCCCTAGCATTGCTATAAACAAACTCCGTGATATCTTCGGTGCTGTAGAAATTTCCATATTTATTTTCACTCCTTTTGTTTTCTAAAGTTAAAATCGCTCTTGAGATATCCGCTCTATCCATTTCGTTGGGGTAGTCAATCTTTAAAACGAAATCGATTTGCGGAGATTGGTAAGATCCTTTAGCGTAAACTAATTTATTGTTTACTTCAATTATATAATGGCCTTCCTTACTTCTTGGCGATGGATAGCCCTGATTCCTAATATTTGACCAAATTTCTTGGAAAAGCGAATACTCACTCTTATGCCCATCTTCACCCTCAAGACTTAAAGTCCCATTCACTACCGCCCAACCAAAATCTTTGTATTGCGGTTTAGTGTATTTACTAATATTGCTTAGTGGATTGTTAGTTGCCTTAACACCATTACTTTGAATTTGCGGTGTGTCTTTTAAACTAGTTCGCTTAGCAGTTGTTCTAGTTTGGCTGTGGCTTTCGTTAGTATTGCTGATTCGTCCGTTTCGGTTTCGATTATCTTGATTATCTCGCCTGCTAGATTTTGGGACAGATCTAAGCTGCCATTCTCTCTTGCTTTCTTGATAAGTTTTCCCATCTTCTGCCTTAACTGTATTGAAATATCCTTGTCCGAAGTAGTCTTGAGTAACTTCCAACAATTCGTTAATTGAGTGTCCATATCTTTCAAAGTCATAAATTTGATTCCTTACTATATCGTTATTTGTTTCGTTTCCGTATTTTAATTCTATTACCTTACTGATTTTAGGGTTTTGATAGCTACCAGTTACGTACACTATTTTGTCATAGACTGCAAGCATACTTTCGCCTGCTTTTGTTTTTGGGAATGAGTGTTTATCTCGTTTTAAATTAGATAGCAATTCATTAAATAAAGCATACTCCGATTTGCCGTCACCATTTTTCTTTACAGACAAAGTCCCATTCACTACCGCCCAACCAAAATCTTTGTATTGTTTTGGGCTGTATATATCTATATTGCTTAGTGGATTGTTTTTGCCATCGACTATTTCATTTTCTTGATTATCGGTGCTTTTTCTTGTTTGGTTATCTTCAGTTAGATTATCGTGTACTCCTGTCTGCCTCCGCGTATCTCCACTGCTAGTTCCAGTATGTCCGATTGACTTGCGTGTTGATTTCCTTCCAAGAAGTCCACCATTTGGTCCATTTGCTCTTTTTCCTTCAGCATCATCATTACGCCTATTATTGCGCCCTGCTCTAGGTCCGTACCCATCAATATGTTTAGAAAAAGTTTTTGCGTCTCCGTAACTGCCATTTTTAACTACCTCCATAATATAATCTATCAATTCTTTATTTGTGTCTATATCTAATCCGTCAATAACCCCAAAGCTATCATAGCCGTTATTATTATACACGTAGAAATTGTTTGCGGTGAAAGCAAAGTCAATACTTGGTACATCTTTATTTTTGTATTCAGCGTTTTTCTTTACTACTGCTTCTCTTAGTACCGCAAATTCTTGTTTAGTTATATTATAGCGTGGTTTTTTATTTTTGTCAATACTAAATCTTGCATTAGCTAATTTTGTTGTGGCTGGGGTGGATTTTGTGTTGGTGGTTTCTTTTTTTGATGTTTCTTTAGTTTCTTTGGTTTCAGTTAATGCGTCTTTGAAGATGTTGTAGGCGGAGTTTATGGCGGATTTATCGGCTTTTGATAGTGATTTACCCATTGATCCAATGGATTTAAAGAGTGTTCCTATTTTTTCCATCACTGACAAGTCGCCGTTAATTGATTTTAGGAACTTTCTTGGATTTCCTATTAGTTTTTCCATAAATTCCGACACCACTTCTTCTTTTTGCCATTGTTCTTGAGTTTCTTTCGATTGGTCTTGGTATTGGTCCTTGTATTTACTCTTAGTACCTTCCACGCCCTTTTGAACAGCGGAGTTACTTATATTTACAATAATATCATGTAAGGAATTCTTATCACTTTTACTAAGAGCATGGGTCACTTCATGAACCGCCGTCTTTGTGTTTAGTCTATTTTTATTATTCATATTTGCAAGGTTTAAAACTATATTGCTATCATTGTCAATAGCGCCGTTTTCATTGCTGTTCACATCGTAATTGAAACTTACACTCTTACCTTTTTTCATAGATAATAGCTTTTGTGTTGTTTGGTAGCTTGAAAGTTTTAGTGTTTTCTACTTGGTTGCCTTCAATGGCGGATTGGTTGCTTTGTGTACTTTCCCTAGGACCATTGCGCCTTTTGAAACTTACTCTTGCCGTTGCTGTCCTTTAATCCCATTTGGTTAAGTCTTGGGGCTAGAATATCCGCATTGGCTTTGATTGTGTTAGCTGACGAAAGAACATTGGGCATTAACGTTAATACTGTGTTTACCTTGTTAATTTCCCCTATCAACGCTTTTTGCTTTGTTGTTGGCTCGCCCTTTATATTCTTAATCTCTAAAGAGCTGTATTTGTCAACTAGGGTTTCAAGATAGGCATAACCATCCACCCCTGTGTTGTTTTGCACTTCGTATTCCATAAAGGCTTTTGCGTTTTCAATAACTCCTTGTGCCTTTCCTTGGCTAACAAGTTTCTCTCCGCTTTTCGTGTTGGCGATTTGCTGAACTACTCCGTTGCTGGTGTCCGTTCCGATAGTTCCGCCCATAATACCACCAGATAATCCACCTACTAACGAGGAATAGCCTACTTCTTGGATTGTTGCATTCTTTGCGTTTTCGTCTACTGTCATGCGTTGTAGGTATGGATCAATGATTGTTGTTAGTCCTTCTTCAAATGCTTCGCCCATTCCTTCTTTGATTGCTCCGCTCACTAATCCTTGCTTTGCTACTTGCTTAATCGCTGTCTTGCCTACGCTTTTGAACATCTTTCCCACGCCACCAATTAGAGAACCTAAACCGCCTTCTACTACGCCCGACATTGCTCCATAAGCGAACTCTTTCGCTCCTAGTTCTCCTGTTATTTCATAGGCTGATTCCATTGCTCCACCTGCTGAACTTACCATGCTAATTGCCATTGCGGGAAGTGCTGAACCGCCACTTAATGCTGTTACACCAATTCCAACTAAAGAGCTTCCTATTGCACTTGCTACATCACCTGCTGTGGTCATTCCGCTAGATGGATTATACCAATGGTCTAAATCTCGACTCATGTCACCCGTCCATTGGTTTTCCATTAGCGAATTTTTGTATTCATCATTGTCAAAGATAGTAGCCACACCACCAGCTGTTGCATCCCATACACCCTCAAGTATTGACAACGCTCCTGTTCCTAACTTTCCACCTAAATAGCCTGCTCCTGACAATAGGTTTCCATCTCCATTCACGGCATTTGGGTTCACTCTTTCTCCAGCATTATAGTTTCCGTAAATCTTGTTTAGGTCCAATTTTTTCGGTTCACTACCTTTGCTATATATTTTACTTAAATCCATGATTCTCTCCTTAAATTAATATAAGTGCATACAATAACGAAATTTCTCGTTACTATATGCACTTAAATGCTTGCTTTTTCTATTTATTATTGTAATTCTATTGAATATTTGAGTTTTTTATGGTATTATTTAACAAAACCACTTAGGGGGATATTTATATGAAAAAAGGTCTTTTAATCACTGCAATCATTTTGTTTGCAATTCACATACTTGACATTGCTGCAGGAGCAGTTAACGAAATTTATCAAGCTACTGGTGAGCTGCGTTTCTTTTACGGTTTTTTCGCTGGTAATCTCATAGCGATATTTTCAAACATGTTTCTAATAGCTGCTTTCATTTGTTTAATTTTCTACTTTAAAGGCAAGGGCGTTAAAAAAGAACAACACAATAATGATGAAAGCTCTTGCGATTCTAAACCCTATTCTAACAGCGACTATTACCATTCTTCAAACACTAACAAACAAACGTCAGTGTCTAAGAATTCTGTGATCATTGGAGCATTAATTGCGATAGTATTAATTACAACATTTCTGCTTCTTCTTAATTATTATTTGTAATAGCTTCTATGAAGTCTTTTGACGAACCATTTATATTAGATGTCATGTATTTAGTACCATGCTTAATATAAAGTTTATCCTTGTAAACAACAAACCTTGCACCGTCACTTATAGAACTAATCTCATTAGCAGTTTTTTCATCTACATCTTTAATACCCATCAGCGTGTATGAATTACCTTTATATTTCAATTCAAATCGCTTTGTTGGATTAACTTTGTCGACATTGTCTTTATTCATATAATACTGCTCGACATCTGTAATGTCAGAATCTTTTACTCCTTTTATAATACCTTTTTTATACAAATCCAACTCACTCATAAGACCATCAAAGCTACCTGCCAAGGTGGCTTTATTTTTTTCTATGCTGGCTTTTACTGAATTGTAATCTTCAGTGCTTCCTATGCTGTCTATTTGTAGTAAGTAGTTTTGATTGTACAAGTCTTCAGCTTGTTTTTTTGTCAATGTACCTCTTTTAATCGCTTCTGGAACATAATTAAATATATATTCCGCAACTGCTTCATCTCCACCATAGTTTTGAGAATGTTGCATTTTTATCGTTAAATCATCGTAAATTGCATTTTGTTGTTCTGAACCACCTGTGTTTCCGCCTAAGTCTACTCCGCCGTTGTTCATGTTTTCGGCGTATTTCATTTGGGCTACTTCTTTGTTTAGGTTGCTCATGTAGTCGGAGTATTTTGTGTTGATTTGGTTGTTCATATTATCTAGCTGTCCGCTGGCGGTTGCATAGTTTGAGTTCATTTGGTTAGCGTTTTGTGAACTTAGGTATTCAGCGTAACCACTGCCTGCCAAACCCATGCTTCCCAACTTTTCCGCTGTGTTTCCGTATGTAGTTTTTCCCAACTGCTGAAGTGCTTGTGCATTTGCTAGCGACTGTTCATAGATTCTTTGACTTTCCGCTTTCGCTTGAAAATATAGCATATTAATATATTGAGAATATGGTTTAACACTGACAATATTAAGTAAAACACAAGAAGTGAAATTTCAAATAACTTTTGCACCCACTTTGCACCCACCTTGGGTGGAAGTGCGATGGTATCGGGGTTTTTGGGGGAAGAATTAGTATCTCTCTTTCTCCGCCAAGAGAACATCACATTTATGTGGTGTTTTTTGCATATTATACGCTAAATTAGCCATTTATAGGCTATATTCTTGCATAAACATCCATTTGACGTATGATTTTTTTGATTTGCACTTCAAAATATGATGTGTTGGTATATATGCAACTATATGCTCACAGATAAAAAAACAGATTGACAAGTGTTAATTTGTCAATCTGTTTTTGATTTTGCTATTAGTTTTTGTAATCTCAGTTATTTTTACTGAAATTTCTTAAAACAGTACTTCCTATCACCATTTTCAATACTTCAGAAGTTCCAACACCGATGTCCATAAGACGTCCATCTCTTGCATATCTTTCAACGGGATTTCCTTTTACATAACCATGCCCACCGAAAATTTGCACCGCATTGTGGCAAACTTCATTTACTACTTCCGCAGTAAATGCTTTGATTACTGAGGTGTCTAGGGAATAATCAACGCCACTGTCACGTTTATTTGCAACAGCTTCAAGCATATATTTCACCACTTCAATTTTAATGTGCATATCAGCAATCATTTCTTGAATTGAATACATAGACGAAATCGGTTTTCCGAAAGCTACACGCTTATTAGCGTAGTTCGATGATTCAATAAGACACGCTTCCGCAATTCCAAGCCCCATTGACGCCATTCCAAGTCTGCCACTTATAAGTCCAAATACGGCAACTTTAAACCCGCCATTTTCTGCACCTAGCATTGAACTCGCTGGAACTTTGCAATCTTTAAAATGAACTGCTGTTGTAATTGAGCTTCTACACCCCATTTTTTCAATAGGTTTAGAAATCGTCATTCCAATCGCACCTTTTTCAATTACAAAAACGCTGACTCCCTTGGCACCCATTTCTTTATCAGTTTTTGCAGCAAATACATACAAATCTGCTATTTCTCCGTTGGTACAGAAATACTTTGAGCCATTTATAACATAGTCATCACCGTCTTTGTCCGCAACAGTCTTCATGCTAGCTACGTCAGAACCAGCTTCAACCTCACTTATAACATAGGCAGAAATTTTCTTTCCTGAAACTAGATCAGGCAACCATTTTTGCTTTTGTTCATCCGTTCCAAATTTTATGATTGTATCTATTGCCATAAAATGAACATGGAGCATAAGTGCTACTCCTGCGCTAGCTTTTGCTAGTTCAGTTGCAATTCCGTAGCCTGTCACTGAAGATAGACCGCCACCACCATACTCTATTCCATAGTGATTACCGAAAAATCCTTCCGCTCTCATAATATCAAAAAGTTCAACTGGAGGGCGATTCTCATCATCTAACGTTTTTGCAATTGGGTATAAATATTTGTCATTAAACTCTTTTGCTTTTAAAATCATTTCTTGATGTTTTGTGTCATTTAACATATCATTCACGCTAAACCTTCATTTCTTGGAAATCAGGAGCTATAACAAAATCAGCGTCAGTGCATGATGTAATCTCCTCTAGAGTAACTCCTGGTGCGTGCTCTTTAAGAACTAATACGTTGTCAACAACATCAAAAACAGCCTTGTCTGTTACTATAGTTTTCACACAACCCTTTCCTGTTAATGGAAGAGTACATTTTTTCATTATTTTTGAATTACCTTTCTTATCAGTGTGCATTAAACAAGCAATACAAACTTCAGTCCCGTAGCACAATTCCATTGCACCTCCCATGCCAGGCCACTTGATGATGACTTAAAAAGCGGAATTGATGTTGTCTTTTCCGTGCCTTGGGTGTATACGATATTCATTGTATAATTCGCTGGCAATGCAGAAGATATAGTAATCTTATTGACACCCACACCTCTTTCATATATCTTGTCACTGCCCTCAAGTGTTTGTATAACTTGCGAAGCTAGATTATAGCTAAACCACAAGCTATACGGTATTATGCTGTTTGTTTCCATTTAGTCCTCCTATTTTTGGGTATAATAAAAGGCAGTACCTTGCGATACCACCTTAGTTTTTTGCACTCGAGTGCAAAATATTTAGTTTGCTTTTCTTTTATTATAAAAGGTAGTACCTTTCGATACTACCTTTGTTGTATTATTTATTTAGCTCATGTTCTTCTAAATATAATTTTAAATCATCAGAGTTAATTCCACCATTATATTCTCGTATTTTAACGCCTCCAACTTCATAATAATATATGTATGTTACAACAAAATTCTCACCATCTTCTATTTCACTAATTTTTATTTCGTTTCCGTCCTTATCTTCATATTTAATTGAATCATCAATATAATTATGCGTCATTAGTTCGCCATCTTCAACGCCCTCTACTTCACCATAGAACCATTCTTGAAATGGTTCATCATTAAATAAAAGATGTTGATGATCAAGGTACGTTTCTACATCTCCACTAATGGTTTGTTCTACACTTAAAGCACAACCGCCCACCGTAAACAGTAATGCCAGAACCAATACTAAACTAATTATTTTTTTCATAATATGCTTACCTCATTATAGTTAATAGTTATATAAAACCATATAAATCACTTCTTGTCAACTGTTTTTGTTTTATTTTACCATTTTGTCATTCCGAAAATTAATTAATGAGAAATAAATGTCAACAATTACTAAGATTAAAAACAAGAGTGACTTTGTGTGTGAAATACAAATTTTTGTTACAGAGAACGTCTTGGGCAAGTATATCATAAATACACCACTTGGCAAGTCCATAGATTCCGTATCTAACACAACAATACCCCATTTGAATTCATTTAATTATTGCGCAATTTCTACTCAGATTAGCACGTATACCACTGTAATATATTCCAACTACCGTTGACTTCGTTAGGTTACAATTAGGTTAAATGATGCAAATTTGTAATAATAGTTTAAATACGTTATTTTCAAATCTTAAACCCTCAATATCTATTATAAATATAATAATAATAATAATAAGTGCAAAGTATAAATAACTTTTGAACCCACTATGGGGCGGAAAATGCGATGGTATCGGTGGTTTTGGAGGAAGAATTAGCATCGCTCTTTCTCTGCCATAAAGAACTAACAACAAATGTGTTGTTAGTTCTTTTTTTTACGCTTATTTGCTGTTGTTTTAAGTTATTTATCGTTAATTTACCGCAATATGCTGTAAAAACATGGTCCGAGTTACTAAAAATTAGTAAACTTTCGGTAAAATTACGGATTTACCCTCCACTCTAAAGTGGGTGTGTATTGCTCTGAAGCTGTCGAAAGTTTCTTACTATAAAATACTTAGTATAGATTGAAAGAACATTGAACAATCGTATATAAATATTGAAATAACAGAGTAATATAATTTACTCTGTTATTTTTTATGCATATATTTAAGTCGCTATCTCATCTATTTGTTGCGTTTAACTACTTCTAAAATCATATCACTAAATTGATTTATCTTCTTATCTCCTAATCCTACACACATTTGCAAATTCCTTTCATTATGTGGCATAACTTCAATAATTGAATATATTGTAGCATTATTATAAACCATATACATTTTTTGAATATTGTATTCCGTAGCTATTTCTTTCTTAATTCAACTAATTGTCCATATAAATCATTATCTCCATACTTTTCAAATGGATTAGCATTGCTAGATTCTGCATTTAATTTTCTTGCCATCTTCGTCTTGAAATACTTGAATATCAATTCATCTATCACCAAAATCGTCCGTGAGGATTGGCGCTAGACCTTCAAGTTTTAAATATTCAAACAAAAAACGTTCAAAATCCTTTCCTGTAAAGCCATCAATTTCATCAATACTATTTGGGAATTTGTACGCGAATTTATTACTTGAAAACATACTCATTATTAATTTCTGCTTTGTAATCTAATTTCTATATTACAATATTTTATATACATCACTTGATACATTAAGTATTTTATTGTATATTTTAAAAGGTTGTTACTTTTTAAATACTTCTATTAAAGAACTTAACTCTTTGTAGTAGATCATGCAAATATCTTCTGCGATGCTACTTGCTAGTTCTTCATCATAAATATGCGTTGCTGCATTTCTTGAATTTAACATGTTTAACCAAATGTCTTCATATAATAAATACCCTGCGTTAAACCCTTCAGTAAAAACCGCTTTTGGTGATGCGTACACATCAATGCCCTGTTCAACTAAATACTCTCTCAAAGCTTTCCAACCTAGTTCGAAAGACAATTCAAAACTTTTAATCAACGATTCTTGATATATTATGTTATCTTTATTTTTTTTATATTTAACTACTCTATCACTTAAATTAACAAGTGCTTTATTTAAATTAGTCATTTTATTTTTCTTTATCATAAATTATGACTCCGTCTTTTTCTATGTCATTTAGCAACTCCACTGAAATTTTTCTTCTATCGATAAATACAACATCAATTTTGTGAAGTGTATTTAATTTATTCTTTAAAGCATACTCAACTCTTGAAAATTCGATCTCTGCAAGATTACCCCAAATCGCAATATCATAATCACTACGATCATGATTATCACCTCTTGCTCGTGAACCAAACAAAACTACTTTAGTTATACTATCAATAGTTTCAACATATTTAACAATATTTTCAAGTACTTTGTCGCTCATATTCAACAACTATTTCCCACTCATTTTAAAATGTTAGCTTAATATTTTATCTAACTATGATCGACATTATATCATAAAATCACCAATTAATCAATTCAATAATAGTTAGTAGTTATTTACACCCACAACGTCACCTTGAACATTGGTATTGCAGATTGAGTTTTAGTTTTTTTTTATAATTTAAAAAATATCATTTAATAAGTCCATTTTTTTTCTTTGCTTATATTTATGTATTTTATTTATTATTATTTTACCAATTACCAGCGCAAAGAAGTAATTCATAATTATGAAAATCATCCACGTCCACATGTTTTGCTCATTATACCATTTATTTGGTTCGTACGTGTGTCCGCCAACGGTTATTTCGTAGTCACTCGGTAATTCGTCCATAACGGCTAAATAGTACCTGCTTGCAATGTTATTTCCATCTTCTACATTACCTGTTACAAATTCACTGCCCAAACTGTCAAATACGTCATAATTTTCTATTGGTCCTGTTCCCCATAAATTCACAAACACGCAAAATTGATCGCCCATATACATAGTTCCAATATCCATTGACATCGGGTCTACAACTTTTATTGAACGATAATGTATATTATATAACTCTAATGGAATGGTTATTCCTTGATATACCGTATGAGGATATGTATACCCCTTTTCATCATAGTATGTCAGATATCTTGAATATCCATTATTATAATTTATGACGCTTGTCATTGCATAATTTCCATTTGTTACAGAAAGTAGTATTTCTTTTGACGGTCTATAATTTTTCAATAAAGAATCTTCTAAGGTTTCAAATGGCTGATCCCCTGCTGGCGGATAATTTGGACCAACTGGTGGCATAATGGTTACCGCAAAACTTATTAATATAGACGCCATCATTATTAATAGAAGAATGTTTCGAAAATTTTTCTTCGTATTATTTATATTTTTCATTCCAGCCTCCATTTTCATGCTAATTTTAATTTTCAATTAACCCTTTCGTTATATCTAATTAAGGATTACCACTGACCAAATTGCTTTTAATCTTTTAATGCAAGCTGTTTTGTAACATACATTGCATATCTGTTAATACAATTACTACTAATCCCAAATATTTCACTTTCGGCTTTGTGCATTTTGTTTAGGAATTTTTTGCGTTTTCTTCTGTGTAAATATCGTTTTATTTTGTTATAATTAAATATTAACAACACTATTCCAACAATTAACAATACCATTGAATATAATCCAATTACTGGCAACCAATTTGGTATCCAAGTAGGCAACTCATGTTCTACTCCATTGATATATATTCTATAGTCTTCTGGAATCTCGCTAGGTAATTCCGCATAATATATTGCAACATGGTAATCGCCATCTTCTACAACTTTACCTATTATCTCACTACCTATACTATCATATATTTCTATTTCTTCTTTAAAATCTATGTATTTCACAACAAGTTGCACGAAATTTCTGTTATCAATGTTCTTGTTATACAAAAATCCTAAATACTTCACTTTATTAGACACAGTTGAAATACTTTTACTCACACTTACGCTTCCTGTGTTATAAAGTGGGAAATAACCTAACTCATCTTTATATAGAGTATAGCTCGAGTCACTAGTTATTACAAATACTACGTTTTCATCTTGAATTTCAAAAACATAAGAAGGAAAATCACCACCTTTTTCTGTCAATATTGCTTCTTGCGCTGTGTCAAATCGTCTTCCATCATCTTTTGGCATACTTTCTTTTTTACAAGCTGTTAATGATAATAACAAAGATATTGTTATTACTATAATAAATATTCTTCTCATTATGCTTTTGCCTGAAAATTTCATCACATTTCTCCTACACTTTTGAAACTTATGTTATTATTCACATATTATACCATACGCATCGCTAATAGTCAATTATAGCCCAACTGCAAAGATAATCTGTATTGATTGAATCCAATCCTTGTTTGTTGTGTTTTCAAAGTGATGGAAGTATTTTTAAGGCATATACGCTTCCCAGTTATATCCGTTCATATAAGCATCTTCATTTATCGCGTTAATTTTCTCGCAAATTGCCCATGGTTTTTGTTTGTCAAAATAAAAGCAAATACTAATGCTATTATCATCATTCTCTATTATTGATACATAATCTTTCATTTTTTACTCCTACGTTTTATTAATTATTTTATAAATTATAACACAAATTTATGAAGTAGTCAATATAGAAGATGTTTTTTGTGTGAATAAAAAATTCATTTAATACATGAACTCAATTTCCAACAGCGTCATATACTCATTTTCTTCCTTGATTTCCATGTCGCTAGATTCAAAGTGGGTGGCTTGGATTTGTATTCCTTCCATGTTGCCTTTCCTTTACACATTATTCTTGCATAGGCATTTCCGTATAATAAAAGAGAGGTCATCATAACCTCTCTAAAACTAAAACTTGTCATTTCATTGTTTGGACTTGCGTATAAACAAGCGTACAGCGGATGGTGGGTTGCTTTCTCTTTTGCGTTTCCATTATGAGTAATTAAATGCAACGGCAAACTTGCTATGGTGTCGGCTATTAGCCTTACACAGGGATACACCGCCGATGTTTGCATTGCTCTGTCTTCATCAACATGCACTCCACTTGCCACTCCACCCATGTCAGCATCCGCCCCCTTGATAAAATCATCAAGTTCGCTAGCTCTATTTTCTCGTGGCTTATCTCATATTCTCTTTCTAAATAGTCTCATGTTCCTCCTTTTTGGGTATAGAAAAACCGTCCATAACTGAACGGTCTATAAATTTCCTTATGATTTTAAAAAGATTGTTTATTTATATTTCTTAAACTTTTTACCTAGAGTTTCTTTAAAAATTACGCTAAGCTCTTCAGCAGTGCCAGAAATAAAATCGGCTTTCGGCAGTACATGTGCTTGTGAGCCAGATATGTATATGTAGAAGTTCGCTTTATCTTCACTCACTTGATTTATAAATGTAAAATCAGCTTTTGTAGTTCCAATGTAAGAATCGTTGGTTTGCTCAATATAAATATTGTTGGCCTCTATTTTAAAATAATTTACTGTCTTTCCATTAAGTAAAGGCATCTTTTTGGCAGATAATTTAGTAACGAGTAAACTTAACAAATAAACTAAAGGAATATAACCAACGCCAAAAACTACACTCATTATTATACCAAAAATTACTTCATCGTAAACAATACTCACAATTCCTATCGTAGTAAACGACAGCGAAATAATTATAAAAATAACCAATAATTTTCGCAATTGAAACTTCGTTAGAATTTTAAGCACTTTCGCATCGAATAACGTTCTAATTTCTACCATAATTCACCTCTTTCTTTTAATCATACCACATATCCCTCATAAAATCAAGACCCCACGTGTATTATATACGCTGTCCGTGTCCTTATTTCTCAACGACCTATCTAGTGCCATGATTGTGGCTACTGCTCCGTCGATACGTTCGGTGGATTTTTCTTTGTCATCTGAACAACTGCCATGCTTTAATTTAAAAGCCACCTATATTACATAGGTGGCTTTTAGATACAATTTTATTATTTAGACATTTTATCAAATATAGCCATTCTCTAGTAGAAATTCTTTGGCAAGTTCTTCAGGGGTTCTACCGTTCATTTCGATTTCAAAGTTAATCAAGCTCATTTGTTTATCGGTTAACTCTCCTGCCATTCTGTTTAACGCATCTGCTATTTCTGGATATTTGTCAAGTACTTCTTGTCTAATTATTGGAACGGTATGATAAGCTAAAAAGAACTCTTTATCATCTTCTAGAACAACTAGATCAAATCTGTCTACCTTTGAATCCGTAGTATAAACTATGATACTATCAGTTTCTTCATTGTCTATCGCTGTGTATTTAAGTCCGCCGTCCATTGGAATAACCTCTTTGAAATCCATATCATAGGCTTTCTTTAGCCCTATCATTCCGTCGTTTCTAGTGGTAAACTGAAATGATGGAGTAAAACGATAGTTTTGAGATATTTTCGCAAAATCTGAGATTGTTTTAAGATTGAATTGTTCCGCCATATCTTTTTGTACTGCAACTGCAAAGGTATTATTAAATCCCCAATGGTCTAATACCGCAAGATTGTACTCATCTTTATACATCTGTTGTGTAGTTTTAAAAATATGATCAGAAGTAACATTTTCAACTGGTTGTGATAGAACACTTGCATACATACTGGCTGTGTATTCTATTTGTATATCAATTTCTCCTGAGTTAATTGCTTCAAAAAGAATTAGCGTTCCTCCCATTCCAAGGTTCCTCACTACTTTCAAATCGGTATGAGCTTCAAGCAACTCGCATGCTACGTGACCTAAAAATAACGCTTCGGCATAATCATTAGAAGAAACTACTATCGTATCTTCACTCTCAGGGAGTGCTTGTATACCCACTGTTCCAATACACACTACTATCGCAAGACCAATTGCAATAAATGATCTTTTTCTGTGTTTGCGAAGCTTATCTAAGTCTTCTTTCTTTTCTGGTAATGTTTTATTTGAACGCATACTAATAGGTGTTACGACTTTCTCAATTTTAGAAAAAATAAAATCCATTAGTAATGCAAGGAAACATGATGGGATAGCACCCGCTAAAATCATATTTGTATTAACCATTTGCACACCAGAATAAATCATAATACCCAAACCGCCTGCACCTATATATGAAGCTAGGGTCATTAGTCCCACTGAGGTAACAGCAGATATACGAACACCTGCCATAATTACAGGCAACGCTAGAGGAAACTGAATCCTAAATAGTATTTGAAGCTTTGTCATTCCAATACCCTTAGCTACGTCTAATATCTCCTTATCTATGTTATCTAGTCCTGTTGCAGTATTTTTCACTATCGGTAATAATGCGTAGAGCATTACCATAATTATTGCAGGTTTTGCACCAATACCAAATAGTGGAATCATAAAACCCAGTAAAGCCATGCTTGGAATTGCCTGTATCACATTTGCTGCCCCAATTATTGGTTTATTAGATTTTTTGTATCTACTAACTAAAATACCCAATGGAACACCTATCAATATTGCTACTAAAATAGCAAATACTGAAAGCATGATATGTTCTCCAAGTAACCCTAGAAGTTTCTCGCTATTTTGTGCTATATAGTCGAAAAAGCTTGTTACGCTAGCATAAAAATCTCTAAAAAATTGTGCTACAGAGTCAAAAAAGCTTGTTACTTCATTTGGAATATCTTTAAAAAATTGAATAAAATTAGTCATTATCGTTCACCTCATCTACAAGAAATTGTTGGCTTAGGGTAGTTATTAAACTACTTCTAGTAATTAACCCTAACAGTTTTTTGTTTTCATCTACTATTGGTATAATTGAAACATTTTCTGAGTTGAATACATTCAAAAGATCCAAAATAGAGTCGGTTAGTGACGCAGTTGGATAGTCTTTTCTCATAATAGATGAGATTGGTGCTTCCCATTTTATTCCATCTCCCTTTTTTAAAATAGATGAGAATAGAATTCCAAGTAATTCACGTTTGGAATCGATTACCATAATGCTATCAACCTTGCTTGTACGCATTACCTCAACCGCTCGCAATAATGATATATCACCATGGGCTGTGATTGGACTGGCTATCATAATATCCTGTGCTTTAATCATATCTGGTTGATTCCAAATTCTCTTTTCCCCTACAAATTCTTTTACAAATTCATCTACAGGGTGTTTTAAAATCATTTCAGGTGTATCATACTGCAATATTTTTCCATTATTCATTATACAAATTTTATCTGCAATTCTAATAGCCTCGTCCATATCATGTGTTACGAAGACAATGGTTCTATGTAGTTCTGATTGTAGTGTCATAAGCTCGTCCTGAAGTTGAAGCCTTGTAATTGGGTCAAGCGCAGAAAAAGGTTCGTCCATCAAAATGATTTCCGCATTTATTGCAAAGGCTCTTGCGACACCAATACGCTGTTGTTGACCTCCAGAAAGCTGAACAGGATATCGGTGCATGAAACTTTCGCCATCTAGCCCTATCATCTTCATAAGCTCCTCTGTACGTGAAGTTATGACTGACGCATCAAACTTTTCAAGCTTAGGTATTATTTCTATATTTTCCTTCACGGTCATGTGAGGAAAAAGCCCTACCTGCTGAATGACGTAACCTATATTACGTCTAAGCTTAATAGGATCTTTGTTTTCAATTTCTTCGTTATTAATATAAATTTTTCCATCTGATTGATCAATCAAACGATTAATCATTTTTAAGCAAGTGGTTTTACCACACCCAGATGCTCCAATTAAAACAACAATCTTCCCCTTAGGGATTTCTAAGTTGATTTTATCCAAAACTAAATTATTTTTGTACCGCTTTGTTACATTTACAAATCTTATCATTTTTACCTCTCCTTGTCTAACAATAGACTAATCTTAAATAAGATAAAAAACTAGTCACAATTATCGAACCGTCTCCTTAGTTGAGACCGTGGAAAATCAATTCAAAAGATTCTTGAAAAATATTTTTTTATCAAAAGGATACTCCGATTCAGAACATGAATCCTCAATTTTAAGATGAGTTATTGTAGTAGCGAAAGATTCAAAACACTTAATTATTAAAAATTAATATTTTTTATAGCTCAGCGTAATCGTTTTTTATCTTCCCTTACATCTACAGTAAGTTTTATCTATTATATTATACCACACAATTGCACCCTTTTGAAAAACTGTTTCAAAATACATGCTATACAGCGGTTTTTAAGCAAACTTTTTAGTGCATATTAATGGATGATTTATACAATTTATAATAGCTGAAAAGTTCAAATAATTTGCACCCACTTTGCACCCACCGAGGGGGAAAATGCGAGGGTATTAAAAGTTTGCTATCTTTGATATATACTCTTGCTTGTTTGGGCTTGTTGATTTGTCTTATAAAAACATATTTAATAAATAAAAATCCGCCTATGATTTTATTAATCAAAGGCGGGTTTTCACTTCAACTTATACATTAGATAGTTATCTATTATATAAGTTGATTATTAAGAATAATGAAAAAATTATGTTATTTGCCAAAATGTGGCATAGTCATATTTAATTTATAAACAGTTATATCCACCGTCAACAATTAGGTCTGAACCAGTTGCGTATTTACTTGCATCACATACGAAATAAATATATGCAGCAAGAATATCTTCTGGATACCCAAGTCTGCTTCCTTCTGGCAATTTTGACAACCAAATTGGGTGCATATCGCCAAGAGCTGCAACTAAATCCGTTAGCATATATCCTGGGCTAACACAGTTTACTCTAATTCCATATTTTACCCACTCAACAGCCAATGCTTTTGTAAGTTGAATTACACCAGCTTTAGCAGCACAGTAATTTGCAATTGTTTGTGGAACGTTAACTAGTGACCCTGACATTGAAGCTGTGCTCACGATTGAACCGCCTTTGCCTTGATCTCTCATAACTCTTGCAGCGGCTCTTGCTGTTAAGAATGTTCCGTTTAAATCTACGTCTACAACTTTTTTGAAATCTGAAGCTGAGATATCCATTGCTGAATCAAATGTTGCAATACCTGCGTTGTTAATACAATAATCTATTGTACCAAAATCAACTAAGTAATCAGCCATCATTTTGTTTACACTATCATCACAGGTAATGTTGCATTGATATGCTTTTACTAATCTACCAGTTTTATCTGCAATTTCTTTTGCTGTTTGAGTAGCTAGCTCTAAATTCATGTCTACGATCGCTACATCAGCACCGTGTTCAGCAAATGCTGTAGCTAGTTCTTTACCAATACCTTGTGCAGCACCAGTAATAAATCCTTTTTTACCTTCAATTGAAAAAATGTTCTTCATAATTGTTTCTCCTTGTTATTTTATATTTTTGACATGATAATTGAAATTACAATTATCAATCCTTTAACGAATTCTACCCATTCAGATGGTATTCCTGACATGCTCATTCCTGTTGTTATCATTGATATTAGGAAAGCTACTGCAATAATTCCGAATGTTTTATATTTGTTGTTAAACATTACTTTTGACAAAACTGCAATTGTGATTGCGTCAAGTAACATTGCATCAGCACTGTTAAGTTGAACAGCTCCTGCTCTTGCAGAGAAAAGTACACCACCGATACACGCCATAACAGCACCAAGTATAAACGTCAACATCGTCAACATTTTTACGTTGATTCCCATGTATCTTGATGCTTCAATGTTTGCACCAATAAATTGAATTTTTCTTCCGACTGTTGTTCTTTCCATAAAGATGTAACAAGCAACCGCAACAATGATTAATACTATAATCATGTTTGAAAATCCAAGTGGGCTTGATGCAATACTCTTAAATCCTGCGTGGCTGATGTAAATCATTTGTCCGCCAGTTACGATTTGTCTTAATCCGATGATTAAGAATTGCATTCCCAATGTTACGATAAATGATGATACTCCAAGTCTTGAAACTATCAATCCACTGATTCCACCAAGTGCTATTGCTAGCAAAATTCCAATAAAAATTGCAAATCCTGGTAGATACATGAATGTTGGACTCATTAGATACGCAACCACTAACGCACAGATACTGGCAATGTGCCCCAATGACAAATCAAATCCACCTGCTGAGAATATAATTCCCATACCAAGTGCAAAGATTGCTGGAATTACCATGTCTGTTACCATATTGTTTAAATTTCGTGGCAAATAAAAGCTTCCGTTTGGAATTAGAAATGAAAACAATGCAAAAACTGATACTAACAAAACAAGAAACATTGTTGTTTGTTTTGATATTTTAATCTTAAATTTATCTTTCATAACCCCTCCTATACCTTTACTTGTTCAATTTTTTGACGATTTCTATACACAGAAATTGCCACTGCAGCTACCAATATACAACCTTGCACTATTGGTATAATATACGATTCTACGTTCATCATTTTCATGAATCCGTTTATCATTCCAACAAAAATCGCTCCAACTAATGTTCCCAAAACATTTACACGCCCTGGTACAAACATAGATGATCCTAGATAGCAAGCTGCAAAAATTGGCAACATATAGTTTTGACCTTGTGTGTAGATAGCTCCCACACGACTTGCTTCAATTGTTGACGCTAAAGCTAGTAAGAATGCTGCACATACATATGCTAAAACTTTCACTTTCTTAACGCTAATTCCCGCTTCAATTCCACTGTCAATGTTCTCTCCAGTTACTCTTAAATTAAATCCAAATTTTGTTTTTGTTACCACAACATAGGCTACTGCAAATAGTACAAATACCATCCATACGATTACTGGTAAAATGAACTCTGCTCTTGCAAATGATGTCAATGAATCGCTTGCAATTAATGTAGTTTGTTTGTGTAATACTTTCTCAATACCAATTGCCATAAACATTACTGCAATCGATACGATAAATGATGAGAAATTGTATTTTGTTACGCAAAACGCTATTAATAAATTAACAACCAAAGCTACTCCAAATACTACTAGAAATGATATAGTAAAACTATTTGTTCGGTTTGCAAAAAGTGCAAATGTCACCGATAACATACTAAACATACCAGCAAATGACATGTCGCCTTCACCACTTATCATTATAAGTGATACTCCAAGCGCGGCAAGACAAATCGCTGAGTTTTGCATCAAAATATTCTTTATGTTTAACCATGAAAACAATGGTACACTTAAATTGAATAATTGCAAAACAACAACTAGTGCCAACAATCCAAGAGGCATTCCATATTTTTGCAAAAAGTCTGAATGTAAATTAATTTTCTTCATTACTTCCGCCTCCCATTATATATTGTAAAATTTCATTCTTAGATGTTGTCTTTGGATCTATTTCTTTCAAAATCTTTCCTTTATACAACACGATAATTCTATCACTTAGTCCAATCGCTTCTTCTATATCTCCTGTGGAAAGAAGTACTCCTGCACCATTCTTTACTAGTTCGCCAAGAATTTTGTATATCTCAGCTTTTGCTCCGATATCTACGCCTGCTGCTACTTCATCAAGTAGATACAATTTGTAGTTTTCAAGCAACCATTTTCCGATTACAACTTTTTGTTGATTACCACCAGATAGTGATTTCATAATATACTTAATGTCGTTTGGTTTAACAAGTAATTTATCATTGCTTTGTTGTGCTTTATCTTTATCTTTTTTACCGCTGATAAATGAAAATTTTGAAATAAGTTTTGTGCTAATTGCAGAGGTATTTTCCATGATATTTCTATCACCGATCATTCCTTGCAAGGCTCTATCCTCTGGAACAAGTGCGATTCCTTTGTTTATTCCTTTTTTCGCACTATGGCTTTTTGTCAGTTCCTCGTTGTCAACTGATATTTTTCCACCATCTTTTTTCAAAATACCATAAATACAGCCTAAGGTTTCAGTTTTTCCTGCACCAACGGCTCCTACTAATGAAACAATTTCACCTGCTTTCACGTTGAAAGATATGTCATTTACTTTATCTTGATACGTTAAATTTTCTACATTTAAAATTTCTTCTTTAATTGGTACTTTAATCTTAGGGAAAAATGCATCTAGAGTTTTGCCTAGCATACTTGAAACTAATTCTTTTTCAGTGAAATCATTAGTAATTCTTGTTTCAATTCTTCTACCATCTCTAAATACGCTGATTTTGTCGCAAATGCGATAAATCTCTTCCATTCGGTGTGAAATATATATTGTGGTTGTGCCACTTGCTTTCAATTTTTCAATTATTAGGAACAACTTTTCAGTTTCTTCCAAACTAATTCTTGATGTAGGCTCGTCCAATATCAACACTTTTGGTTTATTAATCAAAGCCCTTGCTATAATTACAAACTGTTGTTGTGCTACTGATAAGGTTGAAGCTTTTTGTTTTAAATTAAAATCCATTCCGATAAAATCAAGAACTTCTTTTACCATTACTTCACCAGCTTTCCAATCTAACATTCCTGCTTTCATTGGAGGGTTACAGACTAAAATGTTTTCAAGTATTGACATACTTCCAACAATATTTAATACTTGGTGAACAATTTGAATTCCCAAATTTTGCATCTCAAGTGGTGACTTTCCCGTTACTTCTTTATCTAGATAAAAAAGTTTTCCTTCATTAGGTTTGTGTTCTCCCATTAATGTTTTCATTAATGTTGATTTTCCCGCTCCATTCGAACCAACTATTGCGTGAACTTCATTTTCACATATGTTAAGATCAACGTTAGTCAAAGCTTTTGTCGCTCCAAATGTCTTTGTGACCCCTTCCATTCTTAATACTACTTTCTCATTCATGAGTTGAAACTCCTCAAAATTAATATTTTAAGATACATATTGCTATGTATCTTAAATATTTAACTATGTTCTTTTTTTAACTATTTACTTTCAGCTTAGATTGAACCAAATGGTGTTCCGAAAATTTCAGTCCAGTGTTGTTCTGGGCTTTGAAGTTTAATTTCTGAACCATCAGTTACAGGATCGCTTGCTCCGCCTTTGTTTGAAACAAAGTATGTAGGTCCATATTGTGCATAAGGAACTGCATCGGCTTTTCCGTTAAGTGCAAGGTCAAGTCCTTTTGCTGCACGTGAACCAAGTACTATTGAGTTTTGTCCCATGAATACCCACTCAGGTGCTGTTGTTTCTCTCATTGCTTGTAGCACGTCTTTACCAGTATCGCCTGAAGCTATGATGATATCGTCACGGCCTGATGCTTTTATTGCTGCATATGCACCAATTGCTGGCAAGTTCCATGATGTTACGATTGCTTTGATTTCTTTGTTTGTATCTGCCGCTAAAGCTGCTGCTACTTTTGTTTGTGCATCAGTAACTGCATTGTTTGCGTCTATATCAAATCTTTGAGATGTGATTCCAGGGAAGGCATCAAATACTACTGCTGCAGAATCAGCACGTGCTTTCAATGTTACCCAACTTGGTGTGTCAAGAACAAGAACTTCTCCAACGCCTTCAATTTTGTTGGCTGTCCATAGTCCTAGTTGTGATCCGCCGCCCCAGTTGTCAGCCATAACATTAGTTACCGCTCCATCTTGGAACATATCTATACAAGCATAAGGAATACCAGATTCTACGATTTTCTTCGCACCTGATGTTAAAGCACTTCCATCTCCACCAGAAATAATAATTCCGTCAACTTTGTTTGCAATGTGTGTGTCGATGGCTGCGTTCATAGCAGCTGGATCTCCTGCACCATCAATTACGTTTACTTTGTATCCAGCTGTTGCGAAATGATCTTCAATGCCTTTCAATGCATTTCTGTTCCAATCATTAGCTTTGAAAAATGCTACAACACCAATTGTTTTGCCTTCGCCACGGTTAGCTGGTAATTTTGCCAAAGCTACGTCTAAATCTACGTCGCCCTCAGCTACCACTGGTGGCGGATTTGTTCCTGGCGTTGGTGTTACTGGAACTACTTGTTTACAACCTGCAAAACTGCAAAGAACCAATGCTACTACTAGTACAATACTTATTACTTTTTTCATATTTTTCCCTCCATTTCATGCTTTATCTAAAGCACTAATTACATTTTATATCAGCAATTTCACTTATAAAATCACAGACTTTCTTGAATTTTTCTGTTAGCTTGCTATAAATTTCTACTCGCTCACAGTTTTTCTCCACTTTTTCAACTGACCAATTCAATTTAATAAGTGGTGTATAATCTTTCCATATTCCTGTTGCAATAGCAGCTGATGCCATAGCACCAAGTGAACCTGCATTTTCGCCAACTGGTGAAGTTATTATATCGATATCATAAATATCAGCAAACAACTCTCTCCAAAATTGGCTTTTTGCTCCTCCACCAACGATTAACATTTGTGGTGCCAGTTCAATTTCTTTTTTCAATTCATCAAGGGCAACTCTTAACGCAAAACATATTCCTTCAAGAGTTGCTCTTATCATATCAGCTCTTGTATGCATTAAGTCCAATCCTGTAAATGAACCTCTACTATCTATACTTTTATCAATTGCAGTTCCGCCAGCTAAGTTCGGTGTCATCATCAATCCATTAGAACCGATTGCTGATGTACTTGCTAAACTGGTCATCTCGTCATAGGCATTGCCACCACCATTGGCTTCTTTTGTTACAAAGTCTTGACAAATATTATCTCTCACCCATCGGAATGTATTTCCTGCTGAGAATATTGATTCCGCTGATGCGTATTTACCTTTTATCATGTGTCCGAAAACATATGGTCGACTTGTTAAACTCACTACTGGCTCACTAGAAGTAACTGCAATCCACGCTGATGTTCCAAGTGATGTGTAACACATTCCGTCTTCCACACAGCCCGCTCCTGCAGCCATGCACGCATTGTCTACGCCACCAGCTGAAATTATTGTTAAATCATTCAAGCCTAACTCTTTTGCAACATCAGGAAGTATTCTTCCAACAATATCACTTGATTCAACCATTTTTGGAAAATCACTTTCACGTAAACCCATTTTCTTGATATAGTCTCTATCATATTCGCATTTTACTAAATCATATACACCAGAACCTGATGCGTATGAGTAATCTGTTACTAACTGTCCTGTTAATTTATAGTTCAAATAATCTTTTGTTCCAATGAAAACCTTTGCACTGTTGTACATTGATGTTTCATTGTTTTTATACCAAAGAATTTTAAATGCACTGTATAGCTTTGCAGGAAATCCATTTCCGGTTTTCAAGTACCACTCATTCTCATCAATGATTTTAAAAACTTCAAAAGCTTCATTCTCAGCTCTTGCATCAGACCAAACTGGTACGTATTCAGACAAAAGTTCTCCGTTTGCTCCAATTGGAACAACACCAAGACTGTGTCCTGAACAACCTGCACCTAAAATATCGTCTTTATTCATGTTTGCTTTCGTCAACAGATTCTTTGTGGTGCTAACAAGCATATTCCACCAATCTTCTGGACGTTGCTCACGGAAATCGTCTTTAGGATAATAAGTTTTACATTCTTCCATTGCACTTGCAACACTTACACCATTTTCATCAAATAATGACGCTTTCATTCCGCCTGTGCCTAAATCATAAGCTATTATGTATTTCATCAAATCACCTTTAATATAATTTTTAATATATTGCTGTGTGAACATCGAAGTTTGCTACTAGATTAGCATCTTCAAAAACTTTTCCTTCACGTTCATACGCTTCTTTCAATATTGACAATGCTGATTTTATGCTAATTCCAAATCTATCACAACCAGCATCAACCATTGCTTCCAAATCAGCAAGTGTGCGTACGCCGCCAGCTGCTTTGATTTTTGCACGATCACCAACTACTTCTTTCATAATTTTAATAGTTTCAATAGTTGTAGGTTTTGATGCCCATCCAGTTCCTGTCTTAACATATGCTACACCAGATTCTACAGCTAGTTTTGAACCCATTTTAATTTCTTCATCACTAAGGTATGCTATTTCTAAAATTGACTTTACTGGAGTTGGATAAATAGCAGCTACAACTGCTTTAATATCATTTTTCACTAACTCATAGTCTCCTGATATCAATGCACCAACATTTATTACCATATCAACTTCGTCGCAACCAAGAGCTTTCATTCTCTTTGCACATTCAACTTTTATTTCAGTTGTATCAGCTCCAGATGGGAAACCCGCTACTCCGCCAACCATTACTGTTGGAGATGTCACAAGTTCTCTTAATTGTGCTGTAAAGCAAGGCATTGCAAAAGTACACACAAAGTTGTATTTTTGAGCAATATGAGCGTTTAATTTTAACTCATCGTACGTCACATCAGTTCTCACAGAACTGATGTCAATAATTCTAGGTATTTCTTCATAACTTAATCGCATTTTAATTCTCCTTTCCTAAAGGTCACTACCTTTCTTTCGTTGTAATTATAACATAGTAATGTTTACTTGTCAATACTTAATTCAAAATAAATATTTATTTATCATAATGCATAAATATACAATATATTGGTGTTATTTTCATATTTTTTAGTATAAATATAAATACATAAAAAGAAAGATTACCTAATCATATCTTTTAGGTAATCTTTCTTTAATGTTGTTATATAGTAAAATCCACTGTATTTTCTGCGATTCATAGTCCTTTGTTGAGAATATAGGTATCTATTTATTTCTTCCATATAGATCTAACTCAAATCTATACTTATCTGCTCTAATTATCAGTTTGTCGTAGGTAATTGGTATTCCATTATCACATGTAACACGTCTTAGCGTTAATAACGCCGCACCAATTCTTACATCTAGCATTTGTGATTCAGTAAAATCAGCACTCTTTGCTGATATAATATCCTTAGCATAGTCAATGTGGTAACCATACTCACTTTCTAAAAACTCGTAAAGTGAATTGATTTTTCCAACTTGTAATTCTAAATCTTTACAAAACTTCATGTTTATATAGTTTTCTATAATCGCTATTGGTATTCCATCGGCTAGTTGTACCCGCTGAATACGATATAGCTTCTCACCTTCATCAACATTCAATCTCATTGCTGTGCTTTTTGTTGCTTTAACAATGTCAATGTAAATACTTTTTATCGTAACAATAACACCTTTCTTTCTTAACGTTTCAGAAACTGATGTTACTCCATTTAGTTTTTGTGTAGAATTAAAGTCTATAACTTTTGTTCCTCTACCTTGCTTAACTTCTATATATCCTTCTTTTACTAGTATATCAACAACTCGTCTCACGGTCGTTCTTGACACATTGAATATTTTTTCCAATTCACCCTCTGGCGGCAAAAAATCTCCGACTTCATATTCGCCATCACGTATCAATTTTTTCAGTTTTAAATATATTTCATGATAAATTGGTGTAGCTGCCATATTAAAATCCCCTATACGTTTTTTATTTTATTATAACATAATAATGTTTGTTTGTAAAGATATATTTTAAAATTGATATTAGACTTAATTGATCATTATTTATAAACGTAAAAGTATATAAATTAAACATCCTACTTTTCAGCTGTTTTTTTCAAATTACACACCTAATGGTACACCCAACAACAACAACAACAACAACAACAACAACAACAACAACATTGATTATATTTTCTATTGTGTTTATCGTGTATTTCGTTAAGTTTCGTCAATATGTTTTTGTGCACCTATAATTACTTTAAGAACGAGAAAAAGAGCGATATTGATTTCGCTCTTTTTTTGTTTAATTAAATTCAATTTCGGTAATCACTCCAGTTTCACAATTATAAATCATTGTGCCATTTTGCAAAGTTCCTTGCTTATCTGTAAATTCAAATGATACTTTCATATTTGCATTTGCGTCAATCCACTCAATAAAATTAAGTTCTAGAGTTTCCCAACTTTCTGATGACATAATTGATGTAAATTCATCACGATAGTTCATACTCATATTAATATACCAATTTAATTCAGCAATTTCTCCTCCTTGAATATCATCTAATTTCAGATAGCGTTCATCTTCATAGAAAACGGAAAAAATGATATAATTGCTACATGGTGACCACTCTAAATATTCAAAATCACAACCACCATAGCTGACGTTACCATTAATTGCTCCTGTAAATTCCATCATAAAACCAACGTCTTTAGGAATCGCATATGGAATATCTTCGGGAAAAATCCCCCTAACATCTTTATCATAAACAGTGACTGTAGTAAGTCCATCTGGTGAAATTTGTTTATCAATTACACTAAATACTCCGCTTGACCACAACGTCAATGTGATTATTGAAATTACAACCAAAGAAACTATACTAATTATTCCTATATATAAATACATATTTTTTCTTTCTATTTTTTTAAAGGGTTTTTTTGCTTTCATGTTATCTTCAATAGCTTTTGCATCTAGCGTGATACCGCTTTTCATCGATTTAAGTTCTATTTTACACGATTCGCAAGTTTCTAAATGTTTTTCTATCAGTTCACTTGTTTCAATCGAACATATTCCATCGACATATAATGGTAACATGTCTTTTATTATTTCGCATTTCATAAAGTATCCTCCATTTGTTCTTTTATCTTTTGCCTTGCTCTATAATAATTAACTCGAGCATAGCTCTCACTCTTCCCTACGATCTCACCAATTTCTTTAAAACTTAAATCGGAAAAATACCTTAAAACAAATACTTCTCTATATGGTTCAGGTAGATTGTGTATGATTTTGTGAATAGATACATAACTATCCCTAGTCTCAATTATCTCACTAATTTGCAATTCTTTATTATCAAAATCAATGCCTTTTTCATTTAAGACATCTAAACTTTCCACATTATCATTCTTTTTCTTTCGCAAATGATTGTAATAACAATGCTTGGCAATCTGACACAACCACACTGGAAATTTACAGGTTCCATTGTACTTATCAATTGACTTCACTGCTTGATAAAAGGTTTCTTGAGTAAGTTCCTCTGCTAAATCCACATCAAAAGTTAGAGCAACTAGAAATCTTTTTACATAGTCAGCATTTTCTTGATAAATGTTGTCTACTTTCTTCAAATATTTAGCCCTCCTTTTTTCCTTTATACTTATATATAACCAAAACAATCAATTCGTTACAAAAATTACAATATTTTTTTATATTATACCACACTACGCCTTTGCTTTCAAATTTCTTATATTACTATACTTCATTTTTTATTTCATTAACTAAAAAAAGACCAAAAGATCGCTTTTTGCGTATCGTTTGTCTTTTTCTATGCCTTACGATAAGTTACAATAAGGCACGTATAAATTAATTATACGTGCCTTAATTTTTATGTAGTTATTTGATTTTATTTATCTTAATCAGAACTGTTAACAATTCTTAACCGTGATAAACTAAATTCTTTTTAATCATATCTTCGATATTAGTCGCGTCATACCATGCACCAGAAATTTCTACTGTTGGTGTAATTGTTTTACCTTCAATAGCAAATACACATTGCTCAACTGCTTGGTAACCAATTTGGAATGAATCTTGAGCTACTGAACCAACTAAAACAGCTTTTCCACTAGTTTCTTTAATCCAATCAATTTGTTTAGTTCCTGCATCAAATCCGCAGAATACTACATCGTCATATTTATCGCCTGAACTCTTGATTGCATCGTAAACTTGTTTTACAACACCTTCATTACACATGAACAAAGCGTTTAGTCCACCATTGTAAAGAGCTTCCAAAGCTGTTTTATATGAGTTGTTAGCATCTCCATCTTTGATTTCTAGTTTGATTTCATATTTGCCTTTTGTTGTTGAATCAGCATCAGCTAATTCTTTAAATTTATCCATAAATCCTTTAGCTCTATCTACACCAGTTGATGATGTATCATGTTGGATTACTCCTACAATATACTTTTCAGTTGATGAAGCTATGTCTGCTTTGATAGCTTCAAAGAAGTTATCAGCTGCCATAGAAGCTGCTTTCAAGTTACTTGTTGATACTAGAGATTCAATTGGATTGCTTTTTGATTTGTTTACAGCATCAATATCTTCTTGTTTTACTCCACTATCAAAGTGTACTACTGGAATTTTGCTTTTGAACGCTTGCTCTAAGCTATCAACGAAACCAGTTCCGATAGTTGCTAGTACTAGTCCATCAACTTCTTGTGAAAGTGCAGTTGATACCATTTCTTTTTGTGAAGGTAGGTCTTTAGCTGACTCACTTACTGGTCCTCTGAATGTGATCTCATAACCATATTTTTCACCTGCAGATTCTGCTCCAGCTTTTACAGCTTGCCAGAATGCATGTGATTCACCTTTAGCGACTACTGCGATTTTTGGAGCTTTTTCTCCACCACACGCTGCTAAACTTGTAACTACTAGTGATAACACTAAAGTTAATGCCAATACTTTTTTCATAATTTTTTTCATAATTCATCCTCTCTTGATATATTTCACCTAATTATAATAATTAGATAATGTGCATTTTGTTTATTATTTAACTATCTTTATATTGAATTTGTTTAGTTCTTTTGTGATTTCCGCTTTATAGGCAATCTTTTCGTTGTTTAATACGTCAAGTTCTTTCTTAAATTCAGCTTTTTTGTTAACATCTTTTTCGAATGAGAATTTTGAAACTGCTACGTCTAAAGAATTTTCAAATTTCATTAAACATTCTTTCATTGATTTTTTCAAAGTTTCTTTTGGAGTTAATATTTTAACTTTATTTGCATTCTTGTTTTTGATTGTATCCATTAATACTGCAATAACAACGATCATTCCTGTTAATACATAAGTCAAATATGTTGAATTTAAAGGAATATTGAATGAAGATAGAACGAAGTTCAATCCACTTCTGATTACTACTAGTAATGCTGAACCGATAACAGATCCAACGATTGATGCGATACCACCAGTTGCACTTGTGCCTCCGATGTATACTCCTGCTATTGCATCAAGCTCCATTCCGTTTCCTGTAGCTGCTGCTACTGTAGGGAAACATGCTGACCAGAATATTGCTGCTATTCCTGCGAATAAACCAGCGATTGCATATGAAATAATTTTATATTTATCTGTGTTAATTCCAGATAATCTAGTTGCTTCTTCATTACTACCTATTGCTAAAACATATCTTCCGACTTTTGTTTTATACATAACGAACATTGCTATCAACATTAACGCAATTACCCACACTAATCCGATTGGGAATCCGTATAGATTTGAAAATGCTGAGTTGAACCATGTTTGTGTTGGATAGAATACACTTGGAATTACTACTATCAATGCTGATAGTCCTCTTGCGAACATCATTGTTCCTAGTGTTGCGATAAACGCTGGTAGTTTTAATTTTGCAATTAATAATCCGTTGATAATACCGAAGATTAGTCCGATTATTAACATTACTGGTATTGTCATCCACAATGGCATTCCCATCATGTAAAGCTTTCCGGCTATAGCGGATGATGCAATACACACTGTTCCGATTGATAAATCAATTCCTCCAGTTGCAATAACAAAGGTTACACCAATCGCCATAATTGCGTATGGAGCTAATGATTGTGACATACTTGTTACATTATATGAGCCTAAGAATGCTGGGCTTAAAATAGTAAATCCTAATGCTAAACCAAACAATGCTCCTAATATAATTAAATTTTGCTTTCCCTTATTTACTAATACGTCGCCTAATTTTACACCAAATCTACGTGTTTTTCTAGACAAACATAACTTTTGATATATTGCTTTATCACTCATTCTATGCTTCCTCCCTTTTTGTTGCGTAATACATAATATTTTCTTGTGTCGCATCTTGAATATCTAATATTTTAGTAATTCGTCCTTCACACATAACAACTACTCTATCACTCAGTCTTTGTATTTCTGCTAATTCTGATGATATCATAATTACTGATTTTCCGCCTTTTGCTAGTTTTTCCATTAGTGCGTACATTTCACTTTTTGCACCGATATCAATTCCTCTAGTTGGCTCATCAAATATAAATATGTCAGAATTTTTTAGTAACCATCTTGCGATAATTACCTTTTGTTGATTTCCTCCTGAAAGATTCTTCAACAACTGATTCATTGATGGTGTTTTTGTTTTTAATGATTCATTTACTATTTTCGCATCAGCTGCAATTTTCTTGTCATTAATAATTCCAAATTTCGTGTAATTTTCTAATGACGCTAGCGCTGAATTTTCTGATATGGATTTAATTAATAATAAACCGTATCTTTTCCTATCTTCACTTAAATAACATATTCCGTTTTTTACGGCTTGCTCTGGTGTATTTATTTTAACTTTTTTTCCGTTAAGATAAATTGATCCACTATCAAACTTGTCCGCACCATAGATAGCTCTTGCTACTTCAGTTCGACCTGCACCCATTAGTCCAGAAAATCCAAGTATTTCGCCTCTCTTTAGCTCAAAACTAACATTCTTTATTGATGATCCTGAATTTAAGTTAGATACTTCCAAAACAGTATCTGCGTCTTTTGATACATTGCTCTTCTCTTTCTTGTCACCAAAGATTACTCTACCAACCATCATTTTAACGATGTCATCTTTTGTTGATCCTTCAGTATCAATAGTTCCAATATATTCTCCGTCACGCATTACCGTAACTCTGTCTGAAATTACATTAATTTCGTCCATACGATGAGATATGTATATCATTCCAATTCCTTTTGCTTGTAAATCTCTCATCATTTTGAACAGCTCTTTTACTTCAAATTCTGTTAAAGCTGCTGTTGGCTCATCAAGTACTAATAATTTACTCTCATGTGATATTGCTTTTGCAATTTCAACCATTTGCTGTCTTCCAACAGTTAACTTTCCAAGTTGAACGTCTGGTTCAATATTGATTCCAATTTTATCAAAAAGTGCTTTTGCATCTTTTTCCATTTTTTTATCATCAATTACTGTGCCTTTCATTGGCTCTCTGCCAATATAAATATTTTGAGCTACAGTTAGGTGATTCATCATGTTTAATTCTTGGTGAATTATACTGATACCCTTTTTTTGTGCCTCTGCAATATTTTTAAAATTGACTTTTT
Organism: uncultured Clostridia bacterium; assembly: GCA_947039455.1. Taxonomy (GTDB): domain Bacteria; phylum Bacillota; class Clostridia; order Christensenellales; family CAMQZB01; genus CAMQZB01. The sequence goes on from CAMQZB010000001.1 coordinate 345,445, forward strand.
CTCCAAATAATGTTATTTCACCTGCATCTCGTTGGTACATTCCAACAAGAACTTTCATCAAAGTTGACTTTCCTGCACCATTTTCACCCATTAGTGCATGAACTTCACCAGCTCTTAAATTGAAGTCAACTCCTTTCAAGGCGTGTACACCAAAAAATCGCTTGTCTACACCTTTCATATCAAGAATTATTTCATTCATCTTGGTACCTCACTCATATTTAAATCTATTATATATATATAGTACTCTAAACCTATTAAAAAATCAATAGTGAAAATTGTTTTAAATTTTTAGCAATATTGTTCTATTATATTGACAAATTATATTTACTGTATTATAATATTAATATGAAAGTTATACATAGATACAATTCAAAAGAAAGACAGCATTTTGTATTCAATCAAAATATGCCTTATTCTGTTAAACCACACTTGCTTTATGCGGGCAAAATCGACCCAAAGAAGGGATGGCGTGAGACTGATCATTGCCACAATTTTGTGGAGTTGATTTTAGTTCTTGATGGCTCTGGATATGTTTATATTGACAACGTACGCCATTTTGTTAACAAGGGCGATATTGTCATTTATAATGCTGGTCAAAAGCATCATGAAGTCGGTTCTCTGAATAATCCATTTTCGTTGAATTTCATTGCTTTCGACAATATTAAACTGTCAAATGTTGCTGAAAATCATTTGATTTCACCTAATTTCCCATCAATTTATGCCACTGGAGCACATTTTGAAACGTTCGAAAATTACGCGTCTACTTTGATAAATGAATTGGTTTTAAGGGAAAGTTACTACACCGAAATTATTAGTAATACTTTAAGAATTTTGGTGGCTATGACTTATCGATTAATTAATAATAAACAAAACACTGCTTCACTGATTTCTTCTAACAAAATAATCGCTAATGCACTTGTTTATTTAGACTTAAACTACCTGAAAAATTTCACTATTGAAGATGTTGCCCAATACTGTTTTACTAGCAAATTTCACCTTATACATCTCTTTAAAAAAATTCAAGGTATAACAATTTTGGACTACATTATGAATAAACGGATTAATTATGCAAAAAATCTATTAAAAGAAACAAATAGTAAAATAAACGAGATCTCTCTTTTAACAGGATTTAATAACTTAAATTACTTTTGCAAGTCATTTAAGAAAATTGAACAATGCACTCCCACTGAGTATCGAAATAATTTGAATTTGTAAATTAGAGTATATTTTCTTTTATAAATTATTATTTTTCTATATATAACTTAAAAAAAATGAGGACTATCAATATTGATAGCCCTCATTTTAATATGAAAAAATTTATGTATTATAGCATGCTCTTAAATAATTTTTTAATATCTTCAACAGATGTTGTTCTTGGATTTCCGCCAGTACAAACATCGCCGAAAGCATCAACTGACAATTTATCTAGGTGCTCTTCACGAACGCCTACATCAGATACTTTTGTTGGAATATTAATTGACAATGACAAATCTTTTACTGATTTAACTGCTGCAATAGCTGCTTCATCATCATTCATTTTTGATACGTCAACTCCCATCGCCTCAGCAATTTGTCTAAATTTAGGTTTAGCTGGTGAGTCAATATTGTACTCCATAACTGTAGGTAAAATAATGGCATTTGCTACGCCGTGTGGTGTATCAAAAATTGCACCTAAAGTATGTGCCATTGAGTGTACAATTCCTAGACCTACATTTGAGAATCCCATTCCCGCTATGTATTGTCCTAATGCCATATTCTCTCTTGCTTCTTTGTTTGATCCATTATCTACTGCATCTTTTAGGTTGCTTGCAATAAGTTTAATTGCTTGCAATTCGAACATATCACTCATAGCTGTTGCGCCTGGTGTAATAAATCCTTCGATTGCATGCGTTAATGCGTCCATTCCTGTTGCTGCTGTTAAGCCTTTTGGCATTGAGAACATCAACTCAGCATCTACAAATGCAACTTGTGGTATGTCTTTAGGGTCTACACACACCATTTTTCTATGATTTACTTCATCAGTAATTACATAGTTGATTGTTACTTCAGCTGCTGTTCCTGCAGTCGTTGGGAATGCAAAAGTTAATACTGCACGGTTTTTTGTTGGTGCTACACCTTCAAGTGATAATACATCAGCAAATTCAGGGTTTTTAATAATAATTCCTACAGCTTTTGCTGTATCAATTACTGAACCACCACCGATTGCAATAATAAAGTCCGCATTAGATTTTTTGAAGGCTTCTACTGCATCTTTTACTGTTTGAGTTGTTGGATTTGCTCTGATATCAGAAAATGTTACATAATCAACATTAGCTGAATCAAGTTGGTCTAGAACCATTTTTGCTACTCCAAATTTCAACAAATCTGAATCTGTGCATACAAATGCTTTCTTTAATCCACGTGATGTCATTTCACCTTTGATTTCAGTTCTACATCCAGAACCAAAATATGATATTTCATTTAATACAAATCTAGCCATAATTTTCTCCTATTATATAATTTATTTTTTAATTTTTCTATTTAATATTACTTGTACATTGGTCCATAGAATTTGCAAGCATTGATGTCTGCACTTTCTTTGTCTACTGTACCAAATCCAGACCATGAATGTGGACGATAAACTTTACTATCATCAACGTTATGCATAACTACTGGGATTCTAAGCATACTTGCCATTGTGATTATGTCCGCACCTACGTGACCCATTACAGTTACACCGTGGTTCGCACCCCAATTTGCCATAACATTATACACGTCTTTGAATGCACCTTCGTTAGTAAGATTTGGAACAAACCATGTTGTTGGCCATGTTCTATCTGTTCTTACGTCGATTGCGTTATGAATCGCATCAGGTAATCTCACTGTTGAGCCTTCTGCAATTTGAATTGTTAATCCAACACCTTCTACGATGTTTGTACGTATTAGCGTTACATCAACTTCCGCATCAGCTTTGAAGTGTGAACTAAATCCACCACCACGGAAATATTCGTAATTAGCTCTACACCAATCAGTTGCATCAGTACAAGCTTTTATGTCTGTATTAGTCATATCGTACCATGGTTTCATGCAATTTTCACCTTTTTCATTCTTGCTGGCCATGCTTCCGTCTAATGCTGTTGCTCCTGAATTGATTAAGTGAATAAATCCATTTGCTGCTTTGCCTGTTGGTTTAACACCTGATACTCTCTCTACTGCTTCTGGACTCCAATATGTTCTTACATCATGGAAACATGGTGCTGTATTAGTTAATAACGTCGCAATCATCATTGCTACACCATTTAATGTATCATTCTCAGTTGCAAATGGTACTGGTGCTTTTTTGCCGTTCCAGTCAAATGAACTTGCCATAATTGCTTCAGTAAAATCACCGTTAGGCAACCAATCAATCCAATTTCTTTGTCCTTGGAATCCACCAGATATTGCATTTTTACCTAGTGACTCTTCGTGCCAACCCATATCTGCCAATTTTTCGTTTCCATACATGATGTCACGAATTGCAAGCGTCATTTTAACTACGAAATCCCAATCTTTATCAGCGGGTACTACCTTAGATGATGTAATCATATCAGGTAGGTTTTTTGTTGCATTACAATCAAACCCTTCTTTACAATTTTCTTTTACCCATGCTATAGCTTTATCAAACTCTGCATGGTCGTAAATTCCAAGTGTAATTCTTCTTAAAATTTCTGTCATATCTACCCATTCAGCACGAATGTGGAAATAATCTTGGAACATTTTTGCATCACAGTATGATCCTGCTATACCCATTGAAATTCCACCACAGTTTACGTATGATTTGTTTTTCATTTGTCCAATAGCTATTGCACTTTTACCGAAACTCAAAATCTTCTCTTCTACATCAGCTGGAACTGAATTGTCAGCTAAATCTTGAACGTCACGTCCATAGATTGCAAATGCTGGTAGTCCACGTTGTGCGTGTGCTGCTAAAACTGCAGCTAGATATACCGCGCCTGGTCTCTCTGTTCCGTTAAATCCCCATACTGCTTTGATAGTGTTTTTATTCATATCAAAAGTTTCTGTTCCATAACACCAACATGGTGTTACTGTAAGAGTAGCTACAACATTTTCAGCTGCAAATTGCTCTTCACACATTGCACTCTCTTTTCCACCACCGATAGTTGTGTTTGAGATTACTACTTGAACAGGAGTTCCGTCATTATAACGCAACTTCTCTTCAATTAGCTTTTTAGCACTTTGAGCCATTGCCATACATTTTACTTCTAGCGATTCTCTAACTCCGCCCCAACGACCATCAATAGTTGGTCTTATACCTATTTTAGGATACATGTTTTATACCTCATTTATATTATTATTTTTAAATATTGTTCATATGCAGCGTTCCATTTTTCCAAATCTTCAGCTACATAATTTCTTAGGTTCTCACCTTTTATTATTAATTTCTTAACATCTTCATCACTATGAATTTCTCCAAGTGTTTTTAATTGTATTGCGATATTTCCAATAGCTGTTGCTTCTTCAACTCCAGCTACCACTTTTCGATTTAACGCATTTGCTGTTAATTGACACAATATGTCCGCTCGGCTTCCGCCACCAACAATATACAAAGTTTCAAAATGTTTTTTGACTACTTCTTCAATTTGATTTAGCGCGAATCTATATTTCATGGCTAAACTTTCATATACACATCTAGCAATTTCGCCTACAGTTTGTGGTACGTTTTGATTAGTATTTAAACAGTACTCTTGAATTACTTTTGGCATATCACAAGGTTGTCCAAATACTTTATCATCTACATCAATAAATGATTTCAAGCCTTCAGCATCACTAGCCATTTTTGCTATCTCGCTGTAGCTGTATTCGCCCCAACATCTTTTGCACTCTTGAATAATCCAAAGTCCAACAATGTTCTTTAGAAAATCAACTTTTCCGTTTGCTGAGATTTCGTTAGATAAATCATTATCACAACTTTCTTTTGTCAATATAGGTTCATCTATCTCTACACCAAACAAACTCCATGTTCCACATGATAGATAAGCAAATTCGGTTTCTAAAGTAGGTACTGAATATATTGCACATTCAGTATCATGACCTGCTACAGAAATAACTTTCATATCATTATATGTACCAACTACTGTTCCAGCTTCTACTATCTTAGGAAATATATTTCTGTCAATATTGAATTTATCTAATATTTCATTAGAAAATTCATGTGTTTTAATGTCTAACATTTGACTTGTTGACGCTATAGTTTTTTCGCAAACCATATTTCCTGTTAACATATAAGCAAATAAATCAGGCATAAACAAAATTTTCTTTCCGTTTAAGTCTTCTTTTTCTGCTAAAAGTTGAAAAAGTGTATTTATAGTCATTATTTGATTTCCTGTAATTTCATACAGTCTGTCATAAGACATAACTTCACTAGCTGTTTTAACTGTTGTTTCTGTTCTAGGATCACGATATGATGTTGGATAGTCTACTAATTTGCCGTTTTGATCAATAATTCCATAATCAACGCCCCATGTATCAAACCCAATTGAATCCACTTTACCAGCTTTTTCTATAGTGTATTTAACTTCACTAAATAACGTTTCAATATCCCAAACTAGTCGACCATTCCGCTCTATAGCACCATTGTTAAATCTATGAACTTCTTCATACTTGATTACATCATTATCAATATAACCAATTATTCCACGTCCTGAACTAGCTCCAAAATCAAATGCAAGTACTTTTTTACTCATAATATTCACCTAAACAAATTAATCTTTGTTCTCTTCTGTGCTAAACTTTTTATATCCTGGATGTCTTCCAGTAACTCCATAGTATGTTCTCAAATCAATCAATTTTTGGATATTTCCTCTGTCGATATCAATTGAACCACCTAAAATTACTGCATTAATAGTGATTTTTGCCCACAATTCCAAACTCTCCATACGATAGAATGCTGTAATTACGTCACTTCCAACTGCTAATGCTCCGTGGTTAGTTAATAGCATTACATCATGGTCTTCTAAATATGGCTCGATTGCATCAGGAACTTCAATTGTACTTGGTGTACCATATGGTGTTAGAGGAACAGCACCAATTACTGCTACATCTTCGATCATGTTATACATGTCCATAGGTTTATGAGCTACTGCAAAACCTGTTGCACCAGGTGGGTGTGCATGAATTACACTCCATACATCATCACGTTTCTCATAACATCTAAGATGCATTTTCACTTCGCTTGATGGTTTCAAACCAGGAGCCGCTTCAAGTATTTCACCTTTTGCATTAATTCTTATTAATTTTTCTGGTGTAATGAAACTTTTACTCATTCCAGTTGGAGTTGCTAAGAATGTACCATCCTCAAGTCTTGCTGTTACGTTTCCGTCGTTTGCTGCTACCCAGCCTAGTTGCCACATTTTATGACATACGTCACAAATTTGCTCTTTAATTTCTTGAATATTCATATTAATTCTCCTTTATTTTACTTGCTTAGCAAGTACCTTTTTTTATAATTATATTTGCATATAATGCTTTCTCACCAGTGGCAATGATTGCATATGCGTTCTTTGCTCTTTCATAAAATTCGAACCTTTCTATCTCTTCAAACCCTTTACTGTAATTCTCCGTTGGCTCGCTTTTTAAAATTTCTTCATATTCCTTCCAAATTACTGGAACTGAATTATCTAGAGTTTTCATAAGTCCAACAGGCTGATCTACATATTGATCAAGTGGGAAATACTTGATTATCGCACTTAACACATCACTTACTCCGTGACCGTCTAATCTAATAACTATTGCATTTTTTCCGATGCTCTCGCTTGGGAAATTTCCATCAGCAATTACTATCTCATCACTATGACCCATTTCACAAATTACTTTCAATAAATTTGGGCTTATTATTTTAGGTACATTTTTTAGCATTTCATTCTCCTTCTATTATTCTATAACATAATTATACTATTGCTTTTTCCTATTGTCTTGTGTTATACTAAGAAAAAACATAATTATATTACGGTTTTAGGAGAAATAAATGAAATATTTACACTTGCAAGAAAATATACAGCGTGGCACTATGAATTTTAAACTTGAGTACTATTTGCTCAATTCCACTTCTCCTCAATACATAATGCAACCACATTGGCATGATGAATTAGAATTTATTCGAATTATTGAAGGTGAGTTCTGCTTACAACTAGAAAACAAAGAACTTCTTTTAGTTAAAGGAGATATTGCTGTTGTAAATCTTGAAATGATTCACAGTGGCACCCCTATTAATTGCATTTATGAATGTATAGTTTTTAACGTTAAACTTCTAAGTAGTAGCAATGAATATATCTCAAAATTGTTATTAAATATTACTAGTAAAAAAATTACGATTTTCAATAAATTTAAAGCAGATACAAATAATATTACAAACCTGTTTAATATGCTTTTCAACAGCGTGAAAGAGAGAAACAGTAGTTTTGAAATCGCTACTATTGGTGCCTTATACATGATTATTGGTGAAATTTTTAGCAATAACTACTTTTTCCACACACCGCTAGACTATGTTGCTAATCAAAAAAAATTAATTGAATTAAATGAAGTGCTTCATTACATTCAAATTAATTATGCAAATAAAATCAATTTATCAGATTTGGCAATAGTAGCAAACATGTCACCTAATTATTTTTGTTCTGCTTTTAAAGACATATTTAAACAATCTCCTATTGATTATTTGATTGAGTTTAGAATAGAAAAAGCTACTTCCTTGCTTCTAAACAATGATATGAATATTACTGAAATTTCCCTAGCTTGTGGCTTTTTCGACCTGTCTTACTTTATTAAAACATTTAAAAAGTTGAAAGGCGTTTCTCCTAAAAAATATCTCACTACTACTTATATCAATAATATATAAAATTTAAAACAACTATATATAGAAAAAAGCAGATTGTCCAATTTTTTAGGCAATCTGCTTTATTCTATATTTATTTAATTATTTTGGATGTTACTTTAATAGATTTCATACACACTTAATTATTTTATGAACGAAAAAAGACCTAAAGATTGCTTGCGCGTTCCTTAGGTTTTTTATCTTCAATAATTAAATTTATTAATTACTTATTTTAGTGTTTGTAACCACATTTTTTACAGACACCATTGTCACTCATTCTGATTCCGCATAGAGGGCAACGATCAATGTTGTTTTTAGTTACAAATTCAGCCGATGCTTCGTTTACACCACTTGTAAAAGTTAGTTTAGCTATATTAAGTTTATCTTTCAACAAATCATATACGATTTTAATCATTCCTTCAACTGTCATAGTTTCTTTTGTTACAACTAGACGACAATCAGGATATGCTGTTGCAAGCTCGGTTTTAAAAGCCTCACCTTTCATTTGATTTTGAGGTGTTCCATCTTTTATTCCAGTTTCTTCGTAAACTTTTAGGATTGCTGGTAGTAATGGATCGTCATCTCTTAAAACAAGTGCGTGGTCAAAGTTTTTTAAAATATCCCATGCAGTTTTTTGAATCTCATTACAAGGGAAAACCATATTAACGCCTGTGTTAACAGTATCCTCTACCTCAATAGTTAAAATTCCAGTATGTCCATGCAAATATTGCGCCTCGCCTTTAAATCCATAGAATCTGTGTGCGTATTGCAAATCTAATTTTGTTATGCTTTTCATATAATTCTCCTTATTTTTATATATTTACGGAATTTTCTATCCCGTATTTGCCTTAATTTATATATTTACATTTAGTGCATATTCCACTAAAAATAATATCGTGACTTGTGAATTCAAATCCATTGTCTTTTTTTATCAATTTTTCTAAATCTTTAATATATTCCATATTAACATCCAATATCTTCCCGCATTTTAAACATTTTGCATGATAGTGATTAAATGTTCTATGATCAAAACAATCTGCACCTTTAGGCATTTCAATTTTCTTTATTTCACCTAACTCAGAAAGTAAATTTAGATTGCGATATACTGTTGCTCTTCCTATGCTTGAATGTGTTTTTACAATCTCATCATAAATCGCATCAGCTGTTGCATGATTTCTTAAACTATTAACAGTTTCTAACACTATCGTTTTTTGAACTGTATTTCGCATAATTTTCATAACAGTGCTCCTTAATAATATTAATTCCTTATTGATATAATATATTAATAAGGAATATTTGTCAACTGTTTTTTTAATGTTTTTTTATATTTTTTTAATTTAAACCAAATAAGGATTATTTTTGCCTTTACTTAGGTCTTTAGTTCTGCAACCAAAGCGTTTAGTTTATTACTTAGTACAATTCTTCTTATGTGCTTTTAGTTTCTTCATAGCCCAATCATAGTGACTAGCTGTAGCACTAACAAAATATGAACCTAAAGTACTGCCACCTACCCACGGAAATACATCTTTTGAAAACAGTTCTTCACTAGAAAATTGTTCTCCTAATTTCATTACATCGTTATGTGATTTTTCAAACAAGACATAAACTTTCTCAAGTGAAGTATTTTGGTGTTTTTCCCAAAAACCAACGTTCATTTCACCATAAGTTTTCCAATTATACGGTTCTTGAAGAAACTGTCTGCAATCTCCTTTTTGATTTGAATTAATCCAATTTAGCAAAAGTTGATGCCATTCATATAAGTGAATTAGAATATCACGAATATTTTTATCACGTCCCCAATGTGCCTCTTTCTTTTTAATATCGTGTGTAAAACTAAAGGACGTTGCAAGTTCTAGCTCCGTCATTTCACCGATAATTGTATGCAAAGTTTCGTAATTTTTCATAGCGAATATTAGCATATCCGTTTTAGTTGTTGCTCTAGCCATAATTAAGTCTCCTTTATTTGATAAGTTAATTATAACACATATATATGACATCGTAAAGTCATATTTAATATTAGATATTTTCATAAATATCTCCTTAGATACTTGTACAAATTTTAACTTATTTGCAAATATTCAACACTCATAATATTTTAAAAACTACATGATACGTTTTAGAAACCTAACAGGCTTATATTATTTATTGAAAAGCCATTACATTATATCTACCAAGCTCTACATTACCAAAAAAATATAATCCTTCATTATTAGTATGAGTTTTTGAGACAGCCAAATTGTTATCTGAATTGTATAATATCACCACAGCATTGTTAATTGGCACATTATCACAATCAGTAATTATTCCATGTATCGTCCCCTTTATGTTGATTCTGTCAATTTTTATTACACCTAAATTATATATTCTAATTGAATTAGAAATATTTATTGACATCACAGTTTTCTTCAACTCGTTTCCATCAACAATTAATCGATAACACCCGCATGGTATGTCATTTATTATAAAAAAACCATCTCTATCAGGGAATACTTGTAATTTTACTTTATTATTCTCTAATCGCACTCTTGCTGAAATAATTTCTCCACCATTGTTCATAGTTAATCGCCCTGTTAATGTTGCAAAATCTTTCACTCTCACTAATGTTATTTCAATTTCTCTGCAAAAATTTTCAATTACTAAAGTTTTATAGCCATCTTTCGAAATTATCAATACTACTTCTTTGCTGTATTCATAGATCAAAACAAATTCGCCATTAGCATTTGACACCGTATGTATCAATGGTTCATAGTCTGATGTCAAGACTTTTACACACGCTTTTTCTATCTTACAACCACACTCATCAAAGATTATTCCCTCAACTTCATTCCGTTGCTTTTCTGGCATCACCTTTGTATCCACACGGTTTTCTTGGTCGAATGTACTTATTATTGTTGCTTTTGAATTTTCATCAAACATGTACCTACACTCCCATACTTTTATATATTCTCAAATCTCTTATAATATTAAGATACCACAAGCAGATTTACTACTTGTGGTATCATTTCTATATTATTTTATATTGTTGCTGTTATGCAATTACTGTTTTACTTGACTTAACAATATAATTTCCTTGTGGAGTATTTACGAATAAATATACACCATGTTCGATTGTTTTTGTCATTGCAACTGGAGTAAGTGATCCGTTTTCTTCAACTCTATAAAGAATTACATCTGCTCCAACTACTGCGCCTGCACTGTCTGAGATAATACCACTTACTGTTCCCATTGATGCTTGTGGATCTGCGATCATTGTTGAATCCACTTTCGCAATTGTGCTGTTGTCTGTAATATCTACATTGCTTGTGTTTGGAGTGTATGAAATTGATGAGAATTTCACGATATATGCTGCTGGATCTAATTCTCTGAATGAATATTGACCATATTCATTTGTAAATGCGATTCCTTCTAATGTTTCTTCTTGCTCAGCATTAATTGAATATAACTCAACAACTGAACCATAAATTGGTGCACCCGCTTCGTCATATACATCGCCCGCAATAAATGATTTTAACAATGATCCATCTGCCACTGCTACTAACGCTTTATTTACTGTTTGATTTGCTAATAATGAGAATGGGCTTGTTGTTGCCAACTCATATCCAGCTTCTGACGCAAACACTCTATAGTTGTTTCCTGGTGCAAATGGTGAGAAGATATAACTTCCGTCTGGGCCCGTAATTACGTGCGCCAATGGTGTATATGAACTACTCATGATTTTTACTACCGCTCCAACTAGTGGTAAGCCTGTTTCTTGATCCGTTACAATACCTGTAATTGTGCCGTTTGTTAAATTAGGATTTGGTACTAAATTTAGGTCAAGTCTAATTTCCTCGCCTACTGTTTTGATTGCGGCTTCTATTGATTGCCCAAGATTATAAATGTCTTTTTTTATTGCCATGATATATGTCTCCTTTTTACTCGCAAATTTATGATTACTCTTATATTATATTCAAGCAATTATAATTTTGATACTATATGTTGTTTTAACATAATTAAAGATGCATTTGTATAATTACTAGTATGATTTTTAAAAAATTGCTGGTATTAAATATATAAAACTCAATAGTCTAACATAACATTATTTATAAAATGATTCATCTAAACCAATTAACAAGAGATTATAGTTGATTATTATTTTAATTAGGTATATAATATAGAAAAAAAGAGAGTTTAATTATAATGAAAAACAACGAAACACTTAAAGACAATTTCATAAATACCATTACTAATGATATTCTATCTGGTAAACTTTCAGTAGGATTAAAATTGCCAACTGAAAGAGAATTAGCTAAAGAATTTGATATTAGCCGAAGCGTTGTCAATCGTGGCCTTGTTCATCTTTCTAATATTGGTTTCTTGGAAATTCGTCCTAGGTTTGGTACTTACGTTTCCGACTATAAAAAAAATGGCAAAATCGATACACTTATTTCTATCATGAGATATAAAGGCAATACCATCAATGACTCTGAACTTCGCTCAATCGTTCAAATGAAAGGCGTTGTTGACAGCTTAACTATTAATATTCTACATAATAAATTTTCTGAAGAAAACTACGATCTTTTAAATAATATTTTATGTCAAATTAACAGTAATACATCTTATACTGCTAATGAATATTCAGAAATAATTTACTCTTTCTATCACGAATTTAGTGCGTTATCAGGCAATGTTATTATACCGCTTCTATACTCTTCTTTCAAAACACCACTTAATACATTGTGGGTGAGATTTATTGACATTTACAGCATAGAACCACTACTGCTTACCGCAAAAACTATTCTTGAGGCTATGCATAACAACGATATAGAAAAAGCGTTATCTACACTTGAATACTCTATTTTCGAATCTACTGAAGGAAAATATAAAATCTATTATTAATCTTTAATATCTATACTACATAAAAGACACAACTTCAAAATTGAAGTTGTGTCTTTTTCTGTTTACTATTGTATTAAGTTTGGGAAAATAATTTTTTTACATTCCGTGAATTTCTTTTACTAAAAATTCTTTTCCAGTAATAAGTTCATATTCCTTAGATTTACAAGAAGTACAGCTTCCTTTTCCTTCCGCAAGATTAAAAGTTTTATTGCAATCTCTACACTTTCCAACTGCAGGCACTATTTCAATTTCAAGAACACAATCCTCTAAACTTGTTCCGTCAATGGCTGGTAAATAGCATTCTTCAATATACCTTGGTACTACTGATGCAATTTCTCCAATTTGCAAAACAATTTTACATACTTTTTCAAGTTTATTCTCAGTTTTATGTCTTTCAACTAAGTTCACAATGTTATACATAATTCCTAGCTCGTGCATATTACTCCTTTATTTCTTAAAAATTTTCTTGAAATTCTTGAATACAATTTTGAATTTTCTCTTGATTACGTGTTTCATAACTGCTGCTGGCATATCATTAAGCTCTAAACCGGCTTCATCATATACTCTTTCAATTTTAATCGCATCAAACTTACAACTAACAGTACATTGTCCACAACCAACACATGAGAATTGATCAACTATTGTCGCTCCACAACCAAGACATCTTTCAGTTTCTTTCTTAATTTGATCTTCAGTAAATACACCTCTTGTGTCAACAAATGTTTTTACCTTAGTTTCATCTTTTGCTACTTGTCTTCTTGCTGTATCAAATGAGTCTAGCTCAAGTGAAGTTTTATCCATAGAATGATATTCTCTTCTATCTCTACCAAACACTAAACTTTGACCATTTTGAACATATCTATGAAGTGAAATTGCACCTTCTTTTCCTTGTGCTATTGCGTCAATTGCATATTTTGGTCCTGTGAATACATCTCCACCTACAAAAATGTCTTCTTGGGCTGTTTGAAGAGTGAAACTATCCGCTTTTGCTGTTCCGTTGGCATTTAATTCAACTTTTTCACCGTCAAGCATTTTTCCAAAATCTATTGATTGTCCAACTGATAAAATCAAATTATCACACTCTACTGTCATGATATTATTCATGTCATACTTAGGTGAGAATTTTCCGTTTTCGTCAAATACACTTACGCATTTTTTAAACTCTATTTGAGCAACTTTTCCTTTTTCTAGAATTAGTTTATTTACGCCATAGCCGTAATTAATTTTAATTCCCTCTTCTGTTGCTTCATGAATTTCTTCTGGAAGTGCAGGCATTTCTTTTTCTGACTCAAGACAGAACATCATTGCGTTGTCTCCGCCTTTTCTCACTGCTGTTCTCGCAACGTCAATAGCTACGTTTCCGCCACCGATTATAATAGTGTTTTTTGAAAGTTTAACATCTTCACCAAGACTTACCTTCTTCAAGAATTCTACACCAGTCATTACGTTTTCAGCATTTTCGCCTTCCGCGCCAATCATTCTTCCTTTTGAAGCACCAATAGCAATATAGAAGCCTTTAAAACCGTCTTTTCTAAGATCAGAAATTGTTAAATCTTTACCAACTTCTACTCCTACTTTAAATTTCACACCCAATTCTTTCAAAATATCAATTTCAGCATTTACTACATCTTTTTCTAATCTGAATTCTGGAATTCCAAGTGTCAACATTCCACCAAGAACTTTCTCTTTCTCAAATACTGTTACATCGTATCCGTCAATTCCAAGATAGTATGCACATGATAGTCCAGATGGTCCACCACCAATGATTGCTATTTTTTTACCATAATCATGTCTTTGTTTTGGTACAAAGCGATTCTCAGTTTTCAAATCTTGCTCTGCAATGAATTTTTTGATGTCATCAATAGCTATTGGTTCATCAATATCACCACGTGTGCATTCAGATTCGCAACCACGTGGGCAAACTCTTCCGCATATTGCTGGAAATGGATTTTCTCTTTTAATTAACTCTAATGCTTCTTTATATTTTCCTTGTGACGCAAGCTTTATGTAACCTTGAATAGAAATATGCGCTGGACATTTAGTCTTGCATGGTGCAGTACCACTATCTACTACATTTTTTCTATTTATTCTATAATCTACATTCCACTTTTCTTCTGTCCAAACTGTATCACGAGGAGTTTCCTTTTGCACAAGACTTTCTACAATAGGTTTTGAAGAACATATTTTTTGTCCAAGTTGAAGTGCATTCATTGGACAGTTTTTCACACACTCTCCGCAGGCAACACATGCTTCTTTGTCTACTTTTGCAACGTAATTAGATCTTACAGTGTCCACGTTCATGTACATTTCTGCGTTTCTTAGAGAATAACAACCACAACCACAACAGTTACAAATGGCATGTGCTTTTCCAGGTCCATCAGTATTAGTTATTTGGTGCATAAGCCCATTTTCTTCAGCTTTTTTGATTATCGCATAAGCCTCTTCTTTAGTAATTTCTCTTCCTCTTTTAGTTCTTATATAATAACTAGCAGCGTCGCCCAATTGAATACACATATCTTCTTTCAAATGTCCGCAACCTTCACCCATCGCCTCTCTAGAAGTTCTGCATGAACAGTCTGAAACAGAGAAAAGAGTATTGTTTTCAATATATTCTGAAACTTCTTCATAAGAAACTTTTTTAGAGCTTCCGTCTATTGCGCTTTGAATTGGAATAACTCTCATCAAACCAACTCCAACTGGGAACATACCCGTAGACACTGGACCTCTAGTTTTTCCATATAAATCAAAAGCTATTGCTATTTCAGGATATTTTGCAACATTTTCTTTATGATTATTCATTTGTTCCATAACTCCAGGAACCCATGATTCAAGCCAAAAAATATCTACACCATCTTTTTCCATAGCAAAAAGTATGCCTACATCTGCAGCTTCATTCAATATACGAGTTGTATCCTCAAGGCTTTTTCCACATCTTGAGGCAATCACTGAGGCTGAAGATCTTTCTCTTCTTTCCATAGTAGTACAAACATCAGCCATTTCATCAGTTACACAGGCAGGCGAACATATTAAATATTCTGCTGACTCATATGTATATCCAGCTTTTAGTCCTTTACCGCCTTCTTTTTTGCAACCAATATGGTTTGCAAGTTGTAACATTTTCGGTCTTAAAATTTTGTTTTTCATCTTATCTCCTTATATTTCCCAATTATTGATTTCTTTTTCATATAATCACTAACATTTACAGCATTTCAAGTTTTTACAAAAATTGAAATATTTATTTTATAAATAGTATTTTGATTACACTTATTATGTTTAAGATCTTACTCTTGCTCGTGGTTCAACCACGAACCATTGTTAATATAATAACATGAAATATTTGAAATTGCAAGTGTTTTTTTAAAAATATCAATTTGATGTAGCTTCTTTAATCCATTTTGTTAGAGATTCCATGCTTTGATGTTTATTTACGTAAACTCCATCCATTTTAAACACATAGTCTTTTGTTCTATCTGATTCAGCAAGTATTTCAGAGGTTCCCATTAGTATATCATCATTATAGTAAGCAAATTTTATACTTGCTTCATCATACTTATCCTCAATTTCAGAAGGTACGTCGTTCCATGGCTTTTCCACATGGATGATTTCTCCACCATACATAACATATGGATAGATAGATTTCTCTAAAAATATTTTTTCACCTTCCACCCCATCAATGATTATTGTTACATAATTAGATTCATCAATTTGCTTAAACATATCACTAATTAACCTGCTATCATCGTATAGTGATGATATGGTTACACATACACTTGCTATGATAATTAACAAAATTCCTATTCCTGATAATACTTTCTTCATATAATCCCCCCCTAATTAAATACAGTATAACATATACTTTATTTAATATATAATGAATTTATCATAATTTTTAATATTGTATAACCACAAACAGTATTTTATAGTAATTTCTTCTAAATTTGATAGATAAGATAAATTATAGTACTACCATTTGTTCAAAGTGATTTTGAATTTTGCGTATTTATGTAATCCATCTTAATTAGGAAATAAAAAAAGAGCGAAGATAACTTCGCTCTTTTTTTATACTAGAATTGTTTAGTCAATATCCATTGAACAGTTCTAATAAATTTCTATTAAATTAGTCGTCGTTTGTTTAATTAGCTGAATCAGACTCTCCAATATTATGGTGTCCAAGTTTGATTTGCATTTCTTCAACTTGCTTTTTGTTTAATTTAAAACCAAATTGCAAAGCTGCATACATACCAATAGCACTAACAAATTGAATTGCACCAGCTAAAACTCTTACGTTAGCAGCTGTTTCAGCTGTTTGTTGTGCACCAAGCGTTGATACGTAGCCACAATAAGCTAGTAAGAATGCGATAATAGATGCGCCGAAACCTTGTGCTAATTTACGGCCTAGAGAGTACACTGCATAAACTGTGCCTTCCTCACGCTTGCCTGATTTCATTTCTTGATAATCAATACTATCAGCAACCATTGCCCAAACTACTACCATGAAAATTCCTTGGCCTAGTGCGTGCACTCCTGTTAATGCTACCCATATCATCAATCCATTCATTGTTGGAGGAATTGGTAAGAATGTCATAAGTCCACCTGCTACAATACTTAATAGTAATGGAACAGCTGATGCCTCTTTTTTACCAAATCTTTTTACTACACCCTTAGCTACTGGGAATGCTAAAATCATTGGTGCCATACTAACAATTGACATTACGCCTGATAATTGTGCGTTTTTAAAATATGATTGGAATAGAATTAGTGAACAAGTTGTCATTCCAGCTACTGCTATCAGTTGAAAAACTGATGCTAGCGTAACTGCAACTGCAGGTCCATTGTGGAAGAATGCGCTCATAGCTTTAAAATAATTATATTTCTCTCTTGGTGCATTTTCGTTAACTACTGTCTCAACTCTCTCTACTGTATTGCTTAATAAGAATCTAAATGACAAGAATCCAATAACACCTAATATGATTGCGATAGGCAGCATTCTTCCACCAATGATCTCGTCATTAGCTGAGAAAATCAATATTGGCATTGCAATCATTATTATTGCGTTCGTTCCCACACTACCGATACTTCTCCATGTTGACAACTCAGTTCTTTCAACTGGATCAGAGGTAATTACTGTGCTCATTGCGCCGTATGGTACGTTTGCTAGAGTATATGACATATCCCATGTTAAATAACCCACTACACATACTACTATTTTAACCCATGTTGGTGCGTTTGGTATTGGCAAGAAACACATCGCTCCAGTAACCAATAAGCAAATTGAACCGTAATGAATATATGTTTTGAATTTACCACGTTTTCCTGGTTTTAGTGAATCCATTAATCCACCCATAATTGGATCGTTTATTGCGTCCCAAATTTTCAAGGCTAAGATTATTACACCCCAAGTTGTTATGCTTAATCCAATATATTGCGTGTAAAACAACATCAAATATGAATTTAGTGCGAAACTTACGTTACAGCCTACATCGCCCATTGCATACGCGACTTTATCACGCATGCCAAATGGTCTCATTTTAGTTTTATCCATCATTACTCCTATCTATAGCATCTTTTTCTCTTTATTAATGCTTATATTTCTTTTTAGTAAAATTTAATTTTATTTTTTAATTTTATTTAACATACAGTTAAGTTCAAACAATTTTTCCATTGGTAACTTATTTCCTGCAAGTTTAGCTAATCTTTCAAGTGACATTCCGCCCATCATTTTCATCATTGGTCCAGCCATATCAACTCCTGAAACATTGTCGCCCAACATATCATTTGACATGCTGCCAAGAACCATAGCAATAAGTTGCATTCCTTGTTCGCTAGCCATGATATCATTCAATTTATCTTTAATTGAGAACGCATCTTCTGGGTATAAGAATTCTTTCTCCACTCCGTCAGCGTCAAACCAGTTTACAATTTTTTGAGTTGTATCAAGTGAATAAGCTGTATTTGGTTCAGCTACTCTGTTGATTATACTGTTATCTGTTAAGTTTCCACCACGAGCTTCGATTTTATTTTCGCCCATTTTAAGTGCTACTTCAAAATTGAATACTTTGTTGCCTTTTTGTGTTGAAACTAATTCATTGTTTACATACAATGAAATTTCATCAAGATTGCTGTATACTTTAACTTTTGTAACTTCTTCAGCACGATCAATATATCTTTTTGCACAAAGGTGAAGCATTTTCTCTGCATTCCAATATGCTCTATATATAAAGTAACTGTCCTTTTTAGTTTGTCTATCAAAAGTTACAAGTCCTTTATTGTTCATTCCTTTTACGCCACCTTCGTCACGCATGTCAGATCCGAAATCAAACATGTTCCAAACGTGTGTTGACCACAAATATGGACGTGTTGAGAATATATCAAGCATTCTCTCGTGATAGTAAGCTTGGTATTCTTCTGAATAATCACCCATTTCTGGTTGGCTACTGTGCCATGACAAGATACCCTCGCAACCATACTCAGACACACCTACGCGTCTTTCTGGATAATCTGCGTGGAATTTGTCAAACCATACTGCGTTTTCTTCAACGTCGCCACCGTACCAACCGAAGTAATGGTTGTATGACATAATATCACTTACATCATTTAATGTACTCTCTACTGGCAACATTGACACTTGCGCCATTGTTGATAGTCTAGTTTTGTCAAGGTCGTGACACATATTGTTTAACAAGTAATGGTTTTCACGTAATTTCTCGCTCTCCCCACCAATAGTAATCTCATTTGAAATTCCCCAACATACGATTGATGTATGGTTGTAGTTTTGCAAAATTAATTCTTTCAATTGTGATAATGTATTCTCTACGCCTGTTTCCATAAATCTAGAAATGAATGGGATTTCAGCCCATACTACCATTCCAAATTCATCACATAAATCATAGAAATATTGGTCATGTTGATAATGTGCAAGACGGATTGTATTACAACCAATATCACTGATTATTTCCATATCTTCTTTGTGGTGCTCTCTTGTGATTGCTCCACCAACTAAATTTCTATCTTGGTGACGTGATACACCGTGTAGTGGATACTCTTTTCCATTCAAGATGAATCCTCTGTTTTTATCTACTTCAAATGATCTGAATCCAAATTTAACTTCTAAATTATCAATAACTTTGCCGTTCTCAAGTAATTCAACAGTTGCTTTATACAAATATGGGTTGATTGTTCCGTTCCACAATGTAATATCATTTACTTCAACAGAAAAAGTTGCATTACATGCGCAATCTTTATATGTCGCTACCACATTATTGTTTTTATCAGTAATTGATACTTGAATTTCTTGTCCATCAACTCTATTAGTTACATACGCGTCAAATCTAACTGTTCCAACTGTTCCTTGGAATGTTGGAGTTACCGCAACACCAGCTGCACCAAAGTAATCAAGATCAAAATGTGACTCATTTACTTCAATGAAATTAACGTTTCTATAAACACCACCGTAGAATGTGAAATCAGCAAATTGTGGATATATAGTTTCGTTTGGACTGTTATCAGCTTTTACGCACAAAATATTATCTTCTTTTAATCCATCAGTTAGGTCAACTCTAAATGTAGAATATCCACCTTCGTGATGTGCAAGTTTTTCACCATTTAAATATACATCGGCAATTGAGTTTACACCTTCAAACTCAACGTATAGTCTTCCATTTGAAAATTCTTGCTTTTTAAATTCTTTTACATACCAAAACCCATCTTTACAGTAGTCATTTCCCCCATCTAAACCATCTACATCATTCCATGTGTGAGGAATATTTATCGTTTCAAATTCACAGTTTTTTAAATCTTTAATTTCTACGTTTTGTTTAATAAATTTCCAATTCTTATTAATGTTAGTAATTTTTCTCATTTTGCTCCTTACAAATTTAGTTCTTAGTTTGTTATTTTTTTTTATAATTATATTATTATCGTAATTTGGTCTAATTGGCTTTAATAAATATACCAAATTATTAAATCACCTCGTAACAATATCTCCATTATATCATTGTATTTTAAAGTTTACTATTGCAAAATATTTCAAAATTGATTGCAAAACGTATCATATTGTGATATAATATCTAAATGATAAATAACAATTATGAATACAACTTCAAAAACCTTACAATATCCCATAAGTTCGACTTAAATTCACTAGCGGAAAATGTTTATCAAGACCATTTTCATTCCTTTTATGAGATTTTCTTCTTTGTTAATGGCGATATTGAGTATATTATTGAAAATAAACGGTTCAAGCTTACACAATATGACTTGCTTTTAATTAAACCCTCTGAACAGCATTTTGTTAATTTGGTTTCTAAAGGTAATTACGAGCGTTTTGTTATTAAGTTTAGCGAGCAATACATTCCTATACATTTAATTGAAAAATTAAAATGCTTAGACAACCATTTTTCTATTACATCAACTAAAATCCTAGATATTTTTAAAAATATAGACACTCTTCCCCATTCTTTTGATGGCAATAACTTAAATGTATTATTTCAGTCAGCTCTAAACGAATTGCTTATTTGCATATCTGAATTAGATGGCAATAAAGACAGCGTTGTTTTAAATGTTGAACTATCTAAGATCTTAGAATACATCAATAATAATTTAGAATTGAATTTATCTATGGAATCTTTGTCAAAAGAATTCTTTCACTCACGTGCTTGGGTATATCGAATATTTAAAAAATATTTGAGAACTACTCCTAAGGAATACATTACTTCAAAGCGAATGGCACTAGCTCAAAGGTTAATTGAGAATGGCGAAAAACCTACAAAGGTTTTTAATCAATGTGGTTTTAATTATTATTCAACATATTACCGACAAATAAATAAAAAATAGCATTATATCTTATAGAATTTCTTCATATATTTTTAATTGACTACTGTCAATGAAGTATTTTAAATACTAATAAAATAAAATAACCTAGCAACTTTTGTGATTGCTAGGTTATTTTTATTGCTATTTTAAGTAGCTTTTATTTTTAGTTAGACATTTATAACAATATTATTTAAGCAAATAAACCTGCAAATGCGTATGATGCTGATGTATTTGACACTGTCATCACTGTGAATAAGAATGTATTTACGAAAGCTCCTAACCATGAGTTTCCAGTCTTCAAGAACAAACGTCTTGAAATGATTGTTGCTACAATTAGTACTGGAACGATTGGGAAAAGAACAATATAGCTTAACGCCATGTTTGATTGCCATAGTACTCCAGTAGACCTGAATGTAATATATTGAATTGCAATTACAAGTACAATACCCGCTACGTTAAAGAATGCATTAATTGCTATTGTCGCCCACTCTGGTAGATTTTTCAATCTCCAACCTTGGTTAAACA
This sequence comes from uncultured Clostridia bacterium, assembly GCA_947039455.1. Taxonomy (GTDB): domain Bacteria; phylum Bacillota; class Clostridia; order Christensenellales; family CAMQZB01; genus CAMQZB01. Next base: position 367,505 of record CAMQZB010000001.1, read on the forward strand.
TACTATTAATTCCATAGAATATAAAGAACGGTACTGAATATCTCATCATCGCTGGTATCATTGATAAATTAAATACTTTAACGTCAAATGTCCAGAATCTAAAATCAACTGTGAATATATTCCAAATTGCAAATACTACCATGTATAAGATTGTAACAATTGTTGCTCCTAACAGTAATGTTTTAAAGAAGTTTCCAATAGTATCAATTCTTGCCGTTTCAAACGGACTTTCATTATACAAATGAGCTTCTTCCCCATATTTAACTTTGTTTATAATACTATTAATCAATGCAATTACACTTACAACTATAAGAGCAATAACACCTGTTACTATAGCCCAAGTTGCAACTGTTCCAGTTGTGTCTTGTGGATAATATGTGTTTTGCGTAAAGAAAATTTTAGTTAGGAAATTTAATTTCCCACTCATTATTGGTTCAGCCATAAATCCTGAACATAACGTTGTAACCACTCCTGCTGTCCAATAACTTATGTTCTTACGCACGCCTTTCAATGGTACAAGTCTTTTACTTAAATCTAAGTCATCTTTCTTTCTCAAACTAGCAAACATTGGTATAGTAAGAAGTAAAGATGCTAATGGGAATATCAATGCGAAAAATCCAACTAGACCTAGAGTTGCCATTGCTTCTTTAAATACCCATACTTGTTTTGTTGCTGGTATAATTTCTGAACCTTCTGGTGCCCCTAATGCTTTATACATAAAGTCAATAACATAAGCAGTACTCTCTGTTGAGAAATGGTTTTGTGGGTGAATTTCATCAGCTTCGTAAACAACTCTGAATTGATCACTAATTACTTTTCCAAATTCTTTATCCACTAATTTTCCATCAATATAAATACCGCCATTTTCTATGTTAATTCCATTTGCAGTAGCTGTATCAAACTCTGTAATTCCAACAAAACCTGCTGCACCAGTTGATTGAAGAAACTCTCTACAAAGTGATTTATCCCCATTAGAGAATGTACTTGCAAAGAAGAACTCATCGTCCATAGCTTTTAGTATACCAACATTGTGACTTTCATGATAACTTGATGTTATAGGTGGGAAACCTTGAATTAAACCTGCTGAAATTATTCCTGTGTCGCCATTATCTCTTGCTACTTTATCAATTTTCATAGCATTGTTTGAAGCTGCTCCACCCATTGAGTGACCAGAAACGGCAATTTTTGAACCGTCAACATAGTCAAGATAGTGTAAATAAGCTGCTGCTTCATACATTGTTGCGCCTGTTTGAGCACTACCAAAACCATCAATAGTTCCTGGTACAATGGTACTGTTTCCATGACCTTCACGGTCAATTACTAGAACAACATAACCACGACGAGCTAGTTCAACCGCATTTGGTAATTGCAATTCACGGTTATTTAAGTATCCATGAGTCAATACAATTGCTGGTTTTTTGTTTGTAGCAGATGCATCTTCTGGTACATAAAGCAAGCCACTGCTTACCAAACCATTGATTTTTACATCACTTTCAGCTCCTGGTATTCCTGTCAAATCAACAGTAAGAACATCATCGGCAGATATTTTTAAGTCTTTCACTGCATTTGCATTTCGCAAATCACTTACATCAATTGAAAATCCTTTCGTTTGAATCGCTGCTCCAATACAACTTGAAACAATTATAAGGGCTAATGCGATTGCTAGAATCCAAAAAGACACCTTATGCTTTTTTACATAACTATTCATAATTTTTCTCCTATTCCTTGGTATATATAGTTTTTCGTTCATCATTACGAAAATTTTACCCTAAACTAATCTTGCTTGTCTTACAGCTTTTTCCCAGCCTGCAAGTCTACGTTTACATTTTTCTTCGTCCATACTTGGATAAAACAAACAATCTAACTGAACATTTTTTCTTATTTCTTCTATATCAGCCCAGTATCCAGTTTGCAATCCTGCTAAATATGCAGCTCCTAGAGCTGTTGTTTCTACGATTTTTGGTCTTTCAACAGTACAATTTAAAATGTCAGCTTGGAATTGCATAAGGAAACTATTCATTGATGCTCCGCCATCTACTCTCAATCCGTTCATTCTTCCGCCATAGTCTTTTTCCATAGCAAAAACAAGATCACTCACTTGATATGCTATTGATTCTACCGCAGCTCTAATGAAATGCTCTTTCTTTGTTCCTCTAGTAATTCCAACTATTGTTCCACGAGAGTCCGCGTCCCAATATGGAGCACCTAATCCAGTAAAACTTGGGATCATATATACACCATGACTTGAGTCAACCGATGTAGCATAACCTTCAGTATCGCTAGCTTTTCTTATCATTCTCATTTCATCTCTTAACCATTGAACAACTGCTCCACCAATGAAAACTGATCCTTCAAGAACGTATTGAACTTTTCCGCCAACACTTGCACCTAAAGTTGTAACAAGTCCATTATTTGATTTAACAGCTTCATCACCAGTGTTCATCAATAAGAAACAACCTGTTCCATATGTGTTTTTAACATCGCCTTTCTCGGTACATAATTGACCAAACAACGCAGCTTGTTGATCTCCAACAACTCCGCAAATCGGTATTGACTTTCCAACTAAAGTTTTATCAGTAAATCCGTATTCATGACTACTCTCGTGAACTTCTGGCAACATTGATCTTGGTATGTCAAACAATTCAATCAATTCATCGTCCCAACAAAGTTTGTGAATATTAAAAATCATAGTCCTTGATGCATTTGTATAATCAGTTGCAAAAATCTTTCCTTTAGACAAATTCCACATTAAGTATGTGTCAACTGTACCAAATAATAGCTGTCCGTTTTCAGCTTTTTCTCTAGCACCTTCAACATTATCTAAAATCCATTTTATTTTTGTTGCTGAAAAGTAAGCATCTAATACTAGTCCAGTTTTATCGTATATTAATTTATCATAACCGTCTTGTTTTAGTTGATTACAGTAATCCGCTGTTCTTCTACACTGCCAAACTATAGCGTTTGAAACTGGTAAGCCAGTGTTTTTATCCCATATAATTGTTGTTTCTCTTTGATTAGTGATTCCGATGCTATCAATATCTTCAATGCTAATATTTGAGTTGATTAAAGATTCAGATATAACACCTACTTGAGATGCAAGAATATCTTGTGGTTTTTGCTCAACCCAGCCAGTATGAGGATAAATTTGAGGAAATTCTTGTTGAGCTTTCCCTAATATCTCACCTTGTTTATTAAATACAATCGCTCTTGAACTTGTAGTTCCTTGATCTAATGCCAATATATACTTCATGTAATTCCCCTTATGTTATAAAATTTCTTTAGTAGCTACAAAATTTACACCAGTTCCTAATACATTTTCGATCATCACGTCTCCAATGTGTATTGGTGCATTTACTTTAATTTCATTCAATAATCTAAGACTATCAAAAATTAGATGTTTATCAATTGCATTGCTAGTTTTAACTGACAACATTGCCTTGTTACCACCAACAACTCTCATTGAACCTGTAACAATTCTCTTTGGTTGAGTTAATTCATCTTTAGCGTAAAGAACACCTCTTGGACAAGTGTTTCCTGTAACTTTTATATCATTCATATCAGTTATATCGCAAGAAAGATGACAGCCCATTGGGCAACTTATACATATCATTTCTTTAATCATTATAACACCTCGCTTACTAATTTTATTTCGATTTTGTTTGCAGTCTTTAACTTTTGCACTTGCTCACTTGTTAGTGCAATATTTTCCATTTCCCCTGGAGCTACAACTGCTCTGTTTTTAGAAATTAGAATATTATCATCAAGTAAAACTTGTAATTTTACTTTTTTGAAAACATTAGCTACACGTACTTTTAATGCTAATGGTTTAAATTCATTGTCTTTTAAAATAATTTCAGGTACGCAGTATCTTACGCCGTTGGTTGTTAGTATTTCAATTTTTTCGGCTGATCTTGCTTTTCCATTGATATAATTTACTGCACATTGTCCAGCAACTTCACTTTCAGCTGATACGAAATCAACAAGGTCATGAACGTGCAACACGTTTCCGCATTGGAAAACGCCATCTACATTTGTCATCATTGAATCATCAACAATAGCTCCGCCTGTAATATTTGATAGCTCTACTGACGCATTTTTAGCTAGTTCATTTTCTGGAAGCAAGCCAACTGAAAGAAGTATAGTATCACATGGAATCGAGAATGCTGTTTCCATAATCGGATTAAGTTTTTCATCAACCTTTGCCACTAATACGCTTTCTACTCTGTCTTTTCCTACTACTTCAACAATAGTGTGACTAAAATGCAATGGAATATCAAAATCATTCAAGCATTGAACTATATTTCTATTAAGTCCAGCACTAAATGGCATAAGTTCGATAACAGCTTTTACTTTTGCGCCCTCAAAAGTCATGCGTCTTGCCATAATTAATCCGATATCACCAGACCCAAGAATTACAACTTCTTTCCCTGGCATGTACCCATCTATATTCACTAATTTTTGAGCAGTTCCAGCTGAGTACACTCCTGCACCACGCATTCCTGCTATATTAATTGCACCTCTTGGTCGCTCTCTACAACCACATGCGAAAATAATTGCTTTTGCATTAATTTCAACTAATCCATCATTTGATGAAACGTAAGTCACAATTTTATCCCGTGAAACATCAATTACCGTAGTATTTAATTTATATTCGATTTTTCTGTCATTGATTTCGTCTATATATCTTTGAGCGTACTCTGGTCCTGTTAGCTCTTCTTTGAAAGTATGCAATCCAAATCCATTGTGAATACATTGATTTAAAATTCCACCTAGTTCTGACTCTCTCTCAAGAATAAGAATATCTCTCTCGCCACTGTCATAAGCTGATTTTGCTGCGGCTAGACCTGCTGGTCCACCACCAATAATAACAAGATTTTTAAATTCCATTATTTTGTCCTCCCAAGAAGCATTTCAGAATTTACACCACTCTTTGTTACTTCTAACATTGATATCTCAAGTTCTCTTGACAATATTTCCATTACTCTTGAAGTGCAAAAACCTGCTTGACAACGCCCCATTCCAGCTCTTGTCCTACGTTTTATTCCATCTAAATCTTTTGCGCCAAGCGGTCTTTTTATACTATCAACAATTTCGCCCTCAGTTATCATTTCACAACGACACACAATATTTCCATACAAAGGGTTTTTAGCAATACATTCTAACCTTTTTGCATTATCCATTACCGCAAAATGAGGTATTGCCTCTCTTGTTGCTACGAATTTTTCATTTTTATTTAGCTCATACTTAGTTGATATTTCATTAGCTATGTGTACTGCAAGTGCTGGTGCAGATGTAAGCCCTGGAGACTCAATTCCTGCTAAATTATAGAATGCTTTCACTTTGCTTTCACCTACTACAAAGTCATCGCCAATAGAATGTGCTCTGATTCCAGAGAATGCTGTTATTATCATACGCTTTGAAATTGAAGGTACTGTATTTTGTGCGCTTTCATAAATACTATCAAGTTCGTTGCGTTTTGTTGATAAACTAATTTTACTATCTACATCAACTGCAGTTGGCCCTAACAATATATTTCCATGAGTTGTTGGTGTAACTAAAACTCCTTTACCCATCTTTGTTGGAAGTTGAAACAATGTGTGAGTGCATAAATCACCATGTACTTTATCAAGCAAAATATAGTCGCCCTTTCTTGGTATGATATGCAATTTTTCTTCACATACAAGGTTGTTAATTTCATCAGAAAACACTCCTGCACAGTTTATAACTATTTTACTTTGTAAAACTGAACCGTCACTACACTTTACTGAAAAAATTTCTTCATTCTTCTCTATTTCAATTACTTCTTTTAAAAATTGAAATTCAACACCATTGTTATAAGCGTTTTCTGCATATGCAATATTCATTTCATAAGGTGAAACAATACCACCTGTTTTTGCGAATAATGCTGAATGCACTTTTTCTGATATGTTTGGTTCTAATTCTCTAACTTTTTCACCTGAAATTATTTCAAGTCCCTCTACTCCATTTCCAATTCCTTTTTCATAAAGAGATTCTAATGCTTCCGCTTGATTTTCATCAAAACACAAAACTAGCGAACCATTTCTAATAAATGGAAACTGCAATTCTTCACTTAATTTATCAAACATTGCATTTCCTGCAATGTTGAACTTTGCTTTGTTAGAACCTGATTTTGCATCAAATCCACCATGAACAATTCCGCTGTTAGCTTTTGTTGTACCAACAGAAACGTCATTTCCTTTTTCCAAAACAGTTACACTTACACTATAACGCGATAATTCACGAGCAATACTGCTACCAACTATTCCGCTTCCGATTATAATAATATCTTTCATTGAACTCCTCCAAAATATAAAAAAAGCATAATACAGCACAAAAAAAGACTTAGCGACATTAAAATCACCACTCCTATTTTTGTATCAATATCATACTCTATAACTCTTGAGATATAAACACTCTATTTAATTATTTATAGTATAACATAATAATTTTTCATTGTCAATAGGTAAAATTAAATTTACACTAATTTTTTCTTTCATTAACTTAATTATCTAAATTAAATCATAGTTCCACAAGTCATGTTTGCTGGTTGAGCACGCAATCGCACCTGCATCAAAGGCTTGCTTTACATTTTCTTTCGTTCTAATAAAACCACCTGCGATAAGAGCTATATTAGTTTGTTGTGAAAGCTCTTTAATTGCCTCGTATGCTATTCCTGGCATAATTTCAACTGCACATGGTTTGAATTTTTTAATATTATATATCGCACTATCCATTGATTGTTGGTCAATTAAAAACACACGATAAACTGCAAACATATTTCTCTCTGAACACAATTTTATAATATTTATTTTAGTTGATAAAACTCCATCTGGCTTAACATGCTTAGAAATATATTCAATGCTAGCCTCATCTTTTCCAAAACCTTCAGCTAGATCAATGTGAATAAAAACTTTTTTATTTGCACTATGAATTCGCTCTACAATTTCATCAATAGTATTTATATTTGCTTTTAATAAAACAATATTATCGGCTTTACTTGCAATCGCACAATCTATTTGCTCATTATTTTTTACCGCACAAATAATTGTATTTTTTTTAAATCCCTCTAATTCCATACGTCCTCCGTCTATTGACCTTTGCATTTTACTCTTATACAGCATATCATTGAAATCGCATGTTGTCAAGAACATTTTTCTAGTTAATAATTCAAATAAGTTTAGATTTAGATAAAAACATAAGGATTGCTTTTCGCATATTTGAACTGAACCCAATAAAGTAGACATTGAAATAAATGATCTCCTATGGCATAATAAAACCATAACAGGTTAATTTTATAGGCATTAGAAATGACAAAAACATTACGGTAACACATTTACTAAAGAAAGTAAAACTATGAGGCAAACTGCTAAATTTTGATAGTAAAAAAAAAGAGCGATATTATTCGCTCTTTTTTGTTTTATTATTTAATAGAATATGTAGAATTACTCCGCCTACTATGGCACCTATTGTTCCTGCAATTATATCGGTCATGGTGTCCGTTAAACTTCCTAGTTGGGAGGATCGGTTCAGCATAATATCTGAAACGAATTCCCATATTTCCCAAAGTCCAGCTGATGCTATTGATATAAATGTAGAGGATAATACTATGATTTTTAATGGAATTTTACTTGTTTTTTCACTTTCCGACAGTTTCATAATAACAATATATCCAACAAATACTAGAAGAACACCGCTTGCTGAGTGTAATATTAAATCAAAACACGGTATTACATCATAAAAATTTAGCATAGTTCCTAAATACATTGAAAAGAATGCGAAAGTTACTGCTGGTAAATAGTATACTGCACTAATTTTTCCTAGAATTAAGTACATTCCAACTAATGTTCCAATACAAAGCACTGATGAAAATATTAGTATGTTTTTCGCTGTAACTGCGTCAACCACAGCTGTGATTATGTATAGTAACATTAATAATGCGGAGATAGTTGTATTGATTTTTCTGGTTTTTTCTTTATTCATTGTTGCTCCTTGACTGGTTTTTATCTATGTTATTATTTTTGCACTATAGTTGATTTGTGTGTTATTGCATGCCATTTTGTTTGTTTTTTCACTAGACTTATTAGGCATATCACCATGTAACTAACCATGTATATCCAATATGAAAAAGCTGCTTTTGCCATTTTGAAAACTTTTCTGTTCTCAATTGATATTACTGAAAAGGCTGTAATTGTGGAAATAATGAAAGTATTTAATATCATTATTACTAGTGGTAAGAAAACAATAATTGATGTTGGTATATTAAGTTGCATAAAATACAATTCACCTGAAATTCCTGCCACTATCATTGTTAGAATTGTGTTCACTATCACTAATACTTGCATCACGGTTTTTGTTATTTGCATCAACGTATCCATTGCTAATACGCTTCTTTTCTTTACTGCATTTTTAATTAGCGGTTTGAAATACTTGCCTATTACTTGCCAATCGCCTGTGGTCCACCTACGGCGTTGCTTCCAACTTTCTTTGGATATTAATGGCTGTTCATCGTAAAACTTTGCATTCTCATTATATGTTACTTTTATATCATTACATGCACATAAAACATTAAATTCGTTATCTTCTGTGATAGTTTCTGTATTCCAACCACCCAACTTCTCAAAGGCATTTCTACTTACCATAAACCCCGTTCCTGTGATTGCACAAGGTAAATTAAGTTTTTGTCTACTTCCATTATAGAACTTACTTAATACCCAAAACGATATTGATGATCTGCCTGACGTGCTTGTTTCATACGGGTTTTTACTGTCCCTGTAACCTGTAACTACTTGTTCACCATTTTCTAGTGATTTATTCATTTCCTTTAAGAAATTCACATCAACTACGTTATCCGCATCAAAGATACATATTCCATCAAAATCTTTGTTCTTCATACAATATTCAATGGTTTCATGAAGTGCATCGCCTTTGTTTTTTACACTTTGTTTTGGCTCGTATATTGACGCACCCATTTTTAAAGATACTTCCGCTGTGCGGTCTTGACAATTATTTGGAATGACTATAATTTCGTACTTGTTTTTATCATAATTTTGCTTTTGCAAACTATTAATTACTTGCCCAATTACCCCCTCTTCATTACGTGCTGCAATTAGACACAATATCTTATTATCACGGGTTGCAACAGCTCTTTCTCGCTTCTTTTTAAATAAACTTATTACTACTACTGTTAGTTGATACAAACCATAAGCTGTTAGAATTCCGCCCAGAATGTATGTTAATATTTTCAATGCTTCAATCATTTTTAATCACTTTTATTCCTTAGTATTTTATATTACTATTATACTAATTCATTTATTAATATTCAAGATGTAATTAAGTTAAGATTTTATTAATATTGCATTAAACTAGCTTCATGTTTATGAATATCTATATAAAATTAGAAGATATTATAGTTTTTAGACAATAAAAAAAAAGAGTGATTGTTATTCACTCTTTTTTTATTGTTTTATAATATTTTATCACATCTAAAATTATATAATGTAAGGATAAATCATTAAATTATTTTGAATGGAATCCATGGAACTATGAAATCAAGCATTTTGATTTCTGATCCAGCTAGATGTCCAACTACATTCTTGTTTCCGTCGTTATCCATAGCTTTTGTAACTATGTGAAGTTCGCCTTTATATCTGCCGTATCCGTTGTTAAGCACCACTATGTCACCTACATTTAGGTTGTGAGTGTTGTTTGGTTGAATATCCGCGTCTTTGTACGTAATTCTTGAAAACGTACTACGAGCCATATATTCACTCATATCACCTCTAACAAAATGTGCGAATTCATAGACAATCTCTTTTTCAACATTGGAAAGTTCATATTCTTCTGTGATTTTAAAAGTTAATAATCCACGTTCAAGATCAGCTATAGCCTTTAGCTCAGCATCACTTGCAAATGCGTTTCCAATAATAACTTCATCAGCTCCAAGCATAAACAAATGTCTTGCTTGTAGGTCGATGTCTAAATATCTATGGTCTTCTAAAGTACATACGCCTTCAGAAACTGGCCAAGGCCCAACAGCGTCTTTCTCTTGTGAAGATACAAATGCTGAAATTTTCAAATTCATTCCTTTCAATATTTTATTACAATTATTGAAATGTTTTTCACTTAATCCACTATATTTTTGTGGATAGAAGTTGTGGCATGATACTAAATAGTCAGTGTTCGCCCCATATGCAATGATGTCGTCAATATACTTCGTCATTGTTGATGAGTTTACTTCTATTTTCAAATGCTCTTTATTATAGGTCATTCTTGCCGCATCAATAGATTCTATTCCGTCGTCAAGTCTGATTCCTTGTGCTCCAAGTTCTTTGAAAAATGATAAATCACTATAAGTCAAATTGTATTTTTGAAATACTACTGGCGATACATCTATTATAGATTCCATGTTGTATTTATTCGCTACTTTAAGTATTTTCTTAAAGTCAGATACTACTTCATTCATGTCTTCGCTTGCTGATATTAAGCATGAGAATATTCTTGAATAGCCTAGCTTTCCAGCTTTTTCAACATATTCTATACATTTATCCATGTTGTTTTCGTTTGGATAAATTGAAATTCCTATTGTTCTCATTATTTCACCTCACTATTGTCTGATTCTATAGCACTATTGTTAATTTTTGAAATTCCTATTAGTTCAGAAACTTGATCTTGAACCAAAGCATCTGCTTGATTCATTCTCTCAATTTTGCCCTTAATTTTAGAACGATTTTCTAAAATATATCCTTTAATAGCTAAAAGCATTGTGCATATTTTTTTCTTTTTTCCACGTTGTGTTATCCACGTCATTAGTGAATAATTCCAATTCCTTGTAACCTTTTCAGACTTGCTATTTTCCTTGTATTCAAGAGAAATTCCGTCAGTTTCTTGGGTTATAGAATAAGTTGTATAATACTCAGTATCCCCTGTTTTTATTAACACAACATACTTTTCTAATGGAATATATTCTGTTACTTCAACTCTTACTCTAACATCTTTTCCATTAGTTCCTTGTAAATTTTTATAATATACAAATCCGCTAATAATATCTTCAAGAACTGCGTCATCTACACCGTAATGCTTAGCTTCTTTTTGACAAGAATTTCTAAGTACGTATATAAATTCGTCCGCATTTACAGGAATGAATTGTTTTAATAATAACATGTTACACCTCTATTTTTGCTTTTTTTGAGCTTTTTTCTCGTCTGAAATTCGTTTTTGAACAATTCTGTTGGCTTCAGCTTTTGCAAGTTGAGCTTCAGTTCTTGCTTTATTAAATTCGCTTTCTTCATTTTTCAACTCGGCTTCTCGTTCAGCTCTTTTTTCTTTTTTTCTTGAATAAGCAATAACTATTATTCCAATTACAACGATTACTAATCCTTGAATTATTGTCATAGCCATTAAACTACCTTCATATAAAGGAGCTGCACCTATAAATAACAATCCGATTGTTACAATAAATAATCCCCATTTCATACTGTTCACCGCCTTTATAAATATAATTACTAAATTTTTTCTAAATTAAGCTATTGGATTTGCGTTTACTGTGAAATACAAAACTTTTCCGTATGATGTTCCTTTGATTGCAACTTTTGCTTTTGCTATAGCTGTTTCATCATCGTCCGCACCAGTTTCAAACTTCATTCTAATACCTTTTAATCCTGCGAATGTGTAACCTAAGTCTTCAAGAGTTTTCTTGATTTCTTCTTTCTTCAATGCTGTTCCTACATAAATCATTTTACAGCCCCCATTCTCTCATATAAATCAATAAATTGATTAGCTATTACTTTAAAATTATCAGCTGCCATAAGTTGGTCTTCTGCGTGAATTAATAATAAATGCTCTTGCGAAAAGTCTTTTGGGAACTCGCCATTAAACATTTCAAGATGTGCATGGTGTCCTTCTATATAACTTTTCTCGCCTTCTGCGATTAAATTTTTTGCTTCTGTAATATTACCATTTTTCGCTTCGTCTATCGCCATGATGAACATGCTTTTAGCTGCTCCAACATTAGTGATGATTTGCATACAAGATAGTGTTAAATCCATAATTTTTTACTCCTTATAATTATATTTATCGAGGCTTGATCAAATAACCAAGCCTCAACAATATATTTTTTTGTTCTAGTTAATTTCTAAACTTCTTCTGCATCAAGCTCTACGTCTTTTTGTCTGTTACCAACAATAACGAATACTGACCAGATAGCGATTGCGATTGCTAGGTTAAGAAGTGCAATCACACCACCTTGCCAACTTCTAGTTGCTAATACTGCACTTAGAATTGGTGGAAGTACCCATGGAACTGGGATAGCGTATGGTACGAATCCAATCCATGTGAAGAAATATCCGATTGAAACCAACAGTGGGCTTATCAATAAGAATGGAATGAAGTACAATGGGTTCAATACTAGTGGTACGCCAAATGTTACTGGCTCATTAATGTTGAATACTCCTGGTGCTAAAGCTACTTTAGCTACTGCTTTTTCACCTGCTTTTTTACCGAATACTAAGATTGCGATAATAAGTGCTATTGTACAACCAGCACCACCCATCCATGCAAAAATTTCGAATGAAGTTTTTGTGAACATGTATGGTAGAGCTTCTCCAGCTCCTGCTGCTACTCCGTTTGCTGTTGCTGCTGTTCCGTATAAACCTTCTGTGATTACTCCAAGAATGTTTGGTCCGTGTAGTCCGAAGAACCACAATAATTGAACTAACAATGCAAATCCGATTATGAATCCAAAGTTTTGCGTAATTCCCATTGCTGGTTGTTGTACAAATGTTGAAATCCAATCTTGTAAGCTTGATCCAAGTAATTTTGGAAGATATATTCCTAAAATAGAGAATAAGTAGATTACTAGTATTCCAGGAATCATTGCATTAAATGCTTTTGATATCGCTGGAGGAACTCCCTCTGGCATTTTAATTTTTAGTGGTGTTTTACATAAACCTACGAATGCGAATGATGCTCCAATTGCAATTATCATACATGAGAACAACGCGTTTACATTTGTGTAAGTCCATGATACATTTCCCCATGTTCCAGTTGCACCTTGTGGTGTGAAACAGAAGAATGCTGCAAGTGCTACAAGTGTTGTGCCTAATGCATCTACGTTCCAGTTTTTACCTATTTGATAAGCAAGAGCTGCTACAAATAGAAGTGAGAACAATGCTGACGCACCCCACCAAACTGCACCGTTTACTGCGATTAATGGCGCAAAGAATTCAGTAATTCCAGTCCAACCATATTGTGTTGGAATATCTCTTACTAGTGCATTCAAAAGTACAGCTACTGCATTTGCCATTGTGATTGGCATTAATGTAATAAATGCATCACGAATTGAGATTAAAAATCTGTTTGAACCGATTTTTGCTGCTATTGGAACGAAGTATCTCTCCATCCAATTAAAAAATGTATTCATATTTCCTCCTTTTGCAAGAGCTTCTATTCTCCTGCTTCCCTAATTTATATTTCACAAGGCTTTGCCTCATAAATACCTAAAAAAATTATAATTGCAATTATTTTTTGAAGTTATCAATTGCTTCGATAGCTTTTGCAAGCACCGTTTTGCCATCAAGTCTTCCGTATGAAAGCATCTCGATTACCATAACTGGTTTTTCGTTATTAACGTTCTTTTTCATTTGGTTTTCCAAAAATCTTACTTGTGGTCCAAGTAAAACAATGTCAGCTTTTGGAATTTCTTCTTTGCCGTCCGCTACGCCAACTGCCCAGATTTTAGCTTCGATTCCTTGTTCTTTAGCTGAGTCTTCCATTTTCTTAACAAGCATGCTAGTTGACATTCCTGCTGAACAAACTAATAATATATTCATAATTCACCTCTTTATATTTATTTATTTCTCCGCATTGAAAAGTTCTTCAATGCTTTGTATACACTTTAATTCGGATTCATGATTTTCACCATTAACTTCATAATCCACTGTTTCGCCAAATGCAATCCTAAGTCCTAGTATTGCTAATAAATTTTCACAGTCAGCAATTTTTAAGTCTTTTTTTAAGACCATTTTGCAGTTTTGATTACTTAATATTTCCACTATTTCAGAAGCTACTCTTACATGAATTCCAAGTTTTACAAGTATGTTAAATTTCCCTTTAATCATAGATTGTTACTCCTTACTATTTTTGAAATAAGCTCATGATTTCTTGATTGTTTTCACTGTTTTTCAGTATTTCAAGTTTAGTTTTGTTAGTTAAAACATCTGATATATCACCAAGTAAACTTAAATGACTGTTTGAATCAGTAGTTGAAATTGCAAAAACTAAATCGCAATATGAGTCTTTATCTCGGCAAAACTGTACTTTATTTTTAAGCTTTAAAAGCACACACCCCACATCTTTCACAAATTCAGTTGATCTTGAGTGGATTAAAACTATACCGTCATTAACAACCATGTGAGTTTTACTTTCCTCAACTTCTCTTTTCATTTCAGATATATATCCGTCTTCAATTTTACCTAATTTTTTTAAAAGCTCCCCAGCTTTTGTAATGGCCTCATCATAATTTTCTACTTCCACAAATTCACAATAGTCTATTGATGAATTTGCTTTGTTTTTTCTACTTAATAAGTAATCGGAATTGACATTCAATTCTTTTCCTATATCCTTTATCATACTTTCAATTTGTTGTTGATCATTTAAATTCTTAGTTAAAATATTGTAAATATTAGTAAGCATTTTATTATCAACAATTCTATTTGGTAGATAATTCTTTAATTCTTGGAAATCATCATTCCCAAAAAACGAACTTATTTTAACAAAACTTACATTGTTTAAATTCAATTGAATAGTAGAGATTACTAAATCTATATTATATTCTTTAATTGATTCATTAACTTTTTTCAGCCCACTACATTCATACACATTAGCTTCAAACATGCTTTTTACTTTATCTTTAACCATGCTTGTTAACGTAGAATCAAATGGACATATAATTAATACATTCTTTTTAATTCTTTTAAGTTTGTTTTTTTGACGTTCATTTTCAAATATACGATAAAATCTTCCGATGTCATAATCGTTTATTTCTCTTTTCACTATCTTCTCTAAACTAGACAGCTCTTCTTTGATAGCAAAGTAAATATTACTTTCTCTATCCATTTCATTCTCAGATATTACAGACGGTTTACTTCTCATGTCACCGAAAATTAAATTTATGTATTCTTCAGCTAAAGTTTTAATAATGTTTTTATTAACTTCAACATAGAAATCAATTTTTGAAACTTTTTGTACTAAATTAAAAGAAACTAACTGTAAGTCAGGAAAATATGCATCTTTCTCTTTTACACTTTCACTAGACTCAATAAATTTGATAATTTGCATTATGTATTTATATTCTTTTTTACTTTCATGTTCATAAAACATGTCAGTAATCTCTCTTATTTTATCTGGTATATCAAGAATATCATCATTCTCATTAATATAACCAAATGTAAATCTCTTTTTGCCAAACAGTAATGCTATTGTTGCAAAGACAAATGAGCTATCAGACATATCATTGTTATAATAATCTAAAATCCCAAGTAACGTATTTTGAAACACGTCCATGTCAATTCCTTCGAATAATTTATATATCTTATTTGAAAACAGCACTGCTTCACCATCCATAACATAATGGATAAGTTCAATAAAATCTCTAGATTCTAATATTGACAAAACTACTTTTGCTACTTGCAATCGCATATCGCATTCATCACCAACAAGTTTAAACCCTGCTACTGACGAACTTAAATAGGTAACGTCTTTATTAATTAATAAACGTAATTTTTCAAAATCTTTAAATACTGTAGACCTTGACAACTGCAAACGATCACTCTCACCATCTATAAAGATATATTCACTTGAAAGCATAAGATTGATTAAGATGTCCATCAATCTAGCTGCTGGAGTATCGTAAAACGTTCCTTCTCGCTCATCAATTATACATTTGAACAATGAGTATCGTTTCTCCAATTCCAATTCATAGTTGATACCTTGATTAGATTTTCTATTTAGTATTTCAAAATCGTATTTCAACAAAAAATTATCTATTTCATCTAAATCGTATCTTGTAGCTCGTTCTGAAATATCGAATTCTTTTGCTATATTTTTCAGTTTAATACTATTTTTAGATTTTAATAGCATTAATAAAATGTTACAACATCTATTATTTAGCACGATATCCTCCACAAAACACTTATGAATTAATTATAATTCATCTTTGACTTTTTTTCAATAGTAATTAATTGCAATTTTTATTTGCAAATTATAATAACTATACCATTTCAGTAAATTATTACTATTCTCCGCAACCACTTAATACTAGTGCAACCAAAGAATCAACAGCAATCATTTCATCATCACCACTTCCAGTTATAACAATTTCCTCTCCAGCTTTTATACATAAACTCATTACACCAAGCAATGATTTTGCATTCTTTTGATTAGTCTCGTTGCCAACTTTAGCGATTTTGATATCTGACGTATATTTCATTGCCAGTGTTACAAAATTTGATGCTGGGCGTGCGTGAATTCCTGTTGCATTAGACACTAAAACTATTTTACTATTCATAACTATGCTCCTTTTTATCAATCTTGTTTAAGATCAATTTCTCTTTCTAATATAATTATATATCTAAATTCCCATTTGTCAATATTTAATTGTTGCATATTTTTTATGACAAAATGACATTATTTACTATTTCCTCCAGTTTATTCATGATATATTTCTCTATTTATCAATTCAATAAGAACATATTATACCATATTTTAGCATTTCTAACTCTAGCAAATAGACTTCTATATTAAAAAAAAAGTTAACAACAGATTGTCGTTAACTCTTTCATATTATATTTTTTCTAAATAATTAATAAATTACTTCAATTGTTAAGAATGTAATTTAGTTATCCATTTCCACTTCTTGTTCATTTATCGCTCCAGTAATGGCATTAATTGAGTATTGATATTCCAAAGCTCCTACTCTAAATTCAACTTCATATTCACCTATCCAATTTTCATAATCAAATTCACAAAAAATATATACTACTTCGTCAGCCTTTATACCTGCACTATTTAACGCAATAGTTTTTGCTTTTTCTGGACTAATATAGTTTTTATTATCAGTTGTAGGTGCTGTAGTTATAGTATTGTTTTTTGAATCTACTTCATACTCTAAAACACTACCTGTTGTTGCGTCGATATCAAAATTATATTCAACTGAATTGCTCCAAAGCGTCACTTCATACTTCCAAACGAAATCGTCTCTTTCTAATTTGCAAAAAACATAATCAATATCAGCTTCTTTCAAATTCGCTTTGCTATACGCAATATCTTTTGCTTTTGCTTCGCCAATGTAGCTTGCAGTATCAATTGGTTTAGGTAGTTTAATTCCTAATCTTCCACCTTCATAATCATATTGAACTAAGTTTCCAGTAGTTGCATCAATTTCATAATCATATTCCACACCACCTTTTCTAAATGAAACATCATACTCAGCATAGCCATCTTCATAATCTAAATTACAACGTACACGTGTTACTTCATTTTCACTAAAACCAGCATTCGATAATGCACGTGCTTTTGCACTTTCTTTACCAATATAGTTTCCGTTTGGAACTCTCATTGCTATACTAATAGCTGTTATTGCAATTGCTACAGCTAAAACCGCCACGCCTGAAATTATAAATAATAATTTTTTGTTTTTCATAATAAATTCTCCTTTGTTTTAAGTTTGCTGTTTATTATTAATTGTGGAAATTGTTACCACTAGTTGATTTTTCAGCTAAACTACTTTCTATTATGCTATTATTTTACAACACAAAGATTAAAGTAACATTAAAAGATTAATTTATTTTTTAAATTTTACAGTAAAACAACTTCCTATATTTAATTCGCTTTTTACATTTATATTCGCACCATGAATTTCTGCGATTTGCTTAGTCATAAACAGACCTAAACCCATGCTTCCATTTTGCTCCGCAGTTCTTGATGGATTAACTTGATAAAATCTTTGCCATATTTTATCTTGTGTATGTTTTGAAATTCCTATTCCATTGTCTTCAACTGTCAAAATGATTTCATCGTGATTTTCTAGTAATTTAACATTGACAGTTCCCTGTTCACGGTTGTATTTGAATGCATTATTTATCAAATTCGTTATAAGCCTTATAATCATTGATTGATCTAGATTCATATTAATATTTGATTCTATATCATAGCTAAATTTAATATTTGAAGGCGCTATTACAGTTTCTTCTTCACATATATTTGTTAACAATTCACTAAGATTTGTCATTTGAAAATCTGCTTTCTCAATTCCTCGATCTAATCTATTTATATTTAATAAGTCAGATATTAGTTTAGACATTTTGAACGCTTGTCTTTGAATTACTTCAAGAGCTTCGTCCTTGTCATTATCAGTTGACTTGTTTCCCCTTGCATACTCACACTGAGCTAAAATAACTGCTGTTGGTGTCCTAAGTTCGTGTGATGCGTCAGAAGAAAATTGCTTTTCACTCTCAAATGAGCTTTCTAATTTATCAAACATTTTATCAAAAGTATTAGCTAATTTGTGAACTTCGTCATTGCCTTTACCTAATTTAATTCGTAGTGAAAGGTCTTCGCTTTCGCTAATTTCTTTTGATATATCTATTATTTTATCTATTGGTTTCATTGCACGTTTAGTAATATAATAACAACCTAATGTTGCTAAAAATATAAGTATTGGTGATAATATTAATGCTACTATCAAAAGTGTGTTTACTACGTTTGCAACTTCATTAATTTCAATCATTCCACGTATCCAAATATTTTCATAACCTCTTATATAAATTAATTTATCATAAATATAATATTCAGTCCCATCAAGATTAACAGTTTTTATAGCCGTTTCCGACAATTTTTCAGTGAAATGAACGTCATTTGGTGGGTTCCCATACAACAGTGTTCCATCAAGGTTAAGCAACATGGTATATACGCCTTTTTCAAAAAAAACAACCTCTTCTATCTCTAATACTCCATCTTCAAAATCTACTTCATCGGCATTTTCGTTTACTACTCTTGTAAGTTGTTTTTTGCCATTTACTTCAATTATTGAAGTGGTAATAGTCATCATAAACCCTAAAACCAATGTTACCATCAATATCATAAGGAATGCATTCCATAACGTAATTTTAAATTTTATAGATAATTTTTTCATAATTCTTCCCTTATTACATATCCGCTTCCCCTAACAGTATGAATTAACTTTTTATCATAATCGTTGTCAATTTTCTTTCTAAGATAACGAATATAAACATCTATAACATTTGATGATCCTTCATAATCATAACTCCATATGTGGTTTTCAATTTTTTCGCGTGTTAAAACTACCCCTGCATTGTACATCATATATTCTAGTACGGTATACTCTTTAGCGGATAAATTAATTATGTCATTTCCCCTTTTTACAATATGAGAACTGCAATCAATCGATAAATCGCCTACTGATAAAACATTTGTTATATCACCAGATTTTTCACGTGTCATTACTCGAATTCGCGCCATCAATTCTTCAAAGGAAAATGGTTTTACAAGATAATCATTTGCACCAATATCTAATCCCTTTACTCTATCAGCTACAGTATCCCTTGCTGTTAAAAATATTACTGGTGTATTAATTCCTTTTGCACGCATTTCTGCAACTACTGTGAAACCATCTTTTTTCGGCATCATTATGTCTAATATTATTACATCATAGTCAGTTAATTCTATAAAGCTTAATGCTTCTTCTCCATCAAAACAACTATCCGTACCGTACCCTTCGGATGTCAATTTCTTTTTAATTATGTTATTCATATCTCTTTCATCTTCTGCTATTAGCACTCTCATAATCACACCTCTCTTTCTATTATTACCATCTTCTATTATAACTTTCCAACATTAAAACTAGATTAAATTATACTACTCTAAGTCTTCTGACTTCACAACTCTTAATTCTGGATAAAAATATACTACTTCTTCGCCAATAGTAATGTGATAATCTTCGTCTAATTTGTCATAAACAAAAAGGCTTTCACTAAACCGATCATTTGTAAAGCTTGTACCGCTATTACCATATGAATCTATAATTTCTACATCTTCAAAATCCCATAAATTAATTCTAATCATATGCTTTCCAGAAATATTTTTATAGGATAACATATGAAGCTTACTGTCAACACTCACAGTCACGTGTTGAGTATTTCCAGGGCCTCCTAAAACTTTACAATATTGTCCATTCACTATAAAGAAGCTATCAATATATGTTAAATTTTCATATATAGGATCATCATCTTCCTTCAGCAAATAATATACATAAACGACGTCATTAACCTCTACCGTTTCCAGCATTTTCATGTTATCAATATCTTCTCCATAGGCATCTTCAATACTGGCATATGGATTCTCAAAATCAACATACAATTCATCTGGTTCATGAAATTTATCCATAATAAATGATATTGCCAAAGACGCAACAGTTATCAGCCCTACTATAAGAACTATTTTATCTAATCTTGTCATTTTTTTAAATATTTTCATTTTATCTCCTATGCAATTTAAATTCAGTACTCTATTTAAACAATGTTGCGTTTGAGTCTGATGGAGCTTCCTTTCGGTTAGTATTTGTGTATTCTCGTAGCGATTTTGTAACAGTAATTTTATAACTTTCGAACAATTTCTCTTTGCCTTCTAGTTGGCACATTTTTGATCTATAACCTTTCGCCATTTTGTAACTGCTTCTTCATTTTCCCATAGGTTCATTGAAAGCAATTTACCTTCATCGGTTAAGCTTTGAAATCTTTCCGCTGATATAAAGCCTTCAAATCCAGCAAGCATTGGTTTTAGCTGTGCTGCTAATTCAAGATATCTTTTCATTCCGTCTTTTGTTGGTGTTACTTCAAATAATACGATTATTTTACTCATTTAGTTGTTATCCTTTTTACTTTTATACTCTAAATCAATCATGGCTTTTTTCATTTCAAGTCCCCCTGCATACCCTACAAGCTTTCCGTTCGCTCCAATTACTCTGTGACAAGGAACTGAAATAGTTATTGGATTTTTATTGTTTGCCATTCCTACCGCACGACTAGCTTTTGGGTTACCTATAGCTGTTGCAATGTCTTTATATGTACAAGTTTCGCCATAGGGAATTGCACAAAGAGCTTTCCATACTTTTTTTTGAAACTCTGTACCACATAATTCATACGGAAAATCAAAATTTTCTCGTTTTCCATCAAAATATTCTCTCACTTGTAAAAACACCATATCAGATAACGGTGACAATTCATTTTTTTCATCAATATTATCTACTCTTTTTAAGAAAGTTACAACTTTATTAGTGTATGCAATTTTTAAAACACCAAATTCAAAATTATAAAAAGCATATCTATTCATAAAATCCCCCTTTTGACTTCCTCTAAAAACACATTGATGCTTTTACTATTTTATCAAGACTGTTATATTTTTCTAATATTATACCATACACACTATTATTAGTCAATAAAGGCGTATTTAGCAATTACAAACTAATGAAATTAATTAAATATATAAAAAAAAGACCTAAGTATTAGCAGAGTGCTTTCCTTATGTCTTTTTATATATTTTGAAATGTTATTAAACCTTATGTTATTACTAAAAAATTACCTTTTTCAGGTATTCTAGCAATGGCATTTTTAGATATTTTCGCTATTAATAATTCTTGAATTTCTATTGGATACTGCACTTTTTCAATGCACTCTTTAAACATATCATAACCGCCAGTTCCAGTTGATCGATAGTTACTCATTGCAACAACGTATTCTTTGGAAAGATCTAGTTCTTTGCCGTTTTTTGATAGGTTTACAACTCTATTTCCAATTGTTTTGCTTACATCAAATGTGTAGTCAAAACCATAGTAGAAATCATAGTTGTACAACTCCAATTTAGTTTCTGTGTATTTTTTGTTTACTGAAATAACATTGCTGTCAAAACTAAAATATGTTGCTACTTGTTCAAGTGCTTCTTTTAGTATTTTTCCAGTAATTTTTATTGTTGAAATTGTATTTACAAATGGATAACAACACACTATATCTCTAATTGAAACAGTTTTATTCAAAGGATATGGTACGTTCATCAATGAGCAACATGCGAAATCGGCTTTTGTTGCTTCAAGTATTGCATTATTGCAAAAATCAGCAAATCTCCACCCGTTTTTCATTAATGTTAACACATCAGTTTCCAACATACTTTCGCTTAATTCACCTACTGGCGTATCAAGCCACTTTTCAACATTTTTTTGAATTTCATCATATTTATTCATATCAAAATTAACCTTTGAATTTGCATTTGCCATGATTGTTTTTGAAGATATTATAATGTTATTTTCAGCTTTTTCAATATTGATTTCAGCACAATTAGTACAATTTGCTGGCACTTGTAAAGTATAGCTGTTGTACAATTTTCTGCCTTTAATTTCATTGTGTTGGTGTCCTGTTAGCACTAAATCATAATTCAGTTCTCTACAGATTTTTACGCCTACATTTTCACTTCCACTATCAACTTCATCAAGGCGTTCTAAATTAGATTCAAAACCACCGTGGTAAACAAGAACCGTTACATCACATTTGTTTTTAATTTCGTGAAAGGTTTTTTCTATTGATAAAAAAGTGTCATTTACTGTAATCTCAGTTAAATGGTCCTTATCTTCCCACACATTAACATAGTCAGTTACTGCGCCAACAATACCGATTTTAAGACCGTTTTCCATGGTTTTGATAACGTATGGAGAAAGGTTTAATTCACCACGTTTATCAACAACATTGCAACTTAAAACATCAGCATTTAGACCATTTACATATTCCATTAGTCTATCATAACCAAAATTGAAATCATGATTTCCAAGAGAAACTACATCATAGCCTACGTCATTCATAGCATCTGAAAACACTTTTGTATGTTCAGTATTTTTGTTAACAAAACTAGCAAATGGACTGCCCTGAAGCATATCTCCACCATCGATTATTAGTGTATTTTCGCCTTTTTTAAATTGACTACATACGCTAAACAAACCCATGTTAGATTTTTCGCTAGATAAGTAATTAGTTGGGAAAAAATACGAATGTATATCAGAAGTATAATATATTTTAATTGTTTTTCCCATTCTATCCTCTTGTTAACTTGTTTCTAATTTTTGATGATCCAACTTCTACTAATAGCACCAAAACAATCAGTCCAATCAAGATTGCACCAACTTGACTCCATTTATATGAGTTCATTGCGAAAATCAAAGGTGCACCAATACCACCTGCTCCAACTAGTCCAAGAACTGTTGCGTCACGTAGATTCATATCAAATCTGTAGATAATTGTTGATGCAAAATCAGGCAAAAGTTGAGGTATTATTCCGTGTCTGATTTTTTGGAAAGTTGTACACCCCATTGCGTCAAGTGCTTCTAATATTCCTGTATCAAGGTCTTCGATTGTTTCAATATACATTTTTGAAACCATTCCCACTGAGCAAAAACTCATTGTTAATAATCCTGCAAATGGACCCGGTCCAGTTACACGAATAAACATCAATCCATAGATAAATGCAGGGATTGTTCTTATTAACATTGTGAAAACTCGACCTATCATTGCTACTGGTTTTGGTACTAGATTTGTTGCACTTAAAAATGCGATTGGTACAGATATTACTGCGCCCACTATTGTTCCTAAAAATGCAATTGAAATTGTTTCTAAAAGCAAATATGGAACTCCTTGTGGTGTTAAATTAAATAAAAATCCTAAATCTGGAGTAAAAATACCTTTTACTATATTAAGTGCCATCGAAGCACCCGCTGACGTGTAACCGCCTAAATCAATACAACTTGCTGACCAGGCTAATATTATCATTAACGTAATTAATATAATAATTTGACCAATCCATGAGTTATTTTTTTTGTTTAATTGTTCATTTATTCTCTTATTCATAAAAACATCCTCACATTAACTTCTTTCGTATTGAATGGCTAATAACTTCGATTACTACAACAGTACCAAACAAAGCTAGCAAGATCATTCCAACATTTCCATATTCACGCCAAGAGATGTTTTCGTTTAGAATTAAACCAATTCCACCCGCTCCAACGTATCCTAAAATTGCTGAATATCTTACATTTCCTTCAAAACAAAATAGACAATTTGCAATATATCCCGGTAGTACTTGTGGTGCTATTCCATTTAAAAATGAACGAGCTTTTGTTGTTCCCATTGCTTCCATTGCTTCATATGCACCCATATTCACTGTTTCAATTTGTTCATATAAAAGTTTTCCAATATATGAAAAAGTGAATATTGTGATAGCTACAGTTCCTGCAAATGTTCCAAGTCCAAATACAAATGTTGCAACTAATGCCACTACTAACGTTGGTAATGTTCTTGCTATTCCTAATACTAATCGTGCTAAAAATAGTATGAATTTATTTTTCACTATGTTTGATGCTGCTATAATTGCAACAGGGATTGCTAGAATTGAGCCAAAAAACGATCCTATTATAGACATTTTAATTGTGTCCATAAGTGGTACCCAAATTTCGTTTAAATATCCAAAATTTGGTGGAATCATATCAATTAAAAGGTCGAAGAACTTAATACCACGTTCAAATAATACAACAAAGCTAAATCCTGTCATTTTAACAGAAATTAACGTACAAATTGCGATTATTATAGTAATTAAAAGCACTTTACTCTTCGGTTGCTCAATAACTTTTCCGTTGGTAAGTTTATAGGTTTTTGTCTTCACTTGTTGATACCTCCGCACTCACTTCTTCTGCAGGTTTATCATAAATGTATTCTAACGTTTTCTTGTCCACTTCACTGGCTAGTCCGTCGTAAACGATTTTTCCACCCTTAATTCCGATTACTCTATCAGCATATTCCAACGCTAAATCAACGTGGTGAATGTTTAATAGTATAGAAATGTTGGTTTCTTTGTTGATTTTCTTAAAATCGTCCATAACTTGTTTTGCAGTAACTGGATCAAGTGCTGCTACTGGCTCGTCAGCTAAAATAATATTAGGTTTTTGAGCTAGAGTTCTTGCTAATGCAACACGTTGTTGTTGTCCACCAGACAATTGATCAACTCTTGAATAAGCTTTTTCTAAAATTCCTACTTTATCAAGTGCTTCAAGTGCTAAAATTTTGTCTTCTCTTGGATACATTCCAAGAAATACTCTCCAAAATGGTAGATCAGGTACTCTTGCTTGCAAAACATTCTTTATTACTGTTGTTCTTGAAACTAGGTTGAATGATTGGAAAATCATTCCGATATTTCGTCTGAAGCTACGTAGTGCTTTGCCACTTAGTGTCAAAACATCAGTACCATCAACTGTTAATGTTCCTTCATTGATATCAATCATACGATTAATTGAACGAATAAGTGTTGACTTACCTGCTCCTGAAAGTCCAATAATAGCTACAAATTCGCCTTGCTCTATTTTCAAGCTTACGTCGTCTAAGCCTTTATATCCATTTGGATAAATTTTACTAACATTTTCAAATTGAATCATTTGTGCCTCACTATTTACAAATTTAAGGGTAGATAAAAATCCACCCTTAATTTTATAATATTATATTTTAATTATTATTTCTTCAACAATTCTTGTGCTTTACGCTCATTATCATAATCAGAATCTACTGCTACTACATATCCTTTGTGTTGGTAAATTGAAATTACTTCTTTACCAGCTTCAGTTGATGCGATGTTAATGAAAGCTTCTTGAACAGCTTTTTTGAACTCATCTGAATATGTGTCTGCATTTCTGCTTACACTGATTGTATCGTTGTAAATGTGTGGAGTAACTCCAATTACATTTGTTTCAACGAAAATGTCTTCAGTTCTTCCGAAATCAGTAGTCCATTTTGCTGCGTTATCACGTCTTGCATCAGCATAACATACGACTACGTCAAGTTGTCCAGCAGCTAATCTACCGAATGAATCACTGTAGTTTCCTGTTTGTACAGCTGTTTTCAAATCAGTGATTTTTTTGTCAAAGTTTTCTTGCAACCAAATTGTTGGATATACATATCCAGCTGGTGATGTTGAAGATGAAACTCCCCAATTAGCACTGTTTATGTCGTCCCATGTTAAAGCTTCTCCAGCATTAACTTTTGCAGCAAGTTTTTGTCCAACTTCTGATGGTCCAGCGATAATCAATGAACGGTAACCGATTGCATCAGTTGTTAATGGCAATGTTGCCAATCCATCATTCCAATCTTTTGCATTTTCAGAATCTTTGCTTAGTGCGTCTCTTGTAGCTGTTAAAACAACTTCAGCTCCGTCACTATATAATACATATGTTGATCCAGGAATTAAACCGATATCAATTGTACCAGCGTCAAGGCCCTCACCAACTGCTTCAAATGAAGTTCCAACTGTGATTTCAACGTTCTCAACAGTGTAACCAGCTTTAGCAAGCTCTGCGATAAGCATTTCTTTAAGTGGCTCAGTAGCATTGATGATTTCATCTTGCTCTCTTGATGGAACGAATCCTACCACTAGATTTTCAATAGTTTTGCTGTCTCCCGCTTTTGGGCCACAACCTGCAAAAAGTCCTAAACAAAGAACCACTGCCAATAAAATAGCTATAACTTTTCTCATACTATCCTCCTAGGTTTGAATATATATACAAAGCTTTCTGCTTTATATTTCTAAATTAATTGGAATTAAATAAAACCCCAATATCTTTAGTATATCATTTAGAAATAAATAATTCAAGCATTTGACCATAATATTTACTAATTTTTAGTAAATATATTTTTCCAAATTATGAGAATGCTAATTAGTATTATTTTTTATTCACCAATCCTAAATCTCCACTTCGATCTTGATATGATGTATGAAGCATTTCTTCTGCAATTTTTGAAAGTGGCGCACCGTAAAATTCTTTGTATAATTCTATGATTTCTTGGTTTTTGTGACTTGTTCTATTTGCTAGAGATTTATCACGTTTATACAGTCCGTCAATACGGTTTTGACGTAATTTGTCGCCTTTTTCAATTGTACCTTTAGGCTGTCCGCCACCACCAATACAACCACCTGGGCAAGTCATAACTTCAATAAAATGATATTGTTTATTATTTGTTTTCACCATTTCTATCATCTTAGACGCGGCTTTTGTTCCATAAACCACCGCAATATTAACAGTTAGTTCCCCAATTTTCAATGTAGCTTCTTTAATATCTTCCAATCCGCGAACAGGATTTAATTCATACAGTAATTCAGGAGCTTTTTCGCCAAGAATATATTCATATGCCGTACGCAATGCAGCTTCCATAACTCCACCAGAGTTACCGAAAATCACACCAGCACCAGAGGCTTCGCTCATTAATTTATCATAACTAGAATCAGCTAAATTTGCAAAATCTATATTTTCTTCTTTTGCCCACTTAGCAAGCTCTCTTGTAGTAATTACATAATCCATGTCACGCAAATTTTCTATATCATTATATTTTGCGGAATCATTCATTTCTATTCTTTGTATTTCAAATTTCTTTGCTGTACATGGAGTTACTGCAACATTAACAATTTTACTTGGATCAATGTTCATTTTTTTAGCAAAATACGTTTTAATTGTTGGTCCTTGCATTCCTATTGGGCTTTTTGCTGTAGATAAATGTGGCAACATATCAGTATGATATGTTTCTGCATACTTCACCCATGATGGACAACAGCTTGTAAATTGTGGAAGTGGTTTTGTATTATTTGTTATACGTTGAACTAGTTCACTAGCTTCTTCTACTATTGTTAAATCAGCTGCAAAATTCGTGTCTAACACATAACTTGCTCCTAACTCTCTTAGCAACGCTACTGTCTTTCCTTCAACAAAACTACCGTCTGCCATACCAAATTCTTCACCTAGAGCAATTCTAACTGATGGAGATGTGCTGAATATTACAATTTTATCAGAATTTTTTATTTCAGCAGCTACTTTAGAATATTCGTATTTCTCAGTTATACTCGAAACTGGACATACGTTGGCACACTGACCACAGTTAATACAAACTGCAACATCATTTGTGTCTTTCAATTCATACGTTCCATGAACGTTTATGTAATTTTCGCAAACAGTTTTGCATTTTCCACACTTGATACACTTGCTCTCATCTCTTTCAATTGATGGATTGTCAAGCTCGATTGGCACTCTAATGTTTGATGACATATGTTTACTGTCATTATTCACCGTAGGAATTTCAACTACTTTGTCGCCCTCTTCTTGGTGAAAAAATTCTTTTCCCATTGCACAAAGCGGACATAACCATTCACCATCTAAATCAGCCCATAGGCCATTTTCTTTTTCGTCATGTACGTAACCACAAATTTCACATATATATTTATTCATAATTTTCTCCTTTCTAATCTAATATCTATTTACTTTTAGTATATCACAATAAATAACTAAAAGCAAATAAATAGTAATAATTACTACTTATTTGCTTTTAGTTATTCTTTATAAAATTATAATTCTGGTTTATTCTTCGTCTACACGGCTTACAACTCTTGGTCTGCCTTTTATATTTTTAGTTTGTAGAGCTTTTATTACTGAATTGCCTTTTCCGTTTAGGATTTCAACAAAGGTAGAAATATCAAATATAGTAATAATACCAATGTCCGTTGCTGTCATACCTTCGATACTACATAGTGTTCCTACGATATCCACTGCACGCATTTTTGTTTTCTTTCCTGCATTTATGTGAATTTTCATGATATCTTCAGACAATTTAGTGCCTTTGCTCTCTTTCAATTCAGGTTTCATTTGAATTTTTTTCATGAAACTAGCTTTTGCTTTTTCAACTTCACTTCTTGTTGGTTCATCAAGCAATTTTTGAGTAAGTCCAAGAGATTCTTTTAGCAATTGAAACGAATATTGACCTATTTCACTAACTAAAGATACAGCTTTTCCTCTTTTTCCATTTCTTCCTGTACGTCCTGTTCTATGAACAAAACTCTCTTGTTTTTTTGGCATATCAAAGTTGATTATTAGTGAAATATCATCAACGTCAATTCCTCTTGCAGCAACATCGGTTGCTACTAGATACCTAAATTCGTTGCGTTTGAATTTTTCCATTATTTCAGTACGATCACGTTGCTCCATTCCACCATGCAATTTCTTACTGTTGTATCCGTTTTGAAATAGGAAGTTTTCAGCGGAATCAACTGCGGCTTTAGTGTTAGCAAAAATAATACAGCTATCAGGATTTTCAAGTATTGTTATATCTTTTAAAAGGTTAAGTTTTGTTGACTCTTTCGCTTTATAGAACAAGTAAGTAATATCGTTTACTTCAGTGCTTTCTTCAGTTACTTCAACTTTTACTGGATTTTTCATATGTTTTTTGATCATTGCATCAATTTTTGCGTCCATTGTTGCTGATACTAAGATCGTTACTCTATTTTTTGAAATTGTGTTTATAATTTTCTCAACTTCTTCGATAAAGCCCATGTTCAACATTTCGTCAGCTTCATCAATTACAAGAATTTGTATATTCTTAGTGTTTAATGTTCCGTTGCTGATATGATCTAAAACTCGTCCTGGAGTTCCTACTGCTATATGGGATTTTTGGTTTAGCATTCTGGTTTGTCTTCCGTATGCCTCGCCACCAAACAACTCAACAGTTTTTATTCTTTTGAATCGTCCAATATTAAACACATCTTCACTAACTTGTTTCGCTAGTTCACGAGTTGGGGTTAACACTAGTGCTTGCACTTCATTTTCAGTCCAATCGATTAATTCACACACTGGTATTGCAAAAGATGCAGTCTTTCCACTACCTGTTTGGGATTTGATTATTACATCATTTTTTTCTAAAATTGCTGGAATTGTTCTGTTTTGTACTTCTGTTGGGTTTTTATAATTTAAAAGCTCCAATGCTCTTAATATGTCATCACCCAATTTATAATTGCTAAAATTATTACTCATTTGCTATCTCTCTCTTTATTTACTTTGTTGTTTTTATAAGAAATTTGAATTTCTCTTTACTTTTTCTCCACTATTATATCATATAAATTGAAAAACACCTAACGAAGTAATTTCTTACTTTTATAGGTGCTTAATGTTTTATGTAACTGGATAATAGTAGATAGACATTTCATTGTTTTCATGGTCTATCACATGAATTGCGTGAGATTCTACTTTAATAGGATCTTCGATTTTTTCAAACTCATCATAATTAAGATAAAATCCTTCTGAAACCTTACTGTCCACATAAGAAATATTAATGTTACTAAATCTTACATCATATTGGTTTGATTCAATAGAACTTGTTGCTATTTTTATTGCACCAAGAGTATCTTTTAATTTTACTACACTTTCATTCTTACCTTCTGGCTTTCCTATCATAATAAGTTTTACGCCAACCTCGTCATTGGTGATTTGCCAATGCTCTAGATCGTTATTATATGTAATCAACACGTCAACTAAAAATGATTCTAGTTCACCGTCTTCATAATTAAATTTGCTTGTGTTTGCAATATAAATTTCGTCATTGTCAACTCCTAATTTTTCTTGAACACTATTATATAGTTTAGAATTACTAACTAAATCAAAATCGCCTTTGATATAAATATCTCTACCGTGTCTATTCATGTAAATTACTGTTACTACGGTAGTCAATAAAATCAGAAAAACACAGCTGACTATAATTATATTTCTTTTTGTTAAGCTCATAGGTTACCCCTTTGTTATTATTTCTCAGCTATTTTAAATTATAACACAAATGATTTTGTTTGTCAATATTTTTGTGTTTTTTTAATTGTTTGCCACACTATAGTTTTAAAGTAAATAAAGAAAACCGCAATATTTTGTGGTTTTCTTTAACATTACATTATTTTGAATTTCATTTATTTACGTTCTTTTGCAACATTTTAGGGGAATTTTCAACTGTTTTTTCTATTGTCATAATAATCTCCTTTTCTTTATAAACATTACTCTACATAGTATGATTAAATTTTTTCTTTAGTGTTTTTTCGTATATTTTCCAGAAGATTTCATATATTAGCAATATAATCCTTTGGAGGACCCTATGATTAAAACTACTACAAAAAAGAAAATTGTTTCATTTATTATTATTTCGTTAATCACTTTAGCTATTGTTAGCATTGGTAGTATTTTTTCCAACACGGAAATTTACGGCGAATTCACAAAACCTTTCTTCGCACCACCTTCTTGGTTGTTCGGCATTGTTTGGCCTATTCTTTACGTTCTTATGATAGTTTCCGCTTGGCTTGTTTATAATACTGAAGATATTGATGTTAAATTGCCATTGAAATTATACTTGTTTCAACTTGTTCTAAATTCTATTTGGCCTATTATTTTCTTTAACTTTGAACTGTATTTACTAGCTTTCGTTTGGCTTTGTATGCTTCTTTTCTTTGTTATTTACATGGCTTACGAATTCTATAAAGTAAATAAACTTGCTGGACTTTTGCAAATCCCTTACATTCTTTGGCTTATTTTTGCTGGAGTGTTGAACTTCGCTATATTCTTGCTTAACTAACATTATTTTATAGTTTTAGATATAAAAACAGTCGCAAATATATTATATTGTGACTGTTTTTTTATTTAATTATTATATTTCGTTATTTTGCTTTACGTTTTAACACTAATACTGATAACCCAAAAAAGATTATTCCTGTTGCTATTAGTATTAATATACTTTCAAAACTTGTTATAGTGTGTTCTCCTAGAGTGTAAACTACTCCCATTTTTTCTTGAAACGCTGTAATCACTTCTTGCGGTGCGTTTACGAATGTTACTTCTATAGGCTTCGCTGTAAATACTTGCCTAAACAATGCTCCCGAATGGGAAATTGGGAACACTTTCATTACTATTTGTACCGATTCCGATAAATCGCCAATGGGCATATATACTCCTGTGACAAATCCTATTAGTGTTCCTAATATTGTACTTGCTGCTGCAAATGCACTTTGACTTTTTATAAATGATACTAAAAACAGCACCATTGAAACAATGGTGAAGGTTGATAGTATTATTATCAATACCACTTTTACTAATGCTAATATTCCAAGAATTTCTCCGCCTTTTACTGCTACGTAAATTTGCGATAACACTAGTGTAAATAGGCTCATAATTATTCCTACAATAACAGCACTTAGCACATAACCACCCATTATTTTATAGCTTTTCATTGGAGAAACTACGAAATCTTTGTTGATTTTCCTAGCGCCATCCTCTACCATTGCTCCGAATGCGCCCATAGATGTAGTCACTGCTGTTACCGTTAACAATCCCGCTATGATCCATGAATCCATTAGATTTGAAACACCTTCTACTTCTTGCCCTTCAAACATTCCAAGCCATGAATTACCTAAAAACAACACATACAATACTATTACAATTACTACTGATAATAGTGAGAAAAACACTGCTGTTTTGTCTTTAAAATATACTTTTAAATTTCTTTTTGCAAAACCTATCATTCTCTTAACTCCTTACCCGTAATATTTAAAAATACATTATCCATTGTGCCCTTCGTTACTTCAAAACCTGTGATATATTCCTTGACAGCATTGATAGTTGGTAATGTGATCATTGTAGAATTAGTTTGAATTTCAAGTGAATTTGACTTAATTTTATACACTATACTCATGTTTTTCAATAATTTTTCTAGAGTTTCAACATCTTTTGGATACAGCGTCAATAAATCAGAAGAGTACTTTTCTTTCATTTCTGTTGGTGTGCCTTTTGCCACCACTTTCCCGTTATCCATAACAACCATATAATCAGAATTATTGGCTTCTTCCATGTAATGAGTTGTTAAAAATATTGTCATATTGGTTTCATTTTTAATTTTCTCTATCATATCCCACACATATTTTCTCGTTTGCGGGTCAAGACCTGTAGTTGGTTCATCTAAAAACAGTATTTTAGGTTGGTTAATCAATGCTCTTGCAATGTCACAACGTCTACGCTGTCCGCCTGAAAGTTTTCCGTATCTTCTTTTTAAATATTCAGTAATTCCAGTAAGTTCAGCTATGTTTTTTACTGCATCTTTCAGCTTTGTTCCTGATAAATTATATAGAGATCCACGGCATTTTAGATTTTCTTCAACAGTTAAAATATTATCAAGAACACCGTCTTGAAATACTACGCCTATTTTTTCTCTAATCTTTACATCATCTACTCCAAGTTTATGACCATCTATCATAACTGTTCCGCTATCAGCTTTTAAAAACGTACAAATAATATCTATAGTAGTAGATTTTCCAGCACCGTTTGGTCCTAGAAAAGCAAATAGATTACCCTTTTCCACATAGAAATCAATGCCTTTTACAGCTCTCACGTCCCCATAACTTTTTACTAAATTTTCAACTGAAATAATTTTATTCATATTGATTTGTTCCTTTTTTCTTGTATTATCTTGTTGATTTTGTTCGTTATCCGTTTGTTCTGTAACATCATTATTCCGTATGTTATGAAATATACCAGTAGAATTTCACAAAATACGAAAACGATATACTTTAATTCAAATGGCGTTGGAAACCAATTAAATAGATATCCTAGCGTATACACTGTTGTTGACACTATTGCAATTTGAATTGACATATTAATTATCATTCCTGTATTTAGAAATTTATCTTGTATATACATCAAAATCTCTATGGTTAATGTGGATATAAAAAGTTGAATTGTTATTGATTCCGTTAAATTCATAGACAAATTGTTTTCGCCAAATATTTCACGTTCCAAAATACACATTATTGACATTGAAACTGTTAAAAATGTGTACGAAACGCAGGCTGTTATTAAATATGGCAAAAAGCCTTTTTGATTAAAATACATTTTTCACTCCTTCTACACACCGAACTTTCCACGAAAGTCATTTACATATCGACGATTTACTACTAACTTTTCTTTGTTTAATAGCAATAATTCAAGTTTACCGTTTAATAATGGGCGTACGCTTTCTAAAAATTCTATGTTCACTATTATGGATTTTCCTATACGTATAAAAGGAGTATAATTTAGTTCCTCTTGTAATTGATATAGCTTCAAATTGGTTTCGTATACATCATTTTCCAAATATAGATAGGTTCTATTATCTACACAATCAATATAAAACACTCTATTAAGTGAAATTTTATAAGTTATTCCATCTCTGTTAGCAGTAATAGTTTTGGAAAATTGATTTAGATATTTTAGTATATCTTTCGTATCTTCATCTATATTTTTCGAATGACTAACAGTAACTTCAGTTTCATTTAGTTCTTCAAATTCTTCAATTAACAATTTCATATCGCCCTCCCTACTTATATTATTATATCATTATTTGCGGTCTTACACAATAATTTCAATCGCAACATACTTATTGAATTTTGCAAGTTACATATTTTTCTGCTGTTAATTATAAATTTTTATAAAAAAGAGCTATGTAATTTATTTTAATTACATAGCCCTTTATAAATTCAAATGTAGATATTAGTTATTTTTGCTTTTAAAATGCAATTCTTTTAATCCTTCCACCTCGTCACAAATTGACTTTAGTCCACATGAATGACAATCCATGCTCAATCCGCCAACTAATGTATTCAATGCGTTTGTGATATCTTTTATTTTTTGAGCTTCAAGAACAAAGGTTTTAAACTCATGAATTTTTTCGGTAATGAATATTATATGTGCATTTTTCACCAAGTTACTTGATTTATACATTTTAATATAGGCACTTCCAATTTTTTCAAAGGATACTCCGTTTTTTACTGCAGTTTTGCCTACTCGCACTTGCTCTCTTTTATCAAGAGTTGATGCACGCATCATGTAGTCAAGCAAAATTGAGTCGTATTTCATTAATTCAAGTTTTTTGATTTTGTCGTAAGATTCTTGCTCATCACCTAAATCATATGTTTCTAGCAACACAAGTCTTGCAAAGGGAACATCTTCTTTTATTTCTTGCAAATCCTTTCCAATAACCGTTATTCCGTCCTGTAATCCAAGTGATTCGCTAGTAGTAACGCAAGAATAACTTACTGATGGCAAGAAACTTCCACCCAATTCATATGCTGATTCTTTAGCTAATATAAGTTGATTTCGCCCTACAGTTTCCCAACTTTTATCCTCGCTATAACTGTAACTTTTACTTTCATACTTTGAAACAGTTTCTAATGTGTTTTTAATTATGCTGTCAAATAGCTCCATAATTCTCCTTATAATTTTATGTATTATTTTCTATAAAAACTAAATAACACCCATGTTTCTCAATGCTGTTCTAGCTCCTTCAATTACGTTTGAATCATCAGGAAGATTAAGTATACTCTTTCCTTCAGTATCAAATTCATTTAAGTTATCGTCCTCTTTTATGTATGAAATAATTTCGATATCACCAGTATTAACAAATTTTAAAAGTGCTTCATTTCTTACTCTGTTGATAATCGCACCCACTTTTTCGTACATAACAAGGTCGTCCGCTACTTTTTTGATTGTTTTTATAACTTCAGTGCCTTTTTTGCAAGTATCGGAAATTAGAATTAAATGAGTTACTTTTTCCATAACTCGTCTGTTAATTTGCTCAATCCCAGCTTCGCCGTCAATTATTACATAATCAAACTCATTGGAAACTAGAGAAATTACTTCTTTTAAATATGTATTAATTTTGCAATAACACCCCGCACTTTCAGGTCTTCCAACTGCTATAAACGCAAAACCATCAGTTTCAACCATTGCATCAAAAATTTTATATCTAGCTTCACCAAGATACTCAATTGCTTCTTTTGGTCTGCCGTCCTCAACGTTTTCTATAATTGCTTTTCTTATATCGTCTATTGTGCTTGTTGGATTAATCGCTAGTGCTGTGGACAATCCTACAGCTGGATCAGCATCTATTGCTAGTATTTTTTTGTCAGCAAACTCGCTAGCTAAAATTTTCACTATTGCGGCTGATAATGATGTTTTTCCAACACCACCTTTTCCTGCTACTGTTATTATTATAGGTTTTTTTTCAATCATAATTTACCCTTCTTTATCTTATTTTACTGTTTATTCTTTAAATGTTAAAATATTAACAAACTGTTGACATAAATAGTACTTATACATTGACAGTTATCCAATTATATGATATCATTTTATCATGTGAAACGCAATAGGTGTAAATCAACACATAACAACTTATGTTCAGTAAGCATACAAATGACAAATGTTGTTTTTAGGAGAAATACAATGCAATCAAGCACGGATATAACTTTAGACATTCGAATTATTAAGACCAATAAGGCTATTATTGACGCTTTTATTGAGTTACTTATGGAAAAACATTTTAAAAAAATCACGGTTCAAGAAATTTGCGCCAATGCTCTAGTTAATCGTGGTACTTTTTATGCTCATTTTCAGGACAAATACCAACTTCTAATGCAAATGTTGTATGATAAAATGAGTGCTATGGGAGATCAAGCACGAGCATTAGCACCCTCAAAATCAATAATTGATTACTACACTGCCTTGTGCACTTTGACTATCGATTATCTTTACCAAAACGATAACAGCAGTCGAATTAAGCTACAAAACACCGACAATGAGCTTGTTTTTGAGTCTATGCATTCTTTCATGGTACTAAACACCACAAGGCTTTTAGAGGAAAGAGTTTTAATAAAAGGGGCTGTTACTATTCCTGTAAACATTCTTGTAGAATTTTTTTCAGGTGGTACACTTGCACTAATTAAATGGTGGTTGATTTCCGATGTAAAAATTAAACGCTCACAGTTAGAGCATTACACCACTTCTATAATACGGTCTTTTCTTACTCCTTATTTATAGATCATTGTTGCCGATACAAATCAAGTTTTAGCTCATCATTTATCAATAATTACATATACAAAAAAAAAGAACTAATTAATTATTGTTAGTTCTTTTTATATATTATCTTACTTTATTAGGTATTGTTTCAGATGAATTATTAATAAAAAGCTTTATAGTCTTTGTGTATTTATGCACTTTGACAATATAGCCTTCATATTTTCTATATAATAATTATATTATCTGTTATTTATAGCAATTAGTACCACACAAATGGCAATTTATAATGTCAATTCTGTTCTTCAAAAGTATTTCTAATGCTGTAATAGATTTTTCCATATCTATTAATGATTCGTTGATTTCTAAAATTTCCGAAGTTGTAATGCCTAGATTCACAGCTTTTTGAATTTTGTCATTCCGCACTTAGTATGCAAGATAATGCTGTTTCAGGTACTGCAACTGATGTGATCGTATCGGTAATTGATTGATATCTTGGAGTTGATTCTCATACCTTTATTTCTATTAATTGTACGGTGTTTAGTAAAGTAACAGGAGATGTTACTGAATATATCATTGAATAAACACATGCTACTGCAGTATTAACGGTATCACCGATTAGATTACATATTGTATTCACTGGTCTTACCTAAATCATTGTTATTAAGTTTGTAGCGCCTGTTACTAGGTTTAATTACATTAACTGACTATTAACTTCCCCAAATAGCAACGGCACCGTGTTCACTATTGTTTCACAGTTGAATGTTAGCGGATTATCAGTCCGTAGTTATTGGCAACGATTGTTTCACCACAGTCTATTTGTTCTCGTGTTACAGTGATTACTTGTATTCGCACTGTTGTTGATATTTTAGAACCTACTGGTTATGTGAATAATGATGCTTGGCAAAATCCTGAATTTACTGTTGTTTTTGAAATAATATAATCACCTGGTATTGTTATTATGTTGAAACAGTTTACTCCTGCTCCGTCAGCTTATTGATATAAATATACAAATGTAGGTTCTTCTATTGCAACCCACGTGTTTTGAATTGCAGTTCACTCACATCAAACACACCACTACTGTTTAAATCATTGAAGATTGCTCCCGTGATTCTTGCTGGAATAAAAAATACCGCCTTAAAATAAATTTTTACTATTTTAAAGATTTTGGCTATATTTGTCATAATCAATTATTCAATATACTAATTTTTTGTGATTTTTATGTTTATAGATACTGGTGAAATGCTGATATTGAATATATGTGGAACTTTTTTTAGAATATGCAAAAAGGCTGTATTTCTACCGCCTTATTTGTATATATCTTTGTGATTTAATTTATTTCTTTTTCCATGGTGAACCTTTCATTAGTCCCGATTCTTTCCAATACTCTGTATCTATTTCGCATAGTTTTTTCTTGCAGTGTAAAGTTTTCATTACTTTAAACATAATACGCATTTTAATTGTTGGCTTTGGATTTTTCAATGCTTTTATAGCTTTTTTGGCAATAACTTCACTATCTTTAGCTATTTTAACCTTTAATTCTTCCGATACTTCTGAATATTTACATGCATATACATTCAATCCATAACGGATTACTTTTGGTACTCCAAGGAAATGCAACTGGCTTTCTAGTGATTTCGTAACTCGTCCTGTTCCTGCGCCTGCGGCTGTTGAGACTACTATTCCTACTTTTTTGAACATAGATACCATTGGGCGATGTGGCATATACAAATACGCTAGGTGGTCGCAAAATGCTTTTAACTGTCCTGTCATCTCCATAACATATGTTGGGCTGTCTAATATTATAATATCAGCTCGGTCAAATGCTGATACTATTTTAGCAACTTCCGTGTAATGTACACAAGTTTCTTCACCTTTTAATACGCAATTTAGACAACCATGACAATAATGTGGCATATCCGTTGGCATGAAAAATTCGTTTATTACCGTTTCATTGTTGCTGAGATTTTCTATTATTTTCTTTGTTATATTATATGTGCTTCCTTTGTGTCTTACACCGTGTATTACTGTAATCTCCATTTTTTGCTCCCTTATTGCTTGTTATAATATATTATGCATATGAAAATAAATTTAAAACCATTACAGCTTGCTTTATTTACATAAACAAGCTGTAATGGTTTCTTTAGTATGATTTATAATTATTTTCTGATGACTGTTGTTGATCCACCTACTAGAATAATCATTTTAATTGCTTTCAATGAGAATTCGTCTGCAACTATGTGCATTGGTTTGTCGATTTTTCCACCACCAAGAACTTTAATTCTTCCGATATTTTTTGGCATAAGTTTTTTCGCTTTCAATGAATCTAATGTTACTTCATCATTGCTGTTGAAGTTATTATTGATTACACTAATGTTAATTTCACCAATTTTTCCTTCAATTGCTAGAGTAGTTTTACGTACTATAACAAATGATTTAGCCATTTTATCACTTACTAGTTTATGTGCGTCGTCTACTGAAACTTTGCTATCAAAAGCTGATTTTATGTAATCTTGCATTAAGCCTTTAGCTTTTTCATAATCGTCACTTTCGCTTGCGGCAAGTGCTTCAGCTTTCATTAACGCTTCTTTCTCTTCTTTTGCTTTTTTCCTAGCGTCACGTTTAGCTTGTTTCTCTAATTTTTCTTGCTCTTCAATAGCTTTTGCTTCAGCTTCAAGTTTCGCTTGTTTTGCTAGTGCTGCTTTCGCTCTTCTTTCTTCAAGTTTTGCTTGCTTTTCTTGTTCTTCTTTCGCTTTTGCTTCCGCATCGATTTTTTCTTGTTTTTCTTTTGCTTTAGCTGCAGCAGCTGCAATAATTGCTAATTTAGCTAGTTCAGCTTCTTTAGCCTTTTTATCGGATTCAGCTTTTGCCAATTCAGCCTCTATAGCTTTTTTATCAGATTCAGCTTTTGCTAATTCAGCTTCTTTAGCCTCTTGCTCAGCTTTTATTCTAGCTTCTTCAGCTTCTTTTTCTTCTTTCATAGCTTTAGCTCTTGCTTGTTCAGCCTCTTTCTCTTCTTTCTCAGCTTTTGCTTTTGCTAATTCAGCTTCTTTTGCTTCTTTCTCAGCTTTTGCTTTTGCTAATTCAGCCTCTTTAGCTTTTTTATCAGATTCAGCTTTTGCTAATTCAGCTTCTTTAGCTTTCTTGTCCGCAGCTGCTTTTGCTTGTACTTCTTTCGCTTCTGCTTCTTTTGCTTCTTGTTCAGCTTTTGCTTTTGCCTCAGCTTC
>CAMQZB010000002.1 GCA_947039455.1 uncultured Clostridia bacterium
CTGAACTAGTAAGAGAAGCCGAACTAGCAAGAGAAGCTGAACTAGCAAGAGAAGCTGAACTAGTAAGAGAAGCCGAACTAGCAAGAGAAGCTGAACTAGCAAGAGAAGCGGAACTAGCAAGAGAAGCTGAACTAGCAAGAGAAGCTGAACTAGCAAGAGAAGCTGAACTAGCAAGAGAAGCGGAATTAGTAAGAGAAGCCGAACTAGCAAGAGAAGCCGAACTAGCAACTGAACAAGTAGCTGAAGATCATCAAGAAATTGAAATTCCACTTGTGGAAAATACATCTGATGAAGCTGTGAGAAATTCTATTGAACAATCAAAGAATCACGGTACTTTTGATAATATTAGAAGAAACATATCGGAAGAAACGGTTGTAGCACATTCAGAGCCAGTTGATGAGTATACTAATAATCAAGAAGTAACAGGAGAGAGTATTCTTTCAAAAGACAACTTGAATATTATATTAACTCTTGCTGAAATTGACGAAAAAATATCTATAAGCGACATACAATCCTTGTTCGACATTGGATATGTAAAAGCAAAAGAGAAATTGGAATACGCTAAATCACTTGGGCATTTAAAAGATTCCCAAACGGAAGATACCTATGATTTCGTATCAAGATAACAAATAAATAAAAGTACAAAAAAAACTCTTAAAGGAAAATCCTTTAAGAGTTTTTTTCTATTTACATAAAGTAAAATTTATGCGTTTAAAAGGTTTAAAAGTTTATCAATGTTAACCCCATGAACAGTAGCTGCTTCTTCAACAGTTTCGCCATGAGCCATAGAGCAACCTAAACAGTGCATTCCAATGCTCATAAGAACATCAGCAGCTTTTTCGTTAGCTTGAACAGCTTCCATAATAGTCATATCTTTCGTAATTGTCATAATTAAAATCTCCTTATTTTGTGTCTTAATATTTATTATAGCTAAAATTCAAAATAAATCAAGTGAATAGCGATGAAAACTGATAATTATATTTTCTCACCACAATCTGGGCAGAATTTAGTATCATTATCAAGTTCAGCATTACATTTAGGGCAAGTCTTCTTAGAGAAAGAAAAACCGCATTGACCACAGAATTTGTCGTCAGCTTCCAATGTAGCTTTACAAGTAGGGCAAGCCTTAGTGCTTCTTGCCATACTGTCACCACAGTTAGAACAGAATTTAACATCAACTGCATTTGGAATACCACATTTATCGCAAGGAATAGTAGCAATAGGAGCAGGAGCTGCATGAGTAGGAGCAGGAGCGATACCAGAGCTGAAAGCGTTAGAGAACAGTTGTCCCATACCCATTCCAGCCCCAAGGCCAACACCAGCGCCAGCCATACCGCCACCTTCGTTTTGAGCCGCATCACGAATACCAAGACCAGCTTGATATTGAATAAACTCGTTCATTTTTCCGTTCATTACACCCATAGAAGAGCGAGTGTCCATAGCTTCTTCAACTTCTTTAGGAACAGAGATGTTCTCGATAAAGAAGTTCACAAGAGTAAGACCCATCTCTTGGAATTTATGATCAATTACGCCTTTAATAGCAAGATTAAATTCAAGAGTGTTAGCAGCCAAATCTAAAACAGGAATTTTAGATTCAGCAATAGTATCTGTCAAAGCTGAAATAAGTATACTTCTAAGATAAGAAGAAATATCTTCACGAGTGTAGCTAGCGTTAGTACCAAAAAGTTCTTTAAGGAACAATTTAGGATCAGAAACTCTGAAAGAATATTTACCGAAACCACGAATACGAACCATGCCGAAATCAGCGTCACGAACGATGATAGGGTTAGTAGTACCCCATTTTTCGTCAGTAAATTGAGTCATATTAATGTAGTAAACTTCAGCTTTGATAGGAGTTTCAAAGAAGTACTTCCAAGAAGCCAAAGTAGTTAAAACAGGGATATTAGCAGTAGTAAGATTATGTGTACCAGCAGTAAACAAATCCGCAACTTGACCTTTATGAACGAAAATAGCGTTTTGTCCCTCACGAACAACCACCTTAGAATTTTTCATAAATTCAGCTTTTTCTTCCATAGGGTAGCGATAAACGATAGTGTTATTTGAGTCGTTTTTATATTCAACGACCTTTAGAAATTGTGATCTAAACCAACTCATAGAATTGACCTCCTAATTATGTAATAATGTTTTTATATTAATGTAAATTTTATGCAATAAGTAAAAGTAGTGGGATAGTAATAACAGAAAGCACGGTAGAATTAACAAAACACGCCGCAGCAAATTTTCCGTCTTTTAGAATTCTCTCAGCGAAAACTACAGTAGTGGTAGCAGCTGGCATTGCTGAAATGATGTACATAACAGTAATAATCATTGGGTTCATAAACGGTTTAAATAATAATAGAACCACAAAAGTTATAAGAGGCATAGCCACAAGTTTAAGTACAGAAACGAAATAAACTCGCTTATCCCCGAAGATATCTTTAAAAGAAATGTCCGCCAAACGAATACCAAGAATAAGCATAGCAAGAGGCGTAGTGCTGTTTCCAAGTAGTGTAATAACGTTGTCAAGTTGATATATATAATCTGCAACACGAATGTTTGCGAAGTAGAAAGCTAAAGAAATGTATAGTGCAAGCATGTTAGGGTTCAATAAAGCCTTTTTCAATGAAGCGTATTTCTTGTTTCCTGATAACATGTAAGATCCAGTTGACCAAACGAAGAAGTTAAAGAAAGCTGAAATAACCGCACAGTAAATAATCGGATAAGGATTTCCAGGAAACAATGCTTGAAGCAAAGGAATACCCATGAAAGTACAGTTTGGCATTACTGAAGCGAAAGAAGAAACACGAGTTTCTAATGATGCTTTTTTAGGTTTACCAATAACGATTGCAAGGAAGGAAAACAAACCGAAAATCACAAATGACAACAAAGCAGCGTGTGCTAAATCAGTGATAAGTGACGGATCGTATTCTATGTCTTGAAATGTTACAAAAGTTAAAACTGGTGAAGTAACAAACAATAGAAAGTTTGAAAAAGCAGGCAATGAATCAGAAGTAATCATTTTCTTTTTAGTTAAAAGAAACCCTGGAACCGCAAGTGCGATAATTGACAAAAGGCTTATAGCCACAATACTAATACTCATACATAACTCCTAACTCTAAAAAAATTCCTAGTTAGGATATTATATCATTTCATAGAGAAATTAGCAAATGAGAATAGAGCAAAATAAGAAAATAATCATAATATTACGAAAATATTATGATTATTTTTTTGCTGTATATTAAGTTGAAAAAACACGCCTTATATAATGTATAAGTTAAATGAACATTATTGACAAAGAAATCAGTACTTGAGCGATGTAATATGTGGACAAATTAACAATAGA
The DNA here is from genome assembly GCA_947039455.1 of uncultured Clostridia bacterium. Lineage (GTDB taxonomy): Bacteria > Bacillota > Clostridia > Christensenellales > CAMQZB01 > CAMQZB01. The sequence goes on from CAMQZB010000002.1 coordinate 3,344, forward strand.
AAACGCCTTGTGTTTCGCACCTGCAAAATACATAAAAGATAAAAGCGAATCGGAAATAAAGAAAAATATCGTACCAATCATAAACACCGTAGCGAACATTGCAGTGCCAGTAGCCGCTGCAAAGATTGATTGAATAAGCGTCACGGAAAGAATATAATAGTAAATTAGCGAAGGAAATTTAATTACTCCAATGCTAGAAAATTTCTCTGAAGACAAAACGAAATACGCTGCTGTCAGTGGTAATATAGCTATAATAAATGGATAAATACAAATAGTAGTAGAGGTTAAAATCGATATGAAATAAAATACGTGACCAAGTGCGAAAAACAGCATACCAACCCCAACAAGCTTCTTAAAATGCTCAGGAGAAACGCTCTTTAAGGCTAAGAAAATGTCACCAAGTAGTCCAAACAAACCTCCAATAATAATCAAACTAGCGTAAACAGGATTTGATGGATTGGCTAAATATGCAAGAACAGCAGTGATAATAAAACACACTCCTGCAATAGCTTTAGTGCAAAAAGAACGGAAAATGCTTTTGTGGAATCTGAAATAAATTAACGCACCTGCGAAAATAAAAGAAATACCCGCCATAATATAAGGCAGTAGTTGAATAATTTGTAATTTCATAAAAATTTGCTCCTAATCTATAAAAAAATATATATAATGTATAATTATTTGTTCTAAGTTATAATTATAGGGTAATAACATAGTGTTGTCAATAGTTATTTTACCCCTAAATATAATATATTATAAACTTCTATAAAAAATATTAAAAACATAAGATAAATTGTTGCCAAACTACCATATGTTGTGGTATACTATACTAGCAAAAAAGCACCTTATGAATTTTGCTTCTGTTGTCACTGAAAAAATCAGGGATTGTAAAGCGAAAAAATAACCATTTATAAGGGAAGGTAAACAGGAGGACATGTTATGCCAATATTAACTATGAAACAGCTATTAGAAGCTGGAGTTCACTTTGGTCACCAAACTAAACGTTGGAACCCAAAAATGAAAAAATACATCTATGCCGCGAGAAATGATATTTATATCATCGACTTGCAAAAAACAGTTGTTCTAGCAGAGAAAGCATACAACTTTATTTCAGAGTTGTCTGCAGCAAACAAAAAAGTATTGTTTGTTGGAACAAAAAAACAAGCATCTGACGCTATCAAAGAAGAAGCTGAAAGATGTGGAATGTACTTCATCAATTCAAGATGGCTTGGTGGTACAATGACTAACTTCAAAACAATTCGTTCAAGAGTAGATCGTTTGAACCAAATTGACAAAATGGAAGAGAAAGGCGAATTCGCTTTACTTCCAAAGAAAGAAGTGTCAGGACTTATGGCTGAAAGAGCTAAATTGAACACTAATCTTGGTGGAATTAGACTAATGAAATCATTGCCAGACGCATTGTTCATCGTTGATCCACAAAAAGAAGCTATCGCTGTTCAAGAAGCAAGAAACTTAAATATTCCAATCATTGCAATTACAGATACAAACTGTGATCCTGACGTGATTGATTACGTAATTCCAGGTAATGACGATGCAATCCGTGCGGTAAAATTAATCGCTACAATGGTTGCTGACGCTATCTTGGAAGGAAGACAAGGCGAGCAAATCGCTGAAGTTCCAGCTCCTAAAGCTCCAGTAGCACCAAAAGCTCCAGTAGTTGCACCAGTTGCTGCTCCAGTTGCTCCAGTTGTTGTTGAGGCTCCAGTTGTTGAAGCTCCAGTAGTAGTTGAAACTCCAGTTGTTGAAGCTGTTGTTGAAGCTCCTGTAAAAGCTGTTAAAGCACCAAAAGCTGAAAAAGTTGAAAAAGTAGCTAAAGCACCAAAAGCTGAAAAAGCTGAGAAAGTAGCTAAAGCACCAAAAGCTGAGAAAGCTGAGAAAGTAGCTAAAGCTCCAAAAGCAACTAAAGCTGCAAAAGCTGCTGACGTAGCTGAAGAAGTTTAAGCCTAAAAAATCGTAAAAAAACAGGAGAAATAGATATGTTTACAAGTAAAGATGTTATGGACTTGCGTGCAAAAACTGCTGCAGGTATGATGGATTGCAAAAAAGCACTAACTGAAACTGACGGAAACATGGAAAAAGCTGTTGAAATTCTTCGTGAAAGAGGAATGGCTACTGCTGCAAAACGTGCAGGAAAATTAGCTTCAGAAGGTATCGTTGATAGTTATATTCACATGGGTGGAAAAATTGGTGTTCTAGTTGAAGTAAACTGTGAAACTGATTTCGTTGCGCGTGGTGATGAATTCAAAAGATTAGTTAGAGATATTGCTTTGCATATCGCTGCTAGCAAACCTGAATATGTAACTCGTGATGAAGTAGATCAAACTAGAGTTGAAGCTGAGAAAAATTTCTTAACTAATCAAGCTCAAAATGATCCTAAACCTAAACCAGCTGCTGTTATTGAGAAAATGGTTGAAGGAAGAATTACAAAATTCTTCGAAGAAATCGTTCTTCTTGATCAAAAATTTGTTAAAGAGCCATCAAAAACTATTCAACAATTATTGACAGAAGCTACTGGTTCAATCGGTGAAAAGATTGTTATCAGAAGATTCGTTCGTTACGAAATGGGTGAAGGCCTAGAGAAAAAATCAAACGATTTCGCTGCGGAAGTTGCTGAGCAAATTGCAAAGAAAATCTAATTTTAATTTTTATTAAAAAATAATAATATAAGAGCTGTTTTGAAAGAAATTTCAAAACAGCTCTTTTTATGTGTAAAAATAGAAAATATAGGTATAATTTATCTATATATAGCATTTTTCTAAAAAATATTAATATATTATAAGAAAACATTTTGCAATGTTGAAGATATATGGTAAAATTAATAAAATGGGATTATAAACGTTAATTAGGAGTGAATTTATGTATAAAAGAATAGTTTTGAAATTATCTGGTGAAGCACTAGCTGGTGCTAACGGAAACGGTATCGACGATAAAACTGTTGGAGCTGTTGTAAAACAACTTAAAGAGGTTCACGACATGGGCATTGAAATAGGAATTATTGTAGGAGGCGGAAATTTTTGGCGTGGTCGTCAAGGAACAGAAATGGACAGAACAACCGCTGATCACATGGGAATGCTAGCAACAGTGATAAACGCACTTGCAATGCAAGACGCACTTGAGCGTGCAGGAATTCCAACAAGAGTACAAACAGCATTGACTATCACAAGACTTGCTGAACCATACATACTTCGTCGTGCATTGCGACATTTCGAAAAGGGCAGAGTAGTAATTTTTGCAGGTGGAACTGGTAATCCTTATTTCACAACTGACACCGCAGCATCACTTCGTGCAGCTGAAATTCAAGCAGACGCATTGCTATTAGCGAAAAACGTAGACGGCATTTATGACAGCGATCCAAACACAAACAAAAACGCTGTAAAATTCGAAGAATTAACATATATGGACGTAATCAAAAATGGCTTAAAAGCTATGGATACAACAGCAGTTTCAATGTGTATGGAAAACAACATTCCAATTGTTGCATTTGCATTAAATGAAAAAGATAGCATTTTACGTGCAGTAAAAGGCGAAAAAATTGGAACAATCATTAAATAGTTTAAAAAAGAATACGATTATCTAAATAATATAAAAAGGGATATCGTAGAAATTAATATAAATTCGGAGGAATCATTATGGAATTTTCAAATCAAGAAGTAGAGTCAGTTTTTGACGATTTAAACACAAGAGCGGAAAAAACGATTAACAATTTAGTAGAAGAATATAACAATATTAGAACAGGCCGTGCAAATCCAAAAGTTTTGGAAAAAATCCAAGTTGATTACTATGGCACAATGTCATCAATCAACCAAGTTGGAAATATCTCAGTTCCTGAGTCAAGAAGCCTTGTAATCTCACCATGGGATTCATCAATCTTGTCAAAAATCGAAAAAGCAATTTTGCAAGCTAACATTGGTTTAACTCCAACTAACGACGGAAAAGTTATTAGATTAGTTTTCCCCGAAGTTAATGAAGAAAGAAGAAAAGACCTAGTTAAACAATGTAAGAATCTTGGTGAAGAAGCTAAAGTAGCTGTGAGAAACATTCGTCGTGATACTATGGATAAATTAAAGAAAATGAAAACAGCTAAAACAATTTCTGAAGATGAGAATGCAAATTATGAGAAAGAAGTTGAGAAAGTAATGTTGAGATCTTCTGAAGAAATCGACAGAATTTTCAAAATCAAAGAAAAAGAAGTAATGAGCGTTTAATGGACTATATCATCGGAAACAAAGTTTCAAAAGTGGTGGAATACTACAAAGAAATGGGAAAAACTGTTGAGGTTATTGAATGTAATGACCGTAAAATGGCTAATTTCGACGAAACGCTAGTTTTAAAAATAGTAGAAAATCAGGATAAAATAACGATTGTTTCAGGCAATTTCTTATTTACTCCTGTAACTAAATAAGGAATAACATGGCTGATATAAATCATATTGCAATTATAATGGACGGAAACGGTCGTTGGGCTAAGAACAAAGGAAAGCCAAGGACTTACGGACATAAAAAAGGTGAAGATGCTGTAAAAAAAGTAATTCAAAGATGTTACGAACTTGAAGTTGGTACTCTTTCACTTTTTGCATTTTCAACTGAAAACTGGAAAAGAGATTCAAAAGAAGTTTCAACACTCTTTGAAATTTTAGGAGTCTTTTTAAAGAAGTTTTTATCAACTGCAATAGAGAGGCATGTTAGAATTAAAATAATGGGTGATATAACGCAATTACCAACGAAACTGCAAGCGCCTATTTTAAATGTTGTAGAAAAAACAAAAGATTTTAATAGATTGACTGTAAACATTGGATTGAATTACGGTGGACGCCAAGAAATCGTGAGAGCGGTAAATTTAGCAGTTGAAAACAATATGAAAGTAGATGAAGAAAGCTTTAAAACTTTGCTTTACACTGACGGATTAACCGATCCTGATTTAGTAATAAGAACAAGTGGCGAGTATAGATTTTCCAATTTCATGCTGTATCAATGTGCCTATTCAGAGCTGTATTTCACAGAAGTACTGTGGCCAGACTTTGACGGAGATCAATTAGATATAGCTATTGAAGAATTTTCTAAACGAGAAAGACGTTTTGGTAAATCAAAATAATAAGATAAGGTGTGTGAATGTGATGAAAAGAGTATTAAGTGGGACGCTGTTTGTAGTGTCAGTAATAGCAGTATTATTCCTTCGTGAATGGTCAATGATTGTTTTTGATATAGTTGTGATGGCGTTAATAATCGGTGGTGCTTTGGAAATGATGAAAGCACTGGGCGATAAATTAACCTTTGTAAATTATATTGCAATAGCATTGCTAATCGGAGCCCTTTTACCTACCTTTTATTTCACAGGCGGAATGTATGCAGTATATACTTTATTTTTCATATATTTCTGGACAGTAGCGGTTATAAGTATCTTTAACAAAGGAAACTCACTAGAGAATCTATCAAGCGCTGTAATAGTTGCGATATATCCGATTATGATGTTCGCATTCTTGTTCCCAATCAGTTACTTAGGTGAAATGGGATTGGTAGCATTAATGTTAATTTTCGCAGTAGGTCCATTTTGCGATACTGGAGCATTCCTAATTGGATCAACAGTAAAAGGTAAAAAATTATGTCCAACAGTATCACCAAACAAAACAATCTCAGGAGCAATCGGAGGAATTATTGGTGGAATTTTAGGTTCAGTAGTAGTTTACATAATCACAAAATACGCACTGAAAATTGACGTAACAGCCTTAGGCGGAATATTGTTCTTCATTTTATATGGAGTAATTGGTTCAATCCTAACGGAAGTAGGCGATTTAGTTGAAAGCTCAATGAAAAGAAGTCTTGGAGTAAAAGATATGGGACATTTCCTACCAGGACACGGTGGAGTTCTAGACAGATTTGATGGAGTTCTATTTGTGGTCTTTGGAACATATCTATATTTTATGGTAACTGTAATTTAGATTATAAAAATTAATGGTGTATTAATAAATGAAAAAAATAGTAATAATAGGAAGTACTGGTTCAATAGGAACGCAAGCGCTGAACATTGCCGAAAAACACAAAGATAAGTTTGAGGTTTTAGCGTTAGTTGCAAATTCTAATAAAGAACTGTTGCTTGAACAAAAGAGGAAGTTCCATGTAAAACATTGCGGACTTTTTTCTATTAATAAGAGTAATTTAAATAGCAATCAAAACGCCGAAAATACAACTTCTGATAAAAATATAAGCAGTAGTAACAATGAAAAAAGCTTAGTTTACGGTGAGGAATGTTATGAATTAGCGAAACTAGCGGAAGCTGACGTAATTGTTGTTGCATCTTCTGGCATAGATACATTGCCATATCTAATTAATGCAATAAAAGCTAAAAAAACTATTGCAATAGCTAATAAAGAGTGCTTAGTTGCAGCTGGTGAAATAGTTATGCCAATGGTGAAGAAGTACGGAGCGACATTGATTCCTGTTGACAGCGAACACAGTGCTATATGGCAAAGTAGTCACAGTGGTGAGAAAAAAGACATTAAGAAATTGTTGTTAACAGCTTCTGGTGGACCATTTTTGAACTACAAAAAAGAAGATTTAAAACACGTAACTCTAGCTCAAACACTAAAGCACCCAAACTGGACTATGGGACGAAAAATAACAGTAGATTCAGCCACAATGTTTAATAAAGGACTAGAAATTATAGAAGCAAAATGGCTTTTTGATATGTCAGTTGATAACATTGAAGTGGTGGTTCATAGAGAAAGCATTATACATTCAATGGTTGAGTTTGCGGACAGTACTGTTATTGCGCAAATGTCCTATCCGTCAATGGAAATTCCTATTCAACTTGCCTTGACTTATCCAAGCAGAATTGAGTCAAACGTGCCATCATTGGATTTTGCAAAACTTTCAACTTTGCACTTTGAAGCTATAGACAGCGAAAAATTTCCAGCAATAAATTTATCAAAAGAAGTGTGTAAATTAGGCGATTTTTACCCTACAATCATGAATTCCGCAAATGAAATGTTAGTTGATAGGTTTATAAATGAAAAAATTGGGTATTTAGATATATATAGTAAAGTAGAAAAAATTCTTGCTATGGAAGTTGAAAAATTAGATATGACAATAGAAAATATAATTTATATTAGCAATAAAACAAAACGAATTGCGGAAACAATATAGTAAAAACGGAGAGATGATTTGAATAATTTATTAAGTATAACAAGTATATTTAGTTCTGTGTGGAACATAGTAATAGCGATTTTAGTTTTGATGTTTATGGTAACAGTTCACGAATTCGGACATTACATCGCAGGTAAGAAACTAGGGTTTAAAATCAACGAGTTTTCAGTTGGATTTGGACCTGCAATATTCAAAAAGAAAGTAAAAAGTGGCGAATATTTTTCATTACGCGTAATCCCACTTGGTGGCTACTGTGCCTTTGAAGGTGAAGATGAAGACTCTCCATCTGATGAAGCGTTTGATAGACAAAAGCCATGGAAAAGAATAATAGTCCTTGCCGCAGGTGCATTTATGAATATTGTGGTGACTATTTTAATCGTAATTCTAACTTTCGCAATTGGCGGACAATATATGATGAATGTACACACAGTTTTGCCACAAGCTGACGACGAAGTAATTTCGGCTGAGTATATGTTGCAAGAAGGTGACGTTATGATGTCAATAAATGGTACTGAAATTTATCTTGGTGACGAAATTTCTGTTGAGCTTGCAAAAGCGAAAGAGAACAATGAATCAACTGTACTTGTTGAAGTATTAAGAAACGGCGAACGTGAAGAAGTAACAGTTAAACTTCGCAATTATGTAACTTCTGGAGTTGATGCAAATGGCGAAAAAGTAGAAGTAAAGCTATACGGCATGGGAATTTTGCAAAGTTCGGAACTTGTTAGGTTTGGATTTTTTGAAGCAATTGTGCGTGGATTTGTTTACTGTTTCTCAATGGCAGGGGCAGTTCTTGGCGCATTTGGTCAATTAATTACAGGACAGATTCCATTATCTCAACTTGGTGGACCGATAACAACTATTACAATGACAGCGGAATTTGCAGCAAACGGACTTCGTGCATTAATAGAAATCATCGCAATGATCGGTATAAATCTAGCAGTGTTCAACCTATTGCCACTTCCAGCATTAGACGGATCAAAAATCGTATTCACATCAATCGAATGGGTACGTGGCAAACCAATCAACAGAAATGTTGAAACAATGATTCACTTTGTAGGATTGATATTCTTGTTTGCATTTGCAATATTTGTTGATGTAATAAAGTGGATTTAAATTCTGTTAAGGTATTTCATAATGAGAATTTATAAATAATATGAAAAAAAAGAACTATCAAAATATAATTTTGATAGTTCTTTTAGAATTTTTGAGTAGTAGTTTTTCATTGAAAATATAGTGAAAAAATCGCAATATATATAAGTGTTAATATAAAATGCATTTTGTTATCTATTTTATATTGAAAATAAATAACAAAAACACTTGAAAAAAATGAGGTATAATAGTATAATATGAGTATGAAAAAAATTATTAAAGTAAAAGATATTGAAATAGGAAACGGTAAAGTGACAATTCAAACTATGTTGTCAAAAAAAACAACTTTAGTTGAAGAAAACTTAGCTGATATCATTGCATTAAAAAATGCTGGTTGCCACATAGTTAGAGTTGCTGTGAGTAACGATGATGAAGTAGTTGCCTTGCGAAAAATCTGCGAGAAATCAGTACTTCCAATTGTTGCGGACATTCAGTTTGACTACAAAATGGCCATAGCATCAATTGAAGCTGGCGCTAGTAAAATCCGTATTAATCCATCTAATATTGGTGATAACAGCAAGGTTGAATTGATATGCAAAAAAGCCAAAGAGTATTGTATTCCAATTCGTGTTGGTGTAAACATGGGATCGCTAGATAGTGAAGTAGAAGCGAAATATGGAAGAACAGCATTAGGTTTAGCAAAGTCTTGTATAAAGTGTGCTGAACTTTTAGAAAGTTTTGACTTTTTTGATATTGTGTTATCAGTTAAAGCGTCAAGTGTAAAAACTATGGTGGAAGCTTGCAAAATATTGCATAAATCTACTGATTATCCTTTGCATATTGGAGTAACGGAAGCGGGAACTAAAGAAACTGGTGTTATCAAAAACGCTGTTGGAATTGGTGCTTTGTTACTTGAAGACATTGGTGATACAATTAGAATTTCTTTGTCCGCTGAGCCGATAGAGGAAGTATTTGCAAGCCGTAGATTGTTGAAAAGTTTAAATTTACTTCAGGGTGCAACGGTTGTTTCTTGTCCTACTTGTAGCAGATGTAATTACGATTTATTCACTTTTGCTAAAGAAATTGAAGAAATGACTTTTGATATTAAACAAAATTTGCATATAGCAGTTATGGGTTGCGTGGTGAACGGAATTGGTGAAGGAAAGGATGCTGACATTGGCATTGCTGGTGGTGGCGATAATAATTTCGTAATATTCCAACAAGGAAAAGTGCTGAAAACTGTAACAAGTGATAATTATAAAGAAGAGTTTTTGAGGTTAATTAATGAAAAAATTATGGAGTAAACCAGAGCTTGAAAGCTTACTAATAGGGCGTTTCGCTGAACTAAAAGACGTTAGAGTCCATTCCTGTTCATTCTCTAAAAGTACTGGAATTGTAGATTTAGAGATACTGGTTCAAGAAAAACTTGAAAGCGATGTGGAGTTGATTAAGTTTTTAGAAGATTTAACTAAAACCGAAGTGAAAGTTAAGTGTATTAAAAATCACTTTGATGAAGATTTTTTGAGTATAAAAATACTGAAATATTTTCAAGAAGATAACGGTTTTTTGCGTAATAAAATATCCGCTAAAGACTTTAAGATTGAGCAAAATGGAAAAGAGTGTATAGTTACCTTTTTAGGCGATGTGAACTTTTGTGGATATATAAATGTTGGGGTTGTTGAGCCACTTGAAATGTATTTGTACCGTTCATTTATTATGGATTTTAAAGTTACTACTTTTGTTGACCGAGAGGTTGAAGAAGTGAAAGCTGAAACAGTGCACAAGGCATCTCGCGCTGTGAAAGTAGATAAACTAGAACCATTTATGGGTAAACCTGAAGGGGATACTCCAGCGTTTATTTGCGATATTGACGGTGAGTATGACAGGGGAATAGTTTGCGGAATTGTTACTAATCTTGAAGAAAAAACTAAAAAAAATCCAAAGCAAATTGGAAAACGTAAAATAAATTGGAAATACTATACTTTTGATCTAACTGATATGTCAGGAAAAGTTGGTTGCATGGCATTTCCGTCACTTGCAATGAATAAAAAAATGGAAATGATTGAAGGAATGCAGGTTGTTGTTGCGGGACAAATTAAAGCAGGTCGCATGGGTGAATTCATGGTAATGGCACGAACAATTACGTTCTGTCATATCCTAACAACCGACGGCCCACCTAATAAATTATTAAAAGACGAGCCGTTATATTATGATACAGTAAAACCAGAACCAGTGGTAGTGTACAAGCAAGATAATATATTAGAGTCTGCAAAAGTTGATGACGTAACTAAACTTATGGGAAAAACTATTGTGGTATTTGATATAGAAACAACAGGACTTAGCCCAATACATAACCGAATAGTGGAGCTTGGAGCAGTAAAAATTGTTGATGGAGTAATCACAGACAAATTTTCTAGCCTAGTAAATCCTGAAGTAATGATGGACCAACGGAACATGTCAATTCACGGAATTACAAATGAAGCGGTGCGTAACAGCCCAAAAATTGACAAAGTAATAGTGGATTTTTACAAGTTCAGTTACGGTTCAATTTTGTGTGGACATAATAGTAAAGGTTTCGATATTCCATTTATCAGAGAGAACGCAAAAAAGGTTGGTTTTGATTTTTTCAATAAGCAAATCGACACACTAGAACTTGCAATAAGATATGTAAAAGGCACTAGCAACAACAAACTCGGAACGCTATGCCAACATTTTGGAATAGTAAACGAAAAAGCCCATAGAGCATACGAAGACGCCATAGCAACAGGGCAACTTCTTATAAGAATGCTAAGTGAAATTGAAGAAATGATTATTTAATTTAGCTTGTTTTTCTCTTGCTATTTTGAATTTAATATGTTATTATAGTAAGGAAGAATACTGAAGATTAGAAGCGAGCTGTCAAAAGCTCGCTTTTTCAATGAAAAAATTATAAATTGAGGTAAATATGTCGAAAATATGCGAAACCATTGAAGAAGCAATTTTACCTAAGCTTATTGAGCTTGGGGTTGAGTTAGTTGATGTTGAATTTACTAAAGCCAAAATTGATGAAATTCCAACACTTTGGATTTACATCTACAAGAAAGAAGGGGTGGATTTGAATTTACTTGAAGAAGTACATCATGCACTTGATCCTATTGTTGATGAAATAAACCCAACTGGAGAAGAGCCGTACAACATGAACGTTTCATCACCAGGTCTTGACAGAGCTTTTAAAAAGCAAGCTGATTTTGATAGAAATATCGGAAAAGAAGTGGAATTGAGATTGTACGCAAATTTGAACGGTACAAAAATTTACTCTGGCGAGCTAGTTTCAGCTGACAGTGAAAATGTTACAATTATTTTCAAAGAAGAAAATATGATTATAGAAATGACTAAAATTGCTAAGGTATCTATGGCAATAAATTTTAAAAAATAGTGTTTAACTAGGAGGATATATTATTATGATTAACAAAGATTTCTTTGCCGCTCTTGACCAGCTTGAAGCTGAAAAGGGAGTAAGCAAACAAGCTTTTATGGAAGCCCTTGAAACTGCACTTATCATTGCATATAAAAAACATACTGGAACAAGCGCAAGAATTGACGTAAAGTTAAATCCTGAGAAAGGTATGATTGAAGTATTGGCAACTAAAGTAGTAGTTGATGAAATTTCTGATAATGAAAACGAAATTTTGCTTGAAGATGCACAATTAATTAAAGCGTCAACTAAAGTTGGAGATGTAATAATTGAAAAAATCATTCCAAAAGATTTTGGAAGAATAGCAGCCCAAACAGCTAAACAAATTATTATGCAAAAACTTCGTGAAATTGAACGTGAGTCAACAATGAGCGAATTTAGCGAAAAAGAAAATGAAATTTTAACAGGTATAATAAGAAGGACTGACGGTCAAGCTTACTATATTGATCTTGGAAAAGGACCTATCGAGGGAGTACTACTTCCACAAGATCAAATCAAAACTGAAAAATATCAAATTAACGACAAAGTTAGAGTGTATGTAAAAAAAGTACGCTCAACACCAATGGGTCCACAAGTTGTAGTTTCAAGAACTTCAACTGGTCTAGTTAAAAAATTGTTTGAAAACGAAGTTCCAGAAATCAGAGATGGTATCGTTACAATCATGGCAATAGCTAGAGAAGCTGGACAAAGAACGAAAATTGCAATTCACACTGAGGATCCAAACATTGATCCAGTTGGTGCTTGCGTAGGTTCAAAAGGAGTGCGTGTAAACGCAATCGTAGCTGAACTTGACGGAGAAAAAATCGACATCATTCCTTGGAGCGAAGATCCACTTGAATTCATTGCCCGTGCATTGTCACCAGCTGAAGTTAAGTATGTTGAAGGCACTGAAGAAGATAAAAAAGCAAAAGTAGTAGTAGCTGATGATAAATTGTCACTTGCTATCGGTCGTGAAGGACAAAACGCAAGACTTGCAGCTAGATTAACTGGCTGGAAAATCGACGTTAAGTCACAAACAACATTTGCTAAAGAAACTGAAGAAGCACTAGTAGCGGAAGCTCTTGCTGAACTTGCAGCTGAAGATTTAGCAGCAGGGATAGTCGAAGAAGGCTCTGTGACTGAAGTAACTACTGATACTGTAGCTACTGAAAATACTGTTGAAACTGTAACTACTGAAAATGTAGATGATATAGAAACAACTGAAACTATGGCTACTGAAACTACTGAAGAAGTAGCAACAGTTGAAGCAATTGAAGATACTGTTGAAGAGGTTGTTGAAACAACTGTTGACGATAGTGTTGATGCTATTGAAGCATAATATAGGTCGGTAGAATTATGGGCAAAGTACCTATGAGAATGTGCATTGCGTGCCGAGGAGAAGTTGAGAAAAATTCGCTAATCAGAATTGTGAAAAATGCTGATAAAGAGATTTTCATTGACCGAACTGGAAAAGCGGCAGGGCGTGGTGCTTACATTTGTGATAATATAGAATGTATCGAAAAATGTGTGAAAACAAGAGGTTTAAATCGAGCTTTCAGCACAGATATTGATAAGGAAATATATGAAAAACTAAAGGGAGATTATCTTGCAAAATAATAAAATAGAAACCTTCATTGGATTTTCTATTCGAGCGAGAAAACTTGTAGCGGGAACAAATGCAATTAGCTTTTGTAAAAGGATATATGTAGTATTCCTTTGCCACACGGGATCGCAAAACGCGCGAAAAGAAGCAACCAAAATAGCAAGAAAATATAACGCACCATTGGTGCTGTCTAAAGTCACACTAGTTGATGACTTGGTTAACAAGACGAACTGCAAAATGTTTGCGTTAACTGATGACAAACTGAGTCAAGCTGTAATGTCTAGCTTGGACGAAACATATGAAATAATTTTTAGAGGTGAGTAAAAATATATGAGTGAAACTACAAAGAAAAAAGTAGCAATTAATGATATAATGGAGTTGACAAAAATAATGCAGTCGGGCGAATTGCAAAACATCTCTAAAACAGTTAAGGATCTAAGAGCCAACGCAGGGAAACTTGTGTCAAACGCTAAAAGCATACGTGATGCAGAATTGCAAAGCGCAGCAGCGAATGCTCCGGTTCAATCTGAAAATAATGCTAATACAGAAGCGCCAACAGTTAAAACTGCGAAAGTAGAAAACACTACTTCTGTTTCAAAAAGTCAACCAGTTGAAACAACTCCGGTTGTAGAAGCAGTAGCGAAAGCACCAGTTACTTCAGCACCAGTTGCTAAAGTAGCAGTTGAAACTTCTACTGAAAAAGCTGTTGCAAAAACTGCTGAACCTGTTCAATCAGCTACAGCAACTCCAACAGTAAACGGTGAAGAAGCTCCAGTATTGACGAAAGAAGAAAGAGAAGCAGCAGCAATTGCACGCGCAGTAGCTAAAGCCCAAGCAATCGAAAATCGTTTGAAAAAATACTACAGCGAAAACCCACGTGAAAACACAGGTGGTCAAAGACCTTACAATAACAATAGACCTCAAGGACAAGGCGGATACAACAACAATCGCCCTCCAAGATTAGACAAAGACGGCAAACCATATCCACCAAGAACAAACAATTACCAAGGTAATTCTCCAAATTATCAAGGTAACTCACAACGTCCTCCATACGGACAACGTCCAGCAGGCGGTGGGTATCAAGGTGGCGGATTCGACAAGGATAAAGATACTGCTCAACGTCCTCCAATGAGAAAACCTATGGGTGCAAAACCTGGAGTTCCAGGATTTACACCTCCTTCACAACCAGCTAAACAGTTTGGTAATAAAAACAAAACTAAAGGCAATGACCAAGATAAGAAAGGTATGAACAAACGTACTTTGATTAGAAAAGGTTTCATTGTTGATAGTAATGGCGCTGACGAGAATGGCGTAGTTAAAATGCGTTCAAGAAAGAACAAAGTTGAGATGTTAAAACCAGCATTTATCAAAATTGAGCACGCAGTTTTAACTACTGATATAATCCAAATCAAAATGCTTTCTGAGAAAATTGGTATTGGTGCAGCTGAAATCGTTAAAAAATTGTTTGCTGAAGGTATCATGAAAACAATCAACGATTCAATTGATTTCGCAACAGCGGAATACGTTGCATTGATGTACAACATCACTTTAGAATACAAACCAGCTGAAACAGCAGAAGATGTATTGTTTAAAGATGTTGAAGAAGACGAGGCTAATTTACAAGAACGTCCACCAGTAGTAACTGTTATGGGCCACGTAGATCACGGTAAAACTTCACTTCTTGATGCTATCAGAAACGCTAACGTAACAACTGGCGAAGCAGGCGGAATCACGCAACATATCGGAGCGTATTCAGTTGAAATCAACGGAAAGAAAATTACATTTATTGATACACCAGGCCATGCTGCCTTCACATCAATGAGAAAACGTGGTGCTCAAATCACTGATATTGCCATCTTGGTAGTAGCAGCAGATGACGGAGTAATGCCACAAACTATAGAAGCAATCAACCACATCAAAGCAGCGGAAGTTGAAATGATCGTAGCTGTTAATAAGATTGATAAACCAAATGCAAACAAAGACAGAATCATGCAACAACTTACTGAGCATGAAGTTCTAGGTGAAGAATGGGGTGGAACAACTATTGTAGCTCCAGTTTCAGCTACAACAAAAGAGGGTATTACAGCCTTGCTTGAATCTATCCTATTGCTTGCTGAAGTTAAAGAGTTGAAAGCTAATCCAAATAGAAAAGCATCTGGAATAATTGTTGAAGCAAAACTTGACAAAGGAAAAGGTCCAGTAGCAACAATGCTTATTCAAACAGGTACTTTGAAAATTGGTGATACAGTAATTTCTGGTTTCACATCAGGAAGAATTCGTGCAATGATGGACGATAAAGGTGTGAGAATCACTGAAGCTGGCCCATCACAAGCAGTATCAATTCTTGGACTTTCAGACGTTCCAGAAGCTGGCGAAAGAATCATGGCAGTAGAAAATGACAAAATGTCACGTGCTGTCTTGGAAGAAAGAATGAAGAAGAGCCGTGAGTCAATGGTTCAATCATCTGAGTCAGTTTCTTTGGAAGATTTATTTATAAAAGTATCAGAAGGTCAATTGAAAGTATTGAATTTGATTGTAAAAGCTGACGTACAAGGTTCAGTTGAAGCAGTTAAACAATCTCTATCTAAGTTGTCAAACGAAGAAGTTATTGTAAAAATTATTCACAGTGGCGTTGGTGCAATCAATGAATCTGACGTAATGTTAGCCTCAACTGCGGGTGCAATCATCATTGCATTTAACGTAAGACCTGACGCAAAAACTAAGAATTACGCTGAGAAAGAAAAAGTAGAAATCAAACCATACAGAATTATTTACGAAGCAATCGAGGATATCGAAAAAGCCTTGAAAGGCATGCTTGCTCCAATATTCAAAGAAACACATCTTGGTAATATTGAAATTCGTGATGTATTTAAGATTACAGGATCTGGCACAATTGCGGGTTGTTATGTAACTGACGGTAAGATTTTGAGAAATTCTACAATCAGATTAATGCGTGAAGGAATTGTAATTCATGAAGGTGAAATGTGTTCATTGAAGAGATTCAAAGATGACGTTAAAGAAGTTAATCATGGCTATGAGTGTGGTGTAGGAATCTTGAATTTCAACGACATGAAAGTTGGTGATATAATCGAATGTTCACTTATTGAAGAAATAAAAAGAGATTAATTTTATAACAAAACTAATAAGTGCGAGCATTTTTATGCTTGCACTTAATATAAATAACGGAAGAATTAAGGAGATTTATGAGCAGATCAGATATGGTTGGTTCAGAGATGGCAAAGATCATCTATGCTAACATAAAGAAAATTAAAGACCAAAATTGCACTGAAATGACAAGTGTAATTGAAGTTACAGTAACTAAAGATTTAAAATATGCAAAAGTAATTTTGAGTATTTTTTCACTAGATGAAGAAAAAAGAATGAATACATTCAAAGCAATATGCAGAGCGGGAAGTTTTTTAAAGCACGCATTAGCTAAAGAAATGAGAATTAGAACTGTACCAACGTTGACTTTCGATTTAGATAGATCATCAGAATACAGTGCAAAAATCAACACAATTTTAGAGAAATTAGTAATTCCGAAGGAAGAAAAAGAAGAAAATGAAGATTAATTTAAAAGAACTATCAACAAAATACGATAATATCGCAGTAGTTATTCACACAAGACCTGACGGCGACGCAATCGGAAGTGCTATTGGACTTTACCACGGTTTTTCTATGGTAGGAAAAGAGATAGACTTGCTTTGTGATATGGAAATTCCTAGAAAAATGAGTTTTTTATATGGAACTGACAAATTCAAAACAACTGTAGAGAAAAAATACGATTTTGTAATTTTCTCAGATTGTGGTGATCCATCTCGTGTTGGAAATATTGATATGGACTGGAGAAGTACCAAAACAATGTGCATCGACCATCACCAATCGTCAACTAATTTTTGCGATATTCCTAATGTAGATCCATCATCAGCAAGTACTTGTCAACTAGTACTTGATATTTTAGAAGAGAATCAAATCGAAATTACACCTGATGTGGCAAACTGTCTTTACGCTGGTCTAATGACTGATACAGGCAATTTTTCACATACAAATGCAACTGCAAAAGCATTTTCTGATGCAAGTAAACTATGTAATTACGGAGCTTGCCCAAATGTGCTAAATAGAAGAATTTTTAAATTAATGGAAGGTAATAAGATTAAATTGCTTGGAAATACTATGAGTAACTTGAAGTTTTTTGAAGACGGAAGAGTAGCATTTTTCTATATGTCACTTGAGTTGCTTGAGAAATTAGAAGTTGGATCATCAGCTTCTGAAGGGTTAATTGACTTTGCGCTTTCAGTTGAAAACGTGCAAATTGCAATCGCAGTAATGCAGTCAGCTGACAAAACTTTCAAAGTGTCATTGCGTTCTATTAGCGATATTGAAGTGAATAGAGTAGCGGAACATTTCGGCGGTGGCGGACACAAACAAGCAGCAGGTTGTACATTAAACGGATATTATGAAGATGTAAAAGATAAACTAATTAGACAAGCATCTTTCTATACAATATAAACTATGAATGAAATCAACGGAATAATCAATTTATTAAAACCCACAGGAATGACATCCTCGGACGGCGTAGCCAAAATCCGTGGAGTTCTAAAGGAAAAACGAGTAGGCCACATGGGCACACTTGACCCTTTAGCCTCTGGAGTATTACCAATTGCTGTTGGAAAAGCAACACGACTATTTGATGTTTTCTTAAAAAAAGACAAAAAATACCGTGGGTTTTTCGATTTTTCAGCAATAACTGATACACTAGATAGCGACGGTGTGGTACTTAATAGATCGGATCGAATAGTAACAAAAGAAGAAATAATAGCTGTTTTACCAAAATTCATTGGTTTAATACAACAAGTACCGCCAATGTATTCAGCAAAATGCGTAAACGGTCAAAGAGCATATCAATTAGCGAGACAAAACGTGGAAGTGGAGTTAAAACCCTCTAATGTTACAATTTTTGATATGAAAATCATCGACCAATACAGTGAAACAGGCTATGTTTTTGATATACATTGTTCAAGTGGAACATACATCAGATCAATCGTTCGAGATATCGCAACGGAACTTGGAGTATGTGGATTTATGGCAGGATTAATTAGATTGTCAAGCGGTCCATACACCATTGAAAACAGTATAACTTTCGAAGAACTTGAAATTACAAGAAGAGATAGCTTAATTTCACCAGAAGAAGCATTAAGTTTCTTACCTGAAATTAGATTAACAAGCGAAAAATCAATAAGAGAACTGTCAAATGGCATAAAGCAAGAAAGTAAATTGCCTGACGGAGATTATAGACTTTATTTTTCTGAACAGTTTTGTGGACTTGCTACAATTACTAAGGGAATAGTGAAAATAATCGTAAATTTCTTAACATAAAGGTAACGATGAAAGAACTAAAATTTAACAAAAAAAGTAAAGAAAAAGGCACTCTTTGTCTTGGTTTTTTTGATTGCGTCCACGTTGGGCATATGCAATTAATCAATCAAGGAAAAAACTTTAAAGATGATATATTTGTTTTTACTTTTATAAATGATATTGACGAAATTCTATCTAAGAAAAACGGCTATATTTATTCATATGAAGAAAGAAAAACTCGCCTTAGTGAAGAACAGGTTCAAGGTGTAGTGTATGCTGAATTTTCGGAGGAATTTCGTAATTTATCAAAGCATGAATTTCTTGACGGATTAAATAATTCTTTGGAAATAACAAGAATTATTTGCGGTGAAGATTACTCTTTTGGGAAACTTGCAAGTGGAAAAATAGACTTTTTAATTGAGTATTTCAAAGCAAAAAATATCGAAGTAATTGTTGTTCCATTAATAAATGAAGACGGCGAAAAAGCATCTACATCTCACGCAAAAGAATTGTTGAAATTAGGTGAAATAGATCGTTTAAATAAACTCCTTGGAAAACCATACAGAATTTCAGGAGTAATAGAGCGTGGAAATAACATAGGAAGCAAAATCGGTTTTCCTACAGCGAATATAACAGTAAAAGAAGGACAAACAAGAATAAAAGAAGGGGTATATTGTGGTTATGGTTACCTAAATGGAGTTCGATATAAAGCTATAATCAACGCAGGTGCAAGACCAACTTTTGATTCTTATTCTTACAAAATAGAAACTTATCTTGATGGAAAATTTTCTGATTTATATGGAGAAACTATCATGGTTGAGTTTATGTTTAAAATTCGTGATATAGTAAAATTTAATTCAAGAGATGAGTTAGCAAGTCAACTTGCTTGCGATATGCTAGAAATAGAAAGGTTGTAAAAATGAGTATTGATAAAAATATTAAAATTGGCTATGCTGGAAGCTGCGAAAGATTTCACGATGAAGGACATAAGTCAACAGTAGAAATGCCAAAATGGGCGAAAGAAAATGGGTTGAATGCCTATGAATATTCTTTCGGAAACGGCATAAGAATGGGGCACGAAACCGCTGAAAAAATACGTATCGAAGCGGAAATTCATGATATATTAATATCAGGTCATGCACCATATTATATAAATCTTGCAAATCTTGACGACGGTATGCTTGAAAAATCCTATACTTATGTAACATCAACTGCGGAAATGACAAGGTCTATGGGCGGTCATCGAGTGATATTTCATTCAGGTGCGCAAGGTAAGTTGAAAAGAGGCGATGCTGTTTCAAGAGTTGTGGAGAAATCGAAAATATTAGTTGAGAGAATTCATGAAAGAGGCTATGAAGATATGACTTTTTGTCCAGAGACTATGGGTAAAATTGGTCAAATTGGAGATACTACTGAAGTGCTTCAAATTTGCAAAACATGGGATCATTTTGTGCCATGTGTAGATTTTGGACACGTGAATTCAAGAACCCACGGCGGACTTAAATCTGTTGGTGATTTTCGTGATATACTTGACGAAATTTTGCAAGAAATTGGTGAGCGTGGACGCAATATGCACATACATTTTTCAAAAATTATGTATGGAAAAGGTGGGGAAGTGAAACATCTGACTTTTGAGGACACAACTTACGGACCAGAGTTTGAGCCACTAGCTGAAGCCTTGGATTTACTAAATTTTACCCCAACTATCATTTGCGAAAGTGCAGGAACTCAAGCTGACGACGCATTGTACATGAAAAAAGTGCTGGAAACATATATTAGTAGAGCGTAGAATAGGATATTTGAATAAATTTGTTTGATTATTCTTGAAAAATTATGAAAAATATGATACAATATAAACAATGAGGAGTAAATTATGAATATTTCTAAATTAGTATTTGAAAACGTTGATTCTTACATAGTAACATCTGAGCAAACTAGAAATTATTTTACTGGTTTCCACAGTACTTTTGGTATCTTGATTATAATCAGAGACAAAAGTTTTTACATAACTGATAATCGTTATGCGGAAGTGTGCAACAGTTTTTTTGAAGGCACAAGTGTTGAGCCTGTAATCATTGCAAAAGCTGGAGACGGATATGTGAAGGCTCAAGAAATAATTGATTCCAACAATTTAAAGAAAATGGGTTTTGAAGATACAATGTCAGTGAGAGATTTCACTGAGTTGAAAGAACTTGTGAAAGTGGAGTTGGTTCCTGTTGGAAAATACTTCGAAGCAGTTCGTTCAGTTAAAACATCAGAAGAACTTGAAAAAATAGCTAAAATCATGGCAATAAGTTCAGAAGCTTTCCTTAAAACTTTGCAAATAGCACGAGTTGGAATGACTGAAAAAGAACTTTGCGCTGAAATTAATTACCAAATATATAAAATGGGTGCAGACTCATTAGCTTTTGAAACTATTATAGCTTCAGGAGCAAACGGTTCAAAATGTCATGCAGTTCCATCAGACCGAGTTATCGAAAAGGGTGACTTAGTTACAATGGATTTCGGCGGAAGACTGGACGGATACTGTGCAGATATTACAAGAACTATTGCATTTGGAAAAATTAGCCAAGAGCAAGAAAAACTTTATAATACAGTACTGGAAGCTCAAGAATTGGGGCTTGCAAATATCAAACCTGGAATGATTTGCGGAGAGGTTGACGGAATTGTCCGTGAATTCTTTAAATCGAAAGGGCTTGATCAATACTTTGTCCATTCACTTGGTCATGGAGTTGGTGTTGAGGTTCACGAAGAGCCAAGATTGTCACCAAACTGTGATATAAAACTAGTGGAAAACATGGTAGTTACTATCGAACCAGGGTTATATATGCCTGGAGCTATGGGTGTTAGGATTGAAGACACTGTGGCAGTAACTAAGGACGGGTATAGAAATTTTTCAACGTGTAGCAAAGAGTTACATATAATTAAGGCATAAAAATACATTAATATATAAGATTATTATTGGAGGAATTGATATGGTAGTAGCAGGCGATTTCAGAAAAGGTTCAACATTCGAAATGGATGGCGCAGTTTTCACTGTAGTTGAGTTTCAACACGTTAAACCAGGAAAAGGTGCAGCATTTGTTAGAACAAAAATCAGAGACGTAATTAATGGTGGATTGTTGGAGAAAACTTTCAACCCATCAGAAAAATATCCAAAAGCATCAATAGAAACTAGAAAATACGAGTATTTATACAATGACGGTGATTTCTATACATTTATGGAAACTGAAACTTATGAGCAAGTTGAGCTTAACGGTGTAATGGTTGGCGATGCATTGAAGTATATCAAAGAAAACGATTTCGTAACTTTGAAATTCTTTAACGGAGCTCCGTATTCATGTGAGCCAGAAAATTTCGTAACTATGAAAGTTATCGAAGCTGATCCAGGAGTAGCAGGCAACACAGCATCAAATGTTATGAAAAATGCAACTATTGAATCAGGCACAATTATTCAAGTTCCAATGTTCGTAAACGAAGGTGACGTTATCAGAATTGATACAAGAACTGGCGATTACATGGAAAGAGTAAAAGCTTAATTCATTAATTTATTGAAATTTAAAGAGATATGTAATTTATTACATGTCTCTTTTTTGATTGTTAATTTTTCATTTTCGTGCTATGATAGTAAATGTTAAAGAAAACTAAGGAGAAAACCGTGAATATAAACAGAATTTTAGTAGTAGACGATGATGAAAATATAGGAAATTTAATTGAAGAAATATTAGTGAGAGAAGGGTATTTAGTGACGCGAGCCTATTCGGGAAGTGAAGCATTGCTAATGGTTGAGAAAGAAAAACCTAACTTAATAATATTGGATTTAATGTTGCCAGGAGTAACGGGTGAGAGGGTAATGGAGAAAATCGTTAATATCCCTGTTATAGTTTTAAGTGCAAAAATCTCAGTTGAAGATAAAGTGAATTTATTGTCTTTAGGGGCAAATGATTACATGACAAAACCTTTTGAAATCAAAGAACTTCTTGCAAGAGTAGCAGTGCAATTACGAATAAAACCAACAAAAATGGAACAAAACAACCTATATTTTCAAGATATTTCTATTGATTGTGAAGGTAAAATAGTGAAGGTTAAAGAATCGGAAATTCATCTTACGAAAACTGAATTTTCTATACTTGAAATACTTATGAGAAACAGTAAAATCGTAGTTACAAAATCAAAATTACTTGATTTATTAAGTCTTGAAAATATAGAAATATACGATAATTCTTTAAAAGTTCATATCAGTCACTTGAGAACTAAATTAAAAGAAAAGTCAAATCATGATTATATTGAAGCTGTTTGGGGCGTAGGATTTAAATTAAACAATAAATAAATTAACCTTTTCTTTACTAATTTATTAACTGGTTTTTTAATGGTTTTTAACTATTATATAAGCATAACAAATACGGAGGAATAAAATGGAATATGTTTTAGAAACAAAAAGTCTAACGAAAAAATACCGTAATTTTTACGCTTTGAAAAATCTTAATATGAGAGTTGAAAAGGGTGCTATTTATGGATTTGTTGGAAGAAATGGAGCGGGAAAAACTACCCTTATAAGAGTACTTTGCGGATTGCAAGATACTAATTTAGGTGAATATGCCCTGTTTGGAAAATGGGGTAAAGAGAAACAAGCTGAACGAGAGAAAATGAGCGGAGTAGTTGAAACCCCTTCGATTTATCTTGGAATGACAGCTGAAGATAATATCAAAATACAATATAAAACACTTGGAATACCAAGTTTTGATGGTATTGATGAAATACTTAAAACGGTTGGATTGTCTAATACTGGAAAGAAAAAAGCAAAGAATTTTTCACTTGGAATGAAACAAAGATTAGGCATCGCAATAGCGTTAGTTGGAAATCCTGACTTGCTTTTACTAGACGAGCCAATCAATGGACTAGACCCACAAGGAATTGTTGAAATACGTGAATTGATATTGAAATTAAACAAAGAAAGAGGAATTACTATTTTAATTTCAAGTCATATCTTAGGTGAATTATCAAAGATTGCAACACATTATGGTTTCATAAACAAAGGCTCAATGGTAGCGGAAATGAGTGCAAAACAGTTATTCGAAAAATGCAGGAAATGTACGAAATTAGAAGTAACTGATATAAAAAGCCTTTCGGTAGTTCTTGAGAAAGATAATTTTGAATATAAAGTAATTACAGATACCCAAGCGGAGATTTATGGTGATGTTATGGTAACTGACCTTGCTATTAAACTGCAAAAATTAGGCTGTAACATAGTCAAAATTACGGAAAATGACGAAGATTTAGAGAGCTTCTACATTAACTTAGTAGGGGGTGGCGAAAATGAATAAATTATTATCTGCAAATTTATATAGGTTAAAGAAAAACAAGACGTTTTATGCAGGATTTGCAATATATTTCGTGTATTTTTTATATATAACTACTGAATTTATCACTGCTGAAAAAGGCGGATTTCCACGAGATATTGGAGATTTATTATATATAGCATTCACGCCAACACAATATATAATGTTTTTCCCACTGGTCGTAGGTGTAATTTGTTCGCTGTTTATTACCGAAGATTTTCAAAGTGGAGCGGTGCGAAACAAGGTAATTGTTGGAAGAACAAAAACCCAAATATATCTAAGCAATTTTATTACAACTATGTTTATTTGCATGTTTTATTACACAATTTATCTAATATTATCATTCACAATAGGGGGATTGTTGCTAGGGTATGGAACTGAAGGCGAAACGATAGATTTTGCAAAAACAATAATAGTATCCTATGGAATTGTGATATCATATTCAGCAGTAATTGCGTTTATATCAATGATAATCAAAAACAGCACATTCAGCGTTATAGCAACGGTCGTGATATTTGTATTGACTGCAGGAGTAGCAATTAATTTAATATACAAATTAGATTTACCAGATACCTATATTGCAAGCATATGGGGAAATGGTGCATTAGTTGAAAAAGAGGTAGAGAATTTTATGCAGTTGTCACCAAAAATGAATGAATTAGCAAGATTCTTCACTAAATTAATGCCATCAGGACAAGTGAATTATCTACTTTCTACAAACTATCCACTTTCTGAAACAGTAAATGGAGTAAGCTGGATAATGCTGCTATACTCAGGACTTGTTGTAACCGTTACGAACTTAGTGGGGTTATTTATATTTAAAAAGACAGATATAAAGTAGTAAATTAAATCGAAAAGGAGAGTTTTATGGAGTGGTTAAAAGTAGTTGTTTTGGTTCTTTCAGTATTATTAGTAGCGGTTGTGGTGAAATTAATTCTACTGAAAAAAGCTATAAAGGATCTTGACAAATTAATAGTAAAACGTGTTGAAAACAAAGAAAATCAATCACTCTATACAAATTCTAGCGACAAAGATTTAAAAAAACTTGCAGTAACATTGAATAGCGAATTAGTAGAATTGCAAAATGAACGGTTAAAATATCAAAGCGGTGATAGCGCGTTAATGACTGGGATTACTAATATAACTCACGACTTGCGAACGCCACTTACAGCTATGAAAGGCTATCTAGAACTAATTGAATTAGAAGAAAAATCCGAGAAATTAGCGGAGTATTTAACCATAATAAAAACTAGATGCAACAAGATGGAAGAACTTACAGCGGAACTGTTTAAGTTCACTTTGCTAGAGAGCGTGTCGGAAGAAATTTGCTTTGAAAATATTAATGTTAATAGTGTATTAGAAGAAAGCCTAGCGGAATTATATGGTGCATTTATAGAAAAGAATATCACTCCAAAAGTGAATATTACTGATACGAAAATACAAAAAATATTAGGCAAAAAACAGCTTTCTACAGTGTTCACCAACATAATTTCAAATGCAGTTAAATACAGTGATGGCGACTTTTTTGTAGAGCTAAATACTGATGGTAAAATCACATTTACAAACACTGCAAAAGATCTAGACGAAGTATCGGTAGGAAAACTCTTTGACAGGTTTTTTACCGTAAACTCAGCCCACAACTCAAGCGGTCTAGGGCTATCAATAGCAAAAACTCTAATTCTCCAAATGAACGGAACCATCGATGCAACATACTACAAAGATAAATTAATAATTACAATAATATTTTAGTTAAACAAATCCAAAAGGCTATACCAATCGGTATAGCCTTTTTTATATATGTAAACCCAAAACCCAAAACCCAAAACCCAAAACCCAAAACCCAAAACCCAAAACCCAAAATTGAAATTTTAAAATCCAAATAAAAACCTCACCATAAGTAAACCCTACGGGGTCTTGGGGTATCACCCCAAGTGGTTGGGGTCTGGGGAATCCCAAATTCCCAGTGGTTTTGCAACTTTTGCCACCCAAAAGTTGACCGCGTGAGAAACATAAAAACCAAGCTGCCAAACATACATCATAATAGCTATTAAAGACCCCAAAATTAAAACCACTACAAAAATCCAAATAAAAAATCATTACATAAAAACAAAACTCAAAACCAAAATAAAGTTCTAATTTGTCCAAGTTGTCAATATACTTTAAGTATGATTAAAAGTTTATTGGAAAACTCAATAGGGATAGAGATTGACACAAAAAATCTCACGGAAGTAAGAGTGCGAAAAGGTCTACCTATCGTTCTATCTTACGGTGTTATTATGAAAACTCTCAATTCTCATAATAAAGAAATTTTAGGAACAAGCGAAATAATCTCATCAATAATTGCTACTGTTACGGAAAATTCTTTCTACGCATTTGAGGATAAATTTGCAAGAGGATTTGTAGATTATCAAGGAGCAAAAATAGCAATTTGCGGTGAAGGAGTATATAAAAATAAACAGCTAATCTCATTTAAAAACATCACATCGCTAGCAATAAGAATACCAAGAGCAGTATTAGGAATTGCTGATAAAATAGTAAAAGCAACAGAGAACGGTGAGTTATCTTGCCTAATAATAGGAAAAACTGCCACAGGAAAAACTACAATATTGCGTGATTTTGCACACTCTATTAAAGGCAAAAACATAGTAGTAATTGACGAACGTGGGGAGATATATTTAGGTCAAAAAAGTTTGGGTGAATATGCTGATATATTGGAGAGCGTAGATAAAGAAACTGGGATTATGCTTGCAATTCGTGGTCTTAATCCAGACATAATTATATGCGATGAGCTATATACATATAATGAGATGAAAGAAATGTACCGTTGTAAACTAGCAGGGATCAGCGTGATTTCTACTTATCATGGTGACAACATTCAGTCAATATTAAACAGCAAAATTTTTGTTGAAGGGGTGTTTGATAGGTTTGTTGTGCTAGAAAAAACTAGAGGACGAGGTGATGTTTTTGCAATCTATGATAATAAGGGGGAGCGAATATGAGATATACCCTTGCAATATTAATTGTGTTAGTCACAACATATATGTCAAAAATATTTAGTCAAAAGTACGTTTTAAGAGCAAAGTTTTTCTTTAATTTACAAGGTTTTCTTACTGAATTAAAGCGAAATATACGTGTAATCAAAGACCCAATATCAAAACTAGCCTTGGCGGAAGATTCGATACCATACAGAATATTTCAATCACCAAATAGCATATATGAGATAGAATATTTAAAAGAAAACGAGAAGGAAGTACTGTTTCAATTTTTTTCTAATTTAGGACGATATGATAGTTATATGGAAGAGGGACGCATAACGGACATGGAGGAATATTGCAGTAAGCTTCTTGAAGTAGCAGAGAGAGAAAAAACGCAAAAAATACCGCTTTATGTAAAGTTAGGTTTAGCAATGGGGGTTAGCGTAGTGCTAATATTGATGTGATATGGAAATTGATATAATATTTAAAATTGCAGCAATAGGAATTATTGTGGCAGTGCTAGTGAGTGTGTTAAAGCGAGCGGACAGGGACGATATAGGCAATCTAGTGTCGCTAGCAGGAGTAGTAATCGTGTTGCTAATGGTAGTAGATTTGATAGTCCAATTATTTGAAACCATAAAAGCACTATTGATGTTATGACGCTGTTTCAATTCATAGCGCTAGCCACGGCGATGTCGTTGCTGGTGCTAGTGATGAAATCCTTTTCTAAGGAATACGCAGTGTATACGTTGATTGCGGTGAGCATAGTTTTGCTTTTGGCAATAGTAGATTTAACCTTTGGAGTGGTTGAGGAAATCAAGTCAGTATTTGCAATGACGGAAATTCCTACTGGACTTTTCACTTCATGTATCAAGGTAATCGGCTTAGCGTATTTAACAGAGTTTTCAGCAAGTATAACAACAGATGCAGGAGAAAAATCCATCGGTGATAAGGTGCGATTATTTGGGAAAATGTCGATATTTCTCATGACTCTTCCAATGTTAAAAGAATTTATAAAGATGATAACGGTGCTATTATGAAAAAATTATATAAGAACAAAGCAATGGCAATTATGCTACCAAGAAAACCTGAACCTGTGGTTGCAGTATCAAGAAAAACCGCTATAACTAAACTAGTTCTCGGCATAGTGTTATGTTTCACAGTTGTGATTCTGATGATCATGTGTTGTGCACCAAAGTTAGTTGTATATAGTGATGAAGGCAGAGCAAATGATAGTTTTACCGACCAGTTAGACAATATAGATTTAACACCATTTGAAGACTTTTTAGGTGAAGAAACCACATTTGGAGATGAGAGTTTCAAGGACAAGGTATCGGATCTTTTGCAGGGAAAGCCAGTAGACGGAGAAAGCATTTTCACAAGCGTAATTCAAATAGTTTTCAAAAGTTTAACTGATTTGATACCACTTTTTTCAGTATTAATAGGAATGACCTTGCTCTTTGGAGTACTAACGCATATGAAGAATGGTTTTTTGTCGGAAGAGATACAAGGGATACTAAATATGTGTCTGATGTTGTCTATAATGCTAGTTGTAATGGGAAGTGTAATCAACTTAATTGTGGAAGCAAAAACAGTTATGATAAGCCTAAAAAATCAAATGTTTACGGCATTTCCAATACTCTTAACATTAATGTTCGCAAGTGGTGGCAAAACATCTGTGGTAGCATTTCAACCGATACTATACTTTTTGTCGGTAATAATATCTGATGTAATAGTTAAAGCAGTTTTCCCAATATTCATATTTTCCCTTGTTATAAGTTTAATGTCAGCGGTGTCGCCACAAATGAAAATGAAGAAAATGAGTGACTTTCTAAAAAGCTCATCAATCTACATAATCGGAATAACATTAACAGTATTCACAGCAACACTAGCAATTTCAGGAGTGGCATCAGGAACATATGACAGCGTACTTTACAGAACAGCAAAATACGCAGTAGGACACAGCGTACCAGTAATTGGAGGGTATATAAGAGACGGGCTTGACGTTGTGATAATGTCAAGTGTAATGATAAAAAACAGCGTAGGAATTGTTGCCATGATTCTATTTATGATGACGGTGCTGTCCCCAATAATAACAGTTTTCGGTTTCTCGCTAATGCTAAAATTAGTAGCAGGAATTTCCGATGGTTTTTGCGACCCTGAAGTATCCAACTTTTTCGTAAGTGTTAGCAGTCATATCTCGTTAATAGGAGTGTCGCTCCTTGCGGTCACATTTATGTATTTAATATCGGTATTAGCACTAATCGCCACCGCTAATATGGGGGTATAGAGTAATGATGAATGGCATAATAATGAGCCTACTTGGTGGGTTCGTAGCAAGTCTTTTGTTAGAAATGATAATCCCAAACGGAGATCTAAAAAAATATTCTCGGTTTGTGATTTCAATAGTAGTAGCCATGATAATCCTATCGCCAATCATAGGTGCAATAGGTGGTTTATCAGGAAAAGAGTTTACATTTGACGGATTTAACCTAGACGAAAACTATATAGAATCACGTGATAATGAAAAAATATCTGTAATTGAAGGTGGCGTTGAGGAATATTTAGAAATAAATGGCATAGATTGTGATGTAGAAGTATTTTATGAGAACGAAATAATACAAAGAGTAACGGTAAAAGGCGTAGCCAATAACAAAAGTAAAAGAGCGAAAGAGTTGGTATCTGAATTACTTGAAATCAATAAAGAGAGGGTAAATGTTTATGAATAAAACACAAGATACTGGTTCTACAAGTGTAGTATCTCGCATAAAATACAGTAAGAATATGGAGATTTGCCTTGGAGTAATAATCCTTGCAGTTCTTTTGATTGTGTACTTTGTCAGCGGAAGTGGCATTACAGTAGGAGCAAGTTCCAAGATGACCGATGAAGAAATTCGGTTAGCGGAAACTTTGAGTAATATCAAAGGAGTGGGAAGTGTTACGGTAATGATTACTAACAAAGAAATAGTAACCAATGTGGGAGGAACTTTTGGAGATGAGGACATTATAACAAAGGAGATTGAAGGTGTCGTAGTGGTTGCGGAAGGAGCAAGTGACGTAGCAATCAAGATGGATTTAATCAACGCAGTGTGTTTTGCACTTAATATTAAAACATATCAAGTCGAAGTATTTGAGATGAAATAAATGACAAATTTGGAGGTAAATATATGTCAAAAAACAAAAAAATCATATTTTCAGTTGCAATGGTGATGTTATTAGTAGCAACAGCCTATTTGAATGTAGTTCTAACAAGAGCAAGTGGTGACGATCAAACGCCAGCACCGGTGGGAAACTTCTTCTCAGAGTTCAGATCAGAACGTTCTAGCACAAGAGACCAAGAGATTTTGTATTTAGATAGTATAATCGGCAATCAAGGATTGACTGAAGAAACTATTGAGAACGCAGTTGATCAAAAATTAGCTTTGGTTTCATTAATGGAAAGTGAGCTAGTATTAGAAGGATTAATTAAAGCAAAAGGCTTTCAAGACGTTGCAGTAACAATGTCAAGCGCAAGCGAAAATGTAAATGTCGTGGTGAAAACTGACGAGTTGTCACAAGAAGATGTAGCACAAATTTACAGTATCCTAGCGGAAGAAGTTAATGCTGAATATGGAAATATTAAGATTATTCCAATTAGCTAATGTGTTTTTAAGAAGATAGCAACATAAAGGGGGAGCGGTTAACCGTTCCTTTTTTATATTTCCTAAGAAAATTAATTGCTATGCTAACTGAATTTGTGCTATACTATAGAAAGATAATTATAATGTTTTAGCATAATTGAAAATGCTGAAATATAAAAAAATTTGACCAGTGAGGTATGTAAATGTTTGATAAAAGCAAAAGCAATAAAGGGAAAATAATATTCAACGATTCTATAATTACTAACATCGTAACGTTAGCAGTTTCTGAAGTTGAAGGTGTGGCACTAATAAAGGAAGCAAAAAGCAAGGGCGAAGATGTCACTGGCACTTTTTTGCAAAGATTAAAGTTTGAAACGGACAAAAATGATCTAACAATCCAACTGTCTTTTTACGTGTATTATGGTTACACAATACCTGAAGTGGCGTTTAAAGTACAAGAAGCTGTGAAAAACGGTGTGGAGAACATGACAGGTTATCATTTGAAAGCTGTTGATGTAACAATTATGGGTGTTATAACACCAAATGAGGCGTAAAACATATGAGAAAAGATGCGAGAGAAGTTTCCTTTAAACTAATTTTTGAATATTTATTTAAGAATGAAAAAAACATGGAATTACAAATTGAATTAGGAAAATCACCTGAATTTAAAATCAACGAAGACGATTTGCTAATGATCGACTCAACTTATGAAGGTGTTACTTCAAAGATTGAGGAACTAAGAAATTCAATCAAAAAATACGCAGTAGGTTTCACTATCGAGCGTATGTACAAAGCGGACGTAGCATTGCTAGTTCTTGCCATGTACGAAATAAAATACTGCGACGATATTCCTTATGCAGTTTCAGTGAATGAAGTTCTTGACCTATCAAAGAAATATAGTTCAGAAAAAAGCACTTCTTTCATTAACGGAATTCTTGCTAACTACATCAAAAACGGTGCAGATGCGGATTGCGAAACTGAAGCGGAAGTAGCAGTAGTTGAAGAAACTGTTGTAGAAGAAGTAGCTGTTGAAACAGTTGTAGAAGAAGCTGTAGCGGTAGAAACTGAAAAAGAAATAGAAGCGGTGGAAGAAGTATAAATGAAAATAGATGGAAAGCTTTTAAGCGAAAAAATCAGAGCTGAAATAAAAGAAGAAGTAAATTTGATTACAGATAAAGAAGGACGAGCGCCTTCTTTATCTGTAATTTTAGTTGGAAGCGACCCTGCATCGAAAATTTACGTTGGAAGTAAAGGAAAAGCGTGTGAAAGTGTGGGAATGAAATCCAACACTTTTGAGTTGCCTGAAAATTCAACTAATAAAGATGTAATTGAGCTTATTGAAGGGCTAAACGAAAGCGGAAAGGTTGACGGAATTCTTGTTCAAGTTCCACTTCCAAAACATCTTGACCAAGAAAGAATTCTAAAAACCATTTCACCTAATAAAGATGTGGACGGATTTTTAGAATCTAGTGTTGGAAAACTGTACCTAAATCAAGACGGCTTTTTACCATGTACCGCATGGGGAATTGTTGAGCTTATTAAAAGTACAGGAACTGAAATATCAGGAAAACACGCAGTAATTATTGGTCGCAGTAATATTGTTGGAAAGCCACTTTCTTTACTTTTATTAAGAGAAAACGCAACAGTAACAGTGTGCCACAGCAAAACTACTAACATTGCAAACCACACAAAAACTGCTGATATAGTAATCGTAGCAATCGGACAAAAAGAATTTTTGACTGGTGATATGGTGAAAGATGGCGCGGTGGTAATCGATGTTGGAATGAACCGAGTTGATGGAAAATTGTATGGTGACGTGAACTTTGAAGAAGTGTCAAAAAAAGCAAGTTTTATCACCCCAGTTCCAGGGGGCGTTGGTCCAATGACAATTACAATGCTACTAAAAAACACTTTGAAAGCAAGACTTGCAAATAAGGATTAATTATGGAAGATAGAGTTTATTCGATAGTTGAACTGAATCAAATTATTAAAAGAATATTTGATTTTGAGGAACATTTACACGGAATAATGCTAAGTGGCGAGGTGACTAACTTTAAAATTTCAGGAAGTCACGCCTACTTTAATTTAAAAGACAACGAAGCACAAATTTTTTGTACATTCTTTAATATAACAAGAACCGACACTCCAACAGTGAAAAACGGTGATAAAGTTATAGTTCGAGGTACTCCAGATTTTTACGTAAAAGGTGGTTCACTGTCTTTGAAAGTAACAAAAATTTCCCCAGCGGGACTTGGTGCGTTGTATTTAAAATTCATTGAATTAAAAGAAAAATTAGAAAAAGAAGGAATTTTTGACGATAGCCATAAAATAGCAATCCCAACTCATTCAAAACGAATTGGAGTGCTAACAAGTAAAACAGGTGCGGTAATTCGTGATATAATTAATGTAGCCACAAGACGAAATCCATTTGTTGATATCGTGCTTTTCCCAGTGAAAGTGCAAGGTGAAAATGCTGATGTGGATATAGCGAGAGGGATTGAAAAACTTGATAGTGCAAAGATTTGCGATGTGATAATCGTTGGTCGTGGCGGTGGATCTATGGAAGATTTGCAACCATTTAACACTGAAATAGTTGCCCGTGCAGTTTATAATTGCAACACACCAATTATATCAGCAGTAGGTCACGAAACTGATTTCTCACTATGTGATTTCGCAGCGGATTTACGAGCTCCAACTCCTTCCGCAGCAGCTGAATTAGCTTGCCCTGATATAATGTCAGATGCAGGAATTTTTCTTTCAAAAGCTAATTTAATGGCGAAATACGCTGTTAGAAATATTGAAGAAAAAGAACGTAAATTGTCACATAACATTGACAAATTGCAATTATTAGGTGAAAATAATCTAATAAAAGGCAGACAGAAAATAGACAATCTAAACCAAAGAATGATTGGACGCATTAAGGAAATATATACTGAAAAACGCAATACTTTAAAAATGCAAATTAATACTTTAGAGAATGTAAGCCCACTTAAAATGCTATCAAAAGGCTATGCGAAAGTATTAGTTGACAGCAAAGTAGTGACGAAAATTGAAGATGTAAAAGTAGATGATGTATTAACAACTCATTTGCTAAATGGCGTAGTTAAATCAAAAGTAGTAACTACGGAAATAAAGAATTAGGAGATACAAATATGAATTTCGAAGAAGGAACAAAGAAATTAGAATCAATAATCACAAAACTAGATGCAAGCGATGTAACACTAGATAACAGCATTAAATTGTTTGAACAAGGTGTAGCAATAACACGTGATTGCCTTGAAATCTTGGATACATCAAAAGGCAAAATCACTGAAATTAAAATGGCATTTGACAAATTAGTTGAAAGCCCAATGGATAGCAATAAATAGATTTAGCAATTTCTAAATTGTCTAAACAAATAGAAAGGAAACTATGAAATACACAACTGATTACAAAAGAATATTGGAGTTATTTGAAGAAAACCTTCCAAAGCAATTTGGTGATGGTGGCTTTAATACCCTAGAAAAAAGCATGGAATATTCCCTTTTTTCAGGTGGAAAAAGACTTCGTCCAGTACTAATGTTAAAAGTGGGAGAGCTTTTTGGCGCGGACTTTAATCGTGTAATGCCATTTGCTGCCGCCCTTGAAATGATACACACATATTCTCTAATTCATGACGATTTGCCATGTATGGATAATGACGATTTAAGACGTGGAAAGCCAACAAATCACAAGATTTTCGGTTACGGAAACGCAGTTCTTGCAGGTGACGGATTACTTAATCTAGCCTTTGAAACTGCAATAAATAACATCACCGACAAGGGTACGTTAACCGCAGCGAAAGTGTTAAGCCGAGCAAGCGGAAGATGTGGAATGATCTCTGGTCAATCCGCAGATTTGTATTTTGAAAATAAGGAAGCAACTAAAGAAGATTTGGAGTATATCCACAAAAACAAAACAGCTGCAATAATTCGTTCAGCCTTTGAAATGGGCGGACATCTAGGAAATGCAACAACTTTGGAAATTGTAATACTAGTAGAATTCGCTAATGCTTTTGGAATGATATTTCAACTTACTGATGATTTATTGGATAAATACGGTGACGAAAAAACACTAGGAAAAACTATAGGTAAAGACGAAAAGTCATCAAAGTCCTCAAGTTTATATGTAATCGGTGAAGAAAAAACAAGAGAATTAATTTCAACTGAACATGAAAAAGCGTTGAATTTATTAGATAAATTATCAGTAAATACAGAATTTTTTAAAGAATTATTAAATGATACAGTGTCAAGAAAAATGTAATTTTCTCACATTTTGGGAATATATTTTTAGATAGTTGATATTTATATGAATTTATGTTATAATAATGATATGGTGGTGCAGTATTCTAGTCAGACCAGTTTGCTTTGAAAACGGGGTTAAAATACCGGAAAGGGCATATCGATGAAGTTTCTTGTGCGTGCTTCCGTTGCCCAAACGGGGGGTGCGTACTGGGAGTTAAGGATTATGGGCGTGTCGCAACGGCATGCGACGGGCGACCCATTTTCCGTGGAGGCTCAACCTTGTGGGATGCAAATAATTAGATCCTATGAATTGAGATTAAACCTGTCTCGTGGCATTATTAAGCTGCGAACAGTGTAGCCTGCCTTGAGTGAACATAGCGGATTGAGGAACAACGTATAATTCGGTAGGCCATCGAAGAATTACGATTGCTTTGTGAAACTATGATTTGCAAAAGAGGCTGGAAGTGAGGTGGTTTGCCAAGGAAAGCTTCTAGACTGTGTGCACAGCATAAATATATTGGGGATTAAAGTGTGGTCTAAAAGGCGATTCAGTTTTACATTTGGCGACAGTGTAATGTTTCATTTTAAGGGAAACCGCTCACATCGGTGACGATGAGTATGATACAAGGAAACCTTACTGAACCTAAGCCGCAAAGTTTACTCAATATATTACCACCTAATTTTGAAACATTTCAAGGACAATTTTTGTTACAATATGAGAATTGTCCTTGTTTTAATAGTAGTTAAGGAGACGAAATTTTTGGAAACCAAAAAAGGGGACGACCCGAATTTTAAAAACAGTGACAATGAGGATTTAGAGGACTATAAAATGCCCGATGATTATGCGGAAACGTATGAGTTCGTGGAAATACCGTTGCCTAAAAAGGTAATTGAGAAAAAAGTCCGAGTGCAAAAACCTAGATTGACAAAAGAAATGAAAGTGAAACAGCTGAAAAAACAAGATAAATTTTTCGTAGCAAGAATGTTTATAATGACATTTGCGTTAGCGGTAGTGTTCACGGTAATCACCCAAACGGTGTTATCAGGAGGAAGCCTAATAATCTCCTTCACCTTGCTTTTCGCACTAGTGGGAATAAGCATTATTTTCGATGTTATCGGAACATCAGCAGCATCTTGTGACATACAGCCCTTTATTTCAAAGGCAGCAAGAAAAGATAAATCCGCAACAGTAGCAGTGAAATTACTGAAAAATGCTGAGAAAGTATCCAGTTTTTGTAACGACGTAGTAGGAGATATTTGCGGTATCGTATCAGGCGGTTGTGCAAGTGCAATCATAATGTCAATTACTGTAGAAGGTACAACGCAGCAAATTATAATTAATATAGTTTTGTCTTCAATCGTATCAGCAATGACCGTTGGTGGAAAAGCCATAGGAAAATTAACAGCAATAAGATCAAGCGAAAAAATCATAACAATGGTTGCAAACGTCATGGGCGTATTCAAAAAATAACAATAGATTGTTAAAAATAAAGTCAAATAAGGAGAAACAGCAACCTTGCTTTTTCTCCTTTTATAATGTATAGGAGATAATATGAGATTAGATATGTACCTAGTTGAGAATTGTGATGTTAAATCACGATCACGAGCTAAAATGTTTATAGAAAAAGGACTAGTATTAGTAAATGGGGTTGCAGTAACTAAAGTAGCTTATGATGTTGCAGAAGGGAAAACCGTGGAAATTGCTAAGGTTCAACAATACGCTTCACGTGGTGCTTATAAACTAGAAAAAGCAGTAATTGAGTTTGATTATGATGTTAAAGACAAAGTATTTCTTGACGTTGGTGCATCAAATGGCGGTTTCACTGATTACTTATTATCTAAAGGCGCAAAAAAAGTTTACGCTATTGATGTTGGAGAGAACCAGTTAGAGCAACATTTGTTGGAAGATAAAAGAGTTGTTGTTATGGATAAAACCAATGCGAAAAATCTAACTAAAGAGATGTTTGCTGAAGAAGTTTTGCACTGTGTTTCTGATGTTTCGTTTATCTCATTAAAACTAATAATTCCAGTTTTATCTGAAATAGTTGAAAGTATGTTGCTACTTATTAAACCTCAGTTTGAATGTGGAAGAAGTGCATCAAATAAAAATGGTATAGTTACAAACAAAAAATATCACTTTGAAGCAATTTTAGGAATAAAAGAAGTTGCGAAAATGGTTGGAATGCCTATGAGTAAACTAACTGTCGGAAGCAGTGAAACAGGGAAGAATATTGAATTTATGTGTCAGCTTGGAAAAGATACTGAAATTCTAAACAAAGACCTTGAAAATGTTGTAAACAAATAATAATTTCATGAATAAAAAATTATAAATATTACTTTTCCTACAAATACCCCTTGAATTCTTGCATAAAATAGTGTATAATACGTATAGTAAACAAATTATCACTTTATTATGAGGAGCGTCTATGAAAATTGGGATACATTACAACATAGATAAAGACAGTGATTTTTCAAAAACAAGTGCTGTTATTGAGAAGTTGCAAAAAGAAGATTTTGAAGTTTATTTAACGGAGAAAACTGACGGGTATTTATGTGTGGGGGAAGATATTGAGATTGCTAATCTTGATTGCCTAATCGTCCTTGGTGGCGATGGAACAATTCTTTCTGCTAGCAAATTAGTTTTTGAATATGACGTTGCGATTCTTGGAATTAATCTTGGAAATATTGGATTTTTGACTAGTTATGAGTATGATGAAGTTGATAGTGCCATTGAAGCTTTGCTAGGTTGGAACTTCCGAGTGGAAGAACGTCATGTTATCGAAACTTCTGTTGCAAGTGAAACTTACTACGCCTTAAACGAAGTGGCGGTAGCAAGAGGAAGCGGTAATTCACCCTTTGGTCACATTGCGTCATATTCCGTTTATGCAAACAATAATATAATGGACAATATAGTGGCTGACGGCATAATCGTGTCTACAGCAACAGGCTCAACAGCTTATTCATTGTCAGCGGGCGGTCCAGTTGTTGAACCATCAGTTGATGTTATGATTGTTACTCCAATTTGTGCACATTCTTTACAAAGTCGACCAATTTGTGTTAGTGGAAACACGAAAATAGTACTTGAAGTTACGAAAACTACTTTCCCATGTAACATAATTATTGACGGAAATGTTGTTGGAAAACTAAGAGTAGATGAAGCATTATTAATTGAAAAATCAAAAAAGAAAGTTAAATTATTAAAGCCTAAAGGCGAAAATTTTTACAATAGATTACATACAAAACTAACGAAAAGATAAAGTTAAGAGGTGGGAAATGGCAAGAACTACAAGGCAATCTAAAATTTTAGACCTTATAAAAAACTATGAAATTGATACTCAAGAAGAACTGGTTTCTAAACTTAGAAACGAAGATTTTAATGTAACGCAAGCAACAATTTCTCGTGATATCAAAGAGCTTGGTCTAACAAAAATCTTGACGGAAAGCGGAAAATATAAGTATATTCATGTGGAAGGTGGAAATAACAAAATTTCTACTAAAATCATAAATGTCTTTAAAGAATCTGTTATTTCTATTGAATCAGCCAACAACTTAATGGTTATTAAAACTTTAGTTGGAAGTGCAAATGCCGCATCAATACTTATTGACAAGCTGGCAATGAATGAAATCCTTGGAACAATTGCAGGTGATGATACATTGCTAATTATAGCTAGAGAAACTGAGAATGTTAAAGCTATAAAAGATAGAATTGCAGAGATAACTGGATAAAACAATTTAAATTATGTTGCAAAGTTTATTTATCAACAATATAGCGCTAATCGAAAAACTTAACATAGATTTTCATTCAGAGCTTAATATATTTTCAGGCGAAACTGGTGCGGGTAAATCAATAATCATTGACTCCCTTAATTTTATGCTAGGTGCGAAAACTGACAAAACCCTTATTAGAAACGGCGAAAATCAAGCTGTTGTTCAAGGGGTTTTTGACATTTCTAAAAGAGCGGATATCAAAATTCTCATGGAAGAAATTGGACTTGAGGAAGAAGATCTTTTGATAGTTTCAAGATTGATGTCAGTGAAAGGCAAAAACGAAATCCGCATAAATGGAAAGGTTGTTACCTTGTCAATGTTGCGAGAGATTTCTCACAAATTAGTTGATGTACACGGTCAAAGCGAGCATTTTATGCTGTCAAAAGTTACTGCACATCTTGAACTTGTAGACAATTTCGCAAAATCAACTGTAACCAAAATAAAAGAAGACTTTGCAAATGCTTATACGAAATTAAACAATTTGCAAAAAGAACTTGGAGCATTTGGCGGATCTGAAGCTGAAATGCAAAGATTAATTGACTTATATAGTTTTCAAGTAAAGGAAATTGACGAAGCTAATTTAGAAATTGGCGAAGAAGAATCGTTGCTTGAAAAATACAAAATAATCATGAATATTGAGAAGATTTCCTCTAATTTATCTGGGGCAATATCATCGCTTTCAGGTGAAGCAGGGGCGTTGACAACAGTGGGTTCAGCCTTTACTCAGTTAAATGCTATTGCGTCAATGAACGATAAAATCACTGGATTAGTTGAAAGATTGAAAGTTATTAAGTTTGAATGTGCTGATATTGACGAATCTTTGAAAGATGTTCAAGTTGATCTAGCATTTGATGAACGGGAATCAGATAAAATTACTGACAGAATAGAACAAATTAAGAAACTAAAAAGAAAATATGGTGCTGATGTGAATGCTGTTTTAGTATTTAGAGATAAGGCAAAAGCAGAGTATGATAAATTAACTTCAAGTGAAGAACTCATAGCTGAATTGAAAATCAATATAGAGAGACAAGAAAATATTACTCTTAACATAGCTGAAAAACTTAGTGAAGAAAGAAAAGTAAAATCAGCTGAATTAGAGAAATATATTATAACTGAACTTAAAGAATTGGGAATGGAAAATTCACGATTTGAAGTTATGTTTAAAGATAATGAAAGAAAAACAATGACTAAGACTACTGGACTAGACGATGTGGAATTTATGTTCTCAGCCAATTTAGGAGAGCCAATGAAACCGCTAATTAAAGTTATTTCGGGTGGAGAAATGTCACGATTCATGCTTGCGTTAAAGAGTATTACAAGCGAACTTGACGATATTGATACCATGATTTTTGACGAAATAGATTCAGGAATTTCAGGAAAGATTGCCCATGTAGTGGCGGAGAAGTTCATAAAAATCAGTCGCCATCAACAAATTATTGTTATAACACATCTACCGCAAATTGCATCAACTGGTGATTGTAATTTATTTATTACAAAAGCAGTAGAAAATGGCGCAACAAAAACATCAATCTCACCATTATCACAACAAGAAAAAATAGTGGAAGTAGCTAGACTATCAGGCGGAAACGAACTAACAAACGCAACTCTAGCCCACGCAGAAGAACTAATTTCTCACTATGACAAAATTAAAGAAAACTAAATAATAAAAGATAAAAAAAGAAGTCGTATTCAAAATGAATACGACTTTTATATTTGTATTTTTCTATAAGTAGTGGAGTGTTAAATGATTTTCACCGTAGTGAATATAACAAAAAAACTAAAATATTGACAACTAAATAAATCTTTATTTTTTAAAACCTAGCTTCTTTTGGGTTGACTTTAATAACTTCTAGATCATTCATATTAGCGTAGTTATAAGTATAAAAAGTACCACCAGAGAATTGGAAAAGGTAAGCAATACATACTGAAGAATTATCAACAAGGTATCGGTTTCGCTTGTGCATACAGCCAATTTCGTAATTTTCCGAAGTATAAACAACGCTTTTAGCTAAGCTAAGCAAACGAGCGTAGCGATTTTTATCCATACGAGAAAAATTCCGAGCTTGTTCTTTGCAAGGAACCACGGCAATCAGATTAATGTGAGGGTATTCCCGTTGTAAATCAATTACAACTTCCCCAGCAATCATATCAAAACCAATAGCCATACCGCAAAGAAAGTTGGTAAATCCTCTATCACAAAGATCAGTTAAAATAACTTTCAATTCAGCAACAACGCTACTTGTGGAATGCAAATGTTCCATAATATTTCTATGACCAGTAAAGCATACTGATGTTTTTCTTTGTAATTCAAACATATATTTATTGTAACATATAGAAAAAATAATTGCAAGTCTATTTTGAAAATATATTGATATTTTTTTCGACAAAATTACAAATATACGAACAATTAAAAAAAGTATAATACTATTCTAGAAAAAAAAATAGGTGGTGGACATGAAAAAATACTTGGAGCTAATGAAGTACCTAGCCATTTTGGTGATAGTATATATAATTTCATTAACCTCATACGTGGGCAATGGATTGATGATGGGTGCAATGGTGGGATTGCTAGTAGCAGGCACAAATTTTTACATAGTAGTAGTTATGACAGCGATATTATTATTCTCAAAAGTACTAGAAATAGGGCTTATGTGTGTACTAATTTTAACCGCGATGATGATGGTATTAGGTGCAATATATAAATTTTCAGGGCGTACATTAAAAGAAGTGGAGAAAGTAATATTCCCACTTTTACTTGGAGTAGTACACTCATATCTTCTATCATTTACGCCAATATTCATAGTAATACAAGGTCTAACAACAGCGTTAACAACGTTAGTTTGCATATATGCTATAGATTATTTACGAATAATCACAGCAGGCGATAGTCCATCAAAGTTTGAAAAAATGAGTTTTTTCGCAGTGGTGTTTATTTTTGCATGTGGACTTACTCGACTAACATTATTTTCGGGAAATGGCTATTTTTTAGTAGCACCGTTTTTAGTATTATTAAGTTACGGAATAAAGAAGGACAACTTCGCAAGTATTCTTGCGGTGGTACTAGGATTAGCAGGGTATTTTGAAACCCAATCAGCAGGCTATTTACTAATGCCGATTTTGACATTACTTGTGGCGATAGCGTTTTTAGATATTAGCATTGTCGGAACAGTGATGACAGCAATCGTTGTAGAACTGTTCAGCATGAGCGTGTTCAACAGTTATAACGGCATTTTCATTACAAATATCGTTCTATATGCTATTAGTGTTTTGGCGTTTGTGCTAGTGCCGAAACAAATTTTGCAAGAAGTAAACAAGAAGATTAGCCTTGAAAATATAGAGATTGGACGAGGCTTTGTTAATCAAGGAAGAAGTCAAAGTTCCAAAAAAATATTAGAAATTTCAGATATATTTACACAGCTTGAAAGAGTATTTGCTGGATTAATTAAAGGAAAAATGAACAGTGAACTAGCGATTGATGTAATTAAAAATGACGTTCGAAACAGCGTATGTGAAAAATGCGCAGGAAAATCTAAATGTGTTGCATCAAGGAACAGTAAAATGCTTACAGAGATTGAAGGCTTGATATTAACAGCATTTTCAAACGGCTCAGTGAATTTACTAAATATATCGGAATACATGTCAAAAAACTGTGCGAACGTCAATCAAATTTTAGCATCAATAAACAAAAACGCATCAGATATGGGACAGTATAATCAAAATATGGAAGGGGCGGACTCTTGTAAATTAGTATTGTCAAAACAGTTTAAAGGCATATCAAAAACCCTTGAAAAACTTGCTTTTGAAATGGGAAGGGATATATCTTTTGATAGAGAATTAGAGAACGAAATTTCTGAAAGTTTAAAGAATGTAAATGTGCGTTTTGAAAATGTGTTTTGCTATTTTGAGGAGGACAACCTACCAACTGTTTTAGTAACTTTAAAAGCAAAAGAGCGGAAAGGTAAAACTATTGTTAAAGTAATATCCAAAGTTTGCGGAATGAAAATGGTTGCAGGTGAATCTGAAAAAGGAAAGAACAAAGGACAAATTTTAGTTAACTACCACCCAACAGCTAGATATGATGTGTCATTTGGTGTAGCTTATTCAAAGAAAAAAGATTCAACAGCTTGCGGTGATAGTCATACTTTAACACGACTTGGGAATTATTCGTTTATGATTTCACTATCAGACGGAATGGGCAGTGGGGACATGGCTAGAGATGTAAGCGAGCGTGCAATTACTCTTGTTGAAAGTCTGTATAAGGCAGGATTTTCCGATGATATTGTAACTACAACCGTGAATAATATGCTAAGTTTGACGAATTTTGAAACATTCACTGCAATTGATATTTGCGTGCTGAATTTAGTAGATTTGGAAAGTAATTTTATAAAAATTGGATCGCCACCATCATACATTATAGGCGATGATGTGAAAGCTATTGAAGGTGAAAGCTTGCCACTTGGGATTATGGAAGAAATTACCCCAACGAAAAAGAAAATTGCACTAAA
Organism: uncultured Clostridia bacterium; assembly: GCA_947039455.1. Taxonomy (GTDB): domain Bacteria; phylum Bacillota; class Clostridia; order Christensenellales; family CAMQZB01; genus CAMQZB01. The sequence goes on from CAMQZB010000002.1 coordinate 46,453, forward strand.
AGAGGGTGACTACATGGTGTTTATTACCGATGGTGTCTATGATTTATTAGGTAATCAAGTAGCTAATATAATTAGAAAAAACAAATATGCAACGCCACAAACCTTAGCTGATAAAATAATCGAAACAGCAAAAAATACAGGTGAGGGTGAAAATTACGACGATATGTCAGTAATAGTTGCAAAGATTTTTGAACTGTAACAATCTTTGTAGTTGCAAAAATTCATACGATTTGATATACTAGAAATAGTATGAAAAAGATATTTGAAAAAATTAAATATGATTTGATTCCAAATAATAGCAAAGTTGGAATTGCATTGTCAGGAGGAGCCGATTCGGTGTTCCTCCTATTTGCAATTTTAGCGGTGGCGAAAGAGAAAAACCTTGAAGTTATTGGAATTAATTTGGACCATAGTATCAGAGAAAATTCAAAAGCCGATAGCGATTTCGTGAAAGAATTGTGTAAAACTCAAGGCGTAATGTGTAAGTTTAAGAAAGTGCAAGCGAAAGAGTTTTCTTCTATAAACAAAATGTCGCTAGAAGAGGGTGCAAGAGATTTACGTTATGAATTTTTTAATGAACTAAAAAACAGCGGTGTTGTTGACATAATAGCAATTGGTCATCATATGAATGACAATGTTGAAACTATTTTGCTAAACATATTTAAAGGTGCAAGCCTAACTGGGGTATCTGGTATAGCTGAAAAGCATAATGGTTTTATTCGTCCAATGATGGAAGTTGAACGATGTGAAATTGAAGAATATGTTAGGGGAAATAACATTGATTTTGTCACTGATGAAAGTAATTTTTCTTGCGACTATGAACGGAACTATATTAGAAATGAAGTAATTCCTTGTATTGAAAAAAAGTTTCCTCAAATGAAAAAATCTATAACAAATTTTGCAAAATTAGCTAAAAGAGACGATGAATACTTAAATGCACAAGCTGAAAAGATAGTGAAAATCAAAGGAAATCCGTATATCATGTTATCCGACATGGACCAAGAACCCATTGCAACACGGGGCGTGAAAATTGCTATGAAAATGTTGGGAGTGGAGAAAAATATTTATGGTGTAAACTATAAAGACGTGCTAAATTTAGCGAAAAACATGGAGAACGGTAGCCGTGTTGACATAGTTTCGAACATTTCTTGCTATCGTGATTACGATAGAATTACTTTCCAAAAAAGAACGGATAGCAACAATATTATTGAAATTCCGTTAAATATTGGCAATTATGAACTGGGAAATGCAAAAATAGCTATAAAAACCCAAGAAAAATTTGAAATAATTGCAAATTCTACCTATTTAGACTTTGACAAACTGCCTAAAAATGCTATAATTAGATTTCGACGAATTGGTGATGTATTTCAAAGAACAAAAGGAACGGTTTCGCTGAAAGAGTATTTTATTGATAAAAAAATTCCTGCAAGAACTCGTGATAACATATTAGTTGTGGCAAGTGGTAGTGAAATTTTTGCAGTGATAGGGTACGAATGTGGCGTAAAATGTTTCATTGATTCTGGTACTTCTAATATCGTTTCAATCACTGTAGATAATGCAGATACACAAGAATAAATCAGTAAGGAGATTAGTTAAATGTACAACGACATTGAGCAAATTTGGATTTCGAAAGAAGACCTTTCAAAAAGGATTAAGGAAATAGCACTGGAACTTGACGAAGAATATAAAGGTAAAAACCCTTTAATGATTTGTATTTTAAGAGGCGCAGTAATGTTTTTCGCTGATTTAATTCGTGAAATGAAAATACCATTAGAAATAGATTTTATGTCAATTTCAAGCTACGGAGCTGGAGTTAATTCCACTGGTGAAGTGAAATTAGTTAAAGATTTAGACACAAAACTTGCTGGACGTGATGTAATTATTGTTGAAGACATCATTGATACTGGTTACACTTTGCAATATTTAAAGAAGAATTTAAATACAAGAAACCCTAATTCAATTAAAACTTGTTGCCTTCTTGACAAACCTTCAAGACGTGAAGTTGAAACATATCCTGACTTTAAAGGGTTCGAAATTGAGAACCAATTTGTAGTTGGTTACGGTCTTGATTTTGATCAAAACTATAGAAACTTACCAGAAATCGGTATTTTGAAACCTTCAGTTTATCAAGAAGAAAAATAATCATACATTAATATAGAATTTTAAAAGTTGAAGATGTTATATCTTCAACTTTTTTTATTTGCAATATTGCTTTAGTGTCGAATTAACTTGCAATCTCTCGAAAAAGCTTGTATAATAATCTAAGGGAAAAACACGGGGGAGAAATTATGTCTAAATTGTATTTTAAATATGGCGCAATGGGTTCGTCAAAAACTGCTCAAGCATTAATGGTGAAGTTCAACTATGAAGAAAAAGGCTATAAAGTAGCGTTGATGAAACCTGCAACGGATACCCGTGACGGATTTGACGTTTGCTCATCTAGGATTGGTTTGAAGGGCAAATGTATTGTAATTGCTGAAGATACCAACTTGGAAGAATGGTTTAAAAATGTGGATTATCAAGTTATAATCATAGATGAATCACAGTTTTTAACAAAGGAACAAGTGGATTCTCTAAAAAATATCGCTTGCAAATACGTACCAGTAATTTGTTTCGGCTTGAAAACCGATTTTTTAACTAATATGTTTGAAGGAAGTAAAAGACTTTTCGAGCTTGCTGACTCACTTACTGAAATAAAGTCAGTTTGTAATTGTGGAAGAAAAGCCGAAGTTAACGCAAGATTAGTTGATGGTAAAGTAGTGTATGAAGGTCAACAAATTTTCCTTGGCGGAAATGAGAGCTATGTTGGTATGTGTTATACATGTTGGAAAAAAGACGCAGAAAATAACTAATTTAAAAATCAAAATACATAAAGTTAATACAAATATACATCATTAAATTAATATATAAAAAGAGCGATTTATTATAAATCGCTCTTTTATCTATTTATTATCGAAACAAAAAACCTAAAAAAAGAAGTTTTTGCTATGTTTTGAAATATAAAACTATATAAGAATTTATCAAAAATATAATAAATTTACTAATATAATCTTAAATTTCTAAATTAAATTTTCTTTAACAGCATAGTGAAGTAAACCATAACAAGTTTTTGAGTCAATAATTTCATTGTTCAAAATCATTTTCAAAAGAGTAGCAATAGGCATTTCAATAAGATCAATAAACTCGTCCTCATCAGGGTTTGTGTCTTGAATTTCAAGTCCTTTTGCTACATAAATATTAATAATTTCTGTAGAATATGCGATAGTTGGTTGAATATCGCAAAGGAACTCTATTGAACTAGCAACACCGCCAGTTTCTTCTTTCAGCTCACGAATACAAGCATTGCGAGAGTCTTCCCCTTTGTCAATTTTTCCTGCTGGGATTTCTAAATATACTTTTTGACAAGGGTATCTAAATTGCTTTTCCATAAGAATATTTCCGTTTGGAAGTACGGGAATTACAGCTACAGCACCGTTATGAACAATGTATTCACGAGTGGAAGTACCGCCATTTGGTAATAGTACTTTATCTTTTTTCACATGAAGTAAAACTCCATCAAAAACCACTTCCGAGCTAATTTTCTTTTCAGTTAAATCCATAAAACAACCTCTCATAATATATATTTTATAATAGTATATCATTAAATATAAGATAATGCAATTTACTTTGAAAAATAATATATTTTGTGATATAATTCTAATATAAACTTTGATAAAGAGAAGTTAAAAATGGGGTATATAATTATGGGTAAGAAAACAGGGGTAGGAAAGAAATTGGCAAAAAGATGGTTTATTGACGCATTTTCAGGAATGGCGTTGGGGCTTTTTGCAACCTTATTAATAGGATTGATAATCAAACAAATCGGTTCACTAATAGGTGATAATGCAGTGGGAAACACCGTATACAGTGCAGGAGTTATTGCAAGTGCATTGATGGGAGCAGGAATTGGTGCGGGAATAGCGCGCAGTTTGAAAGCTGATAAACTGGTGCTTTACGCAACAATAGTAGCGGGATTTATGGGAGCACAAGCAACAGGAATAATAAACGGAACATTAATTGAAGGAAATTCACTGGTAGCTGTAGCATGTGGCGAACCAATTGGAGCGTATATCACAGCGTTAATAGCATGTGAATTAGGGAATTTAGTAGTTGGAAAAACCAAAGTAGACATAGTAGTAGTGCCATTTGTAGTGATAGTTTCAGCGATAGTTGTTGTATTTGCAATATGTCCATTTGTGATAGAAGGCATCAATATTATATCAGTGGGAATCAACAAAGCTATGGAATTGCAACCGTTTTTAATGGGAATAGTAATAGCAACATCGGTGGGCGTTTTGCTTACAATGCCAACCTCCTCCGCAGCGATTTGCATATCACTAAAAGTAGGCGGACTAGCAGGAGGCGCAGCAGTAATCGGATGTTGTTGTCACATGGTAGGATTTGCGGTGATGTCTTATAGAGAAAATAAATTCGGCGGATTGATTGCTCAAGGATTAGGCACAAGTATGTTGCAAATACCAAACGTATTCAAAAAGCCAATAATACTTTTGCCACCAATAATAGCAAGCGTAATTCTAGGACCAATAGCAACAACAGTATTCGGATTGCAGTGCGATTTCATGGGATCAGGCATGGGCACAAGCGGACTTGTTGGCGTACTTTCTACAATTCAAGCCTCAGCATCAATCATGAGTGGTTTCGAATTATTTCTAGCAGTAGTGCTTCTAATGTTCGTTTTGCCAGCAGTAATTTGCCTTGCAATATCTGAGTTTATGAGAAAGAAAAAATACATTAATTTCGGTGATATGAAATTAGATTTGTAAATAGCATATAAAACCAAAGTAGCAGTAGTAAATACTGCTACTTTTTTTTGAATTTATATTAAATAATTGTTCATTTATAGTGGAGAATTTAAGATAAATATGCTATTATATAACTATGAAATTGAATTTAAGCGAAAATTTAATAAAACTATCGAAACTTCTACAAGGCGACCTATTTATAGTAGGTGGATTTGTTCGAAATGCGTTGATGGGGTTTTGTGAAACCGACATAGATTTAACAGGTTCAAAAACCCCAGAAGAAGTTATACACTTGCTGAAAAATCAATTTTCGGTAGTGTCAGACTACGCAAGTTTTGGCTCGCTTTTAATCATGGCAGGTGAAGAAAAGTATGAATATACAACTTTCCGTAGTGACTCATACCTAAATGAAAAACATCGTCCAACTGAAATATTTTTCACTAAAGATATAGAAGTAGACGCAAAAAGACGTGATTTTACTGCTAATTCGGTTTATTATAATATAGAAAGTGGCGAAATTATCGACCCATTGAAAGGCATAATTGATATTGAGAAAAAGCTGTTACGTAGTTGTAATGGCGAAAAAACTTTTCAAGAAGACGGATTGCGTATTTTGCGATTGCTTCGTCAAATGGGAGAGTTGAATTATTCCATAGAGAAAGAAACCTTTAAATATTTATCAAATAACATTTCAATGTTAAAAGGAATAACAGCTGAACGAAAACGAGTGGAGCTTGATAAAATATTGATTTGCGACACGAAATACAGTGTTTCTAGCAATGAAAAACTCTTTGAAGTACTTGAACTTATGAAAGATTTAGCGGTTTGGAAGTATCTAATCCCTGAATTAATGGAGGGTGTTGGAGTGGAGCAAAATCCTATCTATCACCTACATGACGTGTTTTATCATACTATTTATGCAACAATAAATGCGAAGCCACACATTCGACTTGCTACACTTTTGCATGATGTTGGAAAGGTAAAAGCATTTAAGGACACTGGTGCATTTGTTATTCACCCAGAAGTTGGATCGGATTTAGTGCATGAAATACTTGGGCAAAATGGGCTGAAATACAGCAAAAATCAAGTAAATGTTACCGCACGATTGGTGAAATATCACATGATTGACATTAATGGTGACATGAAAGAAAATAAATTGAGAGCATTTTTCATTGAAAATCAAGACATTATTGAAGATTTAATACTACTAAAAACAGCGGACGGAAACGGAAGAAAAGTGGTTTCCAATGCTGATGTAATAAAGAAATGGCAAAACCTTTGGGAGAAAATGCACTTAGAGAAAGTACCATTTTCTGTCAGTGATTTAGCGATAAATGGCACAACAGTCAAAGATATTGTTGGGATAGAAAATATAAAACACATTTCTACAATATTAAAAAAACTGCAAATAGAAGTTTCTACTAATAGAATTAAAAACGAAAAAGGAATTTTGGAGAGTTACATTCCAAGACTTTTGAAAGAGGTAAGTAAATGTTAACAAATATTTTAATAGCAACAGCAATTTTAGTTGGAATTGTAAATGTAATTGCAACTATAGTTATATCAAAGAAAAAATCTACCGATGATTTTTCTGAAACTTTCAAGACACAAAATGAAGAATCAACAGTTAAAATAATTGAAGAAACTTTTCGTCAAAACCAAGAAAGTATTCGTCAACAAAGCCAGTTGGTGGGGCAATTATCCGTTCAGCTAGGCGAAACTTTGAAGTATCAAGGGGAATTCCAAAAGGAAAGACTAGACAGTTTTGAGAGAAATCTAGTGGGTTCAATGAAGTCAGTTGAAGAAAACTTGAGGCAAATGACTGAGCAAAATCGTATAGTTATGGAAAAAACAAGGAATATAATTGACGAAAGCCTGAGAAGAATTTCAGCGGAGTCAAATGATAGTCAAGACAAAACAAGAAATGTAATTGAAGTGAATTTAAAAAATCTTACTGAGAAAAACACTATTGATTTAGAAGCAAACCGAAAAGCAGTTGAAGAATCTTTACGTTTTATTATGGAGCAAAACACTCAATCATTAGATAAAACTAGATTTGTAGTAGACCAAAATTTAAAGAATATGTCAGATAAAAACGCATTTGCACTTGAAGAAATGAGAAATGTAGTTGATGAAAAGTTGTCAAAAACTCTAGAAACTAGATTGAATCAATCATTTGAAGTAATTAATAAAAGCCTATCACAAGTTAATCAAGGGTTAGGTGATATGCAAAACCTAGCGAAAGATGTTGGGGGCTTGAAAAACGTATTGCAAAACGTAAAAGTACGTGGAACATGGGCTGAATGGCAACTTGATAACTTGCTTTCAGAGTTTTTAACTAAAGAACAATACGTTAAAAATGCCTCAGTTAATCCACGTTCTCAAGAGCGAGTTGATTTCGTAATTAAATTACCTGGAAACGGTGAAGAAGTTCTTCTTCCAATAGATTCAAAATTCCCAATTGAAGAGTATAATCGATTGGTTACAGCAAGTCAGGAAGGGGATATGATAGCATATGAAAAGGCTGTGAAAAATTTAGAATTGCGTATTAAAGAGGAAGCGAAGTCAATTAGCTCAAAGTATATAGTAGTACCAAAAACCACGGATTTCGCAATTATGTACTTGCCCATTGAAGGTTTGTATTCAGAAGTTGTTAGAAAAGAAGGGTTGTGTGAATTCTTACAAAGACAGTATAGAATTACGGTTTGCGGACCAAGTACATTAGGTGCAATTTTAACATCATTGCAAATGGGATTTAAAACATTAGCAATTGAGAAAAAAAGCAGTGAAATTCATAAAACACTACTAGTATTCAAAAATCACTTCTCAAAGTTCACTGATATGCTAGAGAAAGCTCAAAAGAAAATTTCAGAAGCAAGTAACACAATAGAGGACGCAACAAAACGAACTAAAACTATTGAAAGAACACTAAATAAAGTTGAGCTTGCTGGGTTTACCGAAAAAGAGATTGAAGTGGAGGCGTTAAGTTATGATGAGAGCTGATTTGCATAGTCATTCATACTATTCAGACGGCGAGCTATCACCATACGAATTAGTAAAAATGGCAAAGAATGCTGACCTTGAATATTTTGCACTAACAGACCACGATTGCCTTATGGGAATTGGTGAAGCAATTGAAGCTGGGAAAGAATTGGGAATAACTGTCATTACGGGAATTGAATTATCCTGTTATTTTTCTTGCGATGTGCACATACTAGGTTACGGAATTGATTACAAAGACAAAAACTTTATTGAAATTCTTGAGAAAGTTCAAGAAAAAAGAACCCACCGTAATTATCTGATCCTAGAAAAATTGAAAGAATTTAATATTAATATTGACAAAGACGAGTTTGATTCCCATTGTGTTGGGAGGGTTGCTGGAAGAACGCAAATTGGCGAACTTATGGTGATTCATGGATACGTAAAGAGTGTGAAAGACGCCTTTGATTACTACCTTGCATCAGGAAAACGAGCATTTATAAATGCATTTAGATTGACGCCTGAGGAAGCAGTGAAGTATATCAGAAGTGTTGGGGGCATACCAGTTTTAGCGCATCCAAATCAACTTCGAATGGGGAAACCCGACTTGTTTGATTTTGTTCATAACTTGAAAAAACATGGTTTAATGGGAGTGGAAACATATTATTATACTCACTCCGCCCATGACATAAAATTTTATGAAAAACTAACATCTGATCTAGGATTAATAAATACAGCAGGCTCTGATTATCATGGCAAATCAAGAAATTCAGTGTTGGGCAGAGTGCCTCGTGAAATGAGCGAGGAGATGAAAAAAATATTTATATAAGGTGATGGTATTAGATGAAAAAGAGATTTGCGAGGGTACTATCGATTACCGTTAGTATCCTATTAACTTTAAATTGCATACAGTTGCCGACTGTGGCGAAAGCTAGTCCCAATTTGGGATATCAAGAAATTTCTTCTAACCTAGTAGTAATTTCGGAATTTGAAACTAGTTTTACAACAAGTGGAAAAAACCGAAGTCACAACGTTGCCTTAGCTACGGAACTTTTGAATAACACGTTAATTTTCCCCAACGAGGAATTTTCCTTTAACGAAACAGTGGGAAGACGTGATAAAGCCAGAGGATTTCTAGAAGCAAAAATTATAGTCAATTCCAAATACCAAGACGGCATTGGAGGTGGAGTGTGCCAAGTATCAACAACATTGTTTAATGCAGCGTTGTTAAGTAACCTAAAAATCACGGAAGCACACCAACATTCATTGCAGTCAACTTATGTTTCGCCGTCATTTGACGCAATGGTAGACTATGGAAGACGAGACCTGAAGTTTGTCAATAATACTGATAGTGTAATATTAATAAAAACACGAACGGAAAACAAGAAAATAATTGTGACAATCTACGGAAAAAAGAAAGACGATGGTTTAACTATTGTCCGACACTCAGAAACCAACGAAGTAGTGCCATATACTGAAAAAGTCATCTACGACAGCACTAACGAGTTCAAAGAGCTGGGGTTGGAAATCAACGAAAGTGGGTTTTTAGCCTACGGAAAAAATGGACTAGTTGCCACATCATATCTTATTTTTATGAAAGACGGAATTGAAGTGGAAAGGAAAAAAGTACGCACAAGCTACTATAAATCTCAAGAGGCTGTAAAAGTCACAAGAGTAGAAAAGTAAGTAATACGTACAACGTAAAAAAAAGAGTATTCTCGTAACGAGAATACTCTTTTTTACATATAACCACACATAAATAAGAAAGCTACCCAACAAAAAAACACCCAAACAAAACAAAAACACCCAAACAAAAATAAGAAACCCACCAAAATGGCGTTGGAAATAAAACAACAGTATTTAAAAGAGTCAAGGGGCTATGCTCCTTGTTGGGGTTTGGGGCGAATAGCCCCATCTAACTTAATAAAACAATCCAAAAAACAACAAAAAAAAGATGATAAATAAATATCATCTTAATAAGTTAAATTAAATTCAATTACACAGTAATAGCATACAAGAAATGTTTGTCATTAGCAGTCTCAATCATCTTACTTTCAAAGAAAGAAGGCACATCAGAAAAATTAACTTCACCAGAAATCAAAGGTAGAACCTCGATTTTTCCATTAACTAAAAGATTAATAGCACTAATGAAATTATCTTTAGAAAGTGGAGTAGGGAAAACTGAAATTTGATGAACAAGTAATTCATAAATTGATAAGTTTTCAAAAACATTATCGTGAGAAGTAGTAGTAGACAAAACTAAAGAACCGCCATTTTTAATAAAAGTGAAACAATCAGAAACTTGCATAGCGCGTTTATTAATATAAATCATAGAATCAACGAGTTTTCCGCTAGTGACTTGCATAACTTTTTTCAAAGTAGTGTCATCATTATCGAAAGCGTAGTAAATACCCACTTCTTTAGCAGTATCAAGATAAGATTGTTGTTTATCGAAAACAATAGGAATACATTGATAGTACATAGCAAGTTGAGCGATCAAGTTACCAAGAAGGCCGCCGCTACCAACACCAATGAAAGAGCCAGCTTCATATTTAATTTTAGCAAAAGAGTGAATAGCAGAGGCAATATAAGGAATAAAAATAGCTTCCTTATCAGAAATTCTCTCAGGTAAAAGGTATAGATTGTCAATAGGAATAAGAGCGAAATCTTTCAAGAAACCGTCGTTTTTAAATCCAGCGCTGTAAATATTAGTACATTCATTGTTGTTACCAGATTTACATTTTAGACAATTACCGCAAGAAAAGAATGGTGAAATAATAACACGATCGCCTTTTTTCAAATAAGATGAGTTCTCGTCAATCTCACTAATGATACCAACAGCTAAGTGGCCAAGAGTGATAGGATAATCCTGTTCACCTATACCGCTAAACAGTTTAAATTCGTTTTGAGAAACGCCAACCATAGTGATTTTAACCTTGGCGAAGCTATTAAGTGATAGATTTTCCACTTCTTGAACAAGTTCCATTTTCTTAGGCCCAGTAAGTTTCCATGTATTCATAATACCTCCAAAATTGAAAAAAACACCAATAAAGCATCAATATTCTTCTACGGAGCATATTATACTATAAAATATTTTATTTTGCAAGTGGAATTATGCGTTTTTTTCTTGACATTATTTAAAATTAGAGATATAATAAACAAGTAATAAAAAAGAAATGATTAAAAATGGAGGTGTAAGGCGATATGCAAAGCGGAATTCATCCTGAATATAATGAAGTTAATGTAGCATGTGCTTGTGGAGCAAAATTCACAACTGGTTCTACTAAAAAAACCGAAATTATCAAAGTTGACATTTGTAGCAAATGTCACCCATTCTTTACTGGAAAGCAAAAGATGATTGATACTGGTGGACGTGTTGATAAATTCAACAAACGTTACGGTCTGTAAAAAGAAAAAAAAGGGCTCTGTGTTTCTATCGAAGCATAGAGCTTTACTTTTATACAAATATAGAATGAAAAGTAAAAATTTAAAAGAATATCTTATGTTATAACGAGCATAATTAAATATATATATAAAAAGACGGAGAAACAAATATTGAGAAATAGTAAAATAGGCGGTCAAGCGGTAATAGAAGGTGTAATGATGCGGGGCGAAAGTGCTGCAGCCTTAGCTTGTCGTGATGAAAAAGGTGAAATAAGAATAAAGACATGGAGACTAAAACCAAAAAGCGTATGGAGAAAAATCCCAATTATACGTGGAGTAGTTAGTTTTCTAGGCTCAATAAGTGAAGGAACAAAAACTCTGATGGACTCAGCAAATGTCTTTGGAGAAGAAGAGCCTTCAAAATTCGAACAATGGGTAGCCAAGAAATTCAAAGTAGACCTAATAAATGTAGTAATAATAATTGCCGCATTCTTAGGATTAGCTCTTGCTGTGGGATTATTTATAGTGTTGCCAGCAGCATTATCAAGCTGGACAATGAGCCTATTTGACTTAACAAGCAACTCAGTTCGAGTATGGATAGAAGCGGGAATGAAATTAGTAATATTATTTTGTTATATATTATTAACATCATTACTTGGTGATATCAAACGGGTATATATGTATCACGGAGCGGAACACAAAACATTGAATTGCTATGAACACGAACTTGAATTAACAGTTGAGAACGTAAGAAACAGCAAGAAATTCCACAACAGATGTGGAACAACGTTCCTGTTTTTCGTAGTACTAGTTGGTGTTGTTGTAACAGCATTAATCAATATCGAAAACGAAGTATTAAGAGTACTAGTAAAAATAGCGTTGTTACCATTAACAGCAGGAATCGCCTATGAACTATTGATGTTCGTAGCGAAAGCAAAAAGTCCTATATTCTATCCACTAAAATTGCCAGGAATGTTGCTACAAAAAATAACAACTAAAGAGCCTGACGACAAAATGATAGAAGTGGCAATAACATCATTTAATGCGGTACTAGAACTTGATTCTGATAGCGCATTGCCTATTTACGATAGATTTACTTTCAAATACGCTAGTGACGTTAAACGTGAAGGCAAGAAAATCTTAACTAAAGCGAAAGTAGAGTTTGATGCGGATATTGATTGGGTGTTAGTACACGTATTAGCTAAAAAACGTAGTGAAATTTCGAATTTCACTAAAATTTCTATTGAAGAATACGACAAAGCTATTAAGATTATAAAAGAACGAGCAACAGGAAAACCATTGTGGCACATACTAGGCTATGCGTCATTCTACGGAATCGACTTAATTTCTGACAGCAGAGGATTGATACCTCGCCCAGAAACTGAAGAGTTGTTGTTGCTAGCAATAAAAGAAGCGGAAGGCAAAAATACAGTTCTTGACCTTTGCACAGGTTCAGGAGCAATCGCAATCGCCTTAGCGAAAAACACGGAATTAAAAGTTACAGCAGTGGATTATTCTGAATCTGCAATTGAATTAACAAATGAGAATATCAATAAAATTGGTGTAGAAGTGGAAGTGATAAAATCAGATATGTTCACTGAACTATCAGGAAGAAAATTTGATATTATAGTATCAAATCCACCTTATATACCAACTAAAGACATAGATAATTTACAAAACGAAGTGAAAAAGCATGAACCTATGATGGCGCTAGACGGCGGAGAGGACGGCTTAGATTTCTATCGTATCATTGCAAATAACGCAAAAAACCACCTAAATGAAGGGGGCGTAGTTCTTATGGAAATAGGAATTAATCAAAGCAAAGATGTAATGGAATTGTTTAGTGAATATAAAGACGTTGAAGTAAAAGTTGATATGTTAGATGTAGAAAGAATTATTATTGGGAGAATGTAATGTTTGAAAAAGTAGAAAGTTTAAAAGTAAAGTTTTATGATATTGAGAAACAGCTTGCGGATCCAGAGGTTATTTCCTCAAGAGATTTGTACAAAAAAATAACTAAAGAGCACTCAGCCCTAGCGCCGATTATTGAAATGTATGATTTGTTGAAAGCAGCTGAAACTGAGCTCGAAGATTCCCTAGCGGAAGTGAGAGCTTCAAAAGATGCTGAAATGATTGAGCTTTTGAAAGAAGACATAAATTCATGTAAAGATAGAATAGAAAACTGTTCTCAAGACTTGAAATTATTGCTTTTACCTAAAGATCCAAACGACGACAAAAACGTAGTTATAGAAGTTCGTGCGGGTGCTGGTGGAGACGAAGCAGCGTTATTTGGCGCAAGATTGGTGCGTATGTATCAAATGTTTGCGGATAAAAACCGTTGGACTATTGAAACTATCACTGACAGCAGAAATGAGCTTGGTGGCGTAAAAGAAGTAGTGTTTACCGTAATCGGTCATGGCGCTTATTCAAGATTTAAGTACGAAAGCGGAGTACATCGTGTTCAACGTGTACCTGAAACTGAAAGCCAAGGAAGAATTCATACATCAACTGCAACGGTTGCTGTGCTACCTGAAGTTGAAGATTTAGACATTGATATTCAAGAAAAAGAATTGAAAGTCGATAGATATCGAAGCGGTGGCGCTGGTGGTCAGCACGTAAACAAAACTGAGTCCGCAATCAGAATTACACATCTACCAACTGGAATAGTTGTTACTTGTGAAAATGAGCGTTCTCAAATTAAGAACCACGAATCAGCGTTAAAAGTATTGAAAACAAGAGTTTTTGACCACTTTGAAACATTGAAAAACAAAGCAATGGCGGACGGTAGACGTAGTCAAGTAGGAACAGGAGATCGTTCAGAGCGTATCAGAACATACAACTTCCCACAAGGCAGAATTACCGATCACAGAATTGGTTGCACACTTTATTCATTGGAGAATTTCCTAGACGGTAACATCGAAGAAATGGTAAATCAACTAGCAGTAGCTGATCAAAACGCTAAGCTAGCAATGACTGAATAATAAAAAATTCTCAATTTGGCACTAATTTTGTTGCTTTAATTGGGTGAATTGTAGTAAAATATAAAAAACAAAAATAGCAAGAAGAAAAAAATGCAGTAAATAATAAAACGCAAAAATTTTTTAAGTATGTAGATTTTAATTAATCTACATATTGCTGTAAAAAAGGAGATATAATTATGTTAATTTCAAAAAAAGCACAAACGATCACAATTTCACAAACTCTTGCAATCTCAGCAAAGGCAAATAAGATGAAAGCTGAAGGCATGTCAATCATCGCATTTACTGCTGGAGAACCAGATTGCGCAACACCAAGTTACATCGTTGAGTCAGCAAAGACAGCTTTAGACCAAGGAAAAACAAAATATACTCCATCAAGCGGAACTGAATTGTTGAGAAAAGCAATTGTTGAGAAGTTAGAAGTTGAAAACGGATTGAAATATAATTTCAAAGAAGTAATAGTAAGTAACGGTGCAAAACACTCATTGTTCAACGCATTATACGCTATTATTGACGACGGAGACGAAGTAATTATTCCAGCGCCATATTGGTTGACGTATCCTGAATTAGTGAAAATGTGTGGTGGAACAAACGTAATCGTAAACACAACAAAAGAAACTGGATACAAAATCACACCAGCAATGCTAGAAAAAGCAATTACGCCAAAAACAAAAGCATTCATACTAAACAGCCCATCAAACCCATCAGGAGTTGTATACTCTAAAGAAGAGTTGTATGAATTAGCAAAAGTAATTGAAAAAACTGATATAATAATTATCTCAGACGAAATTTACGAAAAAATAACTTACGGTATTGAAGCTGTGTCAATAGCTACATACAGTGAAAAAATAAAAAACCAAACAGTAGTGGTAAATGGTCTTTCAAAATCATATGCTATGACAGGGTGGAGAATAGGATATTTAGCTTGTAACCGTGAAATTGCCGATGCAATTGACAGCGTACAAAGCCACATGACAAGCAATCCAAATTCAATGGCACAAGCCGCAGCATACACAGCATTAAAAGGCGGAAGCGAAATTCCAGCCCAAGTGAAAGTGTACGAAGAAAGACGCGCATATATGCTAAAACGTGTAAAAGCAATTGCTGAGCTTGAAGCAGTAGACCCACAAGGAGCATTCTATTTGTTCCTTGACGTATCTAAATCATACGGCAAAAAATCAAAAGGCGAAGTGGTTGATTCATCAATTAAATTTTGTTCAAAATTACTAGAGTACGGCGTTTCATGTATCCCAGGATCACCATTTGGAAACGACAACTTCATCAGATTGTCATTTGCAGTATCAATGGAAGACATTGAAGAAGGCTTAAACAGAATTGAAAAATTCATTAAAGAGCTAGTATAATAAAAACACATAGCTAGTTTAACCAAAACACTAGCATGAATAACCACATAAGTAGAACCTAATTTTCGTTAGTTAAATAACATTGTGTAAAGAAAATCTATAATTATTTAGATAAATTACCAAAAATGTGAAAAATAATGCAAATTATTTTCAAAAACCCCTTGAAATTTGCTTCAAAATGATTTAGAATATAAGTAACTAAAATTTGGAGGAGTAATAATATGACATCACTAATTTACGGAACCAAGGGAACTGGAAAAACAAAACAAATTATCGCAGCTGCTAATGAAAGTTTAGTAAAAGCAAAAGGTGATATAGTTTACATCACGGATACCAATGAGTACACTATGGAGATTAATCGCAAAATCAGATATATTGCTTGTAATGAAGTGAAAGTTTGTAGCGAAGAAAACTTCTTAGCATTTATAAGAGGTATGATTGCCTCAAATTATGATATCGAGAAATTCTATATTGATGGAATTGCTAGAATAATCAAGATGGAACTTGGGCAAATGGAAAATTTGTTTAAAGAACTTGAAATGATTTCAGAGAAATATGGCTGTAAATTTGAATTTACAATCAGTGCAGACCTTGATGGAATGCCAAAGTTCTTAACTGATATTATAATCTAAGTTATGATAAAATCTAAAAGTGGGTATCAAAAATTTTGAACCCACTTTTTAAATGAAGGAGATTTATGAATTTTATAAGCACAAGAGATGTTACAGAAAAGGTATCATTTTCAAAAGCAATACTTCAAGGATTAACTAGTGAAGGTGGGCTTTTTGTACCTGAAACCTTCCCAACTATTACTAAAGCCGAATTCGCTGAAATGTTGGACATGTCATATGATGAGCGAGCGAATTTAATACTGTCAAAATACATGACAGACTTTAAAATTGAAGAAATTGCTGAGTGTACGAAAATCGCATACGATAGGTTTGAAGAAGACCCAGCTCCAGTAGTAAAGATTGACGAAGGTGTCTATTTACTAGAGCTTTTTCACGGCCCAACACTAGCATTTAAGGACATGGCGTTAACGCTATTTCCACAAATTCTAGCTAAAGCAAGAGTTAAAGAAGGTCAAAAAGAGGACATACTAGTACTAGTTGCCACATCAGGTGATACAGGAAAAGCAGCTCTTGAAGGCTTCAAGGATATCCACGGAATAAAAATTCTAACTTTCTTCCCAGAAGAGGGTGTATCTCCAATGCAAAAACTTCAAATGACTACTCAAGACGGAGAAAACGTTGGGGTAGTAGCAGTTAAAGGCAATTTTGATAATTGTCAAACTGGAGTAAAAGAGATATTCCAAGATAAAGAATTCGAAAGAGAAGTAGCGAAAAACGGTTATGTTTTTTCATCAGCTAACTCTATTAATCTAGGTAGATTATTGCCGCAAATCGTCTATTATTTCTCTACATATGCAGATTTAGTTTCTGACGGAGAAATCGAAATGGGTGACAGCATAAACTTCTCAGTACCAACGGGAAATTTCGGAAATATTCTAGCTGGATACTACGCAATGGAAATGGGTTTACCTGTTAAAAAATTCATATGTGCAAGTAATAGCAATAACGTTTTGACGGAGTTTTTCACTGAAGGAAAGTACGATGCGAACCGTGAATTTTTCAAAACAATGTCACCGTCAATGGATATATTAATTTCAAGCAATCTTGAACGTCTATTATTTCAAGCAAGCGGTTGTGACAGCGAAAGCATAAAATTGCGTATGGAACAATTAAAAGAAACTGGAAAATTCGAAGCAACAGCAAAAGAAATGGCATTTTTCGATAAATATTTCTACGCAACATCAGCTGACGAAGAAGATACTGCAAGAACTATAAACTTGTTCTATGACGAGTATGGTTACGCACTTGATCCGCACACAGCAGTGGGAGTATTTTGTCAAGATGAGTATGTGGTGGAAGAATCTGATTACGATAATTTAGTAGTAATTGCAACAGCAAGCCCATATAAATTCAGTCACGATGTTCTAAAAGCAATCAAAGCAAAAGTAAGTGACGATCCATTTAAAAATGCAAAAACATTAAGAAGCAAAACAGCGGTAGAAATACCGAAAAATATAGCTAATTTAGAATTTGAAGAAGTAAGATTTACTGATGTATTTGAAGTTAGCGAAATGAAAAAAGCGGTTTTATCTTTTATTAAAGGTGAAATCGGAAAAAGCGAGGCAAAATAATAATGAGCGATAAGAAAAGATTATTTTCAGGAATACAACCAACTGGAAACATAACATTAGGCAACTATATCGGAGCGTTGAGAAATTTTTCAACATTCCAAGATGAGTTTGACTGCATTTATTGCGTAGTGGATTTACATTCATTAACAGTAAGACAAAACCCAGCACAATTAAGAAAAAACACCTATGAATTGTTAGCGTTATACCTAGCTTGCGGACTAGATCCAGCGAAATCAACGTTGTTTATTCAATCGCACGTGTCAGAGCATGCGGAACTAGCGTGGATACTAAATACAATCACTTATGTTGGTGAATTATCACGAATGACACAATTTAAGGATAAATCTAGCAAACATCAAGATAATATAAACATGGGCTTGATGGATTACCCAGTGTTGATGGTGTCTGATATCTTGTTATATCAAACAGCACTAGTACCAATTGGAGCTGATCAAAAGCAACATTTAGAACTTACTCGTGACATTGCCCATAGGTTCAATACATCATACAGCGATACTTTCGTAGTGCCAGAACCTTTTATACCAAAAGCAGGTGCAAGAATAATGTCCCTAGCTGAACCTACATCAAAAATGAGCAAATCTGATGAAAATATCAAAGGATTTATTTCATTAACTGACGACGACGAAACTATTCGTCGCAAACTGAAAAGTGCAGTAACTGATAGTGGAAATGAGATTGTAGCAAGAGATGATAAACACGGTGTAACAAACTTGTTGACAATCTATGCAACGCTAAATAATATAACAATGCAAGAAGCTGAAAAAGCCTTTGTAGGTGTTAGTTACGCTGATTTTAAAATGGCAGTAGCTGATATTATAATCGAAACAATCGCACCAATTAGAGAACTTAAAAACGAAATTCTTGCTGATAAAGGAAACCTTGACAAAGTGTTAACTGATGGAGCGGAAAGAGCAAGATTTATGGCTAGAAAAACTTTGTCAAAAGTATACAAAAAGGTAGGTTTGATTCAGAGATAATGTTTGGATATATACTACCCGAGAGGGCTCATCTATATATAAAGGATTTTGATTTATACAGAAATTTCTATTGCGGAATATGCAAATCAATGGGAAGGCAGTTCGGTCAAAAAACCCGTTTTTCAATAAATTATGACATTACTTTTTTAACAATAGTAGTGCATAATTTTCTTGGTGTTGACGTATCATACGAAACGCTAAAATGTATTACAAAACCATTTAACAAATCTAAACAAATGGTGAAAGAGAACGAATTAACTGACAAGATGAGTGCTATTAACGTAATTTTGTGTTACTATAAAGTTTTAGACGATTGTATTGACGGAAACAAAACTTCAAGAAAAGTACTAGCAAAATCTTTGAAAAAAGCAAAAAACAAAGCATCTTTGCAAGTCCCTGGTGTTGAAGAGATTATAGCAAAACGCTATGAGAATTTGAGAGCACTTGAAGGTAATAAAGAAACTAGTATTGACAAAGTAGCTGATGAATTTGCCTCAATGATGGGGGAAATATGTGATTTTGTTGTGGGCGAGAAAAAACAAGACAATTTTACCAAATTGTGTTATAATGTAGGAAAGTGGATATACTTAATTGATGCCCTAGACGATTTTGATGATGACTTGAAAACAAATGATTACAATCTTTTTGTTTTAAATTATCCTGAAATTAAAACATTCCACCAGCTAATGGAAGAGCACGGAAATGATGTGTCTTTCACATTTGCAACTACAATAAATTCTATAACAGAAAACTTTAAAGAGATTAAATTCTCATTCAATCAAGACTTAATAAATAACGTGGTTTTCAGAGGTATATCATTAATGACCAAAGGAATCATGAGAGGTGAAAGATGCAAACAAGATTATTTGAAATTTTAAATTTAATGTCAAGTGCTTCAAGTGAAGAAGTAAATACAGCCTACCAAGCTAGAAAATCACAATTACGTGAAGATATGTTCTTGGAAGGAGTAGCAGGCAACAACGCAGCGAGAGATCTTACTGCCCTTGAAGATGCTTACCGTGGTTATCTTGATTATTCAAAGTATGATTCTAGTAATAATTCAACAAACAGTACAGGCGGAACAACTGTCTATGACGATGTTGAAGCATTTGTAAAAGCTGGAAAATTAAACGAAGCCCAAAGTCATCTTGATAACATACAAACAAGAGACGGAAGCTGGCATTATTTCCAAGCAATGATATATTACAAAAAAGATTGGTATACAGATTGCAAGAAACATCTTGAAAAAGCATTGCAACTTGACAGTGGAAACACAAAATATAGAGAAACTTTAAGCAAACTATCTGAAAAAATGTCAGGTGGTCGTGCTCAACCAGTTAATAGACAAAATCCAAACGGACAAAATCAAAACGCACAGAACCCAAATGGACAAAATCCAAACGGAAAACAAGGCGAATGGTGGAAAGAAAACGATAACGTAGACAACAATGGTCAACCTGATTGGAACGAAAACAATAGACAAATGGGTGGCTGTAATGAGAGCATGAATTGTTGTACGCAAATGTTGTGTATGAACCTATTCTGCAACTGTTGTGGTGGAGGCTGTTAGTTCATGAAAAACACAAAGAAAATTTCGCTGTCGGGTATCTCGACAGCGTTTTGTGCAATATTTCTGATAATGGGAAACACAATACAAGTGCTAAGTTATTCATTTTATCTATTAGCTTCATTAGGATTAGCAATTCCATTTGCCACAAATGAGATTAAATGGAGCTTCCTATCATTTATAGTTGCAAGTATAGTGGGATTTATCTTTTTACCTGATATAATAGCAATGTTTTCATTTATTGTGTTCTTCGGACCATACGTGCTTATTGTAAGTATCCTAAAAATGAAAAGGGTTAAAAAAACGCTACAGTATATAATAAAAGCGATATTTTTCGCATTATCAATATACTTAATGTATCAATTCTCAACAGTATTCATAGACCTGAACGCATATAATTTCCCAGTGGCAGTATTGCTAGGAGGGGCATTCGTAGTGATGTTCGTGTATGATTATCTAATGACAAGAATTATGTTCCAGTTAGATAGACGTGTTCGAAGATTTATGAAAATGGTTTAAATATAAGTAAATTTCAAAAAGAGTGGATTTCCACTCTTTTTTTTGTTATATTAACATGAAAATCTTTAAAATACCCATAAAACACACCTAAACTAAAATAAAAGTAAACAATCGATAAAAAGAGAAAATTAGTAACAAAAATCCTATTGCATAACCAACAAAAAGCAAATATAATGTATTTATCTCATATTAGGAGGCGTACATATGTATATGGAGAAAGATTTGCTATTATTGGACAAAAAGACTCAAGGCGAATTGTATAATTACTTACCAGATGATCATATAATAGAAGATTTAGCAGGGGTATTTGCAGTATTTTCAGAACCAACAAGACTGAAAATCTTATCAATATTATCGGTAACGGAATTATGTGTTACGGACATTTCAAGAGTATTAGATATAAATCAAACCACAATTTCACATCAACTTCACGGTTTAGCAAAAATAGGGTTTGTAAAAGCAAAAAGACAAGGCAAAATCAAATTCTATTCAATAGCTGATAAAGTTGTTGGAAAAATATTAGTACATGGCGTGGAATATCTAGGTTATTGATAACAGTAGTCGAAATAAAGATACAAATAAAGACATGAAAAAGTATACTAACAATTGCCCAAACAACACACAAAAATCAATAAAAAATAACACATAAAAACATATAAATAAAGATAAACCTAAAGAGAGAAATAAAACAGGTTAAATATCTTTGACGAAATGTAATAAGATAAGTTATAATAAAAGTATGGTAAAAGATTTAAAAGAAAAACTGAATAATTTACCCACCTCCTCAGGGGTATATGTAATGCTTGATGAGATGGGGGAGATAATCTATATTGGAAAGGCACGAGTACTAAAAAATCGTGTCCGTCAGTATTTTAATTCACCGAAAAATCTCACAGATAAAGTCATTGCAATGGTAAACAAAATCAATGACTTTTATTATTATGTAACGAAAACTGAAGCGGACGCATTAGTGTTTGAATCAAACCTAATTAAAAAGCACAAACCTCAGTATAATATATTATTAAAAGACGACAAAAACTACCCATATTTCCGAATAAACAAACATCAAAAGTTTCCGAAAGTTGAAGTAACAAGACGATTGCGAAAAGATAAGAGCAGTTATTTTGGACCATATATGGGTGGCGTGCCAATGAGCGAATTGCAAAAACTGGTACATGAAGGGTTTAAGATAAGAACTTGCAATTTGAACTTTGACAAAATACCAAAAAATCACCGCCCATGCCTAAATTATCAAATCAACCGCTGTGATGCACCTTGTATAGGGGCGATTAACAGTGAAGATTACAGGTTAAAAATAGAAGAAGTAATTCGCTTTCTAAAAGGCGAAACTGCTAATATTGAAAAACTGCTAGAAGATAAAATGGTAGTATTAGCGGAGAACGAAATGTTCGAGCGAGCGATTGAGATTAGAACCATGCTTGGAATAGTGTCGAAAATAAATGAAAGAAAACTAACAGCACTAGCAAAAAATATAGATATAGATATCTTTACTTTCAGCACAGACGGAATAAACCGTGTGGTGAATCACTTAGTAATTAGACAAGGCAGAATGCAAGGTGGTGAGAATATAAACGTAGTAGATTGCATATCAACTGAAAACGAAGTTCTTTCAACATATATTTTGCAACACTACCAAAGCGTAGAAATTCCTGATGAAATCATAACAACATTACCTGATGAAGACTTAACAGCATTAAATGAAGCATTGATTGAAACAAGGAAAAAACGGTTTAATATATTGTCCCCAAAAATTGGGTTCAGACGTGGCTTAGTTGAAATGTCCGAGCAAAACGGACAGGAGTATCTAGCGAAGTTTATTGATAGAATAAAGATCAAAGCGGATATGACAACAGGCTCAGCGGAACTACTTGGAAACTACTTGAACTTGCCCTATATTAAGCGTATGGAGTGCTATGATATATCAAACATAAGCGGAGTGGATAAAGTAGCCTCAATGGTAGTATTTATCAACGGAGAAGCGGAGAAATCACATTATAGACGGTTTAAAATCAAAACAGTAGAAGGAGCTAATGACTTTGCTTCAATGAAAGAAGTAGTGTCAAGACGACTTGATAGGCTAGTAGCAAAAGACACCGACGATAGCTTTGGATCAACTCCTGATTTAATAGTAGTAGACGGCGGAAAAGGACAGTTATCATATGCCCTAGATGCCATGGAAGAACGTGGTTTGAATATACCGATAATAGGATTAGCCGAGAAGAATGAAGAGATATATCTTCCAAATGACAGCGAACCACTAATAATTTCAAAACGTGACAATGCCTTGAAAATGTTAATACGCATGAGAGACGAAACCCACAGATTTGCAATAACATACTTTAGGTCTTTGCACAATAAAAATTCCCTAAAATCCAAACTTGACGGAATAGAGGGCGTAGGTACAAAGAAGAAAGCTGCGTTATTTATAAAATTTGAAACAGTAAGTAAAATAAAAAAAGCAACAGTAAAAGAGTTAATGGAAGTTGAAGGGGTAGGAAAAGTACTAGCAACGGAAATTTTTGAATATTTTAATAATACAAAAGAGGTGAAAAGCAATGAAATATAAATTTATAGCAACAGATTTCGACGATACATTAATAAGAGATGACCACACAGTATCACAAGAAACAATAGATACAATTCACAAATTCATAGACATGGGCGGAGTATTCGTGTTTGCAACAGGTAGAGCGTTAAATTCAATACACGCATTCGCAAAAAGCATAAATGTTGAAACCTTTATCATATCATATAATGGCGCAAGTTTATATGACATGAAAAAAGGCGAAGAATTGCTTCAAATTTCTATACCATATGAAAATGCGGTAGAGGTTATAAAGGAGTACGAACGCCAAGGAGTGTATTGTCAAATATACAACAAGGGGAGAATATTTACAAAAAGCCAAACGGAAAATAGTGATGAGTATCAAAGATTGTCAGGTTGCAAAATAGAATGTGTTGAAGAAAACTTATCAGCGTATGTTGAAAGAGAAAAGTTATCCGCAATGAAAATTCTAGCAATCACAGACCCAACAACAGCTGCGAAACTAACTGGAGTAATGCAAGAAAAGCTAGGTGAAGATCATCAATTCTTTTGTTCAAAACCACGTTATCTTGAATGTGTATCAAAAGATGCAGGAAAAGGCGAGATGTGTGCTAAACTAATAGCGAAACTTGGAATTAAGCAAGAAGAAACTATGACATTTGGTGATGGTCAAAACGACATATCACTACTAAAATTTGGCGGAATGGGCGTAGCAGTTGAGAACGGTGGAAAGGAAGTAAAAGAAGCCTGTGATTATGTAACTGATACAAACAACAATGACGGCGTAAGAAAAGCAATAGAGAAGTTTATATTTTAATTAATATTGAATAAAGGAGTAAAGAAACATGGATAGCAATTTGATAGAGAGTACAGTAGTTAAAATTAGCGATTTTGCTAAAGAACTGAAACTTGAAGTAGTATATGAAGGCTCAGGGGAAATGAACTTAACAACCTTCAACGTAAATCGTCCAGGATTGCAACTAGCAGGATACTTTGATTATTTCGGAGAGAACAGAGTTCAAGTAATGGGTAATGCGGAGATGTATTACTACAACGAAAAGCCTGACAATGATAAAACAATGGTAATGGATATGCTTATGTCAAATTCAATCCCATGTGTAATAGTGTGTCGTGACCTAGAAATATCTGATATATTCTTAGATTCATTCAAGAATAACAATGTGCCATTGCTAAGAACCTATATGGAAACTACGGCATTTATCAATAACCTAATAATCTACCTAAACAACGTTTTAGCACCAAAAACTACAAAACATGGAGTACTAGTTGACGTTTTCGGAGTAGGCGTGTTGCTTACAGGAAAAAGCGGAATAGGAAAGAGTGAAACCGCACTTGAACTTATCAAAAGGGGACACAGACTAGTATCTGACGATGCAGTAATTATTAGAAACGTACAAAATTCACTAATAGGAACAAGCCCAGAAATTATCCGTCACTTTATGGAAATAAGGGGAATCGGAATTATGGACGTTCAAAGGTCATATGGAGTAAGAGCAACAGCTGATGAGAAGCATATTGACTTAGTAGTTGAAATGGAGCATTGGGATTCTAACAAGAATTACGATAGACTTGGCGGTAATACATTATTCGAAGAAATTTTAGGTGTATACGTACCAAAGATAGTACTTCCAATTACCCCAGGACGAAACTTACCAATAATACTAGAAGCAGCGGCAACCACTCATGCACTAAGATTAAGTGGATACGATGCAGCGAATATTTTAATTGAAAAATCAATGGGCAAAAAATGAAAATAGGCAATATTGAACTAAAGAATAAATATATACTAGCACCATTAGCGGGAATCGCCGATGTGGGGTTTAGGAAAGTGTGTCGCGATGCAGGCGCAGGTTTGTCATTCACTGAAATGGTAAGTTGCAAAGGATTGAAATACAATAACCAAAACTCATTTAAAATACTAAAGAAAGCAGTAAACGAGAACCCATGTGGCGTTCAAATTTTCGGTAACGATAAAGACGTTTTTGCGGAAACAGTAGCAAGCGGTGTTTTTGATGCATTTGATATAATAGATATAAACATGGGTTGTCCTGTTGCAAAAGTAGCGGGTAAGGGCGAAGGTGCTAGACTTATGTTAAATGAAGAACTAGCATCTGAACTAATCAAAGCGGTGGTTGCTAATACTGATAAGCCAGTAACAGTAAAATTCCGTAAAGGTTGGGACGATACATTTGTAAACGCAGTTGAATTTGCTATTATGTGTGAACAGTCAGGAGCGGCGGCGGTTACAGTTCATGGAAGAACAAGAGCGCAAATGTATACAGGCAAAGCCGACTATGACATTATAGCAAGAGTAAAAGACGCAGTGAAAATTCCAGTAATCGGAAACGGTGATGTATTTTCAAAAGCCGATGCGGAACGAATGGAACGAGAAACCAACTGTGACGGAATAATGATCGCAAGAGGTGCAATAGGATCTCCGTGGATTTTCAGCGAATTGCTAGATATTCCATACACAAAGAATAAATTTGATACAATGAGAGAGCATATTAATATATTTGAAGAAAGCACTGATGAGCGTTTTGCGGTAATTAATATGAGAAAACACTTTTCTGCATACTTTAAAGGCATGAAAAACTGTGCAAAGTATAGAAGTGCAATAAATACTCTAGCTACAAAAAAAGAGATATTCCAATTGCTTGACGACCTTGAAAAAAGTCAAGACATTGAAGAATTAGTATAAAAACAAAAGAAAAGGAGAGTTCCTATTTTGGAACAGTAATATAATATGAAAGAGATTAATATAGTATTAGTAGAGCCTGAAATACCTCAAAACACAGGCAACATAGCAAGAACTTGCGCTTGTACTGGAGCAAGATTGCATCTAGTAAGACCACTTGGTTTTAATATCACAGATAAGCAATTAAAAAGAGCAGGGCTTGATTATTGGAACGATTTAGACATTACTTATTACGATAGTTTAGATGAGTTTATGGAAATAAACAAAGACGGAAACCTATATTTCTTTACTACAAAAGGGCAAAAAAGATATTCTGACGTGGAATTTCCTGATAAGTCATTCTTGATATTCGGAAAAGAAACAAAGGGATTGCCTGAAGACCTTTTAAACGATAACTATGATAAAGCACTTCGAATACCTATGAGACCAGAAATGCGTTCACTAAACTTATCAAACACAGTATGTATGGTAGTGTATGAAATGTTAAGACAAAATGATTTTGACGGACTTGAAGATATAGGTCACTTAACAAAATTCTAAAATATACTATAAAAAAATTGGTAAAAATTGAGTTTTTTGAGTATATTTGATTGACAGAATTAAGTTTTTAAAGGTAAAATAGGAATGGCGAAAATCGTCAATATAAATTATAAAAGGAAGAAAATCTTATGTTAGATGGAATATTTAAAATATTTTCTATGCTAGGAGGCCTTGCCATATTTATGTATGGTATGAAGATTATGGGAGATAGTCTTGAAGCCTTAGCTGGAAGTAAAATGAAATCAATGTTTGCACGAGTTTCTGATAATAAGCTGAAAGGCGTAGGAATAGGAATGGGGGTTACTGCGGTAATCCAAAGTTCCTCCGCAACCACAGTTATGCTTGTTGGATTTGTTAACATAGGATTTTTATCACTAAAACAATCTGCCGCAATAATAATGGGTTCAAACATAGGAACAACTATTACTGCGCAATTATCATCACTATCATCAATAGGCGGAGTATTCGATATTACAGCGATAATGTCATTGCTAGCGATAGTGGGATTAGTATTGTTTATGTTTATTAAAAGCGATTCATCAAACCATTTAGGCTTGATATTATTAGGGCTTGGAATGTTGTTTATTGGACTAGACCTAATGAGTGGATCAATGAAATCATTTGCGTTAAACCCAGACGGATCACCGTCAACATTCGCAAATTTCATGTTAAGTTCATTCTCAAACCCATTAATCTGCATACTAGCGGGAATGTTATTTACCGCAATCATACAAAGTTCATCTGCTGCAACGGGAATATTACTAGTATTCGCATCAGCTAATATAATGACATTCGAAACAGCAATGTTCATGATCCTAGGAACGAACATCGGAACATGCGTAACAGCAATGCTGTCAAGTATCGGAACATCAACTAACGCAAAAAGAACCGCAGTAATTCACTTACTATTTAACGTAATCGGAACAGCAATAGTAACGATACCACTGTTATTTATAGGTGATAAAGCCGCAAACTTCTTTACAAGAATAAGCGGTGGAAACATAGAGCGGGCAATCGCAAACTTCCACACCGTGTTTAATATATTAGTAACATTAATATTGTTGCCATTCACTAATCAACTAGTACAATTAGCAACGTTAATAGTACCAAAACGAGAAAACAGCAACTCAAGTAAACCAAAAAGATTGTTCTACCTTGACGAACGTATTTTAGCAACACCGTCACTAGCAGTAGCTCAAACTATCAGCGAAGTGAAAAACATGGCGGATATGGCAAATACTAACTTGCAAAAATCATTGAAAGCGTTGTTAACTGGAGATTTAGACGAAGTTGCTGAAATGCAAAAAGCTGAAGAAACTATTGATTATTTAAATATTGAAATTACAAACTACCTAATAAAATTTAGAGGACTTGATATAAGTATCAAGGATCAAAATATGATCGGTTCACTTTATCACGTAGTAACGGATATCGAAAGAATCGGTGACCACGCTGAAAATATATGGAAAAACGCTGCAAGAATGCAGAAAAATGACATACAATTCAGTGAAATAGCACAAACAGAGTTGAAGAACGTTCAAGTTATCTTGCAAGAGATGTACGAAGAAACTGTCAGTGCATTTGTGTATCGTGACCGTTCAGTATTGTCAAAACTTGCGGTGAATGAAACTTTAGTTGATAATGCAAAACGTCAAATGAAGATTGATCACATTGAGCGTTTAAACAATAGCGAATGTTCAGCGGAAGCTGGCGCAATCTATTTGTCAATAGCAAGTCAACTTGAAAGGGTAGGAGATCACCTAGCAAATATGGCGTACTCAATCCTATCATATGAGGACAAGTTATCCCTTGGAGATATCAAAGCAAATTAGTGAAAAGCATTCGTTAATTATTTGACAAATTCAATAAAATATATTAGAATAAAGAAGTAAAAAAATAAAGCGAACCTATTTAAGGAGAATGACTATGAATAAGAAAACAATTTTGGATATTGATGTAAAAGGCAAAAAATGTCTAGTTAGAGTGGATTTTAACGTTCCATTAAATGCAGACAAAAAAATTACTGATGAAAACAGAATTTTCGGTGCACTTCCTACAATCAAGTATTTACTTGAGAAGGGAGCGAAAGTAGTACTATGTTCACACCTAGGAAGACCTAAAGGTGAATTTAATATGAAGTATTCTCTTGAGCCAGTAGCAATTCGTTTAAATGAGTTACTTGATGGAAAAGTTACATTCGCTAATGACATAATTGGTGATGACGCTATTTCAAAAGTAGCAAGAATGCAAGAAGGTGAAGTAGTTCTTTTAGAGAATCTACGTTTCCATAAAGAAGAAGAAAAAAATGATCCAGAGTTTTCAAAAGCATTAGCTGAATACGCTGAAATCTATGTAAACGACGCATTCGGAACAGCCCACAGAGCCCACGCATCAACTGCAGGAGTAGCGGATTACGTTAAAACAGCAGTAGCAGGATTCCTAATCGGAAAAGAGCTAGAAATCATGGGTGGTGCATTAACTGAGCCAAAACGTCCATTCGTTGCAATCCTTGGTGGTGCGAAAGTATCAGACAAAATCGGAGTAATCAATAACTTGCTTGAAAAAGTAGACACATTGATTATCGGTGGTGCAATGGCGTACACATTCTTAGTAGCTCAAGGTTATGCAGTTGGAAAATCTTTAGTTGAAGCTGACAAAGTTGAGCTTGCTAAAGAACTAATCGTAAAAGCAAAAGCAAAAGGCGTAAAATTCATGTTACCAACGGATCACATAGTATCAAAAGAGTTCTCAAACGAAGTTCCAGTAATGTCAGTAGCAAGCGACAGTATGCCAGCTGATCAAATGGGATTAGACATAGGTGCAAACACAATTACAGCTTACGCAAATGCAGTAGCAAATGCAGGAACAGTAATTTGGAACGGACCAATGGGCGTATTTGAAATGTCAAATTTCGCAAATGGAACAAAAGGTGTAGCTAAAGCATTAGCAGAAAGCAACGCAATCACAATCATCGGAGGCGGAGATTCAGCTGCAGCAGTAGCACAATTAGGCTATGCTGACAAAATGACTCACATCTCAACTGGTGGTGGCGCAAGTCTTGAATTCTTAGAAGGACTTATTCTTCCAGGTGTAGCTTGTCTTAACGATAAGTAAATCTAAAAAACTTGGGGCGGATAATTACCGCCTCATTATTTATATATAGTATAATAAAAAAGCACAACAATAAAAAATAAAGAGATAAATGGAGAAAAATTATGAGAAAACCTATAATTGCAGGCAACTGGAAAATGAATAAAACTAACGCAGAAACAAAAACTATGATTACTGAATTGTTACCACTAGTAGCAAATGCAGATTGCGAAGTAGTACTTTGCACACCGTTCACAGCTTTAGCTACAGCGGTAGAAGCGGCTAAAGGAAGCAACGTGAAAATCGGTGCTGAAAACGTACACTTTGCTAAATCAGGTGCATACACAGGCGAAATTTCAGCTGAAATGCTAGTAGAACTTGGTGTTGAATATGTTATTATCGGACACAGCGAAAGAAGACAATACTTTGCTGAAACTGATACAACAGTAAACCAACGTACAATTGCTGCACTTGAAGCGGGATTGAAAACTATGGTATGTTGTGGTGAAACTTTAGCTGAACGTGAAGCTGGAAACACTGAAAAAGTAAATGAACGTCAAATTTTAGGAGCTTTCGAAGGATTTACTGCTGATATGTTTGCTAACGTAGTTGTTGCATACGAGCCAGTTTGGGCTATCGGAACAGGAGTTACGGCAACTGACGAAGAAGCTAACGCAACTGTTGGATATATCAGAAGTGTTGTTGCTAAAAGATTTGGAAATGACGTTGCTGATAGATTACGTATTCAATACGGTGGTTCAATGAATCCAAAGAACGTTAAAGGATTGATGGCTAAACCAGAAATCGACGGTGGATTAATTGGCGGAGCTAGCTTGAACGCTGAAGATTTTTCAAAAGTTGTAAATTTCAACGCATAATTTAAATAAGGTAAAAATATGAAGAAAAAATTAACTATGTTAGCTATTTTAGATGGACTAGGTTGCGGAGAATCAAGCGACGGAAATGCCATCTCAATTAGCGGAATACCAAATATTAAAAAACTTATGGAAAGATATCCTAATTCAAGATTGGGTGCATCAGGCTTGGAAGTTGGACTTCCTGAAGGTCAAATGGGCAACAGTGAAGTTGGTCATTTGAACATCGGTGCAGGCAGAATTGTATATCAAGAACTTACAAGAATTACAAAAGCAATAGCTGACGGAGATTTTTTCTCTAACCAAGCATTTATTGATCTATGCAAAAAGTTAAAAGACAACGGCGGAAAACTTCACTTGTTCGGACTATTGTCGAACGGTGGAGTGCACAGCCATATTGACCACCTTTTCGCATTAATCAAACTAGCAAAAGACCAAGGACTTAGTGATGTATTTATTCACGGTTTCCTTGATGGACGTGATGTTTCACCTACTTCAGGTGCTGATTTTATCGCAAAAACTTTTGCTTATACTAAAGAAATGGGCTTTGGAAAAATAGCATCAGTTTGTGGAAGATACTACGCAATGGATAGAGATAACCGTTGGGAACGTGTTGAAGAAGGCTACAATATGATGACAAAAGGCGTTGGTGAATTAACTACTTGCCCTTATCAATCAGTGAAAAAAGCTTATGAAAATGGTGTAACTGACGAATTTATCAAACCAATAATTGTTTCTGACAACGGAAAACCTGTTGCAACAATTCAAGATAATGACGGAATAATATTCTTTAACTATCGCCCTGATAGAGCTAGAGAAATCACAAGATGTTTTATTGAAAAAGACTTTAAAGAGTTCGAAAAAGCTCCAATCAATGTGTCTTTTGTTTCAATGACTCAATACAAAGAAGATTTCAAAAACATCACAGTAGCCTATAAACCGCAAGCATTAACAAACACTCTAGGTGAATACGTAGCAAATTTAGGCAAAACTCAATTAAGAATTGCTGAAACTGAAAAATATGCTCACGTAACATTCTTCTTTAACGGTGGGGAGGAAGCTCCAAACAAAAACGAAGATAGAATATTAATCCCATCACCAAAAGTAGCTACTTATGATATGCAACCAGAAATGAGTGCAAATGAAGTATGTGATGAAGTAATGAAAGCAATTGAAGAAGAAAAATATGATTTAATTATCCTAAACTTCGCAAATTGCGACATGGTTGGACATACTGGAATAGTTGAAGCAACAGTGAAAGCTGTTGATACAGTTGATAAATGTATCGGAAAAATCGCTAAATTGATTAGTGAAAAAGGCGGTTCATTGCTAATAACAGCGGATCACGGAAATGCTGATAAAATGAAAGAGGCAGACGGTTCACCATTCACTGCCCACACAACAAACCCAGTTCCATTAATTTTAGTTGACGATGCCAAAACATCAATGAAACTAGAGGACGGTTGCCTAGCGGACATCGCTCCAACAATCCTTAATTTAATGGGTCTAGAACAACCAAGCGAAATGACTGGAAAATCATTAATTAAAAAATAGTAATATTTTTCGAAAATTCGCTTGCTTAAAGAAAAGTAATGTGATATAATACACATACTGTGAAAAAATTGGAGAGATAAATATGTTTTCTACTTTAAATGTAATTTCAACGCTGTTAGCGCCACTGTTTACTGTTTCTAAAACGGTTTATAGTGTTATTCAAATCGCACTTATGGTTTGCATGGTGGTTTGCGCCGCTTTTGCTATCGTAGTAATTTTATTTCAACCTGGCAACAGCCAAGGTAGTGCGGTTACTGGTCAATCAGAAACTTTCTTAGGAAAGAACAAAAGCAATTCTTTTGAAGCTAAACTTAAAAGACTTACAGTAGTAGCACTAGTTGTTATTATGGTATTCTCAGTTTTATTCTTCCTTGTTGCATCTGAAATTCTTATTGGCGTAGGAGCTATTATTGCCTAATTGGTAATAATCTAGAAAAGATATCAAAACGGCTATATCACGGTATAGCCGTTTTTTATACTTTTTTCATGAAAAATTAATAAAGAAAGAAAAATTGCAAAGACTAATCCCAAGGCGATAAATGCTGTTGGTGACAAATATATGAAAATACACATTCGGAAGAGGTAACATGGAATTCAAATTAAAAATCTTAAAAATAATGAGAGAAACAAGAACTGAACAATTCACGAACCAAAGAATATTCTCGCTTTTTGGAGCGAAATCTTTGTTTGAGAAAAGAAATATTGAGAAAGCCTTAAAGGATTTAGTTTCTGACGGTGAAATCAAAATGGACAAATCAGGTAACATAACATTATTAAAAACAAAATCAAAAACTAATAATAAACAAAGTGAAACTTTTTCTGGAGTATTACAAGGTAACCAAAAAGGCTTTGCTTTTTTCCGTCCTGAAAATCCTGAAGACAAAGACCTATTCATTCCAAACCGCAACCTAAATGGTGCATTACACCTAGATAAAGTTTTGGTGGAACTAGTAGACAAAACCGACGAATCTGACGTAGCGAGAGTAGTAGAAATACTAGAACGTGGCGTAACAAAGGTAGTTGGTACTTTTCAACTAGGAAATAATTGCGGATTTGTAGTACCTGATGATTCAAGATATTTTGCTGATATTTATATTCCAAAAGCTAAAATGAAACAAGCTAAAACTGGAATGAAAGTAGTGGCGAATATTTTAGCATTTCCAAAAGGAAGAAAAAATCCAGAGGGTTCAATTATTGAAATTCTTGGAACAGCCGACACTGTTGGTTGCGACGTTTTATCAATCGTTAGATCGCACAACATTAAAGACGAGTTCGAGCCTGAAACATTAAGTGAAGCAAGAGCAATTCCTCAAACTATCAACCAAAACATTTCAAAAGATAGAGTTGATTTCAGAAACCAATGCATAATCACAATTGACGGCGAAGACGCAAGAGACCTTGACGATGCAATTTCTATAGACAAAAACGCCGACGGAACTTTCACTCTAGGAGTTCATATCGCCGATGTTACTGAGTACGTAAAACAAGATAGCCCGTTAGATAAAGAAGCATATTCAAGAGCGACAAGCGTGTATTTTGTTGACCGTGTAATCCCAATGTTGCCACAAGAACTATCAAACGGAATTTGTTCATTGAACGAAAACGTAGATAGACTTACATTGTCATGCGTAATGACGGTTGGTTCAGACGGACAAGTTATCGAAAGTAAATTGTGTGAGGGAGTAATAAACACTCGCCACAGAATGACATATACTGATGTTACAAACATGATTGAAGGCGACAAAACTACTATTGAAAAGTTCAACGATATTATGCCTATGGTAAATGATATGGACGAACTTGCTCATATTTTAATTAATAGAAGAAATAGGGAAGGTGCCATAGATTTTGACACTCCTGAAGCGAAAATCATATTAAATGACAAAGGCGAAGTGGTGGAAATCAAACAATATGAAAGAAAAATTTCTAACCGAGTAATCGAAGAATTTATGATACTTGCCAATCGCGCAGTAGCATCATATATGTTCGACCATAACCTACCATTTATCTACCGTATCCACGAAAAACCTAAAACTGAGAAAGTAGAAAATTTCATCAAGTTCGCAACAGCTCTAGGTGTAACATTCAAAATGCCTAAAGAAGCGTTAAAATCAAAAGATTTCGCTGATTTACTAGGTACGTTAGAAGATAGCCCATTGTATTTAATAATCAATAGAGTACTACTTCGTTCAATGCAAAAAGCGAAATATTCTGCTGAATGTATCGAGCATTTCGGACTATCCGCAAACGAATATTGCCACTTCACATCACCAATCAGACGTTACCCAGATTTATTTGGACACAGAATGATTAAAATGATGTTGCACGGTGAATTTAACCAAAATAAACTTGATGAGGTTTATGAAACTGTTAGTGATATTGCGAACCATTGTAGTGAAAAAGAACGTGGAGCTGATGAAGCTGAACGTGATGCTGACGACTTGAAAAAAGCTGAATATATGGCTACAAAACTTGGTCAAGAATATGACGGTGTGGTTTCAGGCGTAACTTCTTTTGGTGTATTTGTCGAACTAGACAATACCTGTGAAGGATTAGCTAGAATTGAAACTTTGCCTGATGACAAGTACGAATTCGTTGAAAGCATGTTTAAATTGGAAGGTCACAACCATAGTTTCAAACTTGGTGATACTGTGAAAATTCAAGTTGCTAACGTTGATATGACTACAAGACGAGTTAATTTTGCAATAATTGAGAATTAATTTGACATTTTTTGAATAGAGTAGTAATATAATATAAAAAAGGACTGGAACGAGAATGAAAATAATTGCAACCAACAGAAGTGCCACATTTGAATATTTTATCGAAGAAAGCTTCGAAGCTGGCATATCTCTAGTTGGACCGGAAGTTAAATCTATCCGCGCAGGTAATGTCAGTCTCAAAGAGTGCTTTATTTTCATAAGAAACGGACAAATGGTGCTGAAAAATATGCACATTGCGCCATACGAACAAGGAAGTTTTTCCAATGTTGACGTAAGGCGTGACCGTACTTTGCTAATGCACAAGTTCGAAATACACAAATTAATGGGTAAAGTCCAAGAAAAAGGACTTACATTAATTCCAACAAAAATATACTTGAAAGGTTCTCTAATTAAAATGGAAATTGCCTTGTGTAAAGGAAAACAAACCTTCGACAAACGCAAAACTATTAAAGACAGAGAAGAAAAACGAAACCTACAAAGAGTATTCAAAGAATACAACTCAAGATAAAGTCTTATTTAAGGATAAAATTATGGAATTTAAAAAAATAACAAAATCAAATTATATGGAATGTATTAACCTAAAAGTCAGTGCAGGCCAAATAGATTTTGTTGCTGATAATTCTCAATCTCTAGTGGAATCAGCTTTCGAAGAAGGTTTAAAAACCTTAGGAATTTACAATGAAGACACTATGATCGGTTTTATCTTATATGATTATGACAGCTCATTCCCCGGTTGGTCACTAAGTCGATTTATGATTGATTATAGATGCCAAGGAAAGGGATATGGAAAAAAATCTGCTGAAGAATTTCTTGATTATTTTAAAAAGGAAGTGCCAGCGGATAAAATATATATTAGTGTTTGTGTTGATAATCAACCGGCATTGAAAATGTTTGAAAATCTCGGATTTCAAAAAATTAAAGAAATTGAATATATTTTTAATACCAAAAAATTCAGAGAAATGCAAATGTATAAATCATTTAAATAACAAAAATATAGACAGCTATTAATTTACTAAGGTAAACTGATATATAAACAAAATTATCATCATAAAAAGGCAATTTTAACAATAGCCAATATATTAGAAGATAATAAAAAGTTATTAATTTACGATAGTAAACTGATATAAAACACGTGGGGGTGTACCGGATTCGATTGGGAAGATAAGGTGCTTTGTATAAGCGTGTCGAAGGCTCGGCTTCGTTAAAACGGAAACAATTTTAATTGCTAACAGAAATACTGTAGCTTTAGCTGCCTAGTCAGCTTTTGTCGTTTGGAGTAACCTACGGACTCAACTCGGCATCAATTTAGTAGGGTACATGTGAGAGCAGGAGTGATCTAGCCTACCTCACAGGACACAAAGCGGATTCGTCAGTATAGGATTAT
Organism: uncultured Clostridia bacterium; assembly: GCA_947039455.1. Lineage (GTDB taxonomy): Bacteria > Bacillota > Clostridia > Christensenellales > CAMQZB01 > CAMQZB01. Next base: position 82,695 of record CAMQZB010000002.1, read on the forward strand.
GTCGTTGTAAGCCGTACTTGATGTAAAAATTAGCGACTACACACGTAGAAGACTTTGTGTCGCTTTCCAACACAGGGGTTCAACTCCCCTCACCTCCACCAATTTGAAAAACCACTATATATAGTGGTTTTTCTTCTATATTTACACTTATTTACCACCATATATAGTTTAACCCCATTCCGATGGTGCAGTTATGGTGCAAAATAATAAAAAACAAAACTAACCCACAAAACACAGGTTAGTTTTTTATTTTTCTCCCAATGAATAAATATACGCATATTCATAATTATTGTATAATGTCTACTTCTAAATTTGATATGCATTATCTTAATTAGTATAAATATATTGAAAACTTTAAAGCAACGTATTCATCATTCTCCGTATTATCGTTATGGTTAATTTAAACCGGATATTTATTCTAAGTACATATGGTTTTTTTGCATTAATCAACGTTGCAAGTAAATGAATGTGTGGTATACTATATAACAATTATGATTGCAAGATAATAGGATAGTGAGAATAAGTTCTGAAAGAATTTATTTGTTTACTTATTCTGATGTGATTTAGATAATAAATGTTGTTTTATTAGACATGAGAAGGGAGGATATATGAATACTGTAGTGATTAAAAATGTTATAGATTTAGTTGTTAAAGGTGAAAATAACTGTGTGCTAATTGATGGACCATGGGGTGTAGGTAAAACATATCAAATCAATGAGTGTGTAAAGAAGTATAAAAAAAACAAAAAGGTAAAATTTGCATATGTGTCTTTATTTGGAACAAACTCCATTGATGAAATCCATACTAGATTATATCAGCAATTACATCCAAATAAACATATTGCAAAAAACTGTATTAATTTAATTCCTGCAGCAATTGCCTTTATGCCATATGTTGGTAATGTTGTCGGCGGATTAGAAAATGTTTTAGGCGGTTCTAAGAAAATAGCAAATTTAATGGATAAAGATTTAACTAAAGATGTGATTGCTCTTGGTGAAAAAATATCAGTTTCAGAACATGGCAATAAAAGTATTAAGAGTAAAAATGTTCAAATAGTAATATTGGATGATTTGGAGCGAAAAGCTGAAGAATTGACCTTTGATATTATATTAGGATATATAAACACCTTAATGTTTCAAGGAATAAAGGTTGTTCTTGTGTGCGATAAATCAAATATATCAGATCAAGTTGGATTAAACAAATTTAAAGAAAAAGTAATTGAAAGAGAATTTTGTCTAGCAACGATTTCGACAGACGCAATTGATTCTTATTGTAAAGATTTGACTTATATTCAAATAGATTTATTAGATAATAATATAAGAACTTTGAAAAAATCGTTAAAATTTTATTGTGAAATTTATGAGAAAGTAAATAATAGTAAATACATAAATATAGAAGAGTTGTTAACGAATTGCATTTTAGTAGTAAAATCACTATCTTATATTGATGATATAGAAAAAGAACAACCATCTACTGAACAACTTGTTGAAGATATACGAATTAATAAGGCGACGGGTTCTGCGTATTTAGCATCTAAGCTTAAATTGATTAAACATACACACCATGATATTGCTTGGAATCAGGAATTATTGATAGCTTTACTGAGTGTATACTATTATTGTGATTATTTAAGGGTGGATGAATTTTATACGCCTATTGTTGAAGGGGAATTGTCGAATATATTATTAGAAGAATGTTATTTTCAAGATACAAAAGGCAAGCAGGATCTGTTGAAAAAACAATATGAATTTATTAGGGATCATAATGCTTATTTTTCTGATCAAGGAATAAAAAGAATTGGTGAATTTTATAAATATAAAAATATATTAACTAATATTATTGATTTTAATGAGTTAGAAGAATTTATGATAGATGCAAGCGTTCAAAAACCTGATGCTATAGATAAAATAAGTCTATATTTGCAATTTCAGTTTAATGGGCAAAGATTGGACGAATTTGTTGAATTTGAAAAGAGATTGCGTTTTGAAAGTAAGGCACTTTTAAATGAGGCGAAGATTAAAGAATTGAACAACTATTTTGAACAAGATGATTATGAGAATTTATGTAAATCATTTAGTCATATGGATGGCGACCAATCATTTAATGATTCATGCTGTTTAAATGAAATACAATATAAAAATTTATTAAATCACAATTACTTTTTGCCTAAATTAAATGAAACTATTTCGTTGTCAGAATGGCAATTTGCTCATTTAATAGTTTCGATTATAAATAAAGAAAAAAAGCGCGGTATTGAATTTGACAAGTACTTAAGAAATACATATTTAGAGTATAAAGAGGATTGTACTGTTTTGGAAAGGTTAAAAATAATTTCTACAAAAAATAGTAATGTGTTTGACGACGCTTATTGGGAATAGAGAGAATAAACTATTAAAAAGTAACTAATAAATATATTAAATAATGGACAAGTAGTAGCTGTCAAAAAAACTAAAACTAATTAAAAACAGTTTGCGTTCGAATGCAAATCCTAAAGACCGCTGGTGTAGTTATCTCAAGCGGTCTTTTATATTAAATCCAACCAATTGTCAATTAAATCCAATATTTACCACTAATACTGTCGAAAGTGTTGAATTGGTCTATACTATGTGTTATAATGAATTTAGAATATGGGGGAATGCATATGGAAAATTCAAATGAAATCAAACAAGACAATATAAATACAAAAGCGAAAATAATATCTAATACACCAAAAGCGTATATTGATGATTATAAAGAGTACTGTAATATTTTGCATGATAAACTAATAGAAAAAGAAGTGAAGAATATTGGAATAGTATCATCATACGGTGCGGGAAAGAGTAGCTTAATTGCAACGTATAAAGAATTATATAGCAATGACGATAAAAAGTGGATGTCAATATCTTTAGCTAATTTCAATAAGGGTAAAAACAATGGTAGTGAAAAGAAAAATGAAACAGAAATAGAAACAGTTGCGAAGAACACTCACTTGGAAGACGTTCATTCAAACGTAGAGAAGAGTATTTTGCAACAAATATTATTCAGCGTTCCGGCTAAAAAAGTGCCCTTTTCAAAAATTAATAGAATTGCAACAAAAGGTTGGGGGACAATAGGATGTGCAGCGCTGATAGTATTGTTTTTTGCTTCAATATATCTTTTAGCGAATTCGTTCGGCAAAAGTCCTATATTTGAACAGGAGAATGCTAATGTGATATTATTGGGTTTAAGCATCATATTGGGTGTAGCTTTAGTTTCATTAATATTATGGAAGTTTAAAATTAAAAACATTGGAGCTGACAAGTTTTCTACTGAATTTTATGAAGAAAAAGATTTTACTTTAAATAAATTTATTGACGAAATATTATATTTCTTTGAAAAATCAAAAGTAGAGAATGTAGTGTTTGAGGATTTGGATAGATTTGAAGATTTAAGCATTTTTTCAAAACTAAGAGAGCTGAATCAGCTAATAAACAATTATGGTGCAATAGACCGTAAAATCGCATTTATATATGCAGTCAAAGATGATATGTTCGACAATGAGGAAGAGAAAGCAAAATTTTTTGATTTTACTTTACCATTAGTACCTGCATTAAATCCTAATAATGTAAAAGAAATGATTAAAAAATATTTGAAAGAAAATTGTAATCAATCTATGAATATATCAAACAGCTATATTAATGGTGTGGCTTGGCAAATTAAAGATATGCGAATTTTAATTAATATAATGAATGATTATATTATTTTCTATACTATTGTTAATAAAGCAAACGATAATTTATTCATTGCTAAATCTAAAGATAATAATAAAGTTTCAAAAATAGCTTCCAACGAAAAATTATTCAGTTTAATGATATATAAAAATATTAAACCTAAAGATTTTGCGAAATTACAAAAGAGAGAAGGCGATGTGTGGAGAGTTTTTGATGTTAAGCAAAATATGTGTACAATTAGAATCAAAGAATTAGAAAACAAAATAGATAATTTGAAAGATAGTATACTTGATAGTGATAAAGAATATTTGTCAAATTTTAACCAGTTAAAGTATATGTTTTCCGGAATGTGTGTTGAGAATGAAGACTCTCATAATAATTGTATTCAATTAAAGGCTATAACAACATTTAAAAGTATCGATGAAAACCAAGCTATTGAAGCGCCATTTTATTCTTGCACAATGAAACATGCAAATGAAAAGCTGTCAGATGGTGAGACTTTTTGGAGCAAAGAGCAGAATATTTTAAATAAGAATCGTAATCGTAAACATGAAATTGAATCAGAGACAAGTAGAATCCAATTGCAAATTAGAAAGTTATCGAATTTATCAACAAAAAGATTTATTGAACAATACGGTTATCAAGAAATGATTGGTGAAGATGATGAGTTAATGCTATTTTTAATTTCACAGGGGTATATTGCTGAAGATTGTCTTGATTACGTTACTATAGCTGACGAATCAATACTTTCAAGCAATGATAAGGAATTTATACGTAATGTAAGACTGCAAAAAGATAACAATGCTGATCTTATTTTGAAAAACTTGAAAGAAATTACAGCCAATTTAGCTGTTGAAAGTTTATCTAGTGTATCAATTCTAAATTATGATTTTATTAAGTATTATAGTAAATTTAGCGCAGATGAGAAACTTGCTATTATAGATTTGTTAAGCGAAGATGAAAGTAAGGTGAATTTTTTTATTGCAAATTTCTTTGTAAAATATCGTGTTGATGAATTGTTGAGTGATTTGATGGATAGAAGACATGATGTGTTTAAGTTGTTTTTATCTGAAATTAGTAATGAGAAAATAGAGTATTTGTTGAGTAATATTTTTATTGGTTTAGATGTTGAGAATATATTAAAAGCAAGTAGTGGTGGGAATATAGGTAGATTGATTAATAAACAAAATTGTATGAAGCTATTTTGTGGTGTTGAAAATGCTTCAGATATGTTGGATTCGCTGAATATAAAATTAAAAGATATAAGTTGTGATAATAAAAATGAAGTATTTTATAATTCAATAATAAAAAAAGACTTGTATGAAATAAATTTAAAAAACATGCAACATATATTAAATACAGACTTAGTCACAATATCAAAAGTGTATAATAGTAAAGACGATAGCGTAATAAAGTATGTTGAAGAAAACAAGGAATCATTCATCAATGATGTCATAATTATTCAAGGCAAATTAATTGGTGAAAAACAAACAATCTTAAATGAATTTATTGTCGATATGAATTTCGAATGGATTGATGTTGATTTGTGGGTAGACTTATTTGATTTTAAAGTAAAAGTAAGTAGTGATGTTAATAATATGTTTTTAAAGGAACTAGTTGAATATCGTAAGTTGGAATTATCATTTGAAAATTTAAAAACAGCATATTATAGTGGTTTAGAGATAGCGGATTTTTCTAAATTAATTCATGAAAATTATTTAAAAATAGGTTATACAAATATGGCTAATGACAATAATTTTGAGTTTTTAAAATTATTGCTAGAAGTTGTTTGTAATAATTCGGAAATCCTTGAATTTATTGTTAAAAAAGTCAAAAAAAATAGATTTGATGTGCTTGAAACTCCAAACGACGAAATTCTTACGTGTCTAATTTTACATCAAAAAATTAAGTATGATTTGAGTAACTTGAATGGGTTGACGGGTAAAATAAATTTATTGAACATGTTTGTTTCAAAGAATCCGGAGAAATTCATTCAAAGTATTAAAGAATGTAATTTAACAGTAACAGATTATAAGGGTATTTTTGATGATAGAACTATCTCTAACAAAATTAAGTTTGAAATATGGAAAGCTGGTGTATCTATTGGAATAGATACCGGAAATTATGATATAGTATTGCAAATTAAAAATCAATATAAAATTGTGTTAAATACAGAAGAAGTTATAGGGTTGTTTGAATTTCTAAATTCCTCACAAAAAAAACAATATATCGTAGACCATGGTGATACGACTGAAGCAGCTGCATTAAGATATGTTCTGCTAAGAATTGATGAGGATATTTCGAAAATCATTTCGGGCGAAACGACAAAGAAAAAGAAATCTAATTTTGACAAGAGAATAGTGGATATTTTGGTGAAGTGTGAATTAATTGCCTGTAGAGAAACATCTGATTATTTTAATTTTATAAAAGTATAATAGTTTAAATTGAGCGTGTAAAATTATGGTGAATATAAGAGGAACTGTGTATGGAAAAAAGATTATCGAGGAACAAAAAAAGCGTATTTTGATTATTTAAGTGAATGTGATCTAGTTGCAGTTAGGCATGTTATAACGAATGTGATTGACGAAAAGATTGGAAAATCGGAATTTGAATTTACATCTTCATTCTTTGTTGAAAAAGTATGGAATGGAACGAAGTATCATCCGTTGCATCAAGCTGTAGAGGACTATTATGTAAAATCTTTGAAGAAAACTGTTACTGATGAAGTTCATAAAGTCATAATGAAAGAGGCTGGCAAGCTCTTAGGTGTAATAATCAAAGGGGTGTTTATAATGAGGGCTAATGAATGTTTTGTACAAACCAAAGTGAATGTTGGCGGTAATAGGCACATGACAAGCAAATATACAAAATTATAAAAAAAAACTAACCTATAAAATATAGGTTAGTTTTTTTTTAATTCCATCTAGTGTATAAACTTAATATCTAATTCTCCTCTAGTATTTCGATGATTTTCATTTCATCTTCCTTGTAGAGGTGGGCGTATGTGTTTAGGGTTTGTTCGATGTCGCTGTGGCCTAATCGTTTGGCTATTGCGACGATGCTTACGCCTTTGTGAATTAGGTATGTTACGTGTGAGTGTCTAAGATCGTGAATTCTGATGGGGGGTAATTTGGATTGTTTGATTGCTTTGTGAAAAGCATTAACGACAACTTTTTCAGTAATAGGAATATGCCCATTAAAAATATAGTTCCCTTCAGTTTCTTCTTTCAATATACTTAAACTATCAAGGACTTGTTTTGGTAGTGCGATAATTCTATTTGAAGAACGAGTTTTAGGAGTTGTGATGGCAAATGTGCCTTGAGTAGTTTTTCTTGTGTAAGACTTATTAATTTTAAGGGTGCGAGTTTTGAAATCGACATCACTCCAGTTAAGCGCCATAGCTTCACCTTTACGGCAGCCAGTGAAGTATAATAATTCAAACAAACATCTCATAGGGAATTTTTCAACATGGTCAATGAAAGTAGTGTATTCATCTCTAGTCCAAAACTTCATTTCTTCTTTACCTGCTAAATTAACAAATCCATCAGTAAGTTTAATTGGGTTGTTTTTAGTGTCTAGATACTTAATTGAATAATCAAATATTGAACCTAAGGTTTGTCTAATTTTGCATTTGTAGTTATAGCTAAACTTTTGATCAATGCTATTTTGAAAAGTAATGATGTGTTGCTTAGATATTTCGTCAACATACTTGTTAGTAAAGTTAGGCAAAATAATCGAATCGCAGAAACTTTTCAAAGATAAGTATGAGCTTTCTTTAATTCTATTCTTTTTAAAGGCAAAGAAATTAAAGTAAGCATCGTCAAAAGTTAGTGCACCTTTGTAGGTAATAGTAGTGGAAGCAAGGTATTCTCTGTATGCTTTTTCGGCATCGGATTTGCGTTTATAACCTGATAATCTTTTATAAACATCTTTACCGTTTACGGTTGATCTAAAGCGACAGTCCCAAACGTTACCGTCGACAGTAGTTCTTTTTAAAAAGTGTGGCATAATATCTCCTATTAATTGGAAAATAATTGAATGCAACAAATAAATATGCTATAATACTACTACGAGTACTTGTATATAAAATACAAGGAGGTATCAACATGATTGAATACGAGAAATTTCTTGATCTTATCAATGAGTTGAACTTAGACGAACAAATTTATTTAATTGTCATTCTTCAATTCCTTAATAATGCTAAAGACGAGTAACTTTTTACTCTCAGATAGATTATCCCACATTTCTCGAGAAATACCATTTTTGCTAAAAATTAACTCAATAGGGTCGGTAGAATTTTCTACCGACTCCTTTTGTATTATTTCTTGAGTTTTTCCCATTAAATAATCAATCGTAACATTATATAAATTGCTAAGCAGTATCAAATTTTTAGAATCAGGCTCTGCTAAACCTTTCTCCCATTTGGCTATGGCTTGCTGAGTCAGGTCCATCATTTCACCTAACTTCTTCTGAGATATATTATACTTAACTCTTTCAAGCCTTAAGTTTTCTCCTAGTTCCTTCATATAAGTAACCTCTCACAAATTTTAGTAGTAGTATACAACTTTAAGTTGATAAAAGCAAGTGTTTTGAGTATACCTATCACGAAAAAAAGTTGTGAAAAACCCTTGACAACGAAAATAAGTTGTGCTATATTATAAACACAAGAAAATAAACAGCAAAAAGTTGTGAGAGGTGTCAATGAGGTTTTCAGTATTAGTATATAGCAAAGGTTTCAAACAAAAAGATTTAGCGAAAGAATTAGGAGTCTCGCAACAGTTAGTAAGCAAGTGGTGTAGTCATAAGTGTAAACCTCAAGAACAAAGCATAAATCAAATGGCCACAATATTTGGTATAAGTGTAGAAAAAGTAATAAAGAGTTTGACGGAGAAATGATATGGAGATGATTAACAATGGAAGAACAAGGACTGAGATTTTATCTCAAGAAGTATTATGTAATAAAGACATACAAGAGTTATTAGGTGTTGGGCAAACTACGGCAAGTTCGATTTTTTCATGTATCAAGAAAAGTAAAGATAGATTAGGCCTTGCTGGAAAAGTACATATTCAAGATTATTATGATTACTTTAATATTCCAATGGAATGTAGAGTAGGAGTAGTTTATCGCATTGGTTCACCTGGTGAAATAGTACAACCTCCAATAATAAAGCATATATATTAACTAAAGTTGTACAAAAAAGCATTTACGGTAGGCTAATTACCGTTCTATTAGGGTGTTTATCCGATACACTCAAGGTGGCTCAAGCATCTATTATTAATTGATAGATGCTCGATCATTATATTTAAAAATCGGAAATAAATTATCGGAGAAATAAAATGGAGAAGACAAAAATTATAACGTTGGCTAATCAAAAGGGCGGAGTAGGTAAAACCACTTCGACGCTTGCTATGGCTTCCTTTATGGGGCAAATGGGTAAACGAGTATTGCTGATTGATTTAGATGCACAAGGCAATGCGACTTTAGCTAGTGGCGTTGACAGTGAGGATAATTATAACATAGTAGACTTGCTGAAAAATGAAGTAACTATTGAAGAAACTATCATTAAATGCAAGTATTACGATATCATTCCAAGCTCAAAGCTACTTAACAACTATGAAAAGGAATTGCAGAACACTATGAGGCGAGAATATCGACTTGACAGCTTGTTTAAAGAGATTGACTGTTATGATTACATAATTATTGATACCCCTCCACAATTGTCATTGTTGACATTAAATGCGTTTACTTGTAGTGACGATGTTGTTATCCCAGTATCCGCTGATACTTTCAGTTTGCAAGGGGTTTTGCAAGTGATTGATACAATTAACGATGTGAAGAAATACTTGAACGAGAAGATAAATATTGACGGCATTTTGATAGTTAAGTTTGACAAGAGAACGTACCTAGCACAAGATGTAAAGAAGATGTTTGAAGATATAGCAAGTATTGAAGATACAAAAGTGTACGCAACTCAAATTAGAGAAACAGTACGATTAAGGGAAAGTCAAATGCTACAAAAAGCAATTTGCGACTACCCAGATATGACGGCAGCAATAGATTATAAAGAATTCTTGAATGAGTATTTATTAAATAAATAGGATAGATTAATATGGGAAAACGAAAAGAAAGAATAGACTTCACTCAAAGTCCAGTAGTTGGAATGATGTCTAAAGAATTACAAAGTAAGATTAAAGGAAGCTCAAATGCTGAGTCTTCCTCTAGCAAATATACCGATAAGGATACCGTAGAAAACATACGTATACAACCTACGGATAAAGTGTACGGATACGGTAACAGTATACTGCCTACGGATACGGATAACGTAAACAGTGACAGTATACGAAATACGGAAACGGAACACGTAACCGATATTAGTATAGGGGATACGGTTGCGAATAATGGATACAGTGACAGTGAACAAACTAACGATACCGATAACGCAAGTGAGAACCGTATGGGGAATGTGTTTGACGGATACGGAGTGAAACTGTTTGCACCTAAACAAGAAGTTAAAAGTGAGAGATTTGAATTGCTTTTAACTCCAACATTAAAAAACAAAATAAAAGCATTGGCAATGGAATACAACACCTCGTTGAATAAACTTATTCACAAAGTGTTAGAGGATTTCGCCAATGCTAAGAACTAAAAAGCAAAGGGCGAAATTAGCAATAATTTCTCCCTTTTACTATTTGTGGGGAAACCTAACATTATAAAGCTTAAAAATAACCAACAAAGGAGAATTTGAAATGGCTGAAAAGAGAATGTTTTGCAAAGAAATAATCGAGAACGATATATTTTGCGAATTACCTTTTTCATCTCAAGCATTGTATTTTCATTTAAACATTAATGCTGATGACGATGGATTTGTAAAAGATACAAAACGGCTGCTGCGTGGGTTAGGCTGTAAAGCTGACGACCTAAATTTGCTTATGTACAGGAACTACGTGCTTCTGTACGACAATGGAATCTACGTAATCACCGATTGGCACTTACACAACTATTTAAGGCAGGATAGGTATCGAGAAACTATCTTCAGGCACGAGAAAGCACAGCTTGTATTGCTTGAAAACAGGAAGTATATTCCGATATGTCTATTGAAAAAATACACACTAACAGACAAGATTTTGCATGGCGTACCGATAGTTAAAAATATCGAATATAGCAACAGCGGAATTGCAATTCAACAGCGTGGTATACCAACTGGTGCACCAAGTGGTCTACCCAGTATAGGGTAGAATAGCTTAGCTATTTAAGACACAAGAATATATATATTAATTTATATAACTAACTTAGTAAGTAAGCAATGGCAACGGAGAAAATAGCATGAAAATGAAAGATATACATTTTAGAGTGAACGAGATTGAATATATAGAAAAAATAGATCAGTTGATAGACTTGCACATAGGCAGTTCAGTAGCGAATTTATCGAAACTAGCATTTTGTGAAGGGCTTGATGGTTTGGTGAAAAGGCATATTGATAAAACCCAAGAAATTGACTTAATGCGAAAACTGGAGGAGGTGGAGCAAAAGGTGGTTGAACACAATACAACATTGTATCGGCATACCAAGGAAAATGTAGCAACTAACTACATCAATCAATCGATTATTTCTTGTGTCTTAAATGTATTGATTGAATACTTGCGAACGGGCTATATTGACTTTGAGAACTTAGAGGCGGGTGCATTTGATATAGCAAGTGATAGATTTTTAAATCAACAAAAAAAGGACATGAAAGAAATTCAATGATTTTTCTTGTGTCTTATAGAAATTATGTGAACAGCCTATGGTAAACAAAAACGATATAAACTTTTTCATAAATTACATATTGCCTGAACCAAATCGGAATTGGGATAAATCAACACACGATACGTGGACAAAAAAGAGAGCGTTCTACAGTTGCAATGGCGCTAACAGTTATCTAACTTATATGGCTACAGGAAGCCCAAGAGAATCGGACGAAAGTAACGAGATAAGTGCAGAAGAATTTTTGGAGAATTGTTTCAAAGAAGATTATCTAGGCTACATGTCGCAAGATAACAAATCTAAATCCTTGAAGTACATGGGCAAAGAAAGGTCAAGGGGATTGTTTGATAGAGATGGTATGTGCAGCAAAGACGGTGAGAAGTTTCATAGAGAGAGATTGCGAGATAGCAAAGGAATCATATGGGAGGGCATTATAACATTTGAAGACGATTTCGCAATGAAGTATTGCAACACAACAGAGCAGTCACAAGCAATGATGAAAACCGTATTCAAGAACTTCCTAAACAGTACCCACCTAAAAGATAGAAACATAAATTGGATAGCTGCATTACACGAAAACACCGATCACTATCACATTCACTACAGCTTCTACGAAAAAGAGCCGTGGCGAGTAAACAGAAAAGGAGAAAAAGCTTTCACCGATAAAGGCACAGTAAATTCACATTCATTGAATTACTTCAAGCAAAGTGCATTTAAATATTTCCACGAAGAAGCAATTGACGTTCACACACTTCGTGATAACACATTAAAGTATTTCAAAGCGTATAGCGACAAAGTTTTACTATACAACCGAAATTTCAAACAGTTCAAAGAGTTATCGAAAATACTGAATCTAACACAACCAACAAAGTACGACCAACTAAGCGGTGAAAAGCGAAAGGCGGTGGACAGTTTCTCAATAATGCTATTATCCCAAGACAAGAATTTACATAAGCGATATAACGATACATTCGCAAAGCTTGCTAACGTGAAAAGCAAAGTAAACGAGTTTTCAAAACTATGCAAACTCCCACCAATAACAGCAAAGGCGGATAGCTTTAGAAAAGACTATTTGAAACGTATTGGAACAGTGGTAATAAACGGAGCAATCAAAGCACAAAGAATAAGCGATAACTATGAGAAAAAGATGTTACTAGCAAAAAACAGCGAAATAGCATTTAAATCAAAACAGCATAGAAGTGCAAACATAAGAACAATAAAGAAAACCGCAAGGAAAGCATTGAAGAAAGCATTTGATAATTTGTATTCAGCAAAGGAAAGCCAAGAGTACTTGTGGGAAAAACATTGGAAAGAAATTTGCAATAAAGTAGAAGAAGAAACGAAATCAAGGGGTAATGAATGAGCCGATACTGGAAAGTAACATTAATAGTTTTAGGATTGATAGCAATTGCATCAATTCTGATAGGACTAGTATTAGACAATTTTATAATATCCAAATTCAAAGATATATCAATCAACTTTAGGCGTTTACTACATTCCCAAACATGGGTCATCGCAGGACTAACATTCGGAATGATATGTGTGTTTTACTTCATGAACGATACAGGAGATTACACAAAGCATTTAGGAAAGTCACAAGCGGTTGATGTAGGATTAGAAAATTCAAGACTAATGACTAAACAGCAAATAAAAGAGAATTTCACGTGTATAGACTTCGACCAGTTAAGCGAAACAGCCAGCGGAATAGTTGTTGGCGCAAAAGAAAGTAGAAACAAAAAGAAGCTAGAAATTATCATGGCGGACGCAATCCATGCACTAGTAATAGGAAACACAGGCGGCGGAAAGACCGTGACATTCATTTCAGCCAATATCCAAAACCTATCATGTTGCAAGGACAAACCCTCAATGATAATAGCCGACCCAAAAGGCGAGCTATTCGATAAACATACAAAAGCACTAAAAAATAGGGGATACAAAGTTCAAGTAATTGACTTAATAAATCCTATGCGATCAACAAGATGGAATCCACTTTCAAGCTTATATAATAAGTATCAAAAAATGCTTGAATGTTCAGATTATATAGAAAAAAAGGAGATGGAAGATGATGTAAACAACACACTCAAAGAAATCGTTCAAACGATATTTAAAGTAAACGAAAACGCAAAAGACAGCACCTGGGACGATGGAATGCAGTCCATGATATTGGCGGTTCTACATGGAATGTTAGAAGACAGTCAAAAAGTCGATAAAGGTATGACTAAAGAGAAATTCAACTTTGGAAACATGCGAACAATCTTAAATAAAACGGAAAATGAGTGCCAAGAGTTAAAAGATTGGTTCAGAACCCTTGATAAATATGGACAAGCAAGCACAGGTTCTAAAGCTGTACTAAGCACAACGGAAAGAACATTGCAAAGTTATTTTACCACAATATTCAACGCACTAGATATCTTCGCCGACATCGGTGTATGCACTCTAATGCGAGATAACGAAATAGATTTTTCCTCATTTGATGAAGAACCTACAGCATTGTTTTTGAAAATCCCTGACGAGCGGAAAAGTCGCCACGAAATAGCTTCAGCGTTCTTTTCTATAACTTATAAGGAACTAGTGGGAAAGGCAAGAGAGAACACAAATTCAGCACTAAAAAGACCACTTTATTACATAATAGACGAGTTTGCAAACCTACCAAAGATACCTGATATAGATAAGAATTTAGCGGTATGTAGAAGTAGAAAGATATTCTATATGCTAGTTTTGCAAAGCTACGAACAGCTTGAAACAGTATATGGAAAAGCCGCTGGAGATGTAATAAAAGGCAATTGCAATATTGAATTATTCATAAGTTCAAAAGAATCAGGAACGCTAGAATCCTTCAGCAGAAAATGCGGTAACTATACAGTAACAAGTCAATCAGTATCCCAATCAGGCGGAAGCGGAAGTTCAAACACATCGGTAAAAGAAAAACCAATCTATTACCCAAGAGAACTAGCGGAACTAAACAACCCACCAAAAGTAATGGGAAATACAGTAGTTCTCATGAGCGGAAAGAAACCCATGCAAAGCAAATATACGCCAGACTTTTTATGTAAACATTACGAGCTTGGCGGAATTGAATTAGAAAGAAATAAATCGAAAATCTTTGATGCGAAAATTGATTATTACGATATCTCAGGAGTATCTCAAGAAGTAACGGATGAAATGATAGCCCTTGCATTAGAGAGTCAAGTTCCAACTGAAAACCCTAAAAACGAAACAGTAAAGAGCAAAAACGGATATGAAACATCTGACTCAGGCAAGCGATTGTTGTTGCAATACACAACACTAAATGCAGTAGCTATAAGCGAAATGATAAGAAACTGCGGCTATAAAGAACTAACCAATTATATAAATCTAGCAAAGATAAACGCTAAAGAACAAAAGGCAAACGGCGATGTGAACATATTGAAAAAAGAGCTAACAATATTAGCTAATCACATGCAAAGAATAGAAAAGGAGGGTGCAAATGAGCAGTAATGTAAAAGAGAAAATAAGAGAAATATATACAACACTTGAAGAAGTAAATCGTAATATTTCAACTGACAAGGAGCGGTTTAAAGAGTTTCTAATATCATCAAGCAAAAACTACAAATGCACCTATCAACAACAATTATTGATATACAACCAGTGTCCCGAATCAACAGCCGTCCATACATTTGATGGTTGGAAGAATCATTTTAAGCGTTACGTAAAAAAAGGCGCAAAAGGAATTGCCGTCCCAAACATAGAGCGAGCATACGGAAAAAACGAGTACGCCTATTTATTTGATATATCCGCAACTGATCCAAGACAAAATTCAATAAACGTACCAATATGGCAAAGAGAAGACAGTGACAACACAGCAATAATCCAAACCCTTGGAAACAAATACGGAATCGATGTAGACTCAGAAGAATTCAGTGATTATACCCTTGATGAAGTAATTGAATTCGCAGTAGATATTTCTTGCCAATACAATTTTGCGGATTATATCCTAGAAAACCAACAGCAAACGGAAACGGACACAAATAACCATGCTGAAGCAACTATCTACAAAGGCGTATTAGCGACAATTTACGGAAGATTGGGACTAAGCACAAACCAAATAGAGTTTGACGAATTAGAAAACTTAACTGAATCTGAATACTTCAACGTAATGGGTGCAATAAACGAAATTTCAAAAGAACTCTTACTCAATATCAGCCAAACAATCCAAACAAATCAATCAATAGCTCCGCAAACAGCGGAAGTAGAAATAACGCCAATCGAACATGATGACGAAGTGTATTTTGAACCATTAACCAATGACAACATAAAAGCATTGAATGAGCAAATCACTTTTGAAATGCCAGTTAAAATCAAAACCGTGGAAGTGGTTGAACCTATAAAGAAAACCGAAGTAATAAACCCAGTAATCCCACAAGTAGATTTTTACGATAAACAGCTAAAAGACGATATCGACACAAGCCAATATTTAGGACGAATTCTTGAACTAAACGGAAGAAAGTTCATAGTAGAGAAAATGGATAAAACCAATTCGTCACTTCGAGATATCACTTTCCAAGCTAACGTAGGAATACCAATCTGGAGGGGCGAACCTAGTCACTATATTGTAGATTGCATTAACGAAATTGACCGCAAAAAAAATGATAAGAAATCAAAGGGCGAGAATTTCCGTATTGAAGATAATGCCATTGGCGTTGGAACTCCACGTGAGCGATACAAAAACAATATTGATGCAATAAAAGTATTAAAAGCATGCCAAGAAGAAAACAGCATAGCGACAAAAGTTGATCAAGAAGTATTGTCTAAATACGTTGGTTGGGGCGGATTAGCGGAAGCCTTTGACGAAACAAAATGGGGTAAAGAGTATCTTGAACTGAAAACCTTGCTAACGGAAGACGAATACACCGCAGCAAGAGAAAGCACCTTAACCGCATTTTACACTCAACCAGTAGTAGTTAATGCAATGTATGAAGCAATCTCAAATATGGGTTTTACAAAAGGTAACATACTAGAACCGTCTTGTGGAATAGGAAATTTCATAGGACGAAAACCAACCAATCTAAATGACAGCAAAGTGTACGGAGTGGAACTTGACAGCATTTCAGGAAGAATTTCAAAACTGTTATATCCACAAGAAAACATACAAGTCAAAGGTTTTGAACAAACGAAATTTTCAGACAATTTCTTTGATGTAGCAATCGGAAATGTACCATTTGGAGACTTCAAAGTTCCCGATTCAAAGTATAACAAACACAACTTTCAAATTCACGATTACTTCTTTGCAAAATCACTTGATAAAGTAAGAAGTGGCGGTGTGATTGCCTTCATAACTTCACAAGGCACAATGGATAAAATGACAGCTCGTTTCAGGAAATACCTATGCGAGAAAGCTGAATTACTTGGAGCGATAAGACTTCCTGACGATACCTTTTCAAAAAGTGCAGGAACTAAAGTAACATCAGACATTATATTTCTACAAAAAAGAGATAGACAAAACCTAGTAGAAGAAAGTTGGGTAAATACCAGTAAGTACAAAGACGAATTGCAAATGAATAACTATTTCATTGAAAACCCTGAAATGATTTTAGGTGAAATGAAAGTAGAAAGCGGACCATTCGGACCGCAACTAAATTGTAAAGCTATAGATGGTGCAACCCTAGAAGAGCAGCTACATCAAGCAATCAAAAACATTCATGGAAAGATTGAATTTGTTGAGCAAGAAACCGACATTGAAGATATAGACACAAGAGAAACATTGCCTGCTGACGATGCAGTAAAGAACTTCTCATTCACAACAGTAGACGATAAAATCTTCTACAGAGAAAACAGCGTAATGGTGGAACATAAAGCACCGTTAACAACTCAAAACCGTATAAAAGGAATGATTGATCTTAGAAACATGACAAGACAATTAATCGAATACCAGTTAAATGATTATAGTGACGACCTAATCAAAGAATCTCAAAAACAGCTTGATAAAAGTTACAACACATTTACAAAAAAATACGGTTACATAAATTTAAGTGCAAATTCCAACGCGTTCAATGACGATAGCAGTTATTGTTTGTTGTGTTCACTTGAAACCCCTGATAGAGAAGAAAAAGACAAATATAATAAAGCAACTATATTCACAAAACGAACAATCAAGCCAAAAGAAGTAGTAACAAAAGTCGACACGCCAATCGAAGCATTAGTGCTGTCAGTAGCTGAAAAAACCAAAGTAGACCTAGAGTATATGTCTCAGTTAACTGATAAAACTAGCGAAGAATTAATAACCGAACTTAGAGGCGTAATATTCAAAGAACCACGTTATGACGACAATGAAATCTATCTAACTTCAGAAGAGTATTTAAGTGGAAACGTAAGAGAAAAACTCTCACAAGCACAGTTCTTTGCTAAAGACAATAAGCAATTTGATATCAACGTACAAGCACTAGAAAACGTAATACCAAAGGACTTAACTGCAAGTGAAATTTCAATCCGCGTAGGCGCAACATGGGTTCCAGTGAAGAACTATCAAGAGTTCATGGAAGAAACATTCAAGCCAAATAGCTATGCTAAAGATGTAATAAAAGTACAGTACAGCAAAAACACATCACAATGGAATATAACTAGAAAAACAGCAGATTTAGACAACATAACAGCCACGAGCAAATACGGAACCAAGCGAAGCAACGGTTATAAATTATTTGAAGAAAGTCTGAATTTACGTGAAGCAAGAGTGTATATGACTAAGTACGATCATGACGGCAAAGAGGTACGAGTTGTAGATAAAGAAGAAACTTCCATAGCGGTAAGCAAACAAGCATTAATTGCTGAAACTTTCAAAGATTGGGTGTGGAAAGACCCCACAAGGCGTGAACAGTTGGTTCGACTCTACAATGATAATTACAACAACATAAGACCGCGTGAGTACCACGGTGGCGATTTAGCCTTTGTAGGTATGAACAATGAAATAACTTTAAAACCACATCAAAAAGACGCAGTAGCTCACATTTTATATGGTGGAAATACTTTGCTAGCTCACGTTGTCGGAAGTGGTAAAACTTTCGAAATGGTTGCTGCAGCACAAGAATCAAAACGGTTAGGATTATGCAACAAATCATTGTTTGTAGTGCCAAATCATTTGACGGAACAGTGGGCAGGTGAATACATGCAACTGTATCCATCAGCAAATATATTAGTTGCAACAAAGAAAGATTTTGAAACAAAAAACAGAAAGAAATTCGTAAGCAGAATAGCCACAGGCGATTACGATGCAGTGATTATTGGGCATACGCAATTTGAAAAAATACCTATGTCAATCGAAAGACAAGAAATAGAATTAAATCGCCAAAAGAATGAAGTCCTAACTGGTATTGCTGAATTGAAAAGTAATAACGGCGAAAGATTTTCAATCAAAGCAATGGAACGAACAAGAAAAGGAATTGAAGCAAAACTAAAGAAACTGAATGATGCAAGCCGAAAGGACGATGTGATTACCTTTGAAGAATTAGGAGTAGATAGACTTTTTGTAGACGAAGCACATTACTATAAAAACTGTGCGATATTCACAAAAATGCGAAACGTTGGCGGAATAGCACAAACGGAAGCCCAAAAGTCTAGCGACCTATTTATGAAGTGTCGATACCTTGACGAAGTCACTGGAGGTCGCGGAATTATTTTCGCAACAGGAACTCCAATTTCCAACTCAATGGTAGAAATGTACACAATGCAAAGATACTTGCAATACGGAAAACTACAAGAAAAAGGATTAAACCACTTCGACAACTGGGCAAGTACATTTGGAGAAACTCAAACCACAATAGAACTAGCGCCGGAAGGTGTAGAGTATGAAGGAGGATTGTTACTTTTATGAGTGATAATAACAACAATAATAATGAAATGATAGCACAAAACGCGAGTGTGAACAAGGCAAAGACCTACAAAATAGGTAATACTTGGTATACAGTAACGGTGCATTTTAGCAAGACGAGCAAAGAGGTTTTAGAAGATAAAATCAAAAGGCTTATCAAAAATGATGATGAACTCATTGATAATGACCCTCAAAATAAATAGTGGGCAGAGAATGTATATTGTCTGCCAAAAGGGAGTAATATTATGGCAAGACAAGCTAACGAGAAAATTACTGCACTGTATTGTAGGTTATCGAGAGATGATGAAGTTCAAGGTGATAGTAATAGTATTGTAAATCAAAGAATGATTTTAGAAAAATACGCAAAAGACAATGGGTTTAGAAATGTGCAAGTATTTGTAGATGATGGTTATTCTGGAGCGAACTTTGAAAGACCTGATTGGAAAAGAATGATTCAAGAGGTTGAGCAAGGTAACGTAGGAATAGTAATCGCTAAAGACTTATCAAGAATAGGTAGGGATTATTTGCGTGTTGGCATGTACACGGAAATCGTATTTAAAGAGAAGAAAATACGGTTTATCGCAATAGGTAATGATATCGATAGTGACAAGCAAGGTGGTGACGATTTTACCCCATTTATAAACATATTGAACGAGTTTCAAGTGAGAGATACAAGTCGTAAAATTCGTCACGTATTTAGGGTTAGAGGACTGGAGGGCAAACACGTTTCAGGAAGTACGCCATATGGCTATTTTCGCGACCCAAATAATAAAGGGAAGTGGATAGTTGATGAAATAGCAGCTGATGTTATAAGGCGAATATTTAAGCTCTTGATTGAGGGGAATGGTGTATATCAAATTGCAAAAATTTTGTCTAACGATAAAGTATTGATACCTTCAGCACATTGGGCTAGTATAAAATCTGAAAACTTGCGAAAGAAAAATTTTTATAGTCCATACGCATGGGGTGGTACTTCTGTAGGTAAAATTATTTCAAAGGAAGAGTATATGGGGCATACGGTTTCTTTTAAAACTCATACTGTTTCGTATAAAGTAAGGAGATCCGTAGCCACACCAAAAGAAGAAAGAATGATTTTTGAGAACACTCATGAAGCAATTATAGATAGTGAAACATGGCACAACGCTCAAAGGCTGAGAAAAACTGTACGTAGACCGTCAAAATGCGGTGAATTAAGTAGATTAACTGGATTGTTATATTGTGCTGAATGCGGAAGTAAATTAACTCATAATAGAGGAATAAAAGGCAGAGGTGATTTGACTAGAAAAGATGACTTTTGTTGCTCACAGTATAGAAGTATTTCACGTAATTGTTCTATGCACCATATAAGAAGTAGTATTGTTGAAGAACTTATCTTAAAGGCATTAAAAGATGTAACTAATTATGTAAAAAATAATAAGTCAGAGTTTGTGAAAATGATATCATCTAATTCGTCAATACAACATGAAAATGTTATGAAAAAGCAAAGAAATAAACTTGCATCGTATAGAAAAAGATTTAATGAATTGGACTATTTACTAAAGAAAATTTATGAAGATAACGTATCAACAAAATTGTCTGATAAGATGTTTGATAAACTGTCTAAAGACTATGAAAAGGAACAATACAAAATAGAAGATGAAATTTCAATACTTGAGAGCGAATTGGAGCAAGCTGAATCTAAAGTTGCCAATACGGACAAGTTTTTAGCACTTGTTGAACGATATACCGATTTCACGGAATTAACAACGTCAATGCTAAATGAGTTTGTAGAGAAAATTGTAGTACATGAACGAGTTAGGGGATATAGATATAAAGTATCTCAAGAGATAGAAATACATTTCAATTTCATAGGCAAGCTAGAGTTGTCAATGCCTAGTGATGAATGTGATGAAATCGAAGAAAGAAAAGTGTCTACATGCTCGCAAAAACGATATAAACCTGTAATGGCTTTCATGAATGCTCAAACGGAATCGAATTTGAAATTAACCTTTAAAGAAATTGAAAAAGCAATTGGAATGAAGCTCACTCCAAGTGCGTATAAGTATCGCAATACTTGGTATGCAAGTGGCAATAGACCGATAGCTAATATAATCTATAATGCAGGATACGATGTGAAGAAATTAGATTTAAAAAATGAAACAATAGAACTTTATAAACAGCTAGAGTGAAGGAGGGAGTTTGGAAAACAAAGAATTTGAAATGTTTGTAATAATGCCAAAGCGTGTGCTTTATGACGAGAAAATTTCGCCGAGTGCTAAACTTCTTTATGCGGAAATTGAGTGTCTGACACACAATGTTGGATATGCGTATGCTAGTAATGATTATTTTGCAAAGCTATTTCATTCAACGGAGCGTAGCATAATTAGATGGATAGCGGAACTGGAATCAAGAGAATACATAACTATAAAGTACAAACATGAGGTAAATAGAAACAGTAGAAAAATATTCGCTAATATAGAGATTTCCGAAAGTGAAAATCAAAATAAAAGCGACTTTGGGGTGACAAAAATGTCACACGCGTATGACGAAAATGTCACTCGGTCGTGTGACAAAAATGTCATACATAATAATATTAGTAATAATAATATAAATAAATATACTAAAGTAAGTAAGAAAGGAAATAAGAACGCGCGTGCGAGAGTTCTTGGGTACCAAGAAATTATGGAAGAATTTCAAGTATCTGAATTAGTGCAAACTGTTCTTTGGAGTTATATCCAATCTTGTCAGCTAAATGGATTTAAACATACTAATGAAGCATTCATGCAATTGCTTATCGATTTAGAAAATAAGTACAAATCTGATGATGATAAAATGCAAGCAATCTTAAATGCGGTTAAGTATGGTAAAAGAGTTATATAGAATAAATCACATTTCCTAATTCGGCTAAAATTAGCCTTGTAATCGAAGTGAAAGAAAATATTCATTAGATTACGAGAACAAGAAACGCCGACGAAATCGACCACGTTTTAAGGCTGATATGATATGTTTGTTTGAATTGTACAAGCTGTTACTAATAGTGATAACAAATGAAAATATAAAGCGTATTCCTTGTGTATTAAAATATCTATAATAGGAAGTTTTGTTACTTTTGACAAAAGTAACGCAAAAGCACTTTTGACACTTACGTATCAAAAATGCACGCGCTTTGTCCTAAAGTACAAAGGGCAAAACGGACTAACGAAAAAGTGAGGTGATTAATATTAAAAGAACAATATCGATTATGGTGGGCAAAGGCTCACAGCAACATAATGCCAGAGCATTCAACGCCAAGAACGTTGACAGTGAAAGAACAAGCGAGAACGTTTGTTATTGCAATGAAAATTTAAAGGAAGTATATCATGAACTTTTCGAAGATGCTGTTGTTAGGTTCAATGAGAAACAAACTCGCAACGATAGGAAGATCGATAACTATTATGAAAAAATTCGAACAAGTAAACAAGAGAAACTATTTCATGAAGTAGTAGTGCAAATTGGAAACAAAGATGATATGGGTTCTAGAACATGGAACGGAAGTATAGCTGAAATTGTCTTGAATGATTATATGAAAGAATTCGAAGAACGCAATTCGCAAATGAAAGTGTTTTCATCGCATTTGCATATGGACGAAGCTACGCCACATTTACATATTGATTTCGTTCCATACGTTTCAAATAGCTCAAGAGGAATGGACACGAGAGTTTCGCTAAAACAAGCTTTAGCAACTCAAGGTTTTAAAGGTGGAAGTCGAAATGAAAATGAATGGTCACAATGGGTATCTAGTGAGAAAAAACATCTTGAAAATCATATGAGGGAACATAACATTGAGTGGGAGCAAAAAGGCACTCATGAAAAGCACTTAAATGTACTAGATTTTAAAAAACAAAAACGACTACTCGAACTTAACAGTCTTGATGAAGACATTGGCAAAAGAGTATTGGTGATTGAAGATTTAGTAGGTAAAGAAACAAGAGCAGAAAATAGAGTGAAGAATTATAAAGTAGTGGAAGAGTACATAAATAAATTACCAGACATTACAACTTCAGAATGGCTACTGCCTGATCCTACGTTTGCAATGTCTGCAACAACTTATCATAAAAAGCATGCTAAACCACTTTTCAAAAAGTTAAAGAATTACATAGCTGATGTGATAGCAACGTTCTTAGGATTATCAAATCAATACAACAAACTTAAACGCGAAATGTATCAAGTAAATAAGTTGTTGAATCTAACGAAAAAAAAGTACAATGAAAAAGAAGTTGAACTTAAAAAACATAAACAAAAAAGTGCGATTTACAATCGCGTAGAGAAGATATTAGGTAAAGAGAAAATACTAGACTTAATTCAAAAAGACAACTTAAAACAAACGCAACAAAAATCCAATGATAAAGGTGGCTTTTCACTATAAAAAAAGACACAAGAGCTGTTACGCTTCTTGTGCCTTTATATTTAAAGTTGTTATGTTAATCAAGGTTTAAGTTGTCCGCTGAGAACTCATCACCGCTGATAAATTCGCTAGGGGATATTCTTAAACCATAGGATAATAGAATCACGGTTTTCAAAGACATTCCTTTAGTGCGTTTTTGCATTATGCTTTTAACAGTTGAATAGGGTAATCCGCTTAATTCGGCTAACTTGTATTGCGTTAAATTTTGCTTTCCCATGTATTCAGATAATTTTTCTCTAACTAAGTCATTAATAGTTTTCATTTGCGTTCCTCCAAGTAGGACTATATGTAATCTTAGTTTATCCCAAAACTAAATAAAATATAGGACTATTAATTATCCTATTTACTTGACCGCTATATGAAATTACTATATAATTAGGATTAGGTGTAGTCTTAAAAGGATTGTATTATTATACTACAACTTGAATTTTGGAGGAAGAAGAATGTTTGATAAACAAGTAGAGAGTGTAAGCACTATAGGCGAAACGTGTTGTTTTACTGGTAATAGACCGCAAAAACTTGCATGGGGATACGATGAAAGCGATGTAAGGTGTGTGGAACTAAAGTTAAGAATAACCGCTGAGATTGAAAAAGCAATTGATAAAGGGTATAACCACTTTATCTCTGGAATGGCACAAGGCTTCGATACCTACTGTGCCGAAATCGTTTTAGAGTTAATGAAAACTAACAAGAATATAACGCTAGAAGTAGCAATACCATGCGAAGGGCAATCTTCTAAATGGTACGAAGAAGATAAGGCGCGTTATTTTTTAATTATATCAAAAGCCACAAAAGAAACAATGGTAACTAACCAATATACTAAATACAGCATGCAACTACGCAACAAATACATGGTTGCCAATTCGTCACTAGTAATAGCCTACAACACCTCCCCAATTGGTGGTACAGCATCCACAATAACCTACGCCCAAAAATTAAATAGAATTGTAGTGGTGTTGTGATTAAATAAACTAAGACTTTATATTTCTACCGTAATATAATAAAGGTACAAGAATTAAAAAATTCTTGCACCTTTCGTTCTACGAACGTTAGTTATAATATAATTTGCACTTGTATCGAAAACAAAATTGTGATATAATAAGTGCAAGAATAAAAAAAAACTTTGCATTGCAAAGTTAAATTTTTCACCACACTGGTGAACCGACAAGTCGGCGATTTGAATGAATTCTTATTTGAACTCGTTGTGTAATCCTAAATGGTAGTCTAGGACACAACTATTATAACACACTTTTATTAAGGAGTCAATAGAAAATGGATAAAATATTTTTTGGTTTAGATATTGGAACTGCGTCTGTAGGATTTGCAGTAACGGATGAAAACTATAAATTAAAGAAGTTAAAAGGCAAAGATGCGTGGGGCGTAAGATTGTTTGACCCAGCAAATACCGCAGTTGAGCGAAGAGTGTTTAGAACTACAAGACGTCGTAGTATGCGAAGAAAGAATCGAATTGCATTATTGCAAGAAATATTTGCGGAAGAAATTTCAAAAGTGGATCAAGGATTTTTCCAACGCATGAATGATAGTTTTTACGTTCAAAATGATAAGGCAGTAAATCAACCGTATTCACTTTTTTCGGGCAAAGAGTTTAATGATAAACACTATAATAGGCAATTCCCGACAATATATCATCTTCGAAAAGCATTGATTGAACAAGGTTCTTCAGATGCTCGTTTATTGTATCTTGCAATACATCATATAATTAAATACAGAGGTCATTTTTTATTTGAAGGACAAGACTTTTCAAGTGCACTTAAGATTGATTCTCTAATATTAGGATTAAACGAAGAATTACAATTCTTTGAATTAAGCGGATTTGGCATGTCTGAATTGGATTCGTTGTCAAATATTGTTTTAGATAGTAAACTAAAATTAACAGCAAAAAAGAAACAGTTTGAGAAAATTCTTAATCCAACAACAAAGCAAGAAATTGAAATGATTTCGGTAATGGTTGGTGGAAGTTCTACATTAAATAAGATATTTGCTACGCAAGATTTTTCCGAGAGCGAAGTGAAGTCTATTAAATTTAGCGACAATGGTTTTGAAGACAATACTATGCCAAAACTTACGACGATTTTGGACGAACAACACTTGGCAGTAATTGAAAAGCTAAAGGCAATTTATGATTGGACAGTACTATTTTCAATATTGCAAGGAAATCAATACATTTCGATTTCAATGTGTGGAAGATATGAAAAGCATAAAAAAGACTTAGCTATATTAAAGAAGTTTGTTAAAGAAAATTGCAAATCAAAATATGGAGAAATTTTTAGAAAAGATAAGTTATATTCTGCATATGTCGCTAGTGTAAAGGTAGGCTGTGAGAAAGTATCAATTAAAAAAATATCAGTAAAAGAAGATTTTTATAAAGAATTAAAAAAAGTACTTGCTCAAGAGTCTGGAAGTATAATTGATAAAACAACTTATGAATACATATTGTCCGAAATGGAAAACGGAACTTTTTTACCTAAACAAGTAGTGAAAGATAACAGCGTAATTCCATATCAAGTGAATAAAATGGAACTTGATCAAATACTTGAAAATGCAAGCAAACATCTTGCTTTTTTAAATGAAAAGCATGATGGTATAACAGTTAAAGAAAAAATATCACTACTCTTGACATTTAAGATTCCATACTATGTTGGACCGCTTAATAATCACCACAAAGAAAAATTTGCGTGGGTGGAAAGGCTTAGCACAGGAAGAGTAACGCCATGGAATTTTGATGATAAAATCGATAAAGATAAGAGTGCTGAAAAATTCATAACTAGAATGACGAATAAGTGTAGCTATTTAATTGGTGAAGATGTACTTCCTAAAACTTCGATAATATATCAAAAATTTACGGTATTGAATGAAATTAATAATATTAAAATTAATGGTGAGGCTATTACTGTTGAATTAAAGCAAGATATATTTAATGAGTTGTATTTGCTAAATAAGAAAGTGACTGTTAAAAAAGTCAAATTATTTTTAATAGAAAAAGGGTTGTTTAATAAAAATGATAAAATTGAAATAACTGGTGTGGATGTTGAGGGAGAACTTAAGTCATCAATGAGTTCATATGTAACATTTACAGATATATTCAAAGAATTAACTACTGAAAATATAATAATCGCAGAAAACATAATTAAATGGAGTACATTGTTTGAAGATAAGAAAGTGCTTAAAAGACGAATTCAATTAGAGTATGGCGATATATTAAAGTCAGAAACGTTAAATAAAGTAGTAGGAATGAATTTTAAAGGTTGGGGTAGATTATCTGATAAATTGCTAAACGATGTTATGAATATTAATAAAGAAACAGGTGAAGTGTATTCATTAATTGAAAACATGTGGTCTAGTAACGATAACCTTATGGAATTGTTATCAAACCATTATAGCTACAGTGATGAAATCATGAAAATTAATTCTGATAAAATGAACGATTCCCAAAAAGTGAGTTATAAAGATATAGAAATTCTACCATGCTCACCATCGGTAAAAAGACAAATATGGCAATCATTTGAAGTAGTAAATGAGCTTGTAAAAGTAGCAAAAAAACAACCTGATAAAATCTTCATTGAAATGGCTAGAGGTGGTGGCGAGAAAAACAAGCGTACACTCTCAAGGAAAAAAAACCTAATTGAATTATACAGCAACATAAAAGAGGAAAGTGCTAGTTGGATTAAAGAGCTAGAGAGCTTAGACGATCAAAGATTGCAAAGCGATAAACTGTATTTGTACTATACTCAAATGGGAAAATGTATGTATTCAAATGAAAAAATAGATTTAGGCGATTTGTTAACGAACAATATGGCATATGACATTGACCATATCTATCCACAGAGTAAAATTAAAGACGATAGTTTGGATAATAGAGTATTAGTAAAGAAAGTTTTGAACGGTGAAAAACTGAATGTTTATCCAATTTCATTTGCATGGCAACAAAAATGCAAAGGATTGTGGAATGCACTACTAAAGTATGCATTAATTAGCAAGAAAAAATATGAACGACTAGTTAGAACAACTGAATTTAGTGCTGATGAATTGGCTGACTTTATTGATAGACAGCTTGTTGAAACGCGCCAAACAACAAAATATGTTGCAAGCATACTAAAAACTATTATGCCAAAAACAGAGATTGTATATGTTAAAGCAGGTAATGTATCGAACTTTAGACATGATATGAATTTGTTGAAAGTAAGAGATATTAACGATTTACACCATGCGAACGATGCTTATTTAAATATAGTAGTTGGTAATGTTTATAATACTAAATTCGGTGCTAATGCTCGTATATTCATGAAAAACAAACCAGAAGCATATAACATGCGAAGAATGTTTGATTATGATGTTAAGAGAGGTGAATACTATGCTTGGAAGCAACTAGGCGAAGATAAAACTATTAATAAAGTGGTGCAAACGCTTACTAAGAATTCTCCCCTTGTTAGCAGATATACATATGAAGGTAAAGGTGGATTTTTCGACCAAAACATTGTAAAGAAGAAAGCAGGACTATTCCCAATTAAAGCAAGCGACGAAAGATTGCTAAAAACTGAAATTTATGGTGGATATAATAAGTTAGCTACAGGTTATTTCATTATTATTGAGCATACAAAAAAATCAAAAACAATTCGCACTATTGAGAAAGTGCCTGTATTATATATAAATAAACTTGGTAACGATACTAATGCTCTAGAAAAATATTGTGAAAGTATTGGATATGAAAAGCCGAGGATTATTTGCAAAAAAATCAAAATCAAAACATTGTTTAAGATTAATGGAGTTAAATTAAGAATAGCAAATACAACTGGAACGCAAATAGGATTCCATTTAGCTGAAGAAGCTTATTGGAGTGACAAACAATCACTATATATAAAAAAATTAATTAGGGTAGCTGAAAAAATTTCTGAGAAGAAAATCAAGAAAGAAAATTATCAAATTACAAAATATGATAGTATTACTGTTCATGAAAATTTAAATACATTTGAAAATTTAATTTATAAATTACAAAATAAGCCTTATAAAGAAACAACAATTTTTCAAAGTGTAGCATTAAAATTGCAAAATAAAAAAGAATTTTTCAGTGATATAGTTATAAATCAACAAGTGGTAGTCCTATTAGAAATATTAAAACTATTTAAGAACGACGCAACAAAATCTGATTTATCATTGCTTCAAGAAGGCAGTGCAGTTGGTACAATAGTATTAACTCAAAATTTGAATCCAAAAGATACAATCAAAATAATTTCACAATCTCCAACTGGATTATACGAAAAAGAGATTGACGTTTGGTCAATAAAATGAGCTTTAGAACTATAGTTATCTCATCTCGTGCAAAATTAGAAACAAGAATGAATTACTTAATAGTGCGTGGTGAAAATGATAGCAAAATTCATTTAAGCGAAATAAATACAATTATAGTCGACTCCACAGCAGTAGCAATAACGGCAGGACTGTTGTGTGAGTTGTCTAATCGTAAAATAAAGCTAATTTTCTGTGATGAAAAACATAATCCACATTGTGAAATGGTGCCATATTATGGATCCCATGATACAAGTGAAAAAATCAAAAATCAAACCAACTGGAGCTTAATGGTAAAGTCGCTTGTATGGACAAATGTAATACGATTGAAGATAAAAAAGCAATCTGAACATTTGCGTAGTTTAGGTTTAGTTGAACATGAGACCTTGGAAAAATACCAAAACGAAATTGTGTTAAATGATTTAACAAATAGAGAAGGGCATTCTGCTAAACTATATTTTATAAGTATATTTGGAAAAGATTTTACGAGATCGAACTCGTCTTCAATTAATATGATGCTTAATTATGGTTATGCTATAATACTGTCGGCGTTTAATAGAGAAATAGTTTCTAGCGGCTATATAACGCAAATAGGATTAAAACATTGCAATGAATACAATCATTTCAATTTAGCAAGTGATTTAATGGAACCCTTTAGAATAGTTATAGATCGAGCTGTTGTTGACATGATTGATGAACCTTTTGAAAAAGAACAGCGGAATAAATTAGTTGACCAATTAAATAAAGAAGTTATCATTTTCGGAAAGAAACAATTTCTTTCTAACGCAATAAAAATATACTGTAAAAGCGTATTCAATGCATTAAATGAAGAAAATGAGTTGCTAATAAAAGAATATTATGAGTTATAGATTTATGAGAGTTTTAGTTTTTTATGATATGCCTAATCAAACAGATTTAGAAAAGAGAGAATATCGCTACTTTAGAACATATCTAATAAAAAGTGGCTTTATAATGTTGCAAGAATCTGTCTATGGCAAATTGGCTTTGAATGGAAGTGTAGTTGAGTCAATTAGACTTAATTTAAGAAAAAATAAACCCAAATGCGGATTAGTGCAAATTTTGGCACTAACTGAAAAACAGTTTTCAGATATGGAATTTCTTGTTGGATCGAGTACAAACGATGTACTTGATACTATTGATAGGTTGGTTGTGCTATGACTATAAACTTACCAAGTCTTGAAGAATGTATTTATGTGTACGAAAATAAAACAACAGTATTAGTGGTTGAAGATCCCCAAAGTTATTATAAGGTAATTAACGAATGGAAAGACAACATAGAAGGATTAGACGATTCAATTGCGGTCTTTGAAAATCACAAAGAAATGGTGGTGAAGAAACAAGTAGAATTATTGACTGATTTATTTAATTTTACAATAAATAATAGGAAAAACATCACGATGCTACATAGCAAAATTAAACAAATTGCTTATAGAGAGGATTTTTATTTAAAATCTCAATCACTATTATCGGTGCAACAAAAATATCTAACTGATATTATATTTGAATTACAAAGTGATGTGAAGTTTGATGAAGAAATTGATATTAGCGGAATTTTCAAAGTTTTTGATGTAAAATATGAAGAGAAAAGTAATTCTTTGTTGGAAAAGCTAGTGAATTATATCAAAGTAATTTCGGAATTCTCGTCAATTAAGTTATTGGTAACTGTAAATTTAAAAGCAGTGTTGTCCGAATTAGAAGTGCGACAATTGTATAAAGAAGCAAATTATATGAAAATGAATCTATTGCTAATTGAAAATAACTATCAACAGAATTTAGATGGTGAAAACGTCTATATACTTGACAAAGATAGGTGTTTAGTGTATAAATAGAGTAGGATTGTATTATATATTGTTTAGGATTAATGCGTATGTTGTGCGTAAAGACTCTCAAATGTGAGGTTTGAGAGTTGTGTAATCCTAAATGGTAGTCAAACAAATATGAGAGTACGCAACGTAATGTGCTAGTTTGAGAGTTGTGTAATCCTAAATGGTAGTCAAACGACTGAATCAGATATAACCCATACATGGGGGTTTGAGAGTTGTGTAATCCTAAATGGTAGTCAAACGATTGAACTAGCATACAAGCAAACGGAGCCGTTTGAGAGTTGTGTAATCCTAAATGGTAGTCAAACCATACTCAATGTTTGAGTATTGGCAATCATGTTTGAGAGTTGTGTAATCCTAAATGGTAGTCAAACCCAAATAAAAAATACAGCAATTGAAATTACGTTTGAGAGTTGTGTAATCCTAAATGGTAGTCAAACTTAAATTTTCAACATTTAGCGTGTATCTATGTTTGAGAGTTGTGTAATCCTAAATGGTAGTCAAACTAAAATATAGCGTGTTATTGTGTTAGTACTGTTTGAGAGTTGTGTAATCCTAAATGGTAGTCAAACAGCGAATCCAGCCATGTATGAAAATAGGCCGTTTGAGAGTTGTGTAATCCTAAATGGTAGTCAAACTGGTGTAAATTTCTTGAAAGTAAAGGCTATGTTTGAGAGTTGTGTAATCCTAAATGGTAGTCAAACTTTAGGATACAAAACAAGCCGACCACCTTTGTTTGAGAGTTGTGTAATCCTAAATGGTAGTCAAACCAACAACACTAATTTTATCACCCTTGTCAAGTTTGAGAGTTGTGTAATCCTAAATGGTAGTCAAACTAAATCACTTCCAAGGTCGAGAAACTTATTGTTTGAGAGTTGTGTAATCCTAAATGGTAGTCAAACGGTGATTATAGTATTCTCGTAAAGTTCTATGTTTGAGAGTTGTGTAATCCTAAATGGTAGTCAAACTTTAGTAGATTGCTCGTAATGCTCACAGTGGTTTGAGAGTTGTGTAATCCTAAATGGTAGTCAAACAGTTCAACTCTTTCAAATGGTATGCACTTAGTTTGAGAGTTGTGTAATCCTAAATGGTAGTCAAACGAAACCACTACCTACCGCACTGTTATAATTGTTTGAGAGTTGTGTAATCCTAAATGATAGTCAAACAAGAAGAAGAAGACACAGCATACGGAAAGGGTTTGAGAGTTGTGTAATCCTAAATGGTAGTCAAACTCTATAATATATATCAACGGAAGGAAAGCAGTTTGAGAGTTGTGTAATCCTAAATGGTAGTCAAACCATTGCACTTGCTGTTTCATCTATGCTATGTTTGAGAGTTGTGTAATCCTAAATGGTAGTCAAACTGTAATGTTCTTTTGCAAGCCATCGCCAATGTTTGAGAGTTGTGTAATCCTAAATGGTAGTCAAACTTGCTTTCGGCACTACCTTGCTCATGCATAAGTTTGAGAGTTGTGTAATCCTAAATGGTAGTCAAACTTGTAAGAAGTTTAAGAACTATATTTTATTGTTTGAGAGTTGTGTAATCCTAAATGGTAGTCAAACTCAAACATTGACAATACACTGAACACGTGAGTTTGAGAGTTGTGTAATCCTAAATGGTAGTCAAACGCCCTCCGTTAGTGTGCTATATAATACATAGTTTGAGAGTTGTGTAATCCTAAATGGTAGTCAAACATACCAATAGTGCAGAACTGCAGAACCTACATTTGAGAGTTGTGTAATCCTAAATGGTAGTTTAGTTATTGCAAAAATTTAATTTTATAGTTTAAAACATTTATAGTTAAATGTACTAAACGAAACACCTATTGATTTTTTATCGATAGGTGTTTTTTCATGCCCAAAATCAGAAAACATCACAAGTATCCTTGACAAACAGTTCCTGAAGGCACATCCTATCGCAGCAAAACCCGCTTCAATAAATTCTATAATTTACCTGAATTAATGAGCATATTTAAAGAGGTTGCGGACATCAAAACAGCGGACATGTTAGACTTGCCAGTGCCAAAAGCTAACTTTCATACCATTGCTGTAAAACCTACTGAAGTACAACGAGAGTTCGTTATGAACTGTGCGGATAGAGCTGAAGCGGTGAGAGATAGGTCAGTAGATAGCACCGTTGACAACATGTTGAAAATTACAAACGATGGACGGAAAATCGCATTAGACCCAAGATTAATAAATCCACTTCTTGAAGATGAAAAAGTAACGAAAGTTAATGCTTGTGTCAATAATGTATTCAACATTTGGAAAGATGGAACTACTCCAGAAAATAATGAAGATCCAACCAATCAAACCCAATTAGTATTTTGCGATATGTCAACACCAAAAACTGATGGCACGTTCAATGTCTATGATGATATTAGAGAAAAATTAGTTAAAAAAGGTATGCAAAAAGAGCAAATAGCTTTCATTCACGAAGCTAAAACCGATATTCAAAAAGACAAACTATTTGCAAAAATGAAACGTGGCGAAATTCGAGTATTACTTGGTTCAACGCAAAAAATGGGTGCAGGAACTAATGTTCAAGAGCGATTAAAAGCAATTCACCACCTAGACTGTCCATGGAGACCAAGTGATTTAGAGCAGCGGAATGGACGAGTAATAAGACAAGGCAATTTGAATAAAGAAGTTGATGTATATAACTATGTAACCAGTGAAACATTTGATGCGTATTTATATCAACTAGTAGAAAATAAGCAAAAATTCATATCTCAAATCATGTCAAGCAAAGCGATAGTGAGAAGTGCGGAAGATATAGACGAGACAGCGTTATCATATGCTGAAATCAAAATGTTGGCAACAGGAAATCCCTACATAAAAGAAAAAATGGATCTAGATATTCAAGTTGCAAGATTGAAATTACTAAAGAGCAATTACCAAAACGAGATTTATCAACTACAAGATTTTATCTATAAAGATTACCCAACTCAATTAGCTGATGTGTTATCCAAAATAGACACAACTGAAAAAGATGTAGCAATTCAAATGACACACCCAGAGAAAATAAGTGACAAGAATTTCACTAATATGAATGTAATGGGTAAAGTGCATTACGACAAAGAAATGGCAGGTCGAGCCTTGCTTGAGAGTATGAAAGGCGTTGGGATTGATGAAAAAGAAGTAGGTGAGTATCGTGGGTTTAAGCTAATAGCGAATTACTCAATTTTCGAAAGCAAAACGAAACTAACAATCAAAAACAACGGACGGCGTACTATCGATATGGGCATTGACGTGTTCGGTAATATCCAAAGAATTGATAATGCAATTAATAACATTCCACTAAGATTAAATACATATAAAGAAGTCCTTACAGAGCTTGAAAACCAACTAGAGGTAGCAAAAGTAGAAGTTGAAAAAACATTCGATAAAGATGATGAATTAAATACAAAACTAGCAAGATTGAAAGAGCTTGACTCTCTATTAAATTTAGATAAAAGCACAGCGAAACAAGAAACTGAAGATCAACAAAACGCAAATGAAAGCAACGGAATAATCGAAACAACGCTATTTAGTTCGCATTGTGTATTTGACAACGAAGCGCGAAACGCTAAGCTAATGCAAATGCCAAGTGATAGTGAATATGGCGACTATTGTTATTATCTTGAAAATTCTCTGATAGTAAGTGAAATTGATGGAGAAATCAATATAAAAGCAGATATAAGTAGTTCGATAAAGATATTCAACGATAAAACAGTTAAGAATATATCAATAATTGATTTTGTAAGACAGCAAGAAAATCGAATAAACCAAAGTGCGGAAAAAATCCGTAGTAATGAATTAGAAATAGCAATTTAAGGAGCGTTATGAACAAAGAAAAAAACATAGTAAAAGCACACATTAAAAGCCGTGAGGGTGAATTTGGTGTGGTGGAAATAGTGAAGCAAAATGGCAACAATGACATACAAGCAATTTATCAAGATAAATTATGCACAGGAATGATAAATTCGATAAATGGTGAGTATTACATTGATGATAAATACGGAGTAATCGAAATTATCAAGCTAACCGCAAGAGAGAAAATTCAAAATAGAGTAGAGAGCGAATTCGATGAATATATGAATGAAATGATTGAAAAAGACCCTATGGAAATATTCTCTAAAAGCTCTGAAATACATGCATATACTGAAATCAAAGAGTGTCTTTTAGATGGTGATATGGATTTTATAGAAGATTCTGAATATGAATGTTTAATGCGAAGTGAAAACGTAATACAGGTGATATATCAGTACTATTTAGACAATGAAACGGCAAGTGTGTCTTCATATGATGAAACGAAAGAATTGATAACTA
The DNA here is from genome assembly GCA_947039455.1 of uncultured Clostridia bacterium. Classification (GTDB taxonomy): domain Bacteria; phylum Bacillota; class Clostridia; order Christensenellales; family CAMQZB01; genus CAMQZB01. Next base: position 117,849 of record CAMQZB010000002.1, read on the forward strand.
ATTTCAATGATAGATACAACAGATACGAAGAAATTGAAGTTAAAAACAGCCAAGTTGTTTCAAATAATAACGGTAATGTGATGATCCAAATGCCAAGTGAAAGTAAATATAAAGACTATTGTTTTTATGTTGAAGAAATCGGTGTTTATGAAATCGATGAAGAAGCAACTACATTCGAATTAAACACATATAACAAAGTAACTCTAAAAGGTATTGACAAACCAATTTCACTTTCAACAAAAGACTTGCAAGCGGAATTCAATTTAACGATATCAAAAGATTGTATCGAATTATAAAGGAGAAATAATGAAAGCATTATTTAAAAAACCAAACATGGAAGCGGAAGTAATTGAATTAAAAGACGAACTATCCGAATATCAAGATTTAGTATGTGGAGGGATTGAGTGTGTCCGTATGCCTAACAACAGCGACTTACTTATGATAGTAAATGATGAGGGGAAGTTGATAGGGTTAGGTGACAATATAAAATACGGTAACGACACTCTAAACGGAAACATTCTAGTAGTAGGTGACGACAGCGAAAACGAATCGTTCAGAGGGTTGACGGATACAGAAATTCAACAAACCAACAAATATTTCAAAGATAATTACATAGAAAAAGAAAAACCAGTTTGCGAAATAGTATTTCTTTAGAAAATGAGTAGGAGGGTAAAAAAAGAACCACTCAATAATGAGTAGTTCCTAAATTGTTAATATTGATAATGACCTTTGCAAGCAAGGATAATTAGATTGTCATTTTCCACAATATAGATAAGCCTATGTTCGGAATTAATTCTACGAGAAAAAGCCTTTCTGAACTTCAAAAGTTCAGGTTTACCAGTACCGGTAGCAGGGCCATTTCTTTCAATATCTTTAATAAGTGCATTGATTTTCTTCAAAATAGATTTGTCGATCACTTGCCAATACAAGTATTGTTCCCAAGAAATATCTGAGAAAATCTTATTCATCCTCAACCTCAATTAAGTTATGAGAAGAACATTTTCCTTCTTTTATTTGAGAAAAAGAGCGGTCAAGCATATGAAGATATTCAGTGTTTTTGGCTAGTTTATTAAGTGCATTGAATTGATCAACGGACAAAAGAACAACGTTGTTTTCGCCTTTGCGAGTAATGACAACTTCTTCGTTGTCTGAACAAACGATATCACAATAGCTTTTTAGATTATCTCTAACTGTTGAGTAGTTTACTGCTAACATATTTACCTCCTAATCGTACAATATATTGTACAACTATTATAATCTATTATATGCGAAAAGTCAATAAAAATTTTAAAATAAGGAAAAAATTTATGAAAAATATAAAATCTGAAAATTATTTAACCATAAAAATCAAAGTAATATTGCTGCTAGTAGCGTTGTTGCTTATTAGTACATTGCAAGTAACTACAGCGCATGCTGATGTTGTTGAGCTTGGCCATGAGACATTTGCTAATGAAACTTGTCCTGAGTGTTTGGGGAATGAAACGGTTACTTGTACGCGGTGTGACGGAAGTGGAAAAACCACTTGTTATAAGTGTAAAGGCACTGGCGATGTTGAGGGTAAATGTGATGCGTGTAATGGTCGCGGTGAAGTTTATGGATACTTTAGCTGTAGCGATTGTGACGGCACCGGCGAATGCCAACTGTGTCCATCAAGCGGAGTTGGTCCATGCGTTTGCAATCCTCGCGGAGTATGCAATACGTGTGACGGAAAAGGAAAAGAATGGAGATATAGTCCATGCGAAAAATGTGACGCGGACGGTATTTTAGAAGGTAGTGCATCATGCGAAACTTGTAGCGGTCGCGGTAATGTAACATGTTCAAGGTGCGATGGGCTAGAAGTTGAAATGTGTCCAACATGTGACGGAGATGGTGAAGTATACGTGCCTGAAACTCCATCAAATTTGAAAATCAATTACACAAATTACGAGGGCGGAACGAAAGCTAATCCGACGCAAATTTACTTTGACAAAGATGTTTCGATATCTTGGAACATAGTAGATAAATGCAGAATTACAATAACAGGCGGACCACTCCAAGAGCAATATGATAATACTTCAACAGTAACTAAAACCACTCTTGAAGCGAAAGAAAACGGATATATAGTCTATACCGTTAAATCGGAAAACAAAGAAAGTATCCAAGGTGAAAGCGGAGCAAAGGCGTTGTATTACGAAATAATAATTGATACAAAAGCACCGATATTTGAAGTAGTTGCAGTAGGTTCGAATGATGTATTGTGGATTGGTTCGGAAAAGCAATTTCCATTAGTGATATTGCCTGAAGAAGTGTTTTTAGTAAGAGTAAAAGACGATAGCGATTACACGATAACATACATGGACGCAACAACTACAACGGAGTACAAAGGAGAGAACATTACCGCAAAAAACAAGTTGGTTTACAAGTTTGTAGCAAAAGATAAGTGTGGAAACACATCAACTATATTAATAGAGAGTAACTATCCTGCGCCATCAATTATAGTAGACGGAATACATTTAGATTGGGGCGAAACGGAAGAACAAGTAAAGACTATAAGATATAAAAATGACGTTGAAATCTCATGGCAAAAAACCTTTAATGGAAAGATATTTATATCATCAAATAAAGGTGAAATCGAGCTTAATGGAGGTGCTGACGGGGAGTATCTATTAACAACTGACGAAAATTCTGAAACTACATATTCTATAAAAACGGTTAATGGAGATAAAGACGAATACAAGTATTACAAGATAGTTATTGACAAAGAAAAGCCTACTGAAAACTACGATAGATTAATTGAAAACGCTGACTTTCACAAGACTAAATATTATAAGTTCAATAACATGTATTACTTTGAATATGAGAATGCTGAACAAGCGTATGTCGACTACACAATTAGTAATAACGCAACTAAACATTACTGGGATGATGTGGATATTTTCGCTGAAGTGCTAGCGGATGGCGAAGTTGCAGTTAAAGGTGATTACTATAGATATCGTTACGGATCAGGGCAGTATAAATGCTATTTTGAGTATGATAATTTGATAGCTGAACTGAAAACGCAATATAGCGAAATAGCGGTGATTGAATACTACAAAGGCAACAGTATCAGTGCAAATGCGCAATATGAAGATATGCAAGACAACGTTATTTCAGTAGGTGAAATTCAAGGGCTTTTAGTTAAAGATTTTGAATTTGAAGAAGGGAGTAGCATAACCGCGACAGTTCAAAAGCACGGAACGAATGAATCAATCACAGCGATTTACGGTGAGAGTTTGAAAGAGCAACTAAAGAACGTTCAAGGTTTATACGAGATAATTGAAACGGACGAAGTAGGAAATGAATTTATTTATTACGTATGTTTTGATTCGGAAATTGAAGATTTTATTATCAATGTAGACAACTATGAAGAAGAAAAAATTGATGTGAGAATACCATCAAAAGATTTACATCAAGGCGTGTTTTATTATAATTCATTTCAAATAAATGATGTAAGAGATTTAGATAGAGAATCGATAGTAAAAGTTACTGGGAATGACGGCGTTGCTTACTATAATTTGACACTTGATACTATACCCAAGTTCGAAGAAGTAGGCACTTATGAAGTGGAAGTTTATGACCGATCATCTAACCGAATTTTCTTTGCGGTACACATTGGAACGGAAAGTGCCACGGTGAATTTTAATGAAAGATACAAGACTTTTGATATTGAAATTTCAGTACCAACATTAACTAAATATACGAAAATAGAAATACTAAGAAATGGCGAGTTATTAACATATGATGATGAAAATAAACCAATTACAAACAGCGTATATCAATATAGTTTTTCGCAAGAAGGGAAGTATGAAGTGATAGTGGTTGATAGTTTTGGGATAACTCATTCATATACTTATAGCTATGTTGCTGGCAAAGTAAGTTTTGAAGAAATAAATGGTATTTCAAACGGTGTAGCAAATGACGATGTGGTTTTGAAATATCACAAAGACAAAGGTACATTATTAATCACAAAAAATGGAGAGCCTTACATCTTTTCTGAAACGGTTGATACTGAAAATATAGCAACAGTAATTATTGATTATTCACCAATAAATGACGGAACTTATAAAGCTAAACTTAAGAGCAATTACAGCGACTATAGCGAATTTATCAATGAAGTAAATTTCACGCTTAAAGTAGATAATTCTCCGAATCTTGTGGGAGTGAAAAATAATGGAGCAACGGAATATTCAGTATATCTCACGTGGAATGATGACCTAAACGCAACAGCAACTTATAGAAAAGACAGCGAAGCAATGCAAGCCTATAAGAAGAATCAAAAGCTGTATGAAACAGGCGAATATTTAGTAATAATTACAGCCCCAAACGGTGAGAGTTGGGTATACTCTTTCGTAATTTTATTAAATACAGAATACACCATAAAAGTAAATGATAGATACGTAAACAGTGTTGATAGTTTTGTTAATGGCTCAGTAAAATTTGATACAACAGATAAAGATTTAATACTGCTAGTAAAGACTGAAAAAGGAGTGAAGTTAGATATCAAATGGGGACAAGCTATCGTTAGCGAAGGTAAGTACGTGGTGACGGTAATCAAGAGTGGCGGTATTGATGTAATACGTTTTGAAATTGATAATACACCGCCAAAGGGGGTGCTTGATGGCGTAGGAAATGGTGGTAAAACGCAAAACGAAGTATCACTCAATTGGGCTGATCCAAGTACTACCGCAACAATAACTAAAGACGATGACAAACCTATTAAGTACAAGAAAAACGAAAAAATCACGGAGGGCGGAAAGTATACAATTGCATTGAACGACATAGCAAACAACGAAACCCTTTACACCTTTGAAATCGATCGCCAAGTTGATGCGGAAGTAAACATAGAAAACGGATTAATAACTAATTCCACAGTAGAACTGAAAACAAACGAAGATAATCTTGATATCAAAGTATTACTAAATAATGAAGAAATTGAAACGCCAGAAGAATTCATATTTGATAAAAACGGCAGTTATGATATTACTATTACTGACGAATTTAAAAACAGTAAAACTATGAATTTCACAATAGTAAGCACACCGTTGAAATCACTTAACTATCAATTACCACAAGGATATACATGGGATAGCGTAATTACTGAAAGCGAAATAGTGGAAGATATTGAAGATAGCGAAATTAATTTAAATAAAGACGGTATTTACTCAATCACCTATGTGAATAAGGATAAAGGCATTCGACAACAGCTGAATGTGGTAATCGATACTATCCCACCAAAGGCAACTATTGTTGGAGTAACAAATGGCGGTTCTACTGAAGAACTTGTAATCGTGCTTTGTGATGAAGAAAACGTAACAACGAAAGCTATTCATGAGGGCAGAAACATTAATTATAAATTAGGCAAAGAGATCACTGGTTCAGGAGATTATGTCGTTGAAGTGTATGACCAAGCAGGAAATAAAACTGAGTTTACTTTTAATAGAATTTGGAAGATAAACACAGCAGGCAAAATAGCGGTTGTGGTTATGGGATTAACGGCTATTGGAATTAGTATTGACCTAATTAGAAAACGCAAAGTAAAGAGCAATTAAGCGGTATAAACCGTAAGCAAACGTTAAGGAGGTTCATAAAAATGAACGGATTATTATTAAAAACACAAGCAGTAGTTTTAGCAACAACAGGTATAGATGTAGATGCGATTATAGATGTAATAATGGGGTTATTTAACGAGTTATTTATTCCAGGAGTAATGTGCGTAGTCACAATTATTTTCTCATACTCAATAGTAAAGAATTTCATAGCATTAAACAGAAGTGAGGACGAGGGGCAAAGAATTGAAGCAAAGAAGAAAATCAAGAATTCATTTATAGCATTAGCAGGTTGCTTTCTAGGACTAATCATTTTCTACATAGTATTACCACAACTTCAAGAATGGCTTGGGGGATATATGCAAGCGTAGTGCAATGGCATAAGAATAAAAACAAGGAGGAATTCGGTGAAAAGTAAATTGAAATTTGCAGTTGTGATATTACTAATTGGAATGATAATTGCGACTATGTTTTCAGGAAGCACCTTAGCGTTAGCAGAACCGATAAATGATACATTTGACGGAAACTATTATCCAATGGACGATGCACTAACAGCAAAAGGCCCAAAGAAGTATAGATACAAATACACAATACCAACCCAAGTAATTCAGCTAGAAACAAAATACCGATATAGATCATCAAGTTCAGGGGATGTAGACTATGAATACCTAACGCCAATTGGATTGTATATAGGCGATATTGCAATCCCAATAGGAGATGTGTCAAACTCACTTAAAATGCAAGAAAGCGGAAAAGGGTATGAGATGTATACCCCAACCAATGGCTATAGTGCATTAACTGTAGTGAAAAGCGAAAGAGAAGTGTATGAGAACAGCAGCGGAAGTATCAGACGGTACGCAACAACATATAGAATACCTGAAATTACTTTCTATTCTGATACATTGCAAAGCGGCGCGTTTCTTACAAGGCACGTAAAAGACGACGATGACAGTTCTGGCGTAAGTTATTCATATCAATTCACGCCAATGTCATATGACAATCCATCAACCCTATCATATTCAGTAGTAGATTTAGGCGCTTCAATTTGTATTGATAACAATCTAATAGAGGGCAGCGAGAATGAAGCCTATCCAAAAACCATAGACTTTGACGATGTAAAAACCTTGTCATGGAGTGATGAATTAAGCCAAAAAGTAACAGTAAAAAAAGACGGCGTACTAGTAGGTCAATACATAGGTGCTGAGCAATCTGAACTTATAATCAAAGAATCAGGAGTTTATGATATTACTTGTGAGAACAACGGTTCAAAGTTCTATTATAAATTCATAGTTAAACTAAAAGAGAAGCCCCCAATAGAATCAGGGGGTGACGGCTCTATTCATGTATTTGGTTCATTAAACATAGGTGGCAGTACGGTAGAAATACCCACCAATGCAAACATAGGGGGAAATACAGCAACCTATAATGGATTAGACAAAATAACATTCGAAAACTCATCAACCGATCCGAAATACAATATCACATGGATAGAAACAACGGACAAAACTGGTACTAAGTATCTAATAGCGGATAGAAACCTACTTATAAATATATCATGGCAAGACTTGCAAAAGCAAAATCTAATACATGGAACGGAAGTATATATAGACGGATTGAAATATACGCTTATGATACCAAGCAACAGCATGTGGGACGAGCTAGTCAGCAAAGTAGGAAGTGAAGAAATGTGGAACTACAATCTCCCTTCAGTAATGTCAGATATCATAACAGAAGGGGACGGCGGTTCGAAAACATCTATTAGAGGGGGAAACGTATTAGAAGATAGTGGGTTGATAGACCAATTTACCGCTAATTCAAGTTTTGGATTTAGACCAGTATTAGTTGCCAAGATGATAGGCGGCGGAAGCGGCGATGAAACCGATCCTGAAGAAGCACGTGGAATTATTGAAGAAGCAATCTTAGGTTCAATCGAAAAACTGTTTTTGCTTATTAGTGTACAACTATGCGGACTTATTGATTTGACTATTGGATTGTTTAAACAGCTAGTAGGACTTGAAAATGTAAACATAAATGGCGAAGCAAATCTAATCATGTTTTTCCTAGAAGATAACTCAATAAGAAACACATTAATAATCACAATGCTAATCGGCGTAGCAATGCTATTCGCCTTTACAGTAGTACAGTTTGTGCGTTCAACTAACGCAAGTGATTTAGGTTCGGAAAACAGCAAAATGCACCCTAAATACATATTCGAAAGTTTCATAAAATCCCTTTTCAACATAATAGTAATCCCCATGGCGGTGATAATGTTGATATCATGTTCAAACATCGTAATGGGGCAACTTAACAAAGCAATGGAAGTTGGCGTAATAGGAAATTCCGAAGAATCAATAAGTTATGGCGGTCAAATGTTGCTGATAATGGCAACTACAAATGAAGACAAAGCGCGATTACTAGACTTTGAAGGTATTGACGAAAACAACTTTCACGAGAGCTATGAATCAACTGGCGGAGACGAAAAGTATTTCCCAAACGGACAAATAACTAACCTAGTACCAAAAGGCGAAAACTGTATTTTATATGCACAAGACAGCATTTATCCGTCACTAACCTATATGGATTTAGACAATTGGCTGTCGGAAGAAGGGTGTTATTACATACCCACCCAAAGGCTGAATATATTCGTAGGTTTCGTGGGTTCGGTATCCTTGTTAGTGGTTTTGGTGCTATGTTCATTTATGTTCGTAAAAAGACTATTTGACATAGTGTTACTGTATCTAGTTTCACCGTTTTTAATAGCAACAATGCCAATCGATGACGGAAAGAGATTTAGCGCATGGCGAGATATGATGTTATCAAAAGTACTGTCCGCCTATGCAATTATTATCACAATAAATTTGTATCTAATGATCATACCAAAATTAACAATCAATCCAGGAATAACATTCTTTAGCGGTTCACAAAATTCAATAGCAAACGCAACAGTGCAATTGTTATTTGTAATCGGAGGAGCATTTGCATTGAATGGTTCAAACTTGCTTTTCAGTCAGTTAATAGGATCAGGCACACAAGAATTTCAGCAAGGCACAATGTCAAGTATGGCAATGCAAAGCATGGTGCGAGCAGGTGCAGGAATTGCGGTTGGCGGTATTGGAGTAGCAAAAGCGTTGGGTGGCGGAGCAATCCGACACGGAGTAGGAACAGCTTTCGGCGGTGCTGGATATGCAAAGAATGCGTTTATGCAAACTGGCATGGGCAAAGGCGTAGGCAACTGGGCAAGCAGTATTAAAAACCGTCCAGAAAAATCACCTGCCGATTACGAAAAGATGACACCAAAGCAGCAAGATAAGCATGACGGAAAGAAAGCTAAACAAGAGCAACAAAGAGTAGTACAAGATAACAAGCAAATCAGAACTGAAATGGGAATGAGTACATCAAGCAACAAAGGAATCAACGTAGCAAGAACTATGGGACGAATTGGCGCTGATGTAATGAGAAACGGAATCAGTTCAGTGCCGTCAAGTATCAAGAATAACTATGCACAGCTAGGTCGTGAGGAGTATGTAAGAAAGAAAATTCCGGACTACAAAAGCCCAACGGACACTAGCACAAAAAAATAGGAGAAGCAATGGAAAGAATAATACCTAAAAGCAGCAAAGTAAAATACAACGTATTCAAAAATCTAAGTGTAAAAGACATTGTGTTCATATGTATTTCAGCAATCATTTCAACCTCGTTAGTAGTATCAAACCTACCGAATAAATGGTTGTACTTTGCAATAACAGTCTTTTTGTCGGTACTCCTAGTACTGAAAATCGAAGACGAAAGTTTATATAAAATGATATTTGCATATATGGTGCATTTAACATGTAAGAAACGATTTAGAAACACTAAAAGAAGAAACAATATGACCGAATTGCAAACAGTGAAAGCAATAAATGACGGAACGTTGGTATATAAAAAATCCTTTGCAAAAGTAATAGAGATTGAACCAATAGCATTCGCGTTAAAGTCGGAAGATGAGCAAGACCGCTTGATAAATAAGTTCGCAAGAACCTTTGGGATACTATCCGACATGCTAGGTTCGGAGTTGCACATAGTAAAACTTTTGCGACCGATTACTTATGATAAGAAGAAACTTATAAACGGAATAGTTCGAACATCTGAGCTTAATTATTTGAAAGAGCAAAGCCTTGTTAATCAAAATGAGTTTGAAAAACGTATTGAAATAATAGGTTGCAATGAAGAATTGTATGACGGATTAGACAGCGATAAATTACTAAAAGAACATTTCTATTTTCAAATTTTCTCACAGTATAAAAATCAAGCCGCTGATCTATCCGAACTACTTATGAGAGAGCTAAAAGGCTGTTCCTTGCAATGTTCCGAACTGAATAATGAAGAACTAGGAATATACGTTAAAAATTCATATACCATTGATTTCGACGAACATGACTATCAAGGAAGCGATGAAAATGATGTAATAGAAAATGGCTACAACGAGAAAGAAATACGCGACAAACTAATGCCGAAAGAAGTTGAAGTAAAATGGAATAGATGTATCGTTGACGGAACTCAAGTTTCTCACCTAAACGTAGTGGATTATCCCTTGTACGTAAACAATGCATGGGGTTTTGAAGCCTTTCACATACCACAATCAAAAGCGACTTTAAAGGTCAAAATAAGGGACAGACAAAAAGCAATCAAGGAAGTAGATAAAACAATCAGCAACTTGAATATGCAGTATAGAGAGAGCAATAAGGACTCTGAAAAAACTGTAATTGAAACACACATTGAATCCCTTAGAGAGTTGCTCCAAAGATTACAACTTGGAAACGATAATCTATACGATGTTAATTTTGCGGTAACAACGTACGATAAAACCACAACGAAAAAACTAACCAATAGACGTGAAGCAAGAAAGATACTAGCCAACAACGGAATGAAAGTCAGCTACGGTTGGGGCGAGAGTTTAAAGTGGTTCATTGCGGAATCTCTAACAAGAAACGTAGTAGGTAAATCCGCAGGAATAAACTCATCTAGCTTAGCAGGAATTTTCCCATTTATAGATTTTGGTATAGACGACGAAAACGGAGTATTCATAGGTGAGAGCAACAACTATGCAAGCTTTTTAGACTTGTTTTATCGTGACGGAAAAGCTAGAGTAAACAGCAACGCATTTGTGGTTGGACAGTCAGGAATGGGAAAATCATTCTACACAAAAACCTTGATGGCGCAGCTAGCAGCAATAGGCGTAAAAATAATATGTTTTGACCCAGAACAAGAGTATAAGCACTTTGCGGAAAACTTAGGCGGCGTATCAATCGATGTAAGTTCAGCAAAAGGCGGAAGAATTAATCCGCTACAAATAATCAAGGAACTAGACAGCGACGAAGATGTTGAAGATGGAAATGCGTTCTTTTCTCACTTAAATTTCCTAGCAAGTTTTTTCAAAGCAATCATACCAAACATGGACAGCAACGTATTCGAATGTCTGAATACAATAGTGAAAAACATGTATAACGATATAGGTGTTAATGAGCAAACGGATATATCAAAATTCGATAATAGCAAGTATCCAACCTTTGACGATTTGTATAAAATCATAGTAAAAGAACTAAAAAGCGATTCAATAGATTATGAGATTTCAACATTACGAATATTGAAAATACAACTAGAAAAATTTGCAACTGGCGGAAGATACAGCGGACTGTGGAACGGACAAACAACATTGCAAATGGATAGCAACTTTATTAACTTTGATTTTAGATCGTTGTTAGTAACAGAGAACAAAACCCTAGCAAATGCACAAATGTTGTTAATCCTAAGATACTGCAATTTAGAAGTAATCAAGAATCTAGAGCTAAACAATCAAGGAATAAATCGAAAGATAGCAATAGTAATTGACGAAGCTCACGTGTATTTCAACAAAGAAATGATGATAGCATTAAACTTCTTTTCACAAATGGCACGCCGTATCCGAAAGTACAATGGCATGATAATGTTCACAACCCAAAACATAGCGGATTTCATTGCAAATAGTGAAATCGCTGATAAGACAACAGCAATATTAAATGCGTGTCAGTATAGCTTTATATACGGCTTACCGCCTAATGCAATAACCGACTTGGTTGCGTTATACAAAATGTCAAAACCATTGAATGACAGCGAAATACAGTTTATAAAAGACGCTGAACAAGGCGAGATGTTCTCAATCATATCCGCAAACAGTCGAGTGGGAATTAAAGTTGTTTCCCCTAAGTACATACAAGAATTTATGATAAAAAAAGAAGAAAACGTAGCGTAAATAACCAATTAAAGGGAGTATAGAGAAAATGAGTAACGAAGTAAGTAGAAGTGTAAGCAAATTAAACTCAAGTAAGTTTAGGCAACAAATGTACGCTGAAAACATACCTGAAGAAATGAAACAGCTACCAAACTGGGTGTGTTATCGCGCATTCCCAAATACTGAAAAAATAGGCAAATACAAAAAACAATTAGTTGATCCAAACATTGATAGCAAAATCACATGGGCGAAATCAAACGAAAGAACCACATGGGGAACGTATGAAAAAGCTGTAAGTTTTGCAATGAGAAATAACTGTACTGGAATAGCATTCGCACTAGAGAAATCCTTAGGAATATGCTGTGTTGACTTGGACGATTGTTTCCCTGATGGAAAGATAAGCGATACAGCAAAAACCATGTTAAAACAGTTTGGAGATACCTATTCGGAGAAATCTATTTCGCACAATGGAATACATATATTTCTAAAAGGCGAGCTACCGAAAGAGTACGTACAAAGGAATGAAGAGATTGAAATGTATGATGACGTACGTTTCATATCAATGACAGGAACGAAACTATTGTATTCAAAATCATACTTAAAAACCATACCAAACCTAACAGCGATAAACAAGAAATATCTTGGGGAAAAGAAGATAATCGTACCCCAAAAGATAACGCCAATTAGGTGTGGCTTAGTTGATGAAAGAGTAATAATAGACGAGCTGAATTACTATCCAAAATACCGTGCATTAATGAGCGGTGATACTTCAGAATACGGTGGCGACAAGTCAAGAGCGGACATAGCTTTATGCATGGGCATAGCTTACTATCACAAAGATGTAAATACCATTGATAGCGTATTTAGACAAAGCGGCTTGTATAGAGAAAAATGGGATAGCGGTGGTTACGCAAAAATAACAATTCAAAAGGCAATACCTTTCCAAAAGAAGAACTTCGATTGGGAAGCATATTATAAAAGACAGTCTTACACAAAGACAAAAAGCGCACAATTAGATATCTAACATTAGGAGGTAAATTATGTTAAGATTTGAAGGCAAAGGCAGAGTAGTAAAAGATTTTGATGTGGAGACAATCAAAACAAAAGCAGGAAAAGAAATTGCAAAAGCAGTGGTAGTGGTCGCGTTCAACAACGGAACCGAAAAAGCTACAGGAGAAGACAAACCATCTACATTCTTACAAGTAGAGCTATGGGACAAACTAGCAACAAGAGCAGAAAACTTCGCCACAAAAGGCAGTCTAGTAGACATCAAAGGCGGCGTATTGCCAAACAATTACGAAAAAGACGGCAAAACAATCTACGGTTTCAAATACGTAGCCAACGACATAAACGTCTACGCCACAAAAACCACCGACAACACAAAATCCCCCCAATCCAAAGAAGACATGCCATTCTAACTAACAAAAGAGCCGACAATATCACTCGATATTATCGGTTCTTTTTATTATGGTTAAATTTTTTCGTTTTATGTATACTTTTAGTAGACAAGCAATAATAAAATAGTATATAGTGTATACTATAAGTAGCAATTAATGCCTAAACCCATTAAATCAAATATGTGCTAGAATATATTTATCAAGAAATTAGGAGAAAAAATATGAAAAGTAAAGAATATAATGAGATTGCCTCAACTAAGCAATTTGGTAAATATTTAAGCCAAATTATTAATGAAATGGGATGCAGTACAAGAAAATTCGCAATGGATTTTTCGGAGTATTGCGAATTGGACAGTGAAAGTGAATTAAAAAGCGTTTACAAATGGTGTCAAGGCAGAGGTATGCCAAGTGTGTTTAAACTATATAAACTTTCCCGATTCATTGGCAAAAGCATGGAGAATTTAATTACTGCAGGAGACGACTGTGACATTGCTCCAAACTATCCAACTGTTCTAGAGATTGCTTACGACAAAGAAAATTGGAGTAAGAAACTTATGGAAGTAAAGAACCGTACTAATGACTTTGACGATTTTTGTTCTGGACAGGACCGTTGCCATAAAGAAATGATTGACTACGCCATGGAAGCGAAAAATGTTGAATTAGTAAAACACATAATAGACTCTAAAGATATAACATGTTATATGAATAATGAATATATGAAATATTTAATCACTATGGAAGAAAATGAATTTGTTAAGCCGGAAATAAAGAAATATATGTCATCGTATATCACTGAAGTCAATGACGGAAATTGGCAACTAAAACAAGATGTTTTTAAATCTGATTCATCATTATTTAATGATTCAAAACAGCTAAACCCAGAATATAGAATTAATCCAAATATGAAGGAATTTCTTGAAGATATGGTTGAGAGAAATAAGATTGATGATTTAATTACTGCATTTAACTTAATTCAAAATTATTATGATACATTAATTAGTGAAATTGAGTCGGAAGAAAATTTTGACAAAAGACCGTTTTGTTGCGAAGGTGGTTGGGATTCTAAAGTATATTCTAAAATTGAAGGTAGTTCTAAGCGTATAGTATTAGGTAATCTTGTTGAATTTACAATATGTTTTAGTGAAAGTGTGGCAAAACTAGAAAATAACGAAGTGAATAGCGCGTATGCTGATCTCACGGAAACTGCTGAAACGATTAAAACATGTTGTATGGAAAGTCGAGCGAATAAAATTACTTCAATGAACATGAGAATGCAAGATGATAATATTAATAACGCAATCATGTTTAGCCGTGAAAATGAAATTTATTATATGTCAATGCCATTACTAAATTCAATTGCAGGACAAAAAGATTTGATTCAGAAATTTAAAACTATAAAAAAGAACTATTTTTCTGGTGTAATGTTTGAAGTTGATATCCCAAAAGAAAAAAGTTTTGTAAACAAAAATCTTAAGTGCAGAATTCTAGGGTATGATTTTGATGTAGATCAAATGGACTCACTGTTGATTAAATATAAACAAGATATTAATATGAAATATTTAGAATTAATACAAAAACTGAATGAAGACGGCTATGATATATGTGCAGAAGATTTTAAACTTACTCCATATATTGATGAATCAAGTGTAGTAATGAAATTGATTGAGAAAGGTCTTGGTGATAGTTATGCAGAAGTAATGGATCGCATATTGCTAAATCGTGGAATATACCAAGTAAACGACATGAATATTATGAACATTATATCAATGATTAAAGATTCTGGAGGTATAGCTATATTAGCTTGTCCGTTATTAGCATATAAACATAATGAGGAAATAGAATTATCTACTGAAGAAGTGACTGAATTTATTGATATACTAAATGATCGTCAAACACTAGAGCATTTTACTGGGTGGGAAATTCGTTACAATAATTATGTAGTTGAAGGCGAACAATATGATGAAATAATTAAAAAATTAAATGGACGAAAAAGAAAAGTGTCAATTGGTTATGATACAAACATGGTTTTAAATGATGTAGTTATTGATGAAAAAGATTATAAGAGCTTAGCTGATACTTTGAAATCAAAAGCAAATAAGGTGAGAACATGCTAAATGTAGTAAATTTACATATTACGGAAAGATGTATGTTCAGCTGTAAGAATTGTTTTGCAATATTCCATAAAAATAAAGAGTTAGAATTAAGTGAGTGGAAACTTGTAGTAGATAATATAAACCATTATTTCAAAACAGCTGGAATTAAAAATGGTCGTATCAATTTAGCAGGCGGAGAGCTATTAATGGTAAGTTTCGTTGTTGAACTAATAACATATATTAAAAGCGTAGGACTTGATGTTTCGATAATAACAAACGGCGTAATGTTGAATAAACAATTAATTGATGATGTAGCAGAACACATTTCAATGATTGGAATTTCAGTAGATTCTATTTCTAAAGATACCAATATCAAAATAGGTAGATGTGATTGCGATAACAACGTACTCAACGTGGATCAGTTAATCGAAATTGCAAAATACATAAAAAGCAAGGGTATAAAATTAAAGATCAATTCAGTAATCACAAAACTGAATTTAGATGAAAATTTAAACGAATTTTACAATGAAATAAATCCTGATAGGATAAAGATTCTTCAAATGCGAGTTATGGGCGAAATGAATAAAAATAGTGAAAACTTAGCAATATCTGAATCAGAGTTCCAAACATATTGTGAAAAAATAAATGCAAAAAACCTAGTTATAGAAACTAGTGAGGATATGGAAGATTCTTATTACATAGTAAATCCTAAAGGCGAATTGCAACGAAATTCAAACAATAAATTGACTACAGTAGGTAATTTGTTAGAAGAAAATTTCAACGACATGATAAAAGACTGTAAAATAAATGCAGACAAAGTAGAAAAAAGATACAAAGGAGAATAATCAAATGGAAATAAATCTAGAATTAGGTTACCCAACTGTAGCAGAAGCTATGACGAATTTAGAAGGGTACATTAAAACATACAAACAACGTAATGAGAAAGTTGCAATCATAATCCACGGATACGGAAGCAGCGGTAAAGGTGGCGCTATAAGAACTAAAACCAGACAATGGTTAAAAGCTCAAGTTAACAGCAATAAAATCAAAGGAGTAGTACATGGCGAAGACTTTGGAATGTTCGATGATACATCAAGAACGATTAATGCAATTGATAAAGATGCCAAAAAATACTACGGAAAATCAAACCAAGGTGTAACATTAGTATTAATATAACATCATATTTGTTGTAACTACAAAATTCCCCCAATCCAAAGAAGACATGCCATTCTAACTAATTAGTAGTGGCAATACATAACAAAAAATAGCCTACTAACTTCGTGTAAGTTAGTAGGCTATTAAAATTCTAAGTAGTCATATTAAATAATGGGTTAGACAAAGAAACATATATATTTTCTTAAGAATTACACATTGTCATTTGTGATTAAATAAAAGCACTAAGCAAGATTATCAATAGCATATTGAGCTTCTTCCGCAGTAAATTTCTCACCATATTCAGATATTAATTGATCATATATGGAATTTTTAGACATACTCATAGTGTCGGAATAATTTTTTGCTTTTGCCAAAGCATTCTCATTCCAATCAGCAACGATATTGTCAACAGCATATTGAGCTTCTGCTGCAGTAAATTGCTCACCATACTCCGAGATTAATTGGTCATATATGGATTTTTTAGACATATGCATAGTGTCAGAATAATTTTCAGCTTTTGCTAAAGCGTTTTCATTCCAATTGGCAACGATATTGTCAATAGCATATTGCGCTGCTTCAGGTTCAAAATCTTCACCATATTCAGAAATTAGTTGATTATATATACTTATTTTAGACATATGCATTAAATCAGAATAAGTTTTTGCTTTCTTTAATGCATTTTTAAATTCAATATTAGGTGCTTTTCCTAAAGAATATGTAACTGTAATTTTCTTACCTTCTAATATTTTGTCATCAATTGTTTTGCTTTGTTTCAAAAACAATCCTTTTGCTATAGTGTCAGAATGGTCGTATTCAAAATTACAAACTATTTTGTTTGCTTTAGCCCAAACTTCAATTTCATTTAATTCCATTGA
Source organism: uncultured Clostridia bacterium (assembly GCA_947039455.1). Lineage (GTDB taxonomy): Bacteria > Bacillota > Clostridia > Christensenellales > CAMQZB01 > CAMQZB01. The sequence goes on from CAMQZB010000002.1 coordinate 135,180, forward strand.
ACTAAAATCTATTATTGTAACATAATTTTGGCTGTCGATAGGTGGAGTTGTTTCAGTTTGTTCTTGTCCATCCAAATTATTATTTGGAAGTTCACCTCCGCTAAACGATGAAGTAATAATTGCTATAGCCAATAGACCAAAAATGACAGATAATATTATTTTCTTACCAATGCTAAAATGTTTTTTTCTAACCCACATAAAAGGTATTCCTACATAAGGGACTATTATGAGTAGTATCCAAAAAAACCAGGTTTTGTCGTACCAAAGTACTTTATTTGTTTTTTCCATTTTTTTCCTCCTAAATATTTCTCCATGAGTATACATGCAATTTCGATAATTGTCAAGTTGAGGTGACTGTAATAAATTAATTAAATATAATTAGTTATGTTTAAACTTTTAAACCATCAAAATTAAATAAAAGTATATAAACAATTTGCTGAAATTGCAAACATAACAAGAATAAATAGCCAACTAACTTCATTCTAAGTTAGTTGGCTATTTGAATTTTTTGTGATAAAAACTGTAAACTCTATAAATTATGCTAATACAATATTATAGTTTGAAATCATTGATCCAATTTTGAAAATGCTCAATAAATTGTGAAAGGTGAAACCCATCACAGACAGCATGGTGAACTTGAACTGCTAGAGGAAGCAATGTTTTTCCATTGCTATCGTAGTATTTTCCGATAGTAAATATTGGTGGTAAACAGTCGAATCCATTTTGTAAATTTAAATTAAATCCAGTAAAACTCGTCCATGGAATACATGAAACGTTGAAACAGTTTTTGTTAATTATAGGTTTTGAATTTTTGAAATCACTTTTGAATTGAATCATATCGCCAGTATAATTTTTCATGAAAGAATCGAAATTATCGCTAAATTCGGTCCAAACATTAGTTATAGTCTCTGAATCAGCGTGAAACAAGGTGTAGCAAGGATTTGAAAAGCTGTAATAACCGATATTGTTTTCTTCGTCAATGTCCATACGAAATTCTTTATGTTGATTTACAATGCAAGATAAACCGTACAAGATTGAAGGAAAAAACTTCAACTTATGATGATGTATTTCTTTTAAAAAATCAGTGATATCCAAATTTATAGTCATACTATAAGTGCAAGGGACTGAATTGAAATAATGAGTGTATGAATCTTTTCTATTCCAAGTAGGCATATCGATTTTATTAAATACCATAATATTCTCCTAAATTAGCAAATTCTTTAATATTGCAGGTTCTAATCATAATATATCATATAAAATTCTGAGCAATTATAATACTAGAATTATAACATAAGAAATGAAACTGTGCAACTGTGATTTGAAAATATCACTACAACTATTGACAAATATGTGTTTGTATGGTATAATGCAGGTAGAAGAAAAATAAAGAGAATAGGGGCACAAGATGAAGAGATTGATATGTATTATAATGATAGTTGCGATAGTGCTAATGATGAGTGGTTGTGGCAAAGAAGTGTATGTTCCAGGGGAATCGGAAGAGTATTATGTCCATGAAGGTGTGGAAGTTGATATCTCAATATATCAAAAATACTGCGATGATTTTAATTATAATAGAGTTGAAGAATCGAAACATTTCAGATACAAAAAGATATCATTTTACTCTATGGAAACAGGTACTCCAGTTAGAATAACAGAACCGCATTTAAGCTATATTCAGTACCGTGATGGCGACTATGTTAAGTATTGGAAAGCTGATGTTTATGATAATGGTGAGTGGAAATGCGACTACACAAAGATGTCAGAACATGATGTTCAAGACGATGAGTGGACTTATATCATATCAAAAGAAACATCACAAAATACAGGCGTAGAATTTGCCTTGAGTCACGATAATAACACTAGAGACGGCAAATTAAACGAGTATATTGATGAAATAATGATAGCCCAACCAACTCTACTATATTTCACATTTGGCGACGATTATAGAACCGTAGAGTTAAACGAAAATGGAGTAGTTACCCAAGTAGAAACTAAAAGAAAACCCGACGACGAATCACTACCCTTGATATATTCAAAAGAAACCCAAGACATGTTCGGCGAAGTAGAAATAGACGAAACCAACTACCCAGTATGGGAAAGAACATAGAAATTTTTACAACAAGGAGAAATTATGGATAATAAAATCAGATGCACATGGCTTGACGGCTCTGAAATATATACTAGATATCACGATGAAGAATGGGGAAAGCCTGAACATGATGATAATAAGCTATTTGAAATGCTAACATTAGAAGCGTTTCAAGCAGGATTGTCTTGGATTACTATATTAAAAAAGAGGGAAGACTTTAGAATTGCATTTGATGGATTTAATCCAAATATAGTTGCAACGTATGATGAATCAAAGATTGAAGAACTTTTAGTGAATGAAAAAATAATACGTCATAGAGGAAAGATTATTGCCGCAATTAATAATGCAAAATTGTTTTTAGAAATTCAAAAAAAATATGGAAGTGTAGATAAATTTTTATGGAACTATGTAGAAAACACACCAATTATAGGACACTATTCCTCAATAGATGATCTACCAGCAAATAACGAAATATCAGATAAAATAAGTAAAGATCTAAAGAAAATGGGATTTAAGTTTTTAGGATCAACAACTGTCTACGCATTTATGCAAGCAACAGGAATGGTAAATGATCACATGCAAAATTGTTATCTCTATAATGAAAAGAGCGTCTAACAGACGTTCTTTTTCTTATTACCAAAGTATAATCAACCAATGATAGAACTAAGAAAGCTTGACAAAAAAAAGACCAACCTTACAAAAAAGGTTGGTCTTTAATTTATCTAGTTTTCGTATAGAGTTGCTATATCGTGTATTCTACGTTTCATTTCTGTGCGGATATGTAAGGGGTTTAAACATTCACATTTATTTCCGAAACCGAAAAGAATATTGTAATAGTAGTCGTTTTCTATGAACTGAAAGTTAACGATATAATGATCATTTCCATCGGGAGAAAAGTGTTCTTCAGTGCAAAAATCAAGAACCCTGTCCATGACGGATTTATGAATACGTATTTTAATATTAGTTTGCAAAGTAGCTAGGATATCTGAAAATTCCAGTTGCGGTTTTACATAATCTCGTGGCGTAAAAACTTCCGCTGTAATTTGCAAATTAGAGATACGAGATATTTTGAAGAAGCGAAAATCCTTGCGTATATTGCAATAACCTTGCCAATACCAATTACTATTTTTCAGTACAAGTTGATATGGTTCAGCAGTGCGAGAAGTTTTGTTTCCATGGCGGTCTGAATATTCAAAGGAAAGTATCTTACTATCTTGTAAAGCAGTTTTTATAATTTCCAAATAGGGTTGAACGTTCTTGTTGCTCAACCACGGATTTAAATCGATGTATATTTGGTTAGATTTCAATTCAATATCTTTAGCGCTGTGGGAGGGTATAAAACTCTTAACTTTAGCCAGTGCATTAGTTAGTTCATCGCCTTGAATCATGTTGGATAGATTGGAAAGTCCCAATAAAATAGTAGAAATGTCAGCATTTGAAAACACCTTATTATCAATCTTGTATTTAGGCATAATTTCAAATCCGCCACCCACACCAGAAGTTGCACGAACGGGAATGCCCGCCATATTAATAGTATCAATATCACGGTAAATCGTGCGAGGCGAAACCTCAAACATATCAGACAATTCTTGTGCTCCAATACGTTCTTTATCAAGTAGAATCATAATAATACTAACAAGCCTATCAACTTTCATAATGTACCACCTTAAAATTTCTTTTGCTATAATTATATATTGTTGACATACTGATGTCAACAATTACATGGTAAAATAATAAGTATAAAATGATAATTTAAACAAAGAAAATGGAGGAAATTTATGATTACAATTTATGTTTATGTACTTGATACTTTAGCGGACTGGGAACTAGGACATGTTATGTCGGAGTTAAACTCAGCAAGGTTTTTTAAAAAGAACGCGGAACGTGTTGAACTGAAAACCGTTAGTAACAAAAAAGAAACAATCAAAACAATGGGCGGAATGGAAATAGTTCCAAATTGCCAAATTGACGATGTGATCGCAAGCAAAACAAGCGTATTAATACTACCAGGAGCGGACGCGTGGAATGATCCAAAGCACGATGCGATAATACTAAAAGCCAGTGAGTTTCTATCTGTAGGTGCAACAGTATGTGCGATATGTGGAGCTACAAACGCACTTGCAAATCACGGATTACTAGACAATCGTCCGCATACAAGCAACGGCGCGGGATATCTCGACATGTTCTGTCCAAGTTATAAAGGGCAAAGTTTTTACGTAGATACGCCGTCAGTAGCGGATGGTAACCTAATAACTGCAAGCTCAACAGGTTCGTTATTGTGGGCAAAACAAATAATAGAAAAACTAGATGTTTTTCAACCAAACACACTAGAAACTTGGTATAACTATTTCAGCACAGGCGACCCAAAGCATTTCTACGCACTAATGGAAACCTTGCAATCAAATACTTAAAACGAACTGAAATGAATCACGCTATATATTTGATGGCAAAAAAAGAACAACCTTACAAAAGGTTGTTCTTATAGTATCTACAGTTCAGTATTAGTTTTACCCACAAGAAAATCAATAGTCACATCAAAATGAGTTGAAATAATAATCAAATCATCGATAGATGGTGCGCTATAACCGCTCTTTAGATTAGAAAGTTTTTGCTTGCTAAAGCCAAAAGCCGCAGCAATTTTCACTTGTGTCATATCCTCATGAGTTTTCTTCTCATATTCAATTAGTTCATTAAAAATCTTAATAAAATTATTCATGCAACTATTATACAAAATTTTTGTACAAACCGTTGACAAGTACAAAAGTTTTGTACTATAATGTAAATATAATAAAATAAGGGGGAAACCAAATGAAAGATATTATATTTGTAGTAGGGGAAACATTGCTAGTTGAAATGGAAGGCGTAAAAGCAATCACATACCCACAAGGCGAAGAAAACCCAACAACCGCCACTCTAACTCTAAACTCCGGCAAAAAATACCAATTCACAATCACAGAAATAGCCTAGTAAATTTGCCAAACTGTTTAAATCTAAAGTGAAATACCAAAACAACAGTAGCACAACAAAAAAGAAAAGTTGTCCAACAAAACAAAAATCAAATAAACCATACCAAAGACAACAACAAAGAGTTCTGTAAAACACAGAACTCTTTGTTAATTCACACACTAAAAACCAAAATCTTACCACCGTAAACACCCCAAAAAAGCTGCAGGTTTCCCTGCAAAAAAGCTTTTCAGCGTGGTACCACGTGATTTTCCCTTATCCCATAAGGAAAAACCACCTATTTTTACAAAATAGCGGTACCCACCCTTATCCTGCTCAAAAAATATAAGCTAAATAAGTAGATTTTAATATGTGATAGACCTTAGTCTAGGCGTAGAGCTATAAGAGCAATCGCCGCATTGGTTTTGGCATTCATCATTGATTTTAGTTCTATTTACGTTAGCGATATATGGTACGTCAACGTTCACTTTTCCTTTTACTTTTTCGCCGAAAAGGTTCCTGCCTTTTACGGTAGTTCGTTCGGTGCGAGTTCTAACTTCTTGTTCTGTCCAAGACTCTTTAGAAAATGTTTGAAGAGTTACTGTAGTGTAATTATAGCCGCCACAAGAAGGACATTGGAACCAAGAGAGACTTTTTAATGACGAGACTAGTAATGTGATATTACCTACTAAAAATAAGATAGACAAAAAAGGATTATTGTCGAACACGAATATTTTATGATTTAAGTCAAAGATCGTTAATGCTAAATTTAAGGCAATCAAAATTATTGGAATTGCAAACCTGTATTTTGAATAAGTAGGTCTGAAAATTCCATTGAGCATAACTGAGAGTCTTACTATAGTTCCAATAATAGCCAAGCGTATCCATAGTCCAAGAAATATTAAAAGCAAAAATTCAAAAGAAAAAATTGGTGTGGATTTAAAAGCATTATATATTGAGTTTAATCCAAAATTTATAGAGACGATTGATATTGTTGTGCTAAAAATAATAAGCAAGATGCTGAATAAGTGAGTGGTAAATTTACGTTTTGTAATCATGATATTTCCTCCTAAGTATTATATAATGATACTATATATTAATTTTAATGTCAAGATTGAACTAGTACAAAAAATTATATTTAATAGTAATGAATATTCCTTATCTTAGACGAGCACTTTGGATAGCTATATCCATGTCTTTACAAATGGAGACTGCATTGTACGCGTACTATTGTAAATTGCGAGAAAAGTAAAAGATCATCGTCTAGAAACAACAGCAGTAGAAAGAAACTTGTGCGTAATTGTATAGTCCATACGACTAAACCTCTAATAAAAAAGATCGGCTATTTAAAGTATCATTTTTTTAAATTAAACTCATATTGCAACGCGTAAACATTGACGAAGGAGACAATATAGTGTTATAATATATAAAATATTTATTATGAAAAACCAGTGAAAAAGCATGGATTTGAATATGGATTAATGCTATAATTATATTAAAAAGAAATTGCAATTTACTATTACATTAGCAAATTTAATTTTTAATGTTGAGTGAAAAAGATAAGATACTAATGAGGGAGTGCAAAAATGCCGCAAAAAAAAGAAGAATTCAACCTAAATAATCATCTATACGAGGCTTGCAATATTTTAAGGGGCCCAATTAATCAAGATGACTATAAAAGCTATGTAACGCCATTATTGTTTTTTAAGAGAATATCTGACGTCTATGATGAGGAAACGGCAATCGCACTAAAAGAATCAGGTGGGGACTATGAGTATGCTGAATTTCCTGAAAATCATAGTTTTGTTATACCTAACAACTGTCATTGGAATGATATTCGAGAGAAGACATTAAACATCGGAGCAGCAATTTCAAATGCAATGGTAACAATTGAACGCAAAAACCCTAAAACATTATACGGTCTTTTTACAAGTTTTGATGATGCAAACTGGACGGACAAAAATAAGTTGTCAGATGAGCGATTGAAAGACCTTGTTGAACATATGTCTACAGTAACAGTGGGTAACTCAAACTATAATGCTGATTTAATGGGAGACGCATATGAATTTCTAATTAAGAAATTTGCAGATTTATCAAAAAAAAATGCAGGAGAATTTTACACTCCTAGATCTGTTGTAAAGTTACTAATAAAGATTCTTGATCCAAAATCAGGCGAAACAGTATATGACCCAGCATGCGGTACTGGAGGAATGTTGATAGAAGCAATTCGTCATATGCATGGAGACAGACTTTCGTATGGTAAAATTTATGGACAAGAGAAAAATCTTTCAACTTCAGCTATAGCAAGAATGAATTTATTTTTGCACGGCGCAAAGGATTTTAAAATAGAACAAGGAGATACTCTACGCGCTCCATTCTTCATAACTGGAGGACAGCTAGCGACTTTTGATTGCGTTATTGCTAATCCGCCTTTTTCGCTAGATAATTGGGGTTCTGAAATCTTTGAAAGCGATATGTATGGGCGTAATTTATACGGAACGCCGCCTGCTAAAAATGGTGACTTTGCTTGGATACAACATATGATTAAATCGATGGCGTTTAAGACTGGACGAGCAGCGATTGTGCTTCCACAAGGCGTTTTGTTTAGGGGTAGTAAGGAATATGAATTACGCAAACAATTAATTGAGTCAGACAAATTAGAAGCCGTTATAACACTTGTAAACAACTTGTTTTACGGAGCAACTATTCCAGCCTGCTTACTTATTATTAGAAGCAAAAAAGAAGAGAAGCATAAGGGGAAGATAGCTCTAATAGATGCGTCAACAACGTATACGCCAAAAAGGGCTCAAAACGTATTAACAGACCCGGATGATATTGATAAAATTTACGAACTTTATAAAAATTTCGAAGATGTTGAAGAAAAAGTAAAAATAGTTTCTATTGATGAAATTAAAGAAAAAGATTATACTTTATCAGTTAATAGGTATGTGGAGAAAAAACAAGCAGAATCTATATCATTAGATGAGGCGAAAAAGAATTTCTATGCTTCTATGGAAGAAGTTTTTAAAGCGGAAGAAAATCTTAAAAAACTTTTACAAGAAGGAGGATATATTAATGAGTAATCGAATTACATTAGACGATCTCAAAAGCTACCTGTGGAATTCAGCAGTATTATTACGTACTCATATTGATGCGGGCAGCTATAAACAATATATTTTTCCCTTACTATTTTTCAAACGTCTTTGTGACGTTTATGATGAAGAATATCAAATAGCATTAAAAGAATCTAATGATGATATGGAATATGCAGAATTCGCCGAAAATCATCGCTTTGTGATACCAAAAGGTTATCATTGGAAAGATGTAAGAGAAACAACTTCAGATGTTGGAAAAACTATTCAAAAGGCTTTATATGAAATAGAGAGAGCCAACCCATTGAAATTAAACAAAGTTTTTGGGGACGCTGTTTGGACAAATAAGAATCGCCTACCTGACAATTTATTGAAAGATATTATTGAACACTTTAGTTCTCGGACGCTTTCGATTGAAAACTGTCCTGAAGATGAACTTGGTATTGGATATGAATATCTAATCAAGAAATTTGCTGATGATAGTGGACATACTGCACAGGAATTTTATACTAACCGCACAGTAGTTCATTTGATGACTGAAATGCTAAAGCCAGAAAGTGAAGAATCTATTTACGACCCAACTTGCGGTAGTGCTGGAATGCTAATTTCTGCAGCAGCGTACCTAAAAGAGCAAAATAAGGAATATAGAAACTTGAAAATATATGGTCAAGAATTAAACTATCTATCTTCAGCTATAGGAAAAATGAACTTATTTTTGCATGGTATTAAGGATTTTGAAATTGTTAACGAAGACACATTGCTGAATCCTGCGTTTATAGAAAATAACAAACTGAAAAAATTTGACGTAGTTCTTGCAAACCCTCCTTACTCAATAAAGCAGTGGAATAGGGAAGCTTTTGCAAGCGATAAATATGGACGAAACTTTTTAGGCACTCCACCACAAGGTAGAGCAGATTATGCCTTTTTTCAGCATATATTAGAAAGTTTAAATCCTAAAACAGGCCGTTGTGCAATACTTTTTCCTCATGGAATTTTGTTCCGTAATGAAGAAAAAGATATGCGCGAAAAGTTAATTAAAAGTGACCTTGTTGAGTGTGTTATTGGACTAGGTCCAAACCTATTTTTCAATTCTCCAATGGAGGCTTGTATAATTGTTTGTCGTACTAAAAAATCTTCTGAAAGGAAAGGCAAGATACAGTTTATAAATGCTATCAATGATGTGACACGAAAAAACGCTGAAAGTTATTTGGAAAATGATCACATAACGCATATTGCAAAATGTTATTCAGACTATGAATCCTTTGAAGGATTTTCCCATATTGCGACTGTTAAGGAAATTGAGAAGAATAATTTCTCTTTAAGCATACCCTTGTATGTATCAAATGCGCAAAGTGATAAAACTGAGGACTTGCGCACTTTAGATGAATGTATATCTGATTGGTTGGAAAGTAGTTTTGAATTAAAAAATTCATATAACACTTTAAAAACAGTAATGAGTGAAGGTGGTGAAATCAATGGCTAAATATAAATTTACTGATATTGCAATAAATAGCACTGCAAAAAAGAAGCCTATTGACGAAGATAAATATACGTATTTAGGACTTGAACATTTAGATAGTGAAAATTTGCAAATAACTCGTTATGGTTCACAAGTCGCACCTATTGGTGAGAAATTGATTATGAAAAAAGGTGATGTGCTTTTTGGCAAACGTAGAGCCTACCAAAAAAAGGTAGCAATTGCGCCTTTTGACGGTATATTTTCAGCACATGGGATGGTTCTTCGACCTAGAGAGGACGTAGTAGATAAAAACTTTTTTCCGTTTTTCATTAGCTCTGACTACTTTTTAGACAAAGCTATTAGTATATCTGTGGGTGGGCTTTCACCTACTATAAATTGGAAAGATTTAAAAGATACAGAATTTAATTTACCTGATATGGAAGAACAAAAACGCCTAGCAAAAATTCTTTGGGCCGCTGAAGACTTAAAGCAAAAAACATATAGCGCACTCAAACTTAGCGAAATACACAAGGATGTTTATATAAAAGATCTTTTGGAAGCAAAGATTTTGTTAGATGAATTGGATTTAAAATCTAAAAATGAAATTTCAAATACATTTTCAATTGCACGTACTGCAAAGGAATTGCATAATGTTGAGATTTCTGAATATGAAATGATAAAAAATTTGCCACCAGATTGGGATCAAAAAAGATTAGCAAGTTTAATTAGTATATCATCTGGGAAAATGATTAAATTTCAAAATTATTCTGAGAAATATAAATTTCCTGTTTATGGAGGCAATGGCGTAATTGGGTATTGGAATAATAGTAATGTTAATGCAGGCACTATTGTTATAGGAAGGGTGGGGTCATGTGGTTCTTTACATGTAACCAATGACCAATCATGGGTTACGGATAATGCTTTTATTGTTGATTATGATAAAGATATTCTAATAAGTGAATTTTTATTACATTGGTTAAAGTTGTTGAAATTAAATGAAAAATCAAATTCATCGGTGCAACCCGTTATATCGGGTAAAGACATTTATCCGCTAATTATCAGCATACCTAAAATAAATGTTCAAAATTCAATCGTAAACCATCTTTCAACAATTCAAACAAATTTTGACATTTTGAATGAAAGTGTAAGCCGAATAAGTAATTTGCAAAAAAGAATAGTTAAGGAGCTGTAGGATGTTTAATGAAGATAACACAATAGAACAATTACTAATAAAAACAATAAGTGAAAATGGTTTTAAATATATCCCTGCGGATGAATTAAATCGGTCTTATACTGATGTTTTAGTAGATGACATTTTAAAAGCTGCTCTTATACGCTTAAATCCAGAAATCGCGGAAGAACCAGACAGAGCTGATGAAGTAATTCATCGTTTGCGTTCTGCAATTCTGTGCGCGCAACAGCATAATTTAGTTTCTAACAATGAAACATTCAAAAAACTATTTTTTGAAAACAATACATATCCTTTTGGCGAAAATAACCGTATGGTATCAATTAACTTTTTTGATTATACGGATTTATCTCAAAATGACTATGTTGTCACAAATCAATGGATATTTCCAATGGAAAATGGTGGAAAACGTCTTGATGTAGTGGTTTTAATCAATGGTATTCCTCTCGTAATTGGCGAAGCAAAGACTCCAGTTCGCGCAGCAATCACATGGGCCGATGGTGCCAGTGACATAATGGACTATGAGCGTAGTATCCCACAAATGTTTGTACCTAATGTATTTTCATTTGCTACAGAGGGCAAGTGCTACAGATATGGCGGTGTAAACACTCCAATAGCATTTTGGGGACCTTGGCACACCCCTGACACAAAAAGCGAAGGAACGTTAGCTGATGTTGCTCGTAGTGTAGCTTCAATGATTAAACCTGAAATAATACTAGATATGTTACAATTCTTTACTGTATTTGCAACAGATAAAAAACATAGAAAAATCAAAATAGTTTGCCGTTATCAACAGTATGAAGGAGCTAATTTGATTATCGACCGTGTAAAAGCGGGTTATCCAAAAAAAGGACTATTATGGCATTTTCAAGGAAGCGGTAAATCTTTGCTTATGGTTTTTGCAGCACAAAAACTTAGAATGATTCCTGAACTAAAAAATCCAACAGTAGTTATCGTTGATGATCGTATTGATTTAGAGACACAAATTACTGCTGATTTCACATCGTCCGACATACCTAATCTATACAGCGCAAACTCAAAAACTGAATTGATAAATTTTTTCAAGCAAGACACGCGTAAAATAATGATTACTACAATATTCAAATTTGGAGAAGTTGATGGTGTTTTGAATGAGCGCGATAACATTATCATAATGGTTGACGAAGCTCATAGAACACAAGAAGGTGATTTAGGCGAAAAAATGAGAATGGCTTTGCCAAATGCATTTCTATTTGGTTTAACTGGCACACCGATTAATCGTGCTGACAGAAACACGTTCCACACATTCGGAGCAACAGAAGATAAGACTGGATATATGAGTAGGTATTCTTTCTCTGATTCTATCAGAGATAAGGCAACTTTACCACTTCACTTTGAAGCAGTTCCTGTGGATTTACATATTAATCAAAACATTGTAAATAATGCTTTTGACGAATTGACTAAAGATTTAAGTGCAATTGATAAGGCAGAACTAGCGAAGCGTGTGAAAATTGAAGCTATTATGAAAGCTCCAGCTAGGGTTAAAACTGTTTGTGAACATATTGCAGAGCATTTTAAAACAAAAATTGATCCAAATGGATTCAAGGCACAAGTTGTTTGTTATGATCGTGAATGTTGCAAGTTGTACAAAAGAGAACTTGATCATCACCTAGGTGAAGAGGCTAGTACAATAGTTATGCATACCGGTGGAGATAAAGCTGATCAATATAAGGAATGGAAACGTGACAGAGATGAAGAAGCTAAAGTGCTAGATCGCTTCCGCGATCCTGCAGACCCACTGAAAATTGTAATTGTTACTTCAAAACTTTTAACTGGATTTGATGCGCCAATACTGCAAACAATGTATCTTGACAAACCTATGAAAGACCATACGTTATTACAAGCAATTTGCAGAACTAACCGCTTATATAGTGATGGAAAAACACATGGACTAATTGTTGACTATATAGGAATTTTTGATAATGTAGCAAACGCTCTTAGTTTTGATGAAAAATCTGTACAGCAAGTTGTGTCTAATATTAATAATTTGAAAGATGAACTTCCAAAGTGGATTTCAAAATGTTTAGGCTATTTTAACGGTGTAGATCGTACCGTAGATGGTTTTGAGGGGCTCATGGCCGCTCAAGATTGTTTACCTACGGCAAAAGAAAAAGATGAATTTGCTTCTGAATTCTCTGTTCTTACAAGAGCTTGGGAAGCGTTATCTCCAGACCCATTTCTGTCTGCCTATAAATATGATTACGTATGGCTTAGCAAGGTGTATGAATCCGTAAAACCTATAAGTGGACAAGGCAAACTTATTTGGCTTGCCTTAGGTGCCAAAACTATTGATCTTGTCCACCAAAACATTACGGTAGAAGCTGTTAGAGATGACCTTGATGTTCTTATTATGAATGCGGACATTATAGATGAATTTTTGTCTGCTCAAGGTGATACTAAAAAGAAAACAAAAGAAATTGAAATTAAATTAGTTGCTCGTCTTAATAAACATAGAGGAGACCCTAAATTTCAAAAACTTGGAGAGCGTCTTGAAGAATTGAGATTAAGACACGAACAAGGTCTTATTCAAAGTGTAGAATTTCTTAAACAGCTTTTAAAACTTGCTAAAGACACCTTAGATGCTGAAAACGATGTTGATCCTGAAGAAGATCAAAAGAAAGCAAAAGCCGCTTTAAGCGAACTTTTTGTTAATGTTAGAACTGACAGCACGCCCGTAATAGTTGAACGAGTAGTTGAAGATATTGATGAAATTGTAAAAATCGTACGTTTTGACGGCTGGCAAGCAACTGACGCTGGAAGACAGGAAGTTAAAAAAGCTTTAAGAGCAATAATCTATTTAAGATATAAAATTAAAGATAACGAATTGTTTGATAGAGCGTATAATTATGTAGAAATGTATTACTAAAAATGGAGGATAAATCATGTTAATAAATTTATTAGGAAGTAAAGTTGCTCATTCAACATTGGGAGAAGGTGAAATTTCTGTCCAAGAAGATTCTCAAATTTTCGTGAAATTTAGTTCAAAATCAATGAGATTTCAATATCCATTGGGTTTCGAACAGTTTATTAAATTAAGTGATAAAAAACTGCAGAAGAGTATGGATTTAGAGATTGAAAAATTCAAAGTATCAAAAGCTGAAGAGCAAGAGCGTGAAAGACTTCGATTGTTGGAAATTGAAAGAATAAAAGTAATGGAAAAAGAAAAAAAAGATGCTGAAGAAAAGCCTACTACAAAAAAACCGAAAGTGCCGAAAGACCGTGGTGAACCTATTGATCTTAGTACATTAATCATAGGGAATACATATTCAAATAGCGAAGTAGCAAATTTGTTCTCTTGCGCTAATATTGGTGGCCTAAGAAAATCAAATAGTGCAAATGCTTTGGTCACTATATCAAATTATACTAAATCTCTTTATGCAGATAAGTGGCACGATAACGTCCTTCATTACACTGGTTCGGGCCAGATAGGTGATCAAGAATTAAATCGAAAACAAAACAAAACTCTAAATCAATCTAGATCAAATGGTGTTGATATTCACTTATTTGAAGTTTTTAAAAAAGGTAATTATGTTTACAATGGTATATTCGAATTATGCGGTGAACCATATCAAGAGAAGCAAGAAGATGATAATGGCAAACTACGTAATGTGTGGATGTTTCCATTGAAATTGAAAAAAGACAATATTTAAATTTGTTGTATCATAACTACTGAATTATTAACCTAATATTCTTCCAAATCGACCATTACATTAAACCGCACGTGATATATTGAAGAAATGTTAGCTATTTTTACTTACAACTATTATATAGCTTGACAAATAATATAATCTGTTGTAGTATATTACATATAAGTTAGGAGGATATAATTGTGAAATATAAAACAGATCGAGTAAGAAGTAAAATATTGTATTGCATATACAAATTGTTCAATGATATGAATGTAACAAATAACAGGTCTACAAATACTAATTTTGAAGGCGAACAAGCGTCGTATATTTGGGGAAATGGCTTTAATATGATGCAAAAGGAATTGGCTAACTCATATAATCAAAAATATTATACTGGAAATAGTTTTTCTGAAGTAACTGATGTTGCTGAAAAGTATTTATCATTATTATCATTGGAAGATGAAGAGATTTTGCGTTTATCATACGGCATAGATGATGGTAAAATACTAACAAGAACAGAGTTGTCATTGTATTCCGGATTAACTCTAGCAATTTATGAAAAAAAATTAAAATCTGCAATGAAGAATTTTTCTTTTTTTGCTAGAGACATTACACAAGAGGAAAAAAAACTATTAGAATTATTAACAGACTAATTAATATTAAAAGCTCTATACATTTCAGATTGTATAGAGCTTTTCTAATATTGAGTTAAATTATAGTCATACATAGTATCTGTTGAATTAATTTCTAATTAATGATATAATATTCATATTGAACATTTCTTGAATAAAAAGTTATTTACAATAAAAAGGGGTTAAAATTATGAAATCAATGAAAATGGCATTAGTAAATGCGTCAAAATCAATTGTAGAGTTTGAAAATGGAATATACATTTGTCCAAATACTAAAGAATATTCCTTTGCCTATAATAGGATATTTGATTATTTGGCAGGATATGCTAAAAAACAAGTGCGTTATATGGGTAAGATCGTTGCAAGAGCTACTATTGAAAAACGAAATGGAGAATTATATTTTTCGTATAAAGATGTAAGTGGAGATGCAGGTGAAAACATTGATGAGAAATTATTAGAGACGTATAAAAATGCGCAGAAGATTGGTGTGTACGACAGAGATTCTGATTTAGAGAAATATGGATGTCAGGTTTTCTTACTTAAAGATGTAGAATGTGTAAACATTGATTATGTTCATAGGACTGTAAGTTGGAGTAAATTTTATATTGAACTAAAATCTAAAAATGAATTTGATTATGAATATGCTGTTGAGAAAGTCAAAAATCAAGCGTTGGATTTGGCAACTAGTAAAGTAGTTGATTTAGATAAATTAATAACACTGAATGTGCCAGAACAATTTTTAATACGTAGTGACATAGCTGCGGCGACTGAAACTTCTAGAAAACTGCTTTTCTGTAATATAGCATGGATGGATAAGTATGAAGGGGTTGAAGATAAAAAAATGAAGTCGGGTGGTTCATATGTTCGTGAACATGGTTATGGTGGCGAAATGTATAACTTTAAGCCTGTAAACGATCGATGCTATGGTTATGTTAGGTCAGTAAGTTCTAATGAAAAAGAAGACGAAGAAAGCACTATCAATATCAGTCGAATCAGTGGTGTAACTGAAACTAACTACGTTGACAATATTGATGTGGTATGGTTAGGCAATAATCCTGAAGATGGTCTAGGCACACGTATAGTTGGCTATTATAAAAACGCCAAAGTCTATGCTAATTTGCAAGAACGCCCTACAGAAAGTGCGAGCGATTTTAAATATATAATTGATGCCGACAAAAATGATTGTTTTTGTATACCTGCGGAATATAGAAAATTTGAAATCCCGAGAAAGACGAAAGGGTTTTTAGGACAAAGTAATGTCTGGTACGCAGACTCAGAGAATGAAGATGTAATTATGTTTAAAAACGCCGTCTATGAGTACATAAGTGGAATAGCTGCAATTGAATCTTATGAAAAATCAAATTGGGTTATTCCATGCGATATAAATAAATATGATGTGCACAGGGCATTTAGTGAAAATAAAATATTAGAATGGACTCAAAGTCCACAACTTAATAATATGAAAGTCGGCGATACTGTTTATATTTACGTTGGTAAGCCATTTGGTAGAATAATGTATCAATGCCAAGTATTAAATGTAAATATTGCTGCAAGTTCAATAGATGATGCAAAGTATGTCAAAGATGATTCGTTTTTTGAAAAAGATAGAAGATTGTTTAAAATTAAACTAATTAAAAAATTAGGAGATATGCGTTTGTCTCTAGTGAATTTGAACGAAAAAGGATTGTCTGGCAATATACAAGGACCAAGAAAATTGAAAGATGCAATAAAGGACTTTGTTAATGATGTTTGTGAGCAAGATAAAGGCCAAACTATAGAGGATAATGATATTCAACATGAGATAAGTGGTACTTCAGAAGAATTAGTTGAGTTGGCGCTTAATTCAAGAGATGAGTTAGCTGGTTATAAATACTTAGAGACTGTAAGTAAATATCGCGTAATTAATCAAAAATTGATTAGAGAATTAAAAGATATATATAAAGGTCAATGTCAAATGTGTGGAAACAAAATTGGAGATGAGTATGGTGAAGAAATTGCAGAAGCTCATCATATAGAATATTTTTCTTTATCCCAAAATAACGATCAATCAAATATCCTTATCGTATGTCCAAATTGTCATTCTATAATTCATAGGTGCAACCCAATATTTGACAGAACAACAAGTTGTTACGAATTTGCTAATGGAATTAAAAAGAAATTGCTAAATCCAGGACATTTAATTGTAAATTAATATCATTTTAATTAATGTTCTATTATTGAAATAATAAATTACAAAGCAACCAACGATTTGTTGGTTTAATGGAGGTAAATGACATGAATAATCGAGAAATGGTATTTTATTTTGATGAATCATTTCATGATAGAAAATTAACATTTAAGAATCATACCTTTAACGCATTTTTGGATACATCTTCTGATCTCTACACGTTTGCGTCTATTGGGACATATACAGACATGAATGATGATTTAATAAGTAAATATAGCGCTATAGAGGCAAAAATTAAAGAAAATCTCAATATGTTGGAAGATAAAGAATTAAAAGCGACTACATTTAAAAAGAAAAATTTCACATATGGTATAGCCTCATTTAATCCACATTGTTTAGATTTGTATTTAAATTTATTTAAACTTTTAAATGAAAGTAATATCCTGTTTCAAATTGGAATGATAAGCAAAACTGAATTAATTGTTACTAGACTTTTTAAAATGATTTCTGTTCCACTTTTCGTTAATGCAGAAATATTAATTTATACAATTACTAAATTTTTAGTTTTACATAAGCATATGGATACTTTCGCAGCATTTTTTCTAAATGAAAAATCTGCAAATATGGTAATAAAGCATTTGAAAGAACTTGTATCTACTTCAATACGTGTAAAGAAAGATCATAAGAGAACCGTAGATGAAGTAGATAGGCTAAATGAATTACTAGAAACTCTTGATCGTATAACAATAAAAAATGGCAAAATTAATAAAGACTGGAATTACAATATTCAATTTGAAGCATTAATTCTTTATACTAATGAATTTACAAAACTAAATAAAATCAATCTAATTATCGACAGAGAACAAAGTTCTTATGATTCAGCAAATAAGTACAAATTTTTAAGTATAAATCAAGCTGATTCTTTCATAGATATCGGTATTAGAATTGTCGATATGTTCGTGACTTTTTTTGGACGTTTAGCAAAGAGTACGCAAATTGCTTTTGAAGAACAAGTTATTCATACGTTAGATGATTTAAATAACATTGATTATTCAGAGAAAAGATATTTTAGTGCGAAATGGTTTGATTTAAATGCAAATCAATTTGAGTGCTATAAACTTTTAGGATCATTAATTAGCCGCCAATATAAAAGCTATTGGGCTTTTTTTTCACTAAACTATAGAGATCACATGATTGTTATACAATGTTTGATAAATTACATCGCAATGTATGATACTTTAGAATGTTTTAATAAAGATTACAAATACCATACCGAACGGATGAATTCATTAATGTGTATTGAAATGAATAAGTTTTTTAAATCATTATAAATTATATACGATATTGTTGAAAATTTAATAAATTAAAATACGACAAGATGACTTAATTTTCTCTTGCCGTATTTTTTTATTCACTATAATATTAATTTCACACATTTACCCGTAATTAAACACCAAATTTAGAGGGGGTGGGTGCAAAGGTGGATGCAAATCCGTAATTTTACCGAACGTTTACTAATTTTTAGTAATGCGGACCATATTTTTACCGCATATTGCTGTAAATTAACGATAAATAACGTAAAACAACTGCTAATAAGCGTAAAAAAAGAACTAACAACAAACGCATTTGTTGTTAGTTCTTTATGGCGGAGAAAGAGAGATACTAATTCTTACCCAAAAACCCCGATACCATCGCACTTTCCCCCATGGTGGGTGCAAAAGTTATTTAAACTTTTTATTCATATTATTTCTGATAATATTATAGTTTATTCTAACTGAACAAATTCGATTTAATTGATTTTCGGAATAGTATAACAAACGTTATTCATTAGTATATGATCGAATTTTTACAGCATTTAAAGATGATGTTCAAGTTGTCAAAGCTATAGTTATCAATGTGCAGATAATTGCAAAATGGAAGATATGTATTTAGCTAAAGAACATATTGAAGACCTGCTTAATATATATGGTCAATGTTATAATTAGTTATAAAAACAACATAGAATAAATTTGCGAAATACAGAATGCTACATTTGGAAAGGTATAATTACATTCGAAAAAATTTCGAAGAATAATTTGCACCAGTTCAGAACAATCTATTACAGCAATTAAATACGTATTCCCTAAGTTTTTTATTGCTAGTGAGAATCTAAATCCTAAAATGTTGAGTATATCGGCGCATTTCCTACGAATACTGAATATTACCATATACACTTTACATTTTACGAAAAGCAACCAAAGTTAGCAAATGCAAAGGTGAAACTAGTAATTCAATATAAGAATCATTTTTGATGAGATTGTGTAGAGTTGCTTGCGATTATTTTATTTTAATACGCATAAAACACTAGCTAGTAAAGCTTCGTCTTTCAAATCATTTATGAAATTCATTATATTGTCGAATAGTTTTAATAAATACTCAGCTGATTTGTTGTCTAATTTATCAAATAAAAACGTATCCGTAGGGAGCTTATTTCTGTTGGAAGATTTTTTATTTTTATATATTTTTAATTTATCTAATATCTCATGCTT
The DNA here is from genome assembly GCA_947039455.1 of uncultured Clostridia bacterium. GTDB lineage: Bacteria > Bacillota > Clostridia > Christensenellales > CAMQZB01 > CAMQZB01. Next base: position 154,947 of record CAMQZB010000002.1, read on the forward strand.
CTTTGATAGATTAAAACCTGCATGATCCAAAGAATCAAAAACTTCAAATAAATTTTCAATAATTATACCTTCCTTTTTGGCAATATTTTTTACGTAATTAATTTTATCGTTGGCAATTTGAATATTTTTCGGATCAAATATAATTTCGAAAGTGCTAAGTGTAGTGGTTTTGTCGTATTCATTTTCTAGATTTAATAAATAAATTATTTTATTTATATGCGGTTCAATAGCTAATATGTCTTTTCTATTTTCTTTTATATATTTTTCATCAATGGTATCACTAAATAAACAATTGTTGAAGATCAGCTCTAGCTCTTTTAAATTTTCAATTAATTGAGATATAACGCTATAGATTATTTGTGGGTCAATAGTGTACTTGCCCGTTTTAGCATGTGCATGCGTATTACTGTTTCCTCGTTTATCAAAAGGATATCTAAATTTTTCACTTGAATCATCAAAAGTACTTAGATCTAGAATGACAGCTTCAATTTTATCAAATTCATCTGTACTATAATAACCCATATAATCGTTTATTTCTAATAACTTGGGCTTTAATATATCCCAAGAACTGTCCAAATTATGAGATATTTTTTTCAATAAGCCTGTGAACTCATCAGATGTATTTGTTACGTATAATTTAATCAATGCTTTTAATTGCAGTTCAACTGATTGTCTTAAATTAAATACTAGAGGTATTCCTAAAAAATCAATTTGGTTTCCATCATTATTTTTTATAGCATGCACTATCTTATCCCATAAGGCGTCTGCACTTTTTAAATAGCATTCTGCAAATGTTGAATAACCATTGCAATTTCCAAAATCTTGTATTTGAGCTTGTAATCTTAATGGTAATTTTTTATTGAATACCGATTGATTAAGATGTTTCATATTATATAATTTCTCCTTAGTAACTTTTACATATATTATATCATAGCATTAATAATATATCAAGATAAACCATAATCACATTGCCTATTATCTATTAGAAATGCAGTTTTATTTTTAGTAGTGATATGTGTAATTATTCCAATATAATAATTAGAATTAGGCAATCTATTGAAAGCGTCCATTGAACGTGATGTACTATCCTTAATATTATATTCTAAGGAGAAATTCATGTTGACAATTATCGATTGTCTTGACACTCATAAATTTCAAGTAATCCTAAAAGCAAACTTTTGTAAGATAGTAAGTGCGGCTTTTTTTATTGTTTTAAACTATTTAATTCAAAATATATAGAAGATTGGATTAAGGATATTAGTAGTGCTGCTATCTGACCGCCTTGTGGAATTGATTAGGGAATTGGTGAATGCAGTAGATATCCGATGAATATGGAATTTCTAGAGAAAATGAATAAGCATTGGTTTAAATAATAAAATCTATGGAATAACCTATACTGTATCTTTTTTTTGATATCTAAAAGTAGAAAAATGGCAATAGTAGGTAAGAATGGTAAACTATAGATTAGTGTAACTACCCAAGGCGAATACTGCTACAAATAAATGCGGTAACAAAACGTAAAAAAGAAGACTTGCAAATCCAAACAGCAGATTATACTTCGGATAAAAGTATTCAAGGAGCAAAAAGTTTCCAAAACCAGACAAAATCTTAAAAGAGTTAGACGCTTCAACCAATAAAACCGAATACAAAGGCGATATGATACTAAAAGCCATGACAAAAGAAAAAGGTGTTGACATTAGGTAATTCTGTGGTATAATTAAAATAAAAGGGTGATTGTTAGATATGTGTAGAAAAAAAATGAAAAAATATAATGAGCTATATGTAAATTTTGAAAATATAAAAAATTACTTTTACCAAATAGGTGATGCGATAGATAAGAGTTCGCTTATAAATCACAAAGATTCACAAGATAACCTTTATGCTATATATGAAGATAAAAAGCTAGTGTATATTGGCACAAGTAAAAAAAATAATATATATAAAAGACTTGATCAACACTTAAACAGTTGTCCTTCTGGCACGAATAGTGTGTTGAGTAATGTTAACTCGAGTAAGGGAATTATAAAATTTAAAACTTATAGTACGGAGTGGGATATTCTTAGATTTTCGACTGAGGCATATTTAATTAGTGTTCTCGATCCTGTTTGGAACAAAAGAGGTACTACGAAAATGAATTATAATGTAGTAATTTCAGGCAAAGGATATCAGATAAAAAGCAAGGACTAACAATCCTTGCTTTTTCTATGCCCAAAGGAGGTTAGAACGCATTGCCGTAATAAGAAACTTATCGTAAAGATAACGTCAGCTAAAGATGGTTTGGAAAAGTCATTGTCGCAACCACAAAGCATCACGACAAAGGCAAGTAAGAGTATCGCAAATGTATTTTATTGTTAGAGCGTGTGTAAAGCGACAATAGTAGGAATTGAATTATAGTTTTCATTTCTTGTATTATTCCACATTTTCATATATAGCACGTATAATTTGTCATGAAACATTATTATATAGTCGAGAATTTGTTATGTTAACTAACTTAGAATAACAATATTAAAATTTATTGGGAAATTTTGGTATTTATGGTATAATGAAATTAATACATAAGGAGGAAGGCGGTGTAGATAACTCTCATCGTATAAAAAAATTATGAAAAAATTATTAAGTATGTTTTTAGTGGTGCTATTAGTGTCCACAATGTTTGTAGGGTGCTCGGATAATAATGAAGAGCCTAAAGAGGAATATGTTACTGTACAAGATATGTATGGCAATAGTATTGAAATAGTTAAAAACCCACAAAAAGTTGCTTGTGTTTCTAGGACTACATATGACTTTTTGATTGCATTTGGTCTTGGTGATAAGATTGATGGTGTATACGAAAATGTTTTAGCGAATACATGGGTTCAAGAACTAAACCCAACTCAAGAAGATTATTTTGCATATGAGTACAATCCATCTGCTGAAACCTATATTTCACGTGACGTTGATTTAATATTTAGTCCGGAAGAAAGAATTACTGTTGAACTTAGAAAATTAGGTTTGCCAGCTATGACGGTTAATCACTATGGACCTGAAGAAGGTTATGATAATCAAATGTTTTTTCTTGCTGACTTGGTAGTTCAACTTTGGGGTGAAGATACTGAAGTTGTAGAGAAAGTTGAATATTGGAAGAACGACATTACAACAACTATTGACGATATTACGAATACATTAGACGATAATAATATTGAAGAAGGTAAAAGCATTCATTACGTACGTGCAGATAAGAAAGATAAAGGTATCACTTATACTGAGAACACACGCCCATACTTAGAGTACATTTATAGATTGCTGAAAGTTAGAACAATAGGTCAAGATTTAGAAAGCAACAAGATAAGTGCTGAAGAATTACTTGTAATTAATCCTGATTATATAGTAATAGGCGGAATTTATCAAAATGGTGCAGTGGAAGCTTCTAAAGTTGAGCCAATGAATAAATTAACAGCGGTAAAAGAAGGAAATGTTCTTACGATTCCAGTGGGAATTTCTCAATTTGAACACCCATCATCGGTGGCCAGTGTATTTATAAAAGATCAAGCTAATAAGCTATACCCAGAATTATTCGATTATGATATTGCTAAACTTACTAAAGAAGCATATAAGTATTATTATAATATTGATTTAACTGATGAACAAACAAAAAACATTCTAGAAGGAAAAAATCCAGATGGACAATACGAATAGAATGAATTTCGATATGAATAAGGAGAAAAAGCGTTTTCTTCTTTTTCTTGTTGTTGGTATTGTATTATTGTTTATCACATTTTGTTTATCTCTAATTGCAGGTCGATATAAAATGTCACTTAATCAATTAGTTAATGCAATTTTCACATCAGACGCTAGTTTTGATACAGAACGTAGTGTAATAATGCTGTTAAGATTGCCTAGAAGTATTAGTGCTATATTGGTAGGTGCTGCACTTTCAGTGTCTGGTTTGATTTATCAAGAATTATTTCAAAACAAACTAGTCTCACCAGATTTATTAGGAGTATCAAGTGGCGCAGGATTCGGAGCTGCACTTGCAATAATCTTAGGTGCATCAATGCTGTATGTGGGGCTAATAGCGTTTGTTTTTGGACTACTAACAGTTGCTTTGACATTAGGAATAGCAAAATTGTTTAGTAAGAACACAGCGTTGATTTTGCTGCTATCTGGGGTAGTTGTAAGTGGCTTTATGTCATCAGCATTATCAATGGTAAAGTTCTTTGCAGATCAAGAAACAACATTGGCGCAAATCACATTTTGGCTAATGGGTTCATTTGAGTATGCAAAGATGGAAGATCTAAAACTGCTGTTTCCTCTAATTTTCATAGGAACAACAACTTTAGTTGTACTTAGAAATAGAATAAATGTTATTGCGTTAGGACGTGAGGATGCGAAAGCTTCGGGAGTTTCTTATGACGTGTATAAATATATACTTATAGTAATTTCAACTCTACTAACTGCAATTTCAATATCATTTTATGGAGTCATAAGTTGGATCGGATTAGTTATACCGCATATTGTTAGGCTTGCCGTAGGAAGACAAACTCAATTTACTATCCCAATAACAATAGTTTTTGGAGGCATATTTATGCTATTAGCAGATATAATTTGTCGTGCGTTTACAGCTAGCGAAATTCCGATTTCGGCGATTACTGGCCTAATTGGAACGCCAATCTTTATCGCAATTCTATTTTTAAAAAAGCAAGTGGTGAAATTAGATGATTAATTTGAAAAATATAAAATTTAAGTATAAAAATAACGCGTATGATGTGATAAATGATGTTACTCTTAATATTAAGAAAAACACAATCAATGTTTTACTTGGTTTAAACGCTTGTGGTAAAACAACCTTATTAAAAATAATGAATGGATTGTTAAAACCTCAACATGGTGTAGTTGAGATTGACGGTGAAAATATAATAAGTATGTCACATGTTGAAAGGGCGAAGAAGATGTCTTTTGTTTTGCAACGCCAAAATATTGCATCAGATTTTACAGTGTTTAATTATCTTGCCATTGGATATACGAATTCATTGAAGTTTTATGAACAACCTACATCTTCTCAAAAGGAAAAGGTAGTTGCAATTGCCGAAGAATTTGGAATAGGTAATCTTTTAAACAGATTACTTGACGAATTGAGTGGTGGGCAACTTCAAATGGTATCAATATGCAAAGCGCTAATTCAAGATTCTGAAATCATACTACTTGACGAGCCAACAAGTGCATTGGATATGAGAAATCAAAACAAGGTTTTATCGACACTAAAAAGAATTGCAGAAGAAACTAATAAAACAATAATTATTACTACGCATAATCCTAATCATGCATTATACCTAAAAGCAAATGTAGTGATCATGAATAAAGGAAAAATCATAAACGAAGGTAATAGCGAAAAACTTATAACTAAAGAAACTTTAACAGAAATATACGGAAACGACATATGCTACTCAAATGAGTTAGACTATAACGAAGTTTCGTTTAAATAAGAAAGGGAATTAAAGGGGATTGAAAATTATGACAAATGAAAATAGTTTTGAGTTAGCGTTAGCTAGTGCTGCCAGCTTACCTATGGTGAAGATTGACAGAGAACTATATTTACGTAAAGAACTAAAAGGGGCGTATACGTCTGATATTGTGGACATAGCTGTAAGAAAAAATCCTGCACAGGCAGGAATTTCCTTAGAAGAGATAGATAAGATTGCTGTTAAAGCTATCAAATTTGAAACTACTAAAGTTACTACAATTTCAGCAGCAGCAGGAATTCCTGGAGGAATTGCAATGGCGGCAACAATACCCGCAGATATAGTTCAATACACAGGACATATGTTGAGAATAGTTCAAAAATTAGTATATCTATATGGTTGGGATGAACTTATCGGTGATGACGGTATAGATGATGAAACAACTGGATTACTAACTATATTTATGGGCGTAATGTTTGGTGTTAGAACGGCAACTACTACAATAGCAAAATTATCTGCTTCTGCGGCTGTGCATGCATCTAAGACAATTGCAGCGAAGTCACTAACAAAAACACTTTATTATCCAGTAGTTAAAAAAATTGCTGCAGCTATAGGTGTGAAAATGACTAAAGATATTTTTGCAAAATCTATATCTAAGGTAATCCCAGTAATCGGTGCGGTTGCATCAGGTGGACTTACATACATTACATTTAAACCAATGGCAAATAAACTTAAAAAACATCTAGCAGGACTTAATTTTTGCAATGTAGATTTTTATAAAGATGATTATATAGCACCACATGTTGAAGACGTTGATTTAGATGAGGGTGAGGGAATTTAATAATTAGTATAATTAATATAGTGAATGACATCTTTGTTAAATATACACGGCGTAATTAAAAATGTTTAAAAATAAGCACTTGATTTCGAATCAAGAGGAGGATACATGAAGTATGATACTAAATCTCTAGAAGCGATACCTATTTTAGATATCGCTAATAAGCTAGGGATAATTATTAATAAATCTAAAGCACAATGCTTTATCCATCAAGAAAAAACGCCAAGTTGTCAATTTTATGATAAAACAAATAGTTGGTATTGTTTTGGCTGTAGTTCAGGAGGTGGTAATATTGATTTAGTTAGTAACTACTTAAGAATTGATTTTTGTAGTACATGTAATTGGTTAATTGAGAACTTTCCTATAGGTTATTCAGTAGAAAAACAGCGAACTAAGCAGAACAAATATGCTAAACCTCAAAAAGCTATATCTAAAAAAACAATACATAGTAGCATGAATAAAAGCGTAAGTAAGTTTATTGTTGATAATTTTCAGTTGTCTAAAAGAGCTATTGAATATATGGTTAATGAAAGGTCATTAAGTAAAGAATTGTTAGAAAATATGAAGATTTTTTCTATCGATAATGTAAGTGATTTTTATAAAAAGTTAGATGATAATTTTTCAAAAGAGATGCTTGTTGAAAGTGGATTGTATTCTAAGAAAGAAAACGCGTATCGTAAAGTTTTTTATAAGGAAGGAATAGTATTCCCATATTTTATTGAGAAGAATATTATAAAAACATTTCAATTAAGGCCTTTTGTAGAATTGGGTCCAAAATACATTTTTCTGAATAATGTAAAAAAATGTTTGTATAATCAAAGTATGTTGCATGAGATGAAAGAGAGCACTAGCATATTTATTTGTGAGGGTGCAATTGACGTGTTATCAGCACTTGAAATGGGGCATAAGGCGATAGGCGTTTCCGGAGCATCTTCAATAAATGATGTCGATTGCGACTTGTTGTCGGGTCTAGACTGTTATATTTTGTTTGATAATGATGATGCGGGAAAGAAGGGCTCTTTTAAGCTTAAGGAAAAATTAGAATCTGAATTGATTAATGTTAATGTCGTAAACATAGAAGAGTATAATGATGTAAATAGCTTGCTTCAGGCATTAAGGAGGAACAAATGAATCCAAGTTTTAATAAAATTATTGCAAAGGAAAATTTATTGTGGGCTTGGAATAAAGTAAAGTATTATTATGAAAATGAGGCTGACTTTATTCCGGATATAGAAGAATTTAATGAGTTTGAAATAAATTTAGACGAGAAAATTAATATTATCTGTGATGAATTAATCAATGATAAATATAATCCTTCAAAAATAATGTTTATGCCATTACCAAAAGAAAAGGATAAGAAAAATGTGCCTCAATATAGACAATTCTTTTATATTCCAATAAGAGATCAGGTTGTTTGGGTTGCAATAATTAATGTTATTGGTCCAAAATTAGATATAGAGATGCCATTTTGGAGTTTTGGCAATCGCTTATATTTTCCAGTTTGGTATGAAAATGAAAATGTTAAAAAGAAGTTAAAGTGCGGCAGATATCGGCCATCTGCTAAAAAGATATATAGGACTTGGTCGCAAAGCTGGCCACTATTTAGAAAAGCTATTAAATTAACAATAAAGAAAATGTCAAAAACAGAAATTAGAGATTTAGATGATGAAGAACTTTTAGAACATAATTATGATTATCCTAAAGAATATATTATTAAATATATTAAAAAAGGTTACTGGAAAAAGAAAAGTGAAGTTTATTGGGGCAGTATTGACTTTACTAAATTTTATCCTAAAATTAGTCATGATTTAATTATTTCAAACATTGAAAAATATGCCTTTGAAAATACATTATTTGATATTGATCAAGATAAAGAGAAAACTATTAAGCTTATCAGTAAAATGCTTGAATTTAGATTAGAAGACATTAATTCATCTGATGCATATGGTGATAAAGTAGGCTTTGAGGATTTAATTAATCACAATGGTATACCCACTGGACTAATTGTGGGAGGATTTCTGTCAAACATAGCACTTTTAAATGTTGATAAAGAAGTTGAAAAATTATTGAATGCTAGCCATGAAGTTGCTCACTTTAGATATGTGGATGATCATGTTTTTCTTGGATCAAATGTAGAAGATTTAATTCGATGGATAAAAACATATATTGATATTTTGAGCAGAAATCAATTTGCTGATATTCTTAATATGGAGAAAACCGAACCTAAGGAATTGGGTGCGTTTATTACTGAAGATAACTGTAAAAATGAGAAGAAAGAAAACGTTGCACAAGACTTTGATTCACTAAAAAATGCCTGCAAACTTGATTCTCAAAATCCAGCACCATTAATGACCCTGACCCTAATGAAAATGTCTAATCTTAATCATAAAAATTCAATATTAATGAAAGATGAGGAGAAAATTGCCTATAAAGATGATTTGATTTATATGTTACTTACGGATATTCCTAATAAAGAGATAAAATCATCAACTAGAATATCTTGGGCATCATCTATGTTAAATAGGTTAATCCCTACAATAAGATTTTATACTAGTGAAATTTATCAAAAGAATATTGAAATTATGGAAGGTGAACTTAAGATAAGAGATTGCAGAAAGAATATAGAGTATAAAATTCATGAAGATAAAACTCAGACGATTCTAGATGGTTATATGAAAATAAAATCTAAATTAAATAGTGAATTAAAATCTCTTAAAAACAAATTGGAAGAAGAAGAGAAAAAATTATTTAGTCAAATATTTGATGCGTATTGTAAGACTGTAAAGGAAAATTATTCAAAACCTAGAATTTGGTCAAATGCAATAACATTTTGTAAGAATACTGGTTATAATGGGATCGGTATGATTTTTAATGCTTTAAATGAGTTGTATGTGGGAAATTTTTTGGATATAAAAGGGTTTGAGTATATTAAAGCGACATTATATAAACAGATATCAAAAGATATTATTTCTGCTATTAACATTTCGGAATCTCCTGAAGTTCAGTACAGAAATAAATGTAGAGCAAAGGTGTTTTTAAAAAATATAACAAGTACTGAGTATAAGTTTATTGTGAATGATAATTTCCTAGAAAATCAGTATGTCTTATTTAAAATCAGTAAGAAGTATGCTTTAGATTATTTAACCGATAGTGCTTTATTTGTACAAGCAAATCAAATTAATGCATATTCTTACCAATTATTGAAAAGTTTAAGTGCTTCATATTTTTCAATTGAAGGAGAATGTAATTCTTTATATGCTAATTTATGTATGGCTAAAACAATTACTAGAAGTTTTAAAGAAAAAATGAATACCGGTGTCTCTACAATAGATTCGATTATTAATGAAGAGAATATGATAAGAGAATATGAACTAAAAACGAATGAAAATGCTGATGTGAATTTATTGGAACTTATTGAAATTGTTAGAAAGTCTAAATATGGGGTTCTAGATACGGAATTATTTGCTTTAAATATAGTTAAAGAGTTAGCAAAATATTTTAACTCTTGTAAAACTCATAGCATAACAAACATGTTCGAATTGAACAATATTTCCAAAATGGAAGACTTGGTTTTGTCGCCTTTAAATTTTGTGATAAAAACGGATGCTGGAAAGCTTTTTCGTTATAAAACTATAAAGACTATGAGTAAATTTTTTACAGAGAAAAAGCATGAGATTACATATAACAAAGAAACAATTCTAAAAGACATGAGGTACCTTCCTCAATCTAGTAAAAAAACTTCTGCATATCTAAGTCAGAAATATTTTTTAGGTATTATATTATGTAAGTTAATTACTAAAAACACACGATTTAAGGATTCTTGTAATATTGTTGCTAATAATGTTGTAAGCTACACTGTTATTAATGAACTCAATAATCATGGTATTTCTTCATGGACTAGAGCTATAATTAGCAGCTGTTTATCAGAACGAAAATTCGAAACAAAAATCGCGGATTTAATATTTCCATACCAAAAAGAAGGGCGTGATGACACCTTGAAAGATCCAATAGAATTAATTAATATGGAAGAACTTATATTGACTATAGATATTGCTATCAGTAAATTAAAGTTTTTTCACGCAGATGCTGGAGGTGATGCTATTATTCAATTAGTTCCAGTTAGACTAGAACAGTATAATGCAATTAACAACCCATTTTATAAAGGAGATGTTTAGTAATGTATAAGAAATTCATTAGAGTTGGATTTATTCAAACAAACATAGATCATAGATTGGCATGGACTGATGAAACTGGTATTTCTACTTGGAGTATGAGGGACTGTGTCGAGGAAATGGTTGCGGAAGAGTTAAGAAAAGGTTTCGATTTTTTTAATGAAATGTTAGAAAAACCTGATTTTGTATTGATCCCAGAATACAGCATCCCAACAAGCTTAGAGCCAATGTTATCAAAATTTACAAACATAAGTGGTTGTATTGTTTTTTGTGGTCTTGACTTAGTAAAATTAAATGGGAACAATGTAAGTAATAGAGGAAAAGTTTTTGTTCCATATGGATGGCCTAATATGGCATTAAGTAGTATTAGTCGTAAGAATGGCAGCAGTTACATATTTGGAAAGAAGCATTATGCCTTTGAGGAGTTGACTTGGTTTAATGATATAGGTGCAAATCCTATATCTGATATGAAATGCTATATTTTTGATGCCAGTGAATTGGGACGTATCGGTATAGCAATTTGTTCTGATTTCTTTGATTTGGATAGATTCGCGATTTACAAAGGTAGGGTACATCATCTTTTCATTATAGCTTATAATAAAGATGAGTCATCATTTGAGGTTCTGACGGAAGCTTTATCTAGATTGTTGTTGTGTAATGTAGTAATATGTAATACTGGCTTTCACGGAAATTCACTTGCATTTTCACCATATAAAGATAGAAATGAGCGGTTGATTTATAAAGCAATTGGCAAGAATATATTTGCAGTGCAGGCTATTAATATTCCGTTATTGAAGTTGGATGAAGATCAAAAAGTGGCTGATAAACAGGGACACTTGCCGCTGACTAATAGTAAAGAACGTAAAGGACTGGAATTTAAGATTCCTCCAGGATATAAAAAAATAAATACTAGCATGGTGCCACATAATTTAATTAATCATAAATTATAGAGGTGTATTAGTGATGTTTATAAAATTATTTTCAATGAACACAGCCTTTGTGTCTTGCTTTGATTTGAAAAATATAGTATACTAAACGTGAAAAAAAATTAGAAAGGATATTAAGTGATAGAAGTAAAGAATCAAAAATTAAATAGCTTTAGGTTTATTGACTTGTTTGAGGGGTTGGGCGGATTTAGGCTGGCGTTGGAAAGTTTTGGTGCGGAGTGCGTGTTTTCATCGGAATGGGACAAGGCTGCAAAAGTGGTTTACTCTAAGAACTTTGGTGAAGAACCTCATGGTGACATTACTGAAATTAATGAAAAAGATATACCTCCACATGATATTTTATGTGCAGGATTTCCTTGTCAAGCATTTTCAATAAGTGGTAAGCAAAGAGGTTTTGAAGATTCACGTGGAACGCTGTTCTTTGATGTTGCTAGAATTGCTAAACACCATAAACCAAAAGTTTTACTGTTGGAAAATGTTAAGAACTTTGCGAGCCATGACAATGGTCGAACTCTAGAAATAATTAAAAAACTTTAGAGGAAATTGGATACAATGTGTTTAGCAAAGTGCTTAATTCTGTAAAGTTTAATGTACCGCAAAAACGTGAGCACATATACATTGTCGCATTCCGAGATGACTTAAATGTTGATGAATTTATATATCCTAAAGAAATTCAATTAAAAAAAACACGTTGAAGATACGCTTGACAGCATTTCCGATGTGCCTTTATATAAAGAATCAAAATACAAAATCCAATATAATGGAAAAGAAGATACTGAATGTAGTGACAAAATGATTCGTCTAGGAATAGTAAATAAAGGCGGACAAGGCGAACGGATATATAGTACCAAAGGCATAGCGGCGACGCTATCAGCATATGGTGGTGGTGTTTTTGCTAAAACTGGAGGATACCTAATTAATGGCGAAGTCAGAAGACTATCTCCACGGGGTGGGGCAAAAAATGCGTAAGAATTAACCAAATTCAAAAGGGGTATTAACTTTCAGTGATGATTGTAGAAGAAAATCTTACAATCAATATTGGGAAATTATTTACTTCTCCAAGGTACTTATTGGGAACTTCGAACGTACATAAACGAGATTTAACGTATTTTGATTCTATAAAATTTATTGGAGGTTCAATAAATTCTATTTATAATAAGAATTTGATTTTTGATAAAAGTGAAGAAGATATTTCTTTAAATGAACAAGGAGTATTCAAAATAAAAAAACTCATGAATATCTGAAGTATACTGAAAGTATACCTGTTTTATTAGATGGACAAAACGTAAAAATTAAATATAAAATACAGTTAAAACCTTTTGGTGATTCAGACGATATGAATCTAATAAATGTAAATTCAATAATTGGGTTTGAATTCGAGGAAAAGCAATCAATTGAAAAAATAGAAAAATATTGCATATTAGCCTATAAAATAGTAAAGTGATTGACATTGCTAAAGGAAGTATATTTTGAAAAAATTTTAATTTTGTAAGGGGGTAACCTTTTTCTATTTCGATAATCCTATCTTAAATAAAAAATTGATTCTCTTTATTGTATGATGCTTTATAACCTAAGTAGAGTTATAAAAATACTGATAAGCATGCAGTTTCAATTGAAGAAATTCCCACATACACTTAGACCTCGTATAAAATTCGCCTTTCGGGCAAGGTGTGAATATCATCATATATTAAAAATTCTTTAAATACTAAGTTTTTTGTTTTAAACATTTTTACTCATTGCATATTAATATTATATATAGTATAATGTTAATAGATATAGTAAACATCTTAAATGAAAGCGGAATTCCAAATGCTATATTTGAATAACTACTCGCTGAAAATGTTGCTAAATTAACTAATGTAATTCAAAAGGAGCTTAGAAATGATTGATGAAATAATAAAGAAAGTGCAGGCTGACGGAGCTGAGTACTTAGGAATGTTTAAAGGTGCTAAAATACATTCAGTATTTTATAATGAATTGCGAAACATGGGATTGCCATTGTTTATAATAGAAAAAGACGGTGAATTCAGAACGTCGCTAGGCTATGACGAAACCTTTGAAATTTTCGATTATTTCAAGGTCGGCGACGAAGATTAATAATATAGAGATTGTAAGGTGGTATTTCAAGTATGCAAAGTGCAAATAAGGATTTAAATGATAGTAAGATTTTGTCTGCATTGGCAAGCTATGAAATAGAAGGGTTTAAGATTTCTAAGGACGGTATTGAATATGCTTCAGCACGATTAAATGGAGAAGCTACTTGTGAAAGCCAAATTGGTGAATTGATTCAAAAATATATGGTGCAAAATAGTGATTAGTAAATATGAGTTATATTTATCAGAACTTATACTTACCTTGAAAGATTGCGTAGAGGATATAAAGTAAAACATGTATAATATACAGCGTGAAACTTTATAGGAAGTAGAGTTGTTGATATAAATAAAATGGAAGCCGATGGTGCAATTATGGTGCAGAATATTAGAAGAGTGTGAAAACGGACGAAAAACTGCGATGGCAACATACGTAGAATGGAGTATTGTCTCGTTGCGTTTCGCAGTTTTTCATTTTTTTGGACATGGGTTCAAATCCCCTTGTAAGGGGGTAACCTTTTTGGACAATATTATGAGAATATTGCGAAAAAAAGGTTACTCTTTTTCTTTTACCATTTTATCGTAATAATCATCTAAAAACTCTGTAGGTGTTAGGTAGTGCAGTGTTTGATGCGGTCTAACTTGGTTGTAAAATTCGAC
>CAMQZB010000003.1 GCA_947039455.1 uncultured Clostridia bacterium
ATAGTGTGTGATTGTTAATTGTTTTTTTTTGAGTGAGTAAATTTTATCTAGTTGTGTACATTTAGGTACACTCCCATTAAAAACAAAATTGCCAGCCGAAACAATTCACTCCCATTTTTAACGCCAAAAATCTACTAAAGTACGTGATGTTATATTATCTGACTGTGTGGGAAATTCATCTAGAGTGGTGTATGTTTTTAGTACATTTCCCTAGAAAAATATCCCACAGATGTCAAAATACAATTACAATTTTAACGCCAAAAAACAACTAAAGGGTGTGATGGTTAATTGTTTTTTTAGAGTGAGCAAATTTTATCTAGTTGTGTACATTTAGGTAAACTCCCATTAAAAACAAAATTACAAGTCGAAAAAATTCACTCCCATTTTTAACGCTAAAAATCTACTAAAGTGTGTGATGTTATATTATCTGACTGTGTGGGGGATTTATCTAGAGTTGTGTATGTTTTTAGTACACTTCACTAGATAAATTCCCCCAGCTGTCAAAAGTCACTTCTATTTTTAACGCCAAAAATACTAAAGCAATTTTGGGTTGATGTAATAAAATTGGTGATGTAGCAATATTTCATTAATAAAAGCCAATATGCGTTTGCATATTGGCTTTTATATATAGATGATAATCATTTTATATTATTTCTAAAGTTTTTAAGTGAACAATATTACTGAATATGAGTTAATAATATTTAGTGGTATCCACGTAGGTAGAGTGGTCGGTTATCTTCGAAATTAGGTTTTTCAGTAGGTGTATAATTTTGTGATTCATTTGTTTTAATTATTCTATCAATATGTTTTTTTAGTTCCAAAATATTTTCCACTTCTATTCTCTTTTTTCGTTCTGAATTTGCTAAGAAATCATCAATATCTTTAAATTTTTTTTTAATTTGTTTTACATAAAATATATTAAATAATGGACAATTTTCACCTTCTATTTCTACTCCAATGATAAAGTTAATGTTTTTCAGGTTAAAGATACCATTTTCAGTTAGATGTAGGCTACAGAGTTTTATAAATTCAAAGTTCTTTATAGGTTCTAACGATAATTCATTACACGCAAACTTTTTATTAGTAAAATCTATGCAAATAATAGTACTTTCATGTTGGTATTTTGTATCAATTACAAAATTATTCTTTTGAAGTAATTGAAAAAATTTATTTTTAGATCCACGAACAATCTTATCAGTAAGTATTATTAATATCAGATATACCAATGTACTAATAATAATTCCAATCCAAAAAGTATTTTTGCCTATTTCGTTTAATATCAAAAGAACATAACCCCAAACTGAAAGAAATGAAATGTAGAAACCTGAATATAACCACCATGTGAATTTTGACATAAATTTCCCCTAAGAGTTTTTATATAATTATATCACATTAATAATAGATTGTAAATAGACTTCATAATAAATGAAGTAATAATCATGATTTACTCGTGTATTACGAAACAACAAAAGTTTAACTAAATTATAGTACCAAATAATAATAGTAATAATTAAATCATTGACATTAGGGCTGTGGTGTGATATTATTGTAAGTAAAAAATATAGGGGGTATGTGTTATGAATCATGTTGGTACGGTGAAAATGGAAACGGAGAGGCTTGTTCTAAGGAGATTTGTTGAAGATGACGCTGATTTAATGTTTAGTAACTGGGCAAGTGATGAAAAGGTCACTGAATATTTAAGGTGGCAGGCTCATTCTTCAGTTGATGTTACTAAAAATATTTTAAATGATTGGGTGAAGTTATATGAAAATAAAAACTTTTATCAATGGGCAATAGTAATTAAAGAAACTGGCCAGCTTATTGGTACGATTAGTGCGGTTGAAGTGAAAGAAGAACTTAATATAGTTCATGTTGGTTATTGTATTGGACGAAATTGGTGGAGTAAAGGTATCGTTACTGAAGCATTTTCTATATTAATTTCTTTTTTCTTTAATAAAGTAGCCGTGAACCGTATAGAATCCCAACATGATCCATTAAATATCGGCTCAGGGCGAGTTATGGTAAAATGCGGTTTGCAATACGAAGGACGACTAAGACAGGCGGATATTAGCAATAAAGGCATAGTTGACGCTGATATGTACAGTATTTTGCATAGTGAGTATAAATTACAAAAGTAAAAATGTGGAATGATAATGTATATATAGATTTATCTATTTTATTTATGAAGTATTTATTATTTTGTATAGCATTGATTTTAACAAATTGTAAGGTAGTATTGGGTCATTAATAATATTAGATTATAGTATGAATATGATTGTATTTTAAATTTTGAAATGATATTACGAATTAGAAAATAATTTTAGTAGACATTGTTAAAAAAACAAAAAAATTAAATTATAAATCATTAATTGCAACTTTAACTTTAAATATAGTATGTTAAATTCAAAATATTTTTAGGAGAATTAGTTTATGAAAACAAGTAAATCAAAATTAGTAGTATTAGCAAGCGTAACTGTACTTATAATTATAGCGATTTCATTTTATATTGGCTTTTCAGTGAAGTCCTATCAGGAAGAAAAAGCGGATAAAGATCATTTTTATGAGCAAATAAATGATGCCGCACATTGGTTGGATGTTGTAGTTACTGATTATCCTTACCATGGGAATATGAAAAATGCAACGTATCGCTTCGCAATTATCCGTGATATTGCTAAGAATATTGACAGTTTGGATGAGTATGGACCAATTTTTTACGAATTTTCTCATTTTTATGATACTTATAATCTTACTAAAGAGGATTACATTGAATTGGCTGAAATTTTAAACACTATTGCAAACTTTCGAGCCCACGATGACCACCCTGTGTTCCAAGAACTAGATGACTACAATACAAGGATTAAAGAGATATATTTCATTGAAAATGAATCTAAGTAACATCAAGTTTCTGTTATATATATGGTCAATAAATGAATGTTTTATAAATAGGAAATTAAAAAATATTTTAATAAGTTAAAAATAAATGAAACATTATAAAAAATTAAATTTTAGAATAGGTATACACAATTAAAGATATATTATAAAACTATAAAGTATTTGTTGAAAAAAGAAACTGCAACACACCCTTTATGTGACTATAAACAGCTATAATTAGCACCCATCAGTAAATAAGTATTGATGGGTGTCTTATTGTTTTATGCAATACTGGGGTTTGAATAGGGGGTTAAGTTGTGTTTTTGCATAATAGATGTAACTTAAAAGCCGTAAAGCTCATTAATTCTATAGTTATTAAATATAATTAACAAAAATAATTGAATTAACATAGTTGAAAAACCATTGTTTAATAGATAAAGTTAAAAATATAATCAAAATATTTGAGAAAATAATGAATTTTGAAAACAATTACAAAGCTAATAGCTATGCTAGAGATATGTACAGTTGAAAAATAATATATTAAAATCACTATACAATTACAAAATCAATCGCTATATAACTACACAACCACATGACCTGATAAAAACAAATTAATGTAAAATCAATATAGTGAAACCTAAATTATATACACAAACAGCAAATAAAACATAAAAAAAATTACGTAAAGTTCATTACGTAATAAATTGGGACAACAAAAAAAAGGGCTAGTAAGTAAATTACTGTCCTTTAGTTTTGATCATATTAAATTAAAATTTGATTATGCGTTCAAAGTGTTTAATGCTTTGTACAATTGAGATTGTTTTCTTGAAGCGTAACTTTTGTGGTATACACCTTTAGAAGTTGCAGAATCAATAAGTGAAACTGTTGCTCTCAATAGTGTTGTTGCTGATGCTACATCCGCTGCAACTACACTGGCGTTGAATTTTTTGATAGCAGTTCTAATCTCAGACACTATCATTTTATTTTGCATATTTTTCTTCTCGTTTACTAAAACACGCTTTTTTGCTGATTTAATATTTGGCACTTTATTCACCTCACTTTACAAGTTTATTCCATTTACCGAACTATTTTAACACATAATTGTTAAAAATGCAAGAATTATTTAGTATGTTTTAAGGATAATAGTATTATTATTAAAAAAGTGAGGTAATTTTATGGAATTTTTCGATTTAGCAAGCGATTTAGACAAAAAACTTGGTGGTGACACCGATTTTACTAAAAAGGAATTTAATTTGAAATATGAGTTGAAAAGGCAAGACATAGAAATTGTTACGGAGGAGTATTTAACGTATGAAATGCACAAAGGCAAGTATAATTCAGTTGAAAACTTGGGTGATTTAACCGATGTTGCAAAACTTGAATACGCATCTTCAGTAATAGGAAACGTAATATTTGAATTAATCCCAAAAGACATTCAAAAGGGCGGAAAAAATATCCTAGTAGTAGGGCTTGGCAATCGTGGAATTGTTGCGGACTCCTTAGGTGCAAAAGTTGTAGACAAAATAATCGTTACTCGCCACAACTTCGAAACAGTAAAAACTGAAATCAGCCCTAACATATCTTCAATCTCCGCTTTCTGTCCAAACGTATCCGGGATCACAGGTATAGACTCCAAAGAAATGATATTTGCAGTAATCGACAAAATCAAGCCAGACATGGTCATTGTGGTGGATTCTCTAATATCAAGAGATCTTGACAATATCATGAACGTTGTGCAAGTAAACAACGTTGGAATCACCCCAGCCAGTTACAAAATCACAGAAGGCTACTGCGGTCTATCAGAAACCACTCTTGGAATACCCGTAATAGCACTCGGCGTTCCACTAGTTGCCAGCTGTAACCGTTTTCTCTCATCCTGTGGCGATAATCTTGTAATAACTTCTAGAAACATCGATATGCGCATAGGCAAAATCGCCGATCTAGTAGCATACAGCATTAATCTAGCTTTAAACAAATTCTTAACATTCGACGATGTTTTTGAATGTGTTCGATGATTTTTGGTTTTGTTCGTAAGTAAATGTTTTTTGGTTTTGATTTTTTAGGTAAGTTAAATGGGGACTGTCCGTCCCCATGCCCCTGACAAGGGTCGAAACCCTTGACCCGTTTATGATTGGAAATTTTTGCTGACGCTTCTTTTGGCGTTTGATTAATAAATGGGGTGAGATTAGTTTTAATTGTATTGGTTTTATATGTGGGATTAGTTTTAATTAAAGTGGTTTTATCTGAGGGGCTTTGATTTGTAGAAATAATTTTTATTATAAAAATTAATCATAAAACATTTAAACAAGTAAAATAAATTCTTCCTAATTTAAAAACAGTAACATAAACGGGTCAAGGGTTTTGACCCTTGCGAGGGTTTGGGGCGAGTAGCCCCATTTAACTTAATAACCAAACAAAAAATAAAAAATGTCATGTAAATAAAAATACAAGCATAGAATATCTTAAATAGTGAATAGTGCGAGGTATTATATGTTAAAGATAGGGTTTATTGACAGTGGAATTGGTGGATTTTCGTTGCTGAAAGAAGTAAATAAAAATGTGGGTGGCTGTGAGTTAAAGTATATAGCGGATAACTTGAACGCACCATATGGCAATAAAACAAGAGAGGAAGTGTCGTCGCTTGTTATGAATGTAGTGAAAAATCACTTGCCTATTGACACTGATGTTTTGGTTGTGGCGTGCAATACAGCAACAGTTACGGCATTGGAAGAATTGAAAGATCGGTATCATTTTAGGGTGTTTGGTGTGTCCCCACAGCTCAAAACGCCTAAAAGTGATGGAAAAAAGCGAACTTTGTTGCTTGCAACTAATAGAACGGTTATGGAGAACACGGAGAAGTATAAAGAGGAAGGCGTGTTTTTATATCCTACTTCAGGGCTTGCTACTTTCATTGAGAAGAACTATTTTAATAAGGATTTGTTGGTTGGGGAGATAGCGAAGATTCGTGATAGCGTTTTGGAGTATGATATTGACAGCGTGGTTTTGGGGTGTACTCATTATTCTTTTATTCGTGATGTTTTTCAGGAAGTTTTTGGTGAGGGTGTTGCTGTTTATGATGATAATAAATCGGTATCTTGTGAGATTGCGGATTATTTGGCACATATAAGTGATGTGGATTGTGAAGCTAGCAATGAGTTTTCGCTGGTTATGACTAGGGAAAACAAACAAGAAACTGAGAAATATAGCGAAATCTTGAAAGAAATTATGTAAATTGTTAATTTTTTTTCAATTTGCTATTGAATAGTTGAAAAAAGTATTATATAATAGTGTCAAGTCTATAAAATAAAGGGGGACACAACAATTATGAATTACGAGACTAGAAATATTAGAAACGTTGCAATTATGGGACACAGTGGCGAGGGTAAAACTTCTCTGTGTGAAGCTATTTTATTCAATGCGAAAGCTACGGATAGACTGGGTAAGATTCTTGACGGTAATACCGTTATGGATTTTGATGAGCAAGAGATTGCTAAGAAATTGTCTATTTCACTAAGCGTTGCCAACTGTGAATTTAACGGAAAGAAATTTAACTTGATGGACGTTCCGGGATTCTATGATTTTGAGGGAGAGGGGATTCAAGCTCTGTCCGCAGCGGATTCAGCGATTATCGTTTTAGGACCATGGGGCACGGTTTCCGTTGGTTGTGAAAAAGCTATTGAAAGTTGCGAGAAATCTAAAATTCCAATGATGGTTTTTATTAACCAAGTAGACAAAGAAAATGCAAACGTATTAAAAACTACCCAAGCATTGCAAGAGATGTATGGCACCAAGGTGGCAGTAATTTCATTGCCGATTTTGGAAGGTCCAAAAATGGTGGGGTATGTTACGGTAGTTGAAAAGAAAGCTTATAGATTCAACAATGGTGATCCAAAAGAGATTGACGTTCCAGCGGACATGATTGATGAAATGAATAGAATTTACGCAACATTAACTGAAGTTGCAGCGGAGAATGACGAGGAACTTTTTGATAAATTCATGGAGGGAGTGGAATTAACTCAAGAAGAAGTTATTCTTGGTCTAAAATTAGGTTTCAAAATGGGCACAACTATTCCAGTTATGGCAGGTTCAGCTTATACAAACTCAGGGGTAATTGCACTTATGGCGGAAATGGTAAAGGTTTTGCCGTCACCGTTAGTACATCAAAACGACTTGAGAGAAACGTCAAAAGGTTCTGATGTTCCTTGTGAAGTATGGATTGACGGTCAGGTGTCTTTGAAAGTATTTAAAACTATTGCGGATCCCTTTGTTGGGAAACTTAATGTATTTAAAGTAATGACAGGCACGTTAAAAAGTGGCATGATTTTAGTTAATCACACAAACGAAAAAACTGAAAAAGTTGGTCAATTATTGATACTAAAAGGCAAGAAACAATACCCAGTGGAAAAGCTAGTAGCTGGTGATATTGGTGCTTTAGCGAAATTGCAATATACTAATACAGGGGATACACTTGCTGAAATTGGAAATGAGGTTAAGTATTCTTCAATAGTTTTCCCTCAACCAGTGATTTCTATGGCGGTGGGAGCTGTTAAGAGTGGCGAGGAAGAGAAAGTTATTCAAGGTCTTTATAGATTACTTGAAGAAGATATCACGTTCCAATTAGTTAAGAGCAAAGAAACTGCGGAAATGCTGATTTGTGGTATGGGTGAAACGCATATTGAAATTATTTGCAAAAAACTAAAAACAAAATTCGGCGTAGAAGCACAGCTTTCTAATCCTAAGATTCCTTATAGAGAGAGTATCAAAAAAATAGTGGAAGCTGAGGGTAAACACAAGAAACAATCAGGCGGTCACGGTCAGTATGGCCATTGTAAAATTAGATTTGAACCATGTGAAGAAGATTTTGTTTTCGCATCAGAAGTTGTTGGCGGATCAGTTCCTAAACAATATATTCCTGCAATCGAGAAAGGCTTGCAAGAATCTTTGAAAAAGGGCGTTCTTGCTGGGTATCCAGTGGTTGGACTTAAAGCTGTTGTTTATGACGGAAGTTACCATGATGTGGATTCTTCTGAAATGGCATTTAAACTTGCGGCATCAAATGCATTTAAAGATGGATTAGCCAATGCGAAACCAGTATTGTTAGAGCCTGTAATGTCTGTTAAAATTACTGTTCCAGAAAATTATATGGGCGATATTTTAGGTGATATGAATAAGCGTCGTGGAAGAATTCTTGGAATGGAAGCTGATGAAAACAAGCAAGTTATCATGGCTGAATCTCCACAATCTGAAATGTTTAAATACGCTACTGATCTACGCAGTATTACTCAAGGCAGAGGCATTTTCTCAATGGAATTTGCTCGCTATGAAGAAGTACCGCAACAAATTGCTGACAAGTTAGCAAAATCAAGAAATGCGGAAAACAAAGATTAGTTAAATAATAAAATAAAAGTGGTGTATCATATGAGGATCTGCGATTTTCATGTACACCACTTTTTTTTATGTAAAATTGTTAGTAAAATAAGTAATCTACCACACACATTCTTTGACTGATTGGTGGTTATTGTAGTATAATAAACGGTGTAAGGACATAATTCTTACATTTTAAGGAGAAACTATTAATATGAATAAATTAGATATAAAAGATTTAAAAAAAGACGAGGAGATTGAAGCGTTAATCAAATACACCGATGCACAACTTGAGCATTTGGGGTATACGGAACACTCAGTTCGCCACGTTTCTATTGTTGCTCATTGGGCAAGAGAAATAATCGAGAAATCAGGTGGTACGGAAGACGAAGCAAGGCTTGTTGAGATTGCTGGGTACTTGCACGATATTGGAAACTGCGTAAACAGGGCTAGTCATGCACAAATTGGTGCTGTTTTAGCCTATGAATTGTTGACTAAACGTGGTATGCCCTATGGTGATGCGGCGCAAATTATGACTGCTATCGGAAACCATGACGAGCGTGAGGGGAATCCTTCAAGCCGTTTGGCGGCGGCACTTATTATTGCAGACAAATCGGACGTTCACAGAAGTCGTGTGCGTTATTCAAGACGTACTGAAGAAAAGGCTATGGGCGATATTCACGATCGTGTAAATTACGCTGTTCAAAGCTCTCACGTTAATATTGTGGGTGATGAAATCATACTTGATATTGTCATTGACACCGACCTTTGCCCAGTTATTGACTACTTTGAAATTTACTTTAATAGAATGAAACTTTGCCGTTCTTCTGCTAAAGTGCTAGGTATGAATTTCGTGTTTATAGTAAACGGGGGACGACTTATTTAATGAAAAAGATTGTTGCGATTATTGTTTCATTTTGTCTATTACTATCATTTAGCGGTTGTTCTAATATGAATAAAACCCAACTATTTTATCAAGGCGAGTTTATGTATATAGATTATAGTTTGAAAAATGCAAGTAATAAAGAGGCGGAAACTATAGAAAATCAGGTGAAAGAAATCATTGACCAAGTGGAAAAACTTGTAGCACTTAGTGACCCTGAAAGCGATATTTCCAAAATAAATAATTCAAATGGCGATTGGGTGGAAGTTAATCCCATGGTAGTTGAAATGCTAAAAATTTCTACCGATATTTACAACAAAACTGACGGTGCGTTTAACCCTGCCATGTATCCTATTGTAAAACTATGGGGTTTCGCTCCTGACAATCAAGGTAATTACACGGAATCACGTGAACTTCCAAGTTCGCAAGCTATTGCTGATTTACTTCTTCATACTGATTTTGCCAAAATAGAAATTAAAGGCAACAAAGTAAGATTTCTTGACCCAGAAATGCAAATTGATCTTGGTGGAATAGCCAAAGGCTACGCTGTGGATTTGGTGCAAAAAATATTCTTAAAAAGTCAAGCTGAACCTTTTGAAGGTCTTATTAGCTTGATGTCAAATCAACTTGCTATCGGAAGTAAAGCAAAAAATACGCCATACACAATAGCGGTAACAAACCCAAGACCAGATGAAACAAACAACAGCTATTTTGCTGTGATTTCACTTGCTGACATGGGACTTTCCACTAGCGGTGATTACGAAAAATACTTTATAACAGATGAGAAGCGTTACTGTCATATTATAGGAAAAAACGGCTATCCTATCGATGATGTGATTGCTGTTACTGTGTTTGAAAACAGCAGTGCAGTAGCTGATGCTATGTCAACGGCGCTTTGCGTTATGGACATGGAAACCGCAGTTAATTACGCTACGGAAAACGAAATTGATTGCATAATTATAGACAAAAATCTCGCTTACGCTACTATCGGTGACGTAACAATCAAAGAGGGAATGGAAATAAATAAGGCTTACACAAAATATGAATAGATTACCCCAAGTAAAACAAAATAAGATTTTCACTAAAGGTGACTTCCTAATAATGGCAGTTGCCTTAATTGTAATTATCGCAATTTTTATATTTTCAATCCGTCCAATGGTAACGGGTTCTACCGTGGAAATCTACGAAAGTGGCGAGCTTGTGCATACTATAAACCTGTCTAAAAACGAAAGTTATTTCTATGAAGTTGCTAGCGGAAACAACACTATAACAGTAAAAGACGGTGTTGCATACATAGAAGATTCCACATGTTCTGACCAACTTTGCGTGAAAATAGGCGCAATAAAAGACAGCGGAAAACAAATTATTTGCTTACCTAACCGACTTAGAGTAGTGATAACTGGGGAGGGCGAAATCGATGCAATCTCCTAACTGGAACAGCAAAAACTTAACAAAACTAGCATTGCTTACAGGCTTATCACTAATAATGTTTCTGGTAGAAAGCTTATTCCCACCCCTGCTACCCTTCGCCCCTGGTGCAAAGCTAGGATTGTCCAATATCTTTGTGCTAATCTCGCTCCTAATGTTTAATCTACCAATGACTTTAATAATGATTATTGCAAAATGCTCAATTGCGATCCTATTCACAGGAAACGTTATGAGCCTTCTATACTCATTGACTGGCGGAATTTTCAGCGCTGTAATCATGTACGGCACAATGGGATTATTCTTCCCTAAGGTGTCAGTAATCGGCATAAGCCTTTTGGGTGGCATAGCACACAACATCGCTCAACTACTAGTGGTTTCTCTAGTACTAGAAAGCTTCCACATTTTCGCTTACCTTCCCGTGCTATCTTTCGCCGGCGCTCTTGCCGGTATTCTTGTAGGCACCGTCGTGTTCTATATTTCTAAAGCTAATATTCCTGAATTATAAATAATTTGGATTTTTTTTAGGTAAGTGAAATGGGGCTATTCGCCCCAAACCCCAACAAGGAGCTTGAGCCCCTTGACCCGCTTTTTTGTTATGGTGCTTTTTTTTGCTGTGCATGGGAATGGGTTTGTTGTGGGAGTTTTTGGATTTTTTTAGGTAAGGGAAATGGGGCTATTCGCCCCAAACCCCAACAAGGAGCTGAGCCCCTTGACCCTCTTTTTTTAAGGGGGCTTTTTTATTTTGTTGTTGTGGCGTTTTGTTGCTTGTGGAAATGGGATTGATACTATTGGCAAATATAGTTATAAAAGTAAACAAATTTCTTTTATAATATGTTCTAAAAGGTAACAAATACTATTTGCGAATATATTTGAAATAGTGGGGCAAATACTATTTGTTAATCACAGTTCTAAAATTGCCAACACAACAGAAGCGCCAGCAAAAAATAACACCATTAAAAAACGGGTCAAGGGTTTTGACCCTTGTGGGGTTAAGGACTCACAGCCCTTATGGAGTTTGAGGCAAAGCCTCATTTTACTTAATAACCAACAAAAAAAAATTATAACTTAGATTTAATATAACCCATAGGTGACATGTCCATGAATTTCAGGAAATTGCGGTTGTAGGAGCGGAGAGAGTTGAAACCGTAATCGAAAGCAATTTGGGTAACGGTTTTTTTTCGTTGAAGGAGTTCGGGTAGTGATTTTGTGATTCGGTACTCGTTTATGATATGCGAGAAATTCGCCTTAAATATTCTGTTAAAAAGCTGAGAAATGTAATGGTAATCGTAAGAGAAATCATCAGCAATCTTTTGCAAAGTGATTTCTTCCTTGTAGTTTTTTTCAATGTAAGACAAGAACTGAGTCATGAAAAAATGGCTCTTTTGATTCTTGATATTAAAACTAGTCTTGTTGGAAAATTGCCAAATAATGTTGTAAATTATTGAGCAAAGAAGATACTCGTCAGTGGAAGATTTAAGAAGTGGTATGAGATTTGTATTGTCAGTGAGATTGAAAACTGGCATGACAGCTTCGGTGTTTAGTGTCTTTTCGTAAAAGTTCATTGTAAATTTGTAAGGGTAAACGATGTGCAAACTGCTAGAGCTGTCAAAGCTGAAAAAACTGAAATTTTGGTGCGGTAAAATAACCACGCACTGTGACGCACTGATTTCGTAACTTTTGCCCTCAAGAGTGACTTGGACTGTCCCTTTGTCCACATATAGTATGTGGAACTGGCTAGATATTTCCATTGCACTATTAATATTTGTCCTAATTTCACGTATAATTTCCATATTTCACATATTTTCCTTAACTTTTGTCCTATTAGTATAACATTTTTGTCTAGATTTTCCAAATAAATGATGTATTATATAAGTGAATAAAAAAATAATTCATTAAAAGCGTTTAAGGAGAAAATATGGCAGGTTTAAGTTTAAGAAATATTAAGAAAATATACGACGGAAAGGTTGTTGCTGTTTCCGACTTCTGCATGGAAATCGAGGACAAAGAGTTCATCGTTTTCGTAGGTCCATCAGGTTGTGGAAAATCTACTACACTAAGAATGGTGGCGGGATTGGAAGAAATTTCTGAGGGCGAGCTTTACATTGACGACAAACTGATGAATGACGTTGAGCCAAAAGACAGAGATATCGCAATGGTTTTCCAAAACTATGCGCTGTATCCGCACATGACTGTTTATGACAACATGGCTTTTGCTTTGAAACTAAAGAAAGTTCCTAAAGAAGAGATTGCGAAAATGGTAAACGAGGCTGCAGAAATTCTTGATATTACAGATTATCTACAAAGAAAACCTAAAGCATTGTCAGGTGGTCAACGTCAACGTGTGGCACTTGGACGTGCAATCGTTAGAAATCCAAAAGTATTCTTACTTGATGAGCCATTGTCAAATCTTGATGCGAAACTTCGTGCAGCAATGAGAACTGAGATTACGAAACTTCACCACAAATTGCAAACAACTTTTATTTATGTAACACATGACCAAGTTGAAGCCATGACAATGGGAACAAGAATCGTAGTTATGAAAGACGGTTTTGTTATGCAAATCGGAGCACCACAACATCTTTATGATAATCCAGCTAACAAATTCGTAGCTAGTTTCATCGGAACACCTCAAATGAATTTCTTCGATGGTATTATTTCTAAAAATGGAAATGTATCTTTTGCAAATGGGCAAAATATCACTATTCCAAAAGGTAATTTAGACAAGTTAGATTTTGTTGACGGTCAAGAAATTACATTGGGAATCCGTCCTGAAGATTTACATACTGAAGCAGTATTCCTTGATGTTTGCGAAAATAAAATTACAGCGAAAGTTGAAGTTAAAGAGGATCTTGGAAGCGAGGCTATTTTGTATTGCAACTTGAACCTTGAAGACGAAGCAAGTGTTGTTGTGGGATCAGCACAAACACTTTTAACTGCAAAAGTAGACAGCAGAACAAAGGTAAACCGTATGGAGAATGTTATTTTGGGAGTTGATGCAAATCACTTGCACTTCTTTGATAAAGTTACTGAGAAAAACATGCTAATCAACCTTTAATCAATATTAAATAAACAATTAAGCACTTTTTCTATGAATTAATAGAGAAAGTGCTTTTTTTTATGAATTTTAAGTTTATATGAAAAACATATTGAAACAGTGCCGATTTTGTGATACAATATATAAAATACCGCAAAAAATTGTGAATTATAGTGATTTTATAGAAAGATTATAATCTAGTTTTGTATTTTTTCAAGGTTTTAATTGAAATATATACATTTTTTGTGCTATAATAAAGAAAAGAACGAAAGGAAAATCCAATGGAATATATTTTAGCATCAGCATCACCTAGACGGTCAGAATTGTTGAGAAAAATTATTAGTGAATTTCAAGTGATACCAAGCGGTGCAAATGAAGATTTGACACTGTATTATAGTCTACAAGAAATTGCTGATTTAATCAAAAATTCACCAGAGAAAATAGTTGAAAAGCTAGCTTGTGTTAAAAGCAAATTTGTTTTGGAAAATCATATTGATTCAGTGGTTATTGGTTCGGATACAGGAGTGTTTTTCAATGGAGAAATGCTAGGAAAACCAAAAGACAAAGATGATGCATTTAGAATGTTGAAATTGTTGTCGGGAAAAACACATGAAGTGATTACTGGAATTGCTGTTATGTCAGCAAATAAATCCGTTGTTACAGCGGAGACCACAAAAGTAACTTTCAATGAAATCAATGATAAGAAAATTTTGGAATACATAGAAACAGGCTCACCAATGGACAAAGCAGGGGGCTATGGAATTCAGGACGAAAACAATATAGTAAAAGAAATTGTGGGAGATTACCAGAATGTAATGGGATTTCCAATAGATAGATTAAGCGAAATTTTAAAGAATTTTTAGGAGTAGTTATGGCAACAGTAAATTTGATAATTGATTTAGGTTCTTCCTATACAACAATATTTAAAAGCGGTGAGGGAATTGTTTTGCATGAACCTACACTATGTTTACTAAGTGGTGACGTGGTTGAAAGCAGCAAAATTATTGCTTACGGCATTGACGCAAAAAAGATGGTGGGAAACCTACCTGAAGGACATCATTTATTGTACCCTATTCAAGAGGGCGCGGTGGCTTATCGTAAAGCGGCAATGGCGTTAGTTACTCATTTTTTGAAAAAAGTAGTTGATAGAAATGATTATTTTGTTAAACCAAAAATCAGTGCATTTGTAAATGTACCATGCGGTTGTCAACAAGAGGAAAGGGAGTTAATTCAAAATCTTTTCCACAATTGTGGCGTAATGGAAGTTTATGAGCTTGATTCACCAATCTTTGCATACTACGGTTCAACTACTGCAACGGAAAACTCTGGATCTCAATTAGTGGTAGATATCGGTGGCGGATTAACGAATATTGCGTTAATGAGCGAAGCGGGAATTGACGTTGGATACAGTTTTGGTATCGGCGGACATGCTATTGATAAGGGAATTATTGAGGGACTAGAAAGTTCAGCTAACGTGAAAGTAGGTATTTTGACTGCCGAACAAATTAAATGCGAAATTGGTTCACTTTATGAAAACGAAAATAATTACACAGTGGTTTTCGGAAAGAATTTCTTAACGGGAAACCCAAGAAGTGCAACTATTTCATCAAAATATATTCGTTCAATGCTTGAATATTACTATGGCAAAATTGCGGATTTAATAGTAAATATCTTGAAAGACTTTTCTGACGAAACCCTAGCATCAATCTTCAAAAACGGAATTATAGTTACTGGAGGCGGTGCGAAAATCACAGGATTGGAATGGTTCTTGAAACAAAGATTGGAGTGCCCAATCATTATTCCTGAACTACCAGACTTCGCAGCAACAAGAGGTGGTGCAATATTACTAGCAGATCCATTGCGTTTAAACCAACTTTTAAAGATAATGTAACAAAAAATTTGTCGAATAACATGCTGAAAATTGTCTAATATTTTCGGTATATAAAAGAAAAGACGGGAATTGTCCCGTCTTTTTTATTTTTGTGTTTTTATTGTAATTTTGTGATACTATACAACTAATTGGAGGTGTGTAAAATGCCAAGAAGAATTGTTGTAACAAGTGGAAAGGGCGGTGTAGGTAAAACTACCGTTGTGGCAAATTTAGGTGTGAAGCTCGCCGAAATGGGTCAAAGAGTTGTGCTTATAGATTCAGATTTAGGTCTGAATAATTTAGACGTGATTATGGGTGTGGAGAATAAAGTAGTTTACGACATCATTGATGTGGTGGAAGGGCGTTGTCCTGTTAAAAGAGCCTTAGTAGCAGTTGACGGCAATCCTAATTTATTTGTAATGCCATCAGCTCATAGTTACGACAAATCATACATAAGCGGTCAAAATTTAAGAGTGGTAACAGAGCGATTGTCCGAAACATTCGACTATGTTATTGTGGATTGCCCAGCAGGTATTGAAATGGGATTTCACCGTGCAGTTGCTTCTAGTTCAGAAGCGATTGTTGTAACCACTCCTGACATCTCCAGTTTGCATGATGCCAATAAAGTAATCAAAATGCTTGGAAGTTATGACATGCATATCACAGGTTTAGTAATCAATCAAGTGCGAGGGGACTTGATGGTTACAAGTGATATGATGAATGTTGAGGACATTGTTTCATTGCTTGAAGTAATTCCTGTTGGCATACTTCCAAGCGACGATGTTGTTGGTATTCACAGTAGCGTTGGAATTCCTATTACCGCAGGAAATAATATCTATGACGCAATAGGTGTTATGGCAAACAACATACATTTTGGGGAAAATAAGTTGTATGATTGCACCAAGCGGTATAAAGGGTTTTTTGGGAAAATTAGACGTGACGTAAAAAGAAGGGTGTAAGAATTATTAGGGGGAATTATGACGGTATCGCAAATTGAATTATGTAGATTGAAAAACATTTTATCAGGAAAAAAGGAAGAGCCATTGTCTGGTGTTAGAGTTTGTCAGATTGAGATTAAAAAAATCATGGCTGAATACTTTGAACTTGATAAAAAAGATATTAACTTTGAAGTGAAAAAATTAGGTGACTTTTATTCAATCAAAATGACAGCAAAAGCTAAATCGGTAAAGAAAATAAATATTTTACCCTAGTTTTTTGTTCTAACAAATCATATTTATTCATAAAATATATTGAGTTCAAGACAATTTGTCTTTGATGTAATATTAATTTGGAGGGAGTGATTTTATGAAATATGATAATCTTGATATTGAGCACATGAACGTGGAAGAGATTAGCCACAATGAGGTAGTTAGAAAGAAGCCAAGAGCTAAACTTTCATTATTTAAGAAAAAAAAGAAAGACCGTGATGTTTTTGACTATGTAATGTTGCAAATGGGAATAGCTTGTGGAATTCTTGGAATTTTGCTTGCGGTAAATGTTATGGTTGTGGGAGTAGAACCGATCAAAGCGGTATTTACTTCAGTTATGGCATTATTTCAAGGTAGCATAGTGGTGTAATCAAGGTAGAAAAATTGAAAATATTTAACGTTAAAATACACCCATTATTTTTAATATTTGGGTGTATTTCTATTATTATGGGACAGGGGATTATCTTAATGGTGTACGTGGGGACATTGCTTGTGCATGAGTATGCCCATTATTTCATAGCGAAAGGTTGCGGATTGACCCTTGGCAGCACTTATCTTACGCCTTTTGGTGCAAGGCTTGTGGGGGATATGTTCACACTTCGTCCAGTTGATGAGATAAAAGTAGCGTTAGCTGGACCTTTGGCGAATTTAGTTATTACAACAGTGATTGTTGCGCTTTGGTGGGTGTTTCCAAGTATCTATCCATACACGGAAATCATCGCAATAGCCAATTTATCAACTGCAACAATAAACCTGTTCCCTTGCTATCCCCTAGACGGCGGAAGAATATTGTCCGTAGCTTTGAACATGAAGCTAAAGCGAGAAACCGCAGAACGTATAGTGTCCTTTGTGGGTATTAGCACTAGCGTTATGCTGTGTATTTTGTTCTTAATTTCAATTCAAGTACAAGTAAACACAACAATTTTAGTAATGGCAGTCTTTATGTTTTTAGGAAGCGTTCTTGATCTAAAAAAAGACAGTCTTGCTAAAAGAATTATCGCAACCGCAAAAAATACTCAGTCAGAGGGTGGGCGTATAGTGAAAAAAGTCGCAGTACCACCAAATACTACGCTGTTTCAAATGGCTAAGTTTTTGGACTCAGCTTATATTTGCGAATTCGAAATTCAGGGTTTGCCTACTGGAAATATCAGTATCGGAGAGGAAAAACTGCGAAAACTTCTTGTAAGTGAAAATATATATAGTGAAATAGCTGGTATAATCAAATAGTTACTTTACAAAATCAAGTTCAATGTGTTAAAATTGACTAGATAAATATGATTTTGAAAGGATAATTAAACAATATATGACGGATTTAAATAAAAGATATGAAGAAATTTTAGCAAAAGCGCTAAAACCAGCAAGATATAGTGGCGGAGAGTACAACGTGAGTAATATTAAAGACAGCAAAGTGAAATTTTGCCTTTGCTTTCCTGACGTTTACGAAGTCGCAATCTCTAATCTTGGAAATAAAATAATTTACCATATGGTAAACGATTCAGAAAAGTTTTCATGTGAGAGATGTTACTCCCCTTGGACTGATATGGCGGAGTTATTGCGTGCTGAAAAACTGCCTTTGTTTTCTCTTGAAACAAGGACTCCACTTGGTGAATTTGACCTTTTGGGCATGAGTTTGTCATACGAAATGAGTTATACAAACGTACTTGAAATGCTTGATTTGTCAAATATTCCAATGGAATCTAAAAACAGATCGGAAAATGATCCACTGGTTTTCGCTGGCGGTATTTGCGTAGTTAATCCTGAGCCGATAGCTAATTTTATGGACTTTTTTCTGTTAGGAGAAGGTGAAGTTAATCTTTTGCCGATACTTGAACTTATGGAAAAGAAGAAGAAAGAAAATTGGACTCGTGATGAGTTTTTGGCGAAAGTAGACGAAATTTCTTTTGCTTACGTTCCTAAGTTACACAATGAAATATTCGAAAATGGCGTGTTTAAAGGTTTAGAAAATTCACCAATAATGACAAAAGCCATAGTTGAAGATTTCGACAATGCCTACTTCCCAACTAGCCAAATTGTACCAAACATTCAAGCGGTGCATGACAGGGGCGTTTTGGAAGTTTTTCGTGGTTGTCCACGAGGTTGTAGATTTTGTCAAGCAAGTTTTTGTTACCGTCCAATCCGTTGTAAATCAAAAGATACTCTTTTGAAAGAGTGCGACGACATAATCAGTCAATGCGGTTTTGACGAAGTATCACTAAGTTCATTATCAACTGGTGACTATCCTGAAATTTTGCCACTAATTAAAGAAATGTCTGCCGTTACAAAACAAAAGGGCGTTAGATTATCTTTACCCTCTTTGCGACTTGATAGTTTTGACGAAGATTTTGTTACTGATATGAAAAAAACTGCCTCACTTACTTTTGCTCCAGAAGCTGGAACTCAACGTTTGAGAGATGTAATAAATAAAAACATAACAACAGAAGAGTTCGAAACTGCAATGAAACAAGCCTTCCGAGTAGGATATAAATCAGTGAAATTGTATTTCATGATTGGATTACCTACCGAAACGGACGAAGACATTGCGGGGATTTTTGCAATGACTAAACGTGTTAAAGAAATTTATAGCGAAGTAGTACATAGACGTGACGTGAGAGTTACTGCATCAGTTGCAAACTTTGTTCCTAAACCTTTCACACCTTTCCAATGGGAAGCACAAGACACTTTCGCTGAATTTGACAGAAAACACAGACTTCTAAAAGACCTGTTTTTCAAATCAGGGTTTGGATTTAAATATCATGACACTTTCGTTTCAAAGCTTGAAAGCATATTTGCATCATGCGGAAGAAAAGCTGGTGATATCTTACTTGAAGGTTATAAAAACGGCTGTATTTTTGACGGTTGGTCAGAAAAGTTTAGCAAAGAAGGTTGGGAAAAAGCACTTGAAACTTGCGGTGCGGACATCGATCAAATGACAAGTGGGTTTGACTATAACGACATTTTGCCATGGCAATTTGTTGATGTTGGAGTTACGGAAGAATTTTTTAAAGAAGAAAACGAAAGAAGCAAAGCGGACGCGGTAACTGGTGATTGTATGGAAAATTGCCTTGGTTGCGGTGCTGATAGATTGGGGGAATGCAAAACGTGTTGGTAATTAAATATACAAAAAATAGTACAAGCAAGTACATTTCTCATCTTGATATGTTAAAACACATTCAAAGAACTCTACGCCGTGCTGAAATACAAATGAATTTTTCGCTAGGGTTCAACCCTCATGAATTACTATTTTTCGCACCAGCTGCCCCAACTGGAGTTGCATCTCTAGTGGAATACGTAACCGTTGGTTCAAACATGACAGCGGAGGGACTTACTGAAAAATTCAATGCAGTTTCTATCGGTGGTGTAATTGCGGAATATATTCTTCACAAAGAAGTAAACCCAAATCTAGCAGCAAAAGCTACCTATGCGGAATACGAAATGCCATACAGCAAAGAACTTTTTGATGCGTTAACTACTGCTTTTTCTAAGGAAAATTTCGAAATTTCTTACGAGCAAAAGGGCAATATAATAGTAAAAGATGTTCGAGATATGATGTGTTCATTTGAACATTGTGAAGATAAAATAAAAATAATTATCGCTATCGGAAGCAAAACATTGCGTCCTGACCGATTGCTTTTAGCACTTGGGTTCGATATTATTTCTGAAGTGGTAAAGACTAAACTGTTTATGGGTGATCAAAAAAATCTCATTGACGTAGATGATTTTTTACATGGAGTATAAAATATAATGGTTAAAGAAGTTTATATAAGCACCAGAGGTGGCACTCATGCGGTTGCACTTTTAAAAGACGGAAAGCTAATTGAATTTAACAGTGAAAGCGAAAAAGACGGGTCTATTATTGGCAATATTTGCAAAGGTAGAGTTGAGCAAGTTTTAGTTGGAATGCAAGCCGCTTTTGTGAATATTGGTAGACGAAAAAACGGTTATCTTTATTTAACCGATACTTATATCGATGGACAGGACTTGTCAGAGTCTCAAGAAATTTTTATGAACAAAGCTCTTGATGCTAAGATCGGTGACGAAATTTTAGTTCAAATTGCTAAGACTGAAATAGGTTTAAAAGGCGCAAGATTAACGCCTAACTTATCATTAGCTGGTAGATTTGTAGTCTATATGCCATACGTGAATTACATAGGCGTTTCAAGGAAAATTACCGAAGAATCCGAGCGTTTACGTTTAACAAATTTCATTGAAAACCTAGAAGAAAAAAACGGTGGTTACATAATAAGAACCGCATGTCAACAAGCAAGTGAAAGCGATATTCTTGCTGAAACAGTCCGTTTACAAAGACGATTTCAACGTATATTAGCTTACAGCGAATCCGTTCCTGCAAAGTCCGTAATATGGAGCGAGGGGTTGATTCTTGAGCGTGTAGTACGTGATCTAGTTGGAAAATTTGTAGAAAAAATAATAGTTGATGATGTGGGAACTTACAAGAAAATGCAAGATTTAATGCATGATTACGGTTTTTCTTCTGACATACTGGAAATGTACAAAAAAGACAATGTTGATTTATTTAATTTCTATGGTGTCACAGGTCAAGCATTACGGATTTTAGACAGCCGTGTTGACCTTGACAACGGCGCATACTTAATAATCGAACACACCGAAGCTCTAACTGTTATTGATGTAAACACAGGTAGTTATGTTGGCGAAACCAGTCTTGAAGAGACGGTTTTTAAAACCAACTGCATGGCGGCAAAGGCTATTGCTTCCCAACTTCGTTTACGTAATATTGGCGGAATTATCATAGTGGATTTCATTGACATGATTCAAGATGAGCATAAAGCTAAGCTGATGGAACTACTATCAGAAGAAGTTAAGCGTGATCGTGTTCGCACAACAGTTGTGAGCATGACATCACTTGGGCTTGTGGAAATTACTAGAAAAAAATACCGCAATGAAATGAAACAAACTTTATCTAAGCCTTGCAAGGCTTGCGGTGGTAAAGGGTATATTATGACAAACGAAATTCTTGCTACTGTTATTCGTAAGAAAATTTTCGATATCTTCGCAACCAATTCTACCACTTCGGTGCTGATTTATGTGAATAATCAAAATATGATAGATTTCGTTGAAAACAATGCTTTTACTTTCGAAATATCCGTTTTCTGGCAAGGTAAACGTATCTATGTTGCCAGCGACAACTCTTTCGCTAACGATCAATACCATATCAAATACTTCAACACCGAAGTTGTAGAACTCCCTACCGACGCTCAAATCTTAGTTTAACTCTTAGTGTTTGTTTAGTTGTTAAGTGAAATGGGGTTTCACCCCAAACCCCACAAGGGCTTTGCCCCTTGACCCCACAAGGGTTTCACCCCTTGACCCCACAAGGAGCTTAGCCCCTTGACCCGTTTATGAGTTGGGGTTTGGTGCTGACGCTACTGAATGTGGGTGATTTATTTAGGATTTTGAAATTAGATGTAAAAAATTCCCCACTTTCCTTGGTTGGAAAGTGGGGAATTTTGGTTTTTAATTATTTATTTAGGGATGGCGAATCGCCATTTTACTTCGTAATGGATTACTTCGTAATGGATTACTTGTAATTTACTTTGTATTTATTATTTGGTGATGGCGGATTGTTTGTCTAGGCCTACGATTTTTCCTAGGACGGCAGAGATTTGGACAGGGCCGAACTCGCTGCTGTCACGACTTACAAGGCGATTGTCGCCAAGTACGTAGATTGTGTTTTCGGGTATTGTTGTAGGGGGTATTGATATATTAGTGCTATTGATATAGTTTTCTGGGAATGATTGGTTGAAAACTTCGCCGTTCTCAGTATAGGTAATGTGAAGAATTCCGTTTTCATCTATTTCAATAGTATCGCCAGCCAAGCCGATAACACGTTTAATCAATTTTTTATCAGCATCTTCAACGTCTTGAAACACAATAATATCAAATCTGTCGATATTTTGTGATTTCAATAGAGTGACAGTGTCGCCGTGAGCAATAGTTGGAAACATGCTAGTATGTTGAACAAGAATAGTTTCAAAGAGAAACATTTTTCCTACCATAAAAACGCACAAAATAGAAAGCACCACAATGATTATGTTAAGGTGCCTAGTGTTTTTAGGTTTAGCAACAGTTTCAGTTGTATTTTCGTTATTATTCATAAATTAAATCCAAAGAAGGTTGTTAAGAACAAAAGGTTCGTCATTTTTGAACATTATCATAGTGATAAAGCTCCATGAAGTTAAAGAAACCTTACTATCATCTTTAAAGTCATTTAGTTCCAAGCGAAAGTTTTGCCACAAGTCGCCACCAAAAGCGTGCAACTCTGCGGTATAAATAGCCTCATTTTCTTCGTCAATATTACATAAAACAACAACTTTTAGAGTTTGTGGTAAAGGTGAGTTGATGTCCATAACAAGGATATCTCCAACTTCACCAGAAAAACGTTTGTTGTTTAGTTTAAAAGTAGACAAGTTTAGTCTTGAAGTAATTCCACTGATACCGTCATGCGCTTCGTTCATGTAAACCAAAGGTTTAGAGGAAAAAGTGCTGTCCGCATCGTATTTATCTAGATCGGTTACAGCAGTGAACGCGTCCACTTCCATAAAACCGTTGTAAATCAAGTTTTCTTTCACAAGTTTTTTAGTAATCCCAAGCTCGGAAGGTTCAATAGCAAGGTAGTTTGAAGAAACAGTAAAGCCGTTTTTAAATTCTACATTGCAGAAAGCAAAAAGAGTTTCGTTGCTGTCGCCAATATCAAGAGTACCCACAAAAGCGTCGCCACCAAGTGTAAGTTCACGTTCTTGCCAAGAGCGAGCTGAAGGGATAACAGTTCCCTCAGCGAAGTAAAGTTTACAGTTATTAACTTCTTGAGGAGTGTCGATATCGCAATGACAAAGCAATTTGCCATCAAAGTTTTCTAGTTTAATAATAGGTTTTTCAGGAAAAGGACGACCTAAGTTTCCAAGATGACTGTTAAGCCAAATTCGAAGGTCTTTTGTACCCTTGTAGCCAATTTTGTTTATCATGTTTGGAGAAACCAAAACACCAGAAGTAATTGCACCGTTAATACGAGCCATTGAATCAAAAGCTCTGTCAAGGTTGCAAAGTTTATCGTTTGAAGCTGTAAGATACAGCATAGGAACTTTTAAATAAGGTGCATAAGATTGCGGAGCAATTCCAGCAATATAAGAAGCACGCTCAGTGTTTAAATTTTCAATACCACTCTCAACGGAGTATTTGTAGTTTTTTCCGTACTCATTCCAGCCAGCGTAAAACAAAGTTACCGCACAAGCCAAATCAGGTTCAACAGCGGATAAATGCCACGCAACGGTAGAACCGCCACGAATACCAACGCAAGCCACGTTGTTTCCGTCAACTTCATTACAAGTTTTCAAGAAAGCAAGACCGTAGCGATTAACTAAAGTCCATTGGAAAGCAGAAGTATCACGAGGATCATTTTCCGATTGGTATAAATGAGTATCAGCCAAAGCAAGGTTAGCGTATTCGATTTCGTCAGGATAGAAAGTGTATTTTCCGCTAGCGGATTTACCGTTAGTATCGCATATAAAAACACCAAAGCCCATTTTTAAAAAATAGTCAATGTAACTTTTGTCAATTCCGTCTTTTTGATCGTTGCAAACTAAAACCACAGGCGCTTTTTCGTTTTTCTTTGGGTATGCAAGTATAGAAAAAATTCTAGTAACACCAGTGCTAGTTTTAACGCCGTTAAAAAATATTTCCTTATAAAAACCGTGTTCCAGTTCATATTCTTTAGAAATAGTTTCAGCGAAGTTATCGGATTTAATTGTGATATTTGACCAGACTTCCTCTGGTGACATAAGTATTGCCATGTTACCTCATTTTATTGTATCAATAATTTTCAAAATTTCTTGCAAAAAGCAGTAAATATATGATATCATATAAAAGTACTAAATTTAACAGCTAATTATTGTAAATTGATTGTAGTATACCATAATTTACAGTAAATAACAATTAATTCAAAGAAATTTACATTGAGATGGAGAAATAATGATTAAAAATTCAAACAATGCAGTTAGATTGTCGCCTGAATACATCATGGGTGGTTTCACGACAGTTGATAATATTTTTATATGCGAGTATATGCGAAAGGCTGATGTTAATGACACAAAAATATATTTATATGCACTTTATCTAGCGCACATGGGTATTCCGTCGGACATCACAGCCTTTACTTCTTACCTTGATATAAAGGAAGAAGAAGTTTTAAAGTCATTTGAGTATTGGCAAGATGTGGGACTTGTGGACGTGCATTGCACCGATCCTCTTGATGTGGTTTTCCACCCAATTTCTAACAGCGTAGTAAAACCTAGAAAAATCAAGCCAGGAAAATACAATGATTTCAATAAACAGTTACAGCATATGTTGTCAGGGCGTATGTTGTCACCAAATGAATTTATCGAGTACTACAACGTTATTGAACTTTACCACATGGCTCCAGAAGCATTGCTTTTGATAATCTCATACTGTGTAAAAGCCAAAGGTAACAATATCGGCGTAAGATATATTACTCAAACTGCAAAAAACTTTGCTTACAAAAAATTGCTAACAATGAAAGCCGTTGAGCAAGAGCTTGACGATTATTCATTGCAAACTGGCGATATTTCTGATGTAATGAAGAAACTTGGAGTGAAGAAGAAAGTTGAAATTGAAGACAATGAATTCTATAAAAAGTGGATATCAATGGGCTTCGACAAAAACGGTATTCTTTCAGCAGCATCAACTTGCAAAGGGGTTGGCGGAACAGTGAAAAAGTTGGACAGCGTAATTTTCGAACTGTATCAATACAAGAAATTCTCCGAAAAAGAAATTCTTGACTTCGCAAAAAGCAAACTTGAAGTACGTGGTCTTGCTATTGAAATCAACAAAGCTCTTTCAATTTACCATCAATCGCTAGATGCGGAAATCAATACTTATATTCTTAAATGGTTAGAGCTTGGATTCTCTAACGAAATGCTAGTTAAAATAGCGGACTTCTGTTTTCAAAACGATTTACGTACTCTAATCGACATGAACGACTGGATTCTCAAGTTTGTAAAACTTGGAATTATTACAGTTGAAGATTTTGATGGGTATATTCAAGTATTGTCAAATCGTGATGAAAATATCAAAATACTTTTCGAGAAATTAGAATTAAGCAGAAGAATCAATGACCACGATAGAAAATTCTTTGGAAAGTTTGAAGATTTAGGCTTTACTTTAGAAATGATTTTACTAGCAGGCGAACTTTCTTCTAACGCGGACAGACCTTTTCCTTATATGTTGTCAATTTTAACAAGTTGGAAAAACAACAATATTTATACTGTGGACAAGGCAAAAGAAAAAGCGGGTAGTGTTTCTACCGCAAGTAAGCCGAAGAAAAATGACATGGTAGAGCATAACTATTCAAAAGAACAGTTAAATGCAGTTATGACTTCAATTGAAGATTTAGATATTAAATAGGTGATTTATGAATTATAGAGTACTTGTGCATGACGCTCAAAAAATTATGGATAATAGACAGCGAATAGCAGTGACTAGGGCACAGGCTAATTTTGTCCTTGCCAATAAAAGCAGCGTTTTCGCTAAAGCTAACAGCAGTCGCAACGGTATTATTCCAGAGATTGCTAAAACTAAAAACAGCGGAAATGACCCTACAGTTTTGCTAAAAGAGTTTCGTGCTTACAGCAAAATTATTCAGTTAGAGTTAAAAAAAATTGGATTGAATGAAAAAGATATCCACCCAAAATATTTTTGCGAAAAGTGTAACGATACAGGCTCTGTTTTAGGAGTAAAGTGTCAATGTTATATTGATGTGACGGATAGATTGAGAAAAAGAGAACTTAGTGCGGACGTGCTTGGTGATGTGAGTTTGGATAGTTTAAATAGTGATCGTTACGTTGAAAACCAAAGAGCAACTTATGATACCTTAGTTGGAAAAATGAAAAAAGTTGTTTCAATGTTTCCAAACATGAAAACGAGATTTTTGATTTTCTCAGGTGCTACAGGCACAGGAAAAACTTATCTTGCAAACGCATTGACAGCTAGTTTTTCAAACAGTGGTTATGAAACTTTAATAATTTCAGCCTTTGCACTTAACAAAGCATTTTTAAAATTCCACACAACTTTTGACGGTTCAGCAGCTAACATTTTAGACCCAATCACAGAAGTTGATGTTTTGCTTATAGATGATTTAGGTTCAGAACCACATTTGAATAATGTAACTGACGAATACCTGATATCTATAATTAATGAGAGAACTAAACAAGGCAAATTAACCATAATTACCACAAACTTAGCGGCAAATGATTTTTCAAAGAAATATTCTTCAAGAATAGCATCAAGGTTATCTGAAAAAAATATTTCTCATTTCACAAACTTTGCATTTGATGATTTAAGGTTGAAATAAATATAAACAGTAAATAAAATTGTTGCGCTAGGGAGAAAGTGGTGCGACAATTTTTATGTAAAGAAGGGTAAACAGGAGATATATGGAAAACATAATTACAAAAGAAAATAAAATGGGGACAATGAGTACTAATAAATTATTATTAGTGATTGCCTCCCCTATAATTTTGTCAATGATGGTACAGGCTTTGTACAACATTGTGGACAGCTTATTTGTGGCACAACTTGGAGAAAGTGCACTTTCAGCAGTTTCGCTAGCATTCCCAATCCAACAACTTATGATAGCGGTGGGAGTAGGAACAGCCGTTGGTGTCAACGCTTTGTTGTCAAGAAGTTTAGGAGAAAAAGATTACAAGAAAGTAAATAAACTTGCAATGAACGGAATATTTTTAGCGGTGATAAGCTCGCTACTATTCGTAATTTTCGGTTTGTTCTTCTCAAGAATGTTTTTCGAAAGCCAAATCACAGCTACTGCTGTTGACGGTGTTTCAATAATTGAAAACGGCACAACTTATTTAAGTATATGTACGATTTTTTCCGCAGGAATTTTCGGTACAATAACATTCGAAAGATTTTTGCAAGGAACTGGATTAACAAAATATTGCATGATAGGGCAACTTTGCGGTGCAATAACTAACATAATCCTTGACCCAATATTTATCTTCGGTTGGTTCGGAGTGCCTGCAATGGGCATAGCAGGGGCGGCAATAGCTACGGTTATTGCACAATTTGTTTCGCTTTTTATTAATATGTATTTCAACTTTGCCAAAAACCATGAAATTAAATTTCAGTTCAAGAAATTTGTTCCTGATTTTAAAGTAATAAAAAACATCTACAAAATAGCATTCCCAGCAATATTAAACAGTGCTTTAATGTCACTATTAGCATTTGCAATGAACGGTATTTTATTGATGTTCTCAACTTCAGCCACAGCGGTTATGGGCGTATATATTAAGGTTCAAAGCTTTATTTTCATGCCAGTAATAGGACTTAACAACGGAATGGTACCAATTATCGCATACAACTACGGCGCGAAAAACAGTGATAGAATAAGGTCGACAATAAAACACGCAATGAAGTACTCCCTAGCATTTACCGTTACAGGATTGCTGGCATTTCAAATTTTTCCAAGTCAGATTTTATCGATTTTCCTAGAAGACCCAAACTCAATAGCAATGGGAGCGGTAGCTTTTAGAACAATAAGTGCAACTTTCTGTTTTGGTGGATTAACATTAATTATGTGTGCAGTATTCCAAGCAATGGG
This sequence comes from uncultured Clostridia bacterium, assembly GCA_947039455.1. GTDB lineage: Bacteria > Bacillota > Clostridia > Christensenellales > CAMQZB01 > CAMQZB01. The sequence goes on from CAMQZB010000003.1 coordinate 28,321, forward strand.
AGAGTCGAAAGACAGCCTAATAGTGCAATGTTTCAGACAACTACTGTTCCTACTTCCGCTAGCATACTATCTATCTACTTTCAACAACATCGACCTAATTTGGTTGGCATTCCCAATCTCCGACTTGATAGCGATAGTATTCTGTATATTTATGTATAAAAGAATTATGAAAAATAAAATATTAAAAATAGAAAAAATATAAAATAAATTAAAATATCTATTGCATTATGTAAAATTTTGTGTTATACTAAATAAGTAGTAATGATTATTAGTTAAAATAATTGAATTACAAACAAAATAAATTAACAATTAGGAGATATTTAATATGTGTGAAAGCAAATTTTTAAGATGTGCCCACTGTGGCAATTTAGTAGGAATGGTTCATAATGCAGGAGTACCAATGATGTGTTGTGGAGCAAAAATGGAAGAATTAGTACCAAACACAAGCGACGGAGCAGGTGAAAAACACGTGCCACTAGCTGAAGTTTGCGTTGATTGCAACCAAGTGACTGTAAACGTAGGTGAAGTTACTCACCCATCAGCTGAAGCTCATTTCATTGAGTGGATTTACGTTCAAACAACTAACGGCGGACAAAGAAAATGTCTAAAAGCTGGCGATGTTCCAACTGCCACTTTCAAATTAGTTGATGAAAAAGCAGTAGCAGTTTATGCTTACTGTAACCTTCACGGACTTTGGAAAACATCAGTATAATATTAAAAAATTAAACATTAAATAAAAAAAACCAGTAATTTGCAAGTAGCGAATTACTGGTTTTTTCTATATTTTCTGCTAAGTAAAGAAGAAATTGCAAGAAATTTCTCAAGATTGTACCAATTATGATAATAAATGGTGTAGATATAGGTTCTATCGGAAAAATCAAGCATAAAACATCTAAATTTCTCATAAGATTTACTGTACTTAAAATAAGTTTAGGTGAGGTAGACGATGAAAGATTATATAGAAGATAGAGTGTATGAAATTGCTAATTACATTGTAGAAACAGGGGTAACGGTGCGAGCCGCCGCCAAAACTTTTGCAGTTTCAAAAAGCACTGTACATAAAGATGTGTCTGAGCGACTTATGGAACTTGACATGACCTTATACAAACAGGTGAAAAAGATTACTGACATAAATTTAGCGGAACGTCATATCCGTGGTGGACTTGCTACAAAGGAAAAGTATACAAAAACTAAATAGCAATTTCTTATGCAATTTTCCTATGGCAGAAGTGGGCAGATTTATTTGTGGGAAATATTGTGTGAACCAAATTGCGATTTTGTTTGTTATAGTAGTAGTATGGCAAAAAATGCTGAAAAGCTGATTGTTATAACATAATCTCCTCGTGTCAAGGGGTAAATCAACTAAAAGGTTTTCAAGAAGAGTTTTTATTTGTGAAATTACATAATTTAGATTAGATATGTATAATTTACTAATTTTTTGGAGATAAACAACTATGAAGATATCAAAAGAAATATTATTTGCATTTGAAAACATTCACAACATTGATGAGTGTTTGCATAATGTGATAATAGACAGTGTAGCAATGAGAGAGGGCTATATCAGCATGGGTGAAATAAACCTAGAGCTGGCAAGTTTTCAAGACTTTAGCGACATTGACAATTATCTAAAGGAGTTGATTGAGTTTTGACGATACAACGAGGAGAATTATATTATGCGGACTTGAGTCCAGTTGTTGGTAGTGAACAAGGCGGTATTAGACCAGTGCTTATTGTTCAAAACAACATCGGTAACAAGTACAGTCCCACAATCATCGCAGCAGCAGTTACAAGTAAAATCACTAAATCAAAATTGCCTACCCACATAGAAGTTAGTGCGGATTATGGGTTAAATAAAGATTCAGTAGTACTACTTGAACAAATTCGTACTATAGATAAAGCGAGACTACAGGAGAAAATTGGTGAGCTTCCTAAATCTTTAATGGCAAAGGTTGACACCGCTTTAAAAGTATCCTTAGGTTTTTTTGAAATTTAGTGATCATATTTTTATAAATATGGTCCTTTTTTCATATTCAAGTTGATGTTTTTCTAAATTTGTGATACAATTTGTATAATATAAATTAGAAAATAAAAATACAGAGCAAATCAAGGAGAAATTATTATGCCAAGTATAGATAGAGTAGCATTCGAAGTTTTCGGAATAGCAATTTACTGGTACGCAATTATAATTGTTGTTGGAATGATTCTAGGGGTTATGGTGGCAATGTTGCTAACTAAACGCCGTGGATTTAAAACTGATGACATCATGGATATATTGCTTTTCACAATTCCAATCGCAATCATTGGTGCAAGGTTGTACTACGTAGTTTTTGCATGGGACGACAGTTGGACTTTCATGGATATTTTCCAAACTCGTGACGGCGGACTAGCTATCTACGGTGCAGTGCTAGCAGGAATTATCACAGCGTATTTCGTTTGTAGATATAAGAAATTCACATGGAGACAAATCTTGCAAATCATAGATTGCCTTGTTGTTGGATTGATTTTAGGACAAGCTATAGGTCGTTGGGGAAATTTCATCAACCAAGAAGCCTTTGGTAATTTAATCACTAACACATCATTGATGTTCTTCCCATACGGAGTTTTTGTAAACGGGAGTTGGTACCAAGCCACATTCTTCTATGAGTCTATGTGGAATTTCGTAGGGTTCGCAGCGTTGCTGTACTTTACTTTGAAATACACAAAAATCACAGGAATTTCAACTTGTGCATACTTCATATTCTACGGTATAGGTCGCTTTTTCATCGAAGGTTTACGTTCAGACAGTTTATATTTCTTAAAAGACTTACTGGGCGAAGTTATTCGTGTTTCTCAAGTGCTAAGCTTATTGTTGATAGCCCTAGGCGTTGTTGGAATATTCTTGATATTCAAGTATAAACAATATTTAATGGGCGACAGCGACAAATTAGCTAAAGTTGATTGCAGTGGAGAGTGTTCTTGTTGTGGAAGTTCATGCGGTGTGTCTAACGATACTACTGCTGAAACTATTTCAACAATTGAAACTACTGAAACTACGGATACAACTGATACTACGGAAACGGTTGAAACAGTTGAAGCTGAAAATACTACTGAGGAAAAATAGAAACAAATTAGGGAATATACAGGAAATTTGTTTTTAACTTATGAAAGAAAATAGAGGAAATATTGCTATGAGAAATTTATCCATGTTGACAGATTTTTATCAACTAACAATGGCTAACGGGTATTATTTAGAAGGAAGAGCGGACAGGGAAGCTATCTTTGACGTGTTCTTCCGTCAAAATAAGGGTATGAACTATGCGGTGGTTGCAGGTCTTGAACAGGCTGTTGACTATTTACTTAACTTGAATTTCACAGAAGATGACATTGATTATCTTCGTGATCAAAAATGTTTCGACGAAGGGTTCTTAGATTATTTAAGAAAGTTTAAGTTCACTGGTGATGTAACTGCGGTTAAAGAAGGTACGGTTGCTTTTCCTATGGAACCACTTCTAACGGTAAAAGCTCCACTAGCTCAAGCTCAAATTGTTGAAACGGCACTTTTGACTATTATAAATCACCAAACTTTGATTGCGTCAAAGGCTGCTCGTGTGAAAACCGCTGCTGGTAATACTTCGGTGTTAGAGTTCGGTTTGCGTCGTGCTCAAGGTCCTGATGCAGGTATTTATGGTACTCGTGCTACTATAATCGGTGGTTGCGATGCCACAAGTAACGTGTATGCAGCAAAGGAATTTGGTATTCCTGCAAGCGGTACTCACTCCCATTCTTGGGTTATGTCTTTTGAAAACGAATTAACGGCTTTCCGTGAATACGCAAGACTTTATCCTAATAATTGTATGCTTTTGGTGGATACTTTCGATACTATAAAATCAGGTGTTCCAAATGCAATAACTGTTTTTAATGAACTAAAAGCTAAAGGACTTTCTCCAACAGGAATACGTCTTGATAGCGGTGATTTAGCCTATTTATCAAAACTATCTAGGAAAATGTTAGACAATGCAGGGTTTCCTGATGTGAAAATTTGCGTGTCATCTGACCTTGACGAATACTTAATCCAATCTCTAATTACTCAAGGTGCGAAAATCGATATCTGGGGTGTTGGAACTAAACTTATTACAAGCTATGACATGCCGGCACTTGGTGGTGTTTATAAAATGGCTGCCATTGAAGAAAACGGTGCTCTTGTTCCGAAAATTAAAATTTCTGATAATCTAATTAAAATTACTAATCCAGGTTACAAATCTGTTTACCGTATCTATGATAAGGAATCAAACAAAGCTATTGCGGATCTTATCGGACTTCGTGGTGAAGTTTTTGACACGGAGAAACTTACAATTTTCCATCCAGTTGAAACTTGGAAAGAAACTACTTTGACTAATTTTTATGTGAAAGAATTGCACAGCGAAATTATTCGTCGTGGAAAATTAGTTTATGATTTGCCAAAATTTAGCGATATTTGCAAATTCGCTAAAGAAGAAAGAGAAACTTTTTGGGAAGAATATAAGCGTTTAGAATATCCACAAGAATACAAGGTGGATTTGTCTAAAGAGTTGTTCGATTTGAAAACCGAAATGCTAAAGAATTTTAGATTAAATTAAAGGAGTTAACGCTAGTGAAATGTTGAATTTGGAAGATAAAAAATATACTAAAGCGGAAGTTCTTCAATTAATGAGAAAGGCTGAGTTTGATTACGAAACCAATCTATCAGAAAAAAAAGATAGAATTTTTCAGCTTCTTGCAGACAATAAAAAGCTTGTGAAAGAAGTTCAAATTTATAGAGATAGAGACCAATCCGTTGGAAAAGCGTTGATGAACGCCGTTTCTAAAGCTAAGGAAATTGAAGACACTGCAAAGCTGAAATTTCAAGCAGGGTTAAATCGTTTAAAAGTTTTCGAATCTAAATTTGTGAACTATTACAAGTTAGTAATGACGAAATATCCTGTTGACGAAAACCTTATGCAAGTAGACGAGTTTTTAAGAAAAATGGAAGAAATCTTAGATCTAGATAATTTTTCAAAAAATAATAACCAAAAATCTATGTTTAAAAATACCGCTCCGCAAAATACTGATATGTACGATATTAATATTCCGAACGAGTCAGGTTTTAACATCAACGAAGCGTTAAATCCATCTAAAGATTTAGAAGATATTTGTCGTGAACTTGGATTGATAGAATAGAACTGATTGAAAACGTTCGGAAACTATTAAAAAAAACTGCAAAACAATTACTTAATATAGAAAATAAAAATAATAAAAACTACTGATAAAAATACTTTTGATATAAAATTTAATGAGCAAAAGTGTAAATATAAAAACAATTTTTAAGGAGAATTTATAATATGAAAAATCCAATCATAACTATTGAAATGGAAAATGGCGACATCATCAAAGCTGAACTTTACAGAGATATCGCTCCAAACACAGTGAACAACTTCGTGAGCTTAATTAGCAAAGGTTTCTATAACGGACTAATTTTCCACAGAGTAATCAAAGGATTCATGCTTCAAGGTGGCGACCCAACTGGAACAGGAATGGGCGGACCAGGATACGGAATCAAAGGCGAATTCTTGCAAAACGGTGTTGAGAATACTCTTTCACACACAAGAGGCGTACTTTCAATGGCTCGTTCACAATCTCCAAACTCTGCTGGTTCACAATTTTTCATTATGCACAACGACAGCACTTACCTTGACAAACAATATGCTGGTTTCGGTAAAGTAACTGAAGGCATTGAAGTGGTTGATAAAATCGCTGATAGCAAAACTAATCATCAAGACAAACCAAAAGATGAGCAAAAAATGAAAACTGTAACTGTTGAATTGTTCGGCGAAGAAGTAGTTGAACCTACTAAATGCTAATTCAATAATTTAAATTTAAAATTAAAAGACTATATCGGAACTAATAGATATAGTCTTTTTTTGTGAAGTTTTATCACAAGAAAAGTGATTTTGCTATTGCAAATTGAAAATATTTAGAGTATAATGTATTTATAAGATAATAGATAAGAATTATAAAAGTACTAGGAGCAATAAATGAGTAAAGAAATCTTGACTATCGAAAATCAGTATTTCACAGTGAAAGTAAAGTCTTTAGGCGCGGAATTAACTAGTATGTTCAGCAAGGTGTCAAAACGTGAAATAGTGTGGCAAGGGGACGAAACTTTTCCTCGTCAAGCTAACAATCTATTCCCAATTTGCGGACCGCTAAAAGATGGATATTATTTGCACAACGGAAGAAAATATGAAATGCGTCAACACGGGCTTGCTCGACTTATGGAGTTTGAAGTTGCGGAACACAGTGAAACTTTCTTGTGCTTTTTGTTGAAATCAAATGAGGAAACAAAAGCATTATATCCATACGATTTTGAACTTTATATTAATTTTGAATTAATTGATGATATGCTACAGCAAACCTACAAAGTGGTGAATGCAAGTGAAAAAGAAACTATGTATTACGGCGTTGGAGGGCATACTGGTTTTAATATTCCAATGGCAGAAAATGAAAATTCCAATGATTATTACGTAGAGTTTGGTGAAAATCAACCACATATTATGGAGATGACAGAAACTAGTTGTTTAACAGGCGAGAAAATAAGTAATCAATTAGAAAATGGAAAATTCAATCTATCCGATACTGTTTTTGAAAAGGGATCAGTGGCATTTGGTGGGTTTTCTAAAAAAGAATTAACACTAAAATCAAAGAAAAGCAATCATTTTGTAAAAGTAAAATTCGACGATTTCGAAAATTGCTTGCTGTGGTGCATGGAGGGTAAATTAAAATATCTTTGTATTGAACCTTGGAATTCTCTTCCTGATATGTACGATACTGATCATGATTTATCAAAAAAAGTCGGAATACTTTCTCTTAAATCTGGAAAATCCGCTAGTCATATCCAAGAAATCACTGCTAATTAGAAAATTTGCTAATTATTTATATATGTGTAATTAAATTTAGCATTGATAATATAATATATAGTGGATCACAATATTTGAAATGTATATTTTAATGATAAGAAAAAATTTTATCTTGACAAAGTTATAAAGATATGTTACAATGTGTAATATATCTAGGAAATACATAATAAACACGTTAAGGGCAATACAAAATTTATGATCTTTAACAAAAAGGAGTATGAAAAATGAAAAAAATCAAATCAATTGTTACTATTTTATTAGCAATAACTATGGTATTTGCCTTCACAGGTTGTAACAAAATGCCAAACATTCAAAAAGCTTTTGAGGCTGAGGGTTATACCTTAGACAACGATTCTTTGCTAGCTGCTGCTTTAAATAAGTTCAGCGAAATAGCTGCTGAAGTTGTTGCGGAAGAAGGCGAAACGGCTAACGAAGTTGTGAAATCTCACGTTTTCACTAAAGGATTAAAAGTTGGTTTAGTTTTGGAATTTAAAACAACTGAAGACCTTATAAAATTCTACACTGAGTCAAGTGATACTCTTAAAGGGTTCATTAAAGACATGCAAGAAACTGATTTCATGAACGGAAATTGTATTTTAATTTCAATATCACCTGATATGTATGAAATTTTCAAAAATGCGTAATTAAAATTAAAAGCTGTATCGATTAAATTTGATACAGCTTTTTTTTGTTACTCAATGTTTTTTTAGCATATTGACATATGAATTCTTTTAGTGTAGAATAGAATTAAGAAATCATGGGGGAAAATTGTAATGGAGCGTTTAAGTTTTGAATACAGTGAACGATATTTTAATAAATCTAGTTCGGATTTGTTTCAACGTTTTAAACTGATATATCTTTCAGTAGTCAGTGGGAAAAATATTCTACATAAGATATTCAAAGATGATTTTATAAAGTTTATCTACGTAGAAAAAGGCAGTTGTTCAATTTCCTGTGAAAATAACCAAGACGTTGAGATTACTTCAGAAGATGTGATTGTAATCAACAGTAACAGTAAGTATTTTTACAAAAACATCAGTGACGATCTTTTGTTGACCGTTGTTGCTTGTGAAAACATAGGTGTGAAAGTCAGCGACGTTAATTCGGTATTAAATGGAAATTGTTTTATGTTTCATGATAATGATAAAGCTTTTAAAGGACACTTTAAACTAATTTTTAAAGAAATTTCATCGGAAAAAGACTATGCAAGCGTTATAACTAATCTAAAAGTTGTGGAAATGATTGTAGATTTTTTGCGCCGTTATCATGTGAACGTGGAGGCAAAGTGTGGCAACATGAAATTAGCTATGGCAAGTGCCAAGGAATATTTAGACAATAATTACAAAAAGAAAATTACACTTGAGGAGCTAGCAAATCATTGTTTTATTAGTAAATACTATTTCTCTAGGCAGTTTAAAAAGTTTTTGGGAATTCCTGCCATGGTATATTTAAAAAAATTAAGGCTAGACAAAGCTAAACGGCTTTTGGAAAATACTTCTTTTACTGTAAAAGTTATAGCGGAGCAAGTGGGTTTTGAAGACGAATTGTATTTTTCTAAAACTTTTAAATCTAGTGAAGGTCTGAATCCAATTGAGTTTAGAGCGTTGTCAAAAGTGAAGTAGGAATCTTATCATAGAAAATTCAAAGTGAGATTATGTATTTAAATTTGATTTTATGATGTGAAAAATGATTTATATAATTTGTATATAAATTATATAAATTAACAAATATAAATAATAAAAAAGCGTAACCAAAATATATTGGTAACGCTTTTTTATATATTCATTTGTAAATAATATTCTTAAAAACTTAGCTAATAATCAGCTAAACTCAAAGAATAATCATTGAAGTCTGAGAACCCTAGTCTATTTCGTAGTGGCAGCCAGCTTCTGGAGTTGGTGGTAATGTGTCACCTTTTTTCATGTGCACTGAGTTAAGTTTTTTAGTTTTCTTCATCATGTTATACGTACCTGCTTTAGGTGCTGTTGATCCTGGTTGTAAATTCATAATTACAATCCCCCTTATAAAAAATTTATTTGTTTTTGCAAATCATCTTTGCCTAATTAATATCTGCCGAATCAGCAAATTGTATTCACATATTCGAAAAAAACTTTATGGAAATTTTAGACAGTGCAGTTGTGGTAGTTATAATAATTTTTTCTCACTATAAAAATAGTAAAAAAAAATAGTAAAAAAAATTTAGAAAAAACTGTTGACAAATGTATTTTGATGTGTTATATTAATAGCAAGTTGGTTAGTTGCTTAAGTAATTAACCAAATAAATGAAAAGGTGTTAAAAATTCTAGCGGAGGTAAAATGAATATTAATTTTGATAACGATATTCCAATATTTCAACAAGTGGCTGATTTGCTGTCAGAATCTATTTTGGCAGAGGCATTTGTTGAGGAAGGTCAAATCCCTTCTATTACGGAATTATCAATTACTCTAAAAATAAACCCAGCTACAGCTTTAAAAGGAATAAATATACTTGTGGACGACGGCATTGTTTATAAACGTCGAGGACTTGGAATGTTTGTTGCTAAAGGCGGTTGTGAAAAACTAATTCAAAAAAGAAAGGACGCTTTTTTTGCGAATTACGCAAAGCCTCTCATTGATGAGGCGAAACGATTGAATATAGGAAAAGACGATTTAATTAAAATGATCCAAGGAGGAAAGTAGTTATGAACGGAATTATTATAGATAATATTTCGAAACAATATAAAAATGTAAAAGCTCTTGATGATGTTAGTTTGACTTTCGAAGAAGGTAAGATATACGGCTTGCTAGGGAGAAATGGAGCGGGCAAATCTACTCTAATTAAGGCAATATCAAATAGAATTTTCGTGGATAGTGGAAAGATTACTGTTGACGGTGATGACAATGTGGAGAACGAAGTTGCACTTGGTAAAATGCACGTTATGAGCGAAGTGGAAATGTATGATTTGCCTGAAAGAGTATCTTCATATTTTAAGATTATGAAAGACTTTAACAGTGAGTTTGATGTTGATTACGCTAAAGCAATGGCTGAGAAGTTTAAATTGCCATTAAACAAAAAAATGAAAGAATTATCTACTGGTTATAAGTCAATTTTTAAATTTATATCCGCGCTAGCAAGTAATTGCAAGTACATTTTTCTTGACGAACCAGTGCTAGGTCTTGACGCTAACCATCGTGAGTTGGCTTACCGCATGATAATTGAGCATTATTCAGAAACGGGCTGTGCTATAGTTATTTCAACCCATCTTATCGAAGAAATTGCTAATTTGCTTGAAGAGATTATAGTAATTAAAAACGGCAAAGTAATTGTGAAAAAAGACAAGGAAGAACTGCTTAAAGAGGGGTATTCGGTAAGTGGTTCAAGCACAAACATTACGGAATATATTAAAGGAAAGAACATTATTTCAACTCAAACAATGGGTGGATTGATGTGGTGTTGTATCACTGGTGAAATGCCGAAAGAAGCAGTTGCTAATATTGAATTTTCACGTCTTGACTTGCAACAATTATTTATTAAATTAACAAGTGAAGAGGGGGATGCGTAATGAAAAAAACTTTAGCAAACTATAAACTATTGAATAAAGGAATTATGTTTCCATTTGGAATGTTCAATGGAGTAATTGTATTGGTATCAATCTTGTGCATTATTATTGCGTTGGCAACAGCAAATATAATAGATGGAACATTGTCGGTAGGTCTTGACATGGCTGCAATAATATTCCTAGCTATCAGTTCAGCAAGCTTAAAACCAAATTTAAAGTTTGGTATGCAAAACGGTCTTTCAAGAAGAAACTTTTTCTTATCAGCAGGATTGCATACGTTAACAATAGGTGTAATAACGGGTATCGTAATAACATTATATGAGCTGTTGGCGTGTTTGGTTATGGATAATTTCACGTTTATTTCTTTTGTAAACGTGTTCGAAATGCTTAATATTTTAAGTTTAGACGTTACAACATTCGAATATATTATGAATATATTAATGTATTCAGTGGGAATATGTATCTGGGCTGGAGCGCTTGGAACGTTGATTGGTGTAATTAATATGCGATTTGAAAAAAATGTGAAATTTCTAATATATGGACTATTTGCCATGGTAGTAATTGCAACTATTATACTAGATGTCTTTGTTTTTAATAGCGTAATAATGAGACAATTTGAGAAATTGATTATCTTCTTTACAACTGAATTTTACAGAATAATACTTCTTGCCTTAGGCATTCATATTTTAACATACCTTGGAAGTTGGTTGCTTATGAGAAAAGTGGAACTTAAATAGTTTAAAACACATGAAATTTGCTTGATCTACAAAACAACATATAATCTAACTCTGTATTATATGAAGTTAAAAAAAGAAAAAACACTATGCAAAAGCTATGAACTTTTGTGTAGTGTTTTTCTAAATTAGGAAAGAAAATAAATTAGTCTAGGGAGCTATCCGCTTCGTCTTTCAAACTCATTTCAAGATTAGCGATATCAATACTTCTTGGTTGGATTTTCTGGTCACTTTCTGAAGTAGTAGCTTTAGCTGAGCTTTTAGTAGTAGAAGCTTTAGCTCTTGCTCTTGCCCCAGTAGTAGCACCAGTTGCAGTAGCTTTAGTAGTGCCAGAAGCCTTGCTAGAAGAGCCTGTTACTTTGCTAGAAGCAGAAGTTGCCTTTGCTGAAGTGTTAGAAGTGGCAGTGCTTTTAGTAGCAGTGTTTTTAGTAGTTGTAGTACCCTTAGTTGAAGGGCTTTTACTGCTAGTAGTACTAGTAGCGCTAGAGTTTCTAGTAGTAGCACAACCCTTTGTAGCTGAACCTGAAGTGCTTGCTGAACTTGAAGTTGTGCCACAGTTTTTTGTAGTAGCTGAACCTCGAGTTGTGCCACAGTCTTTTGTTGTAGCGGAACTTTTAGTAGTTCCACAGGCTTTTGTACTACTAGAAGTAGTTGCTTTACCTTGAGGACCTGTAATAGCAGTCTTTTTTGCAGTAGCAGAAGTTTGTGAACCTTGAGGTCCGCCGTTAGTAATTTTGCCTTGTGAGCTAGATGATGTTTTTGTATTTTTCATGAAAAATCACCTCCTTTTAAAATAATTATTGCCTACTCTTGACTTTTCATACGCGGTAAGGGTATAATATAATAGATAAATTTTAGAAATTTTAAAAGAGGTATAGGAAAAATGTACGGATTGATATTTATTGCTCCAATTTTATTTGGATTGCAATCAGTTGCTTTAAAGCAACATGGATTAAAATGTGACAACTCAGAAAGTGGAAAAGCTATTTTCTCATTACTGTTTTACGCTTTTTCAGCGATAACAGCATTGGTGGTTATACTGATTTCAGGGGGCGAAAGCTCACCGATGTCAATGGTGTATGGTGTGTTTTATGGAGTAACATTCTTTGGGTTTATTACTCTTTACGATATGTGTATGAAGCTAGCGCCACTTGCTATTACATCATTTATCTTCTCGCTAAGTATGATTGTTCCGATAGTTTTATCGATATTTATTTACGGCGAATCATTAAGCGTAACTCACGTTATTGGGTTTATTTTTGTTGTGGTAGCATTGTATTTTATTAACTTTGGAAACCAACACGGAAAAAGAATTGTTTTAACAAGAAAATGGGCATTGTTGTGTCTAGCTGGAACACTTTGTAGCGGATTTTTAATGTTCTCAACAAAAGCATTCGCAATCGATGTTCCAAATGGTAATCTAGGACAGTTTTTGTTGATAGGTTACCTTGTGTGTATTGCCATGACGATTCCAAGATTTTTCTTGCCAAGGGGTAGAGAAACTATTAATACATATAAATTCAGCAAGTGGGTTGTGCCATTAGCACTTCTTGTTGGGCTAGGAAATTCAATTGGAAACGCAATGTTATCTTACCTTGGACCGAAAATCAACGCATCAATTTTATTCCCTGTTACTAACAGTGTATCAGTGATTTTTATTATTGTAGTTTCAATTTTCGCTTTCCAAGAAAAATTAATGAAGCAAACTGTAATGGGACTAGCTTTTGGTATAGCTGCAATCTTAACATTGAGTTTATAAGAAAAGTGTATAATAGTAACATTAACTAAAGAAAAATAGAAAGATGGAGGTGTATTATGAGTAGAGCAATTGTTTTGTATCATGGATTTATTACTGACGATACGGATTTTGGTGATCTATATCAACATATTGATGGTATTTACGATAAAGTAATTCGTTGTATTTTTCCAGGGCATGGTAAAGTGCCAAATTATAAATTATTTACTGTTGAAGAAACTTTCAGAGTTGCGTTAGAAGAATTTGATAATGCAAAAGCTGAGTTTGACGTTGTTGATGTTATAGGTTTTTCAATGGGTGGTGCTATGGCAACCTACGTGGCTAATCACAGAGAGGTTGGGAAGTTAGTTTTGTTAGCACCTGCTAATAAATACTTGAACCCACGCGCTCCTTTTTCAGCCGCTAAATTTTGGTATGAAAAAATCAAAAAGACTATCACAAGTTTAACCTCTGGGGAAAAAACTAAGGACGTTTTCAACCATGAAATGTCTGTATATTTCGAAAATGGCAAGATATCACTTGAGACTGCTTGGAAAAAAATGATTCCAAATTATACTATAAAAACATTAACGGTTTTCAACAAAGTAATCAAAAAATGCAACGAGGGTTTAGAGTCTATAGACAACGAAGTATTAATTGTCTGGGGAAAACTTGACCAACTTGTGCCAATAGATTCAGTTGAATGGCTATATTCTATTTCAAAAAATGAAAAAAAATCACTATTGGTGCTAGATGATATCAGCCACTTAATGTTGGTTTCAAAAAATTCAGAGCATGTAGTCGAAAAGATTACTGCATTTTTAAAGGACTAAAATGAGAGAAAAATTATACAAATTATATAAAGAATGTTTCAAAGAAATCAATATTGAAGCGCAAGAAAACTATATCGCAACACGTTATAACGGGGAAAACGAATTTGTTTTCAATGAAGGGGATGACATTACTGCAATGGTTTTAGGGAATAAATTCTCTTTATCTGTTGGTGGAAATGTGATTTCAGTAGCGAATTTATCTGGGCTTTGCGTTGGTGAAGACTACAGAAAAACTGGACTTGCTAGCAAATTAATTATTAAAGCAATGAATAAACTTGCGGAAGAAAATGTTGTTGCAGTAACAGCTTTTCCACACCACAAAGAATTTTTCGATAAATTGCAATTCGAGTCACTTTGGTTCAGCGAAAAAATTGCTATTTCAAACATAATCGAAGCTAGCTCTCCGCTGACACAAAAAAACGCAGGAGAAATGCTGGCTCTATATAATGACTTTATCGGGAAAATGTATATTGCAAAAATTAGAACTATAGAAGATTTTCAACTGATGATTGAAGAAAACTCTATTGGTGGAATGATAGTTGGGTGCTATAACGGTACTCGCTTAATGGCCTACGCAATTGTCGATAGCAACGGAAAAATCGTGGAAACTTGCCACCTTGACAAGTTCTATTTAAACAAACTTGGGGTGGATTATGTTTCTTTGCCTACAGGTATTGGAAAACCAGAAAACAGCATAAGAATTATTAATGCTATTGAGTTTTTAAAGCAAATAAAGTATGTTCCTGCATTTGTAATTAGCATGAAAATGAAAATCACAGACAGCACACTTTCTCATAACAATGTAATTGTTGACTTTGCGGTGAAAGGCGGAGTGGCTACTGTGGTTGAACTTAGTGCTGACAGCGAATATGATATTGAATATACTATTGAAGATTTAACTAGTACTGTTGTGCGAAGTGGTGTCAATGTAATGTTCGAAAAAGACTAATGAAAAAATTCAATAAAGCATACCTTGAAATCACTAATCGCTGTAATTTAAGTTGCAGTTTTTGCCCTAAAACCAAAAGAGAATTGCGGAATATGTCGTTAGCTGAATTCAAAATAGCGGTGGACGAAATATCTAAAGTTACAAAATATATTTACTTCCATGTGCTTGGCGAACCTACTTTGCACCCTGATTTACCTGCATTTGTAGAGTATGCAAATTCCTTGGGAATGAAAATTACTATTACTACTAACGGAACATTAGTTGAAAAACTTAGTGATATTATAGAAAATCATAACATATACAAAGTGAATTTTTCTCTGCAAGCTGTGGGTTCTAATGATAGCATAAATTTGGCTAGCTACATGGAAAAGGTTCTTGAGTTCTCTAAAACTGCAACTGAAAAAGGAACACTTGTGGTTCTTAGATTATGGAATAACGGTAGTAAAATTAACCGCAATCAAGAAATTGTAGAAGTATTAAAAACTAATTTTGGGGAATTTGAATATAAGGACAGTGGCAGTGTAACATTGATACCGAAATTGTATCTTGAACGTGCTGACGAGTTTTTGTGGCAATGTAGTGATGAAGTTGAGAACTTGTATTGCTACGGTCTAAAAGATCAATTCGGAGTGCTTGTAGACGGAACTGTTATTCCTTGCTGTATTGACAGCGAAGGGGAAATCCCCCTTGGAAATATATTTAAAAACAACCTTTTGACCATTCTTGAAAGCGAAAAATCTGAAATGGTGACGTGTGGTTTTCAAAAGAAAAAAGCAGTTGAGAGTAGATGTAAACGTTGCGGTTTTGCTAGACGATTTAAAGTATAGTTTTTTACATATTTTAGTATGTTTTTAGTGGATATTATACTGCATGTTTTTAAGTCATTTATGATATAATACTTACTGTAAAATACATATAAAGGAGACAACATATGAAAAAAATACTTGATTTAGTAGGAGGCATTTTAGCTTTCTTCGTAGTTGGAATGTTCGGTTTAGTTTTAATTAATCAACAATTCAGCTTCTTACCAACAAGCTTCCTTACTTTCTTTAACGGAATTAAAGACATGGCAGTTATTGCTGTTTGTGGTATCACTGGACTTGAATTTGCTTGGAAAAGAAATTTCATTTTGAAATGGGCGTTCATTGCATTGTTAGTAGTTTGCGTAGCATTCTTCTTCCCTGCTTTATTCTAAAAAATAAGTTGATAAAGTAATTTGTCTTAAAAAATAGTTGTGTTAACGTTATGTTTGACACAACTATTTTTTTTAATAAAATATTTAATAAAAGAAATAAATTTTTTGCTTTATTTGAATAGCAATTTATGGTATAATAATTTAGAATGATAATAGTTATTGAGATATGGAGATAATAAATATATAATGAGTATAAAAATTAACAAAAACACAATAAAAAACTGGAGTGAAAAAGCAAAGAAAATTCGCTTAGAAACTTTAGAATTATCCTACCGTTGTCAGGAGGAAAAAGCTCACCTTGGGGGCATGTTGTCAATGGTGGAAATTTTGACAGTTCTTTACAATGGCGTACTTAATATTAAAGATGTGAAAAACTGGGCGCACCGTGACAGGTTTATTTTGTCAAAAGGTCATGGCAGTTTAGCGATGTATTCAGCTATGCATCATGGCGGGCTTTTAACTGATGAAGAAATGGCGAAAGATATTCGTGGTGAAGATACAATTATTTATCGTCACTCTAAATTGAATCAAGAAAAAGCAATAGAGTTTTCATCAGGAAGTTTAGGTCTTGGAATGCCGTATGGTTTAGGTCTAGCGCTTGGATTGCAAAAACAAAAAGCCGATTCACGTGTTTATGTTATGATTGGTGACGGCGAATGTAACGAAGGCGTAGTGTGGGAAAGCGTACTTTTTGCAGGTAGCAAGAAGGTTAATAACTTTTGTGTAATCGTTGACAAAAATAACATTCAACTTGACGGATACACTAAAGATGTTATGCCAGTTAAAGATTATGGCGAAATTTTCAAGTCTTTTGGCTTTGAAGTTTTAAATATTGACGGTCATGATTTTCATGAAATTCATAATGCCTTAACTCTAAAATCTGATAAACCTATTGCAATAATAGCGGAAACTATTAAAGGCAAAGGTGTGTCTTTTGCTGAAAACAGTGTGAATTGGCACAGCAATGTTCTAAATTCGGAACTGCTTGAAATTGGATTAAAGGAGGTAAATTCACTATGAAAAAATACTCAAATCAAGAAATAGCTGAATTATCTCAATTTGCTCCAAGAGAGATTATTTCAAAAGTAGGCTACGTTCAAGCTCAAAAAGATGACAAATTTATAATTATGTATTCTGATATCGGAAAAAGTTTTGGAGTAAATAAAATTACAAAAGAATTTCCAGATAAATGTATAGAAGCGGGAATATCTGAGCAAAATCTTGTGGGTATGGCAGCGGGTATGTCAAACCTTGGATACAATGTTTTTGCATTGTCCTATGCACCTTTTATCACATCAAGAGTACTTGATCAAATCAGGGTTTACCTTGGCTATATGCACTCTAACGTGCGACTAATCGGTATTGGTGGCGGACTTACCGCAGGTGATCTGGGAGCTACACACACCGCCCTTGAGGACCTTGCTGTTATGCGAACTATTCCGAATATGGTGGTAGTTTCTCCATGCGATTGCTTGGAATACGCTAAGGTGATTGAAGCTATCAACGGTCTTGAACAGCCTGTGTATATAAGATTAACAGGCGGAAAAGTAGGGGAAATGGTCTATGAAAAAGACTACGATTTCCAAATCGGAAAAGGTGTAGTATTAAAAGAAGGGCGAAAAATAGCAATCATTTCTAACGGAAACATCACAAAAGAAGTTGCTCTTGCAATAGATAAATTAAAAGCACATGGGGTTTTTCCAACCCATATTAATATGCATACGGTTAAGCCGTTAGATACTGCTTTAATTGATTCATTGCACAATATGGAACACATCGTTACTGTTGAGGAACACAACGTCCTTGGTGGGCTTGGTGGGGCTGTGGCTGAACATCTAGCAGAGAAAAATTGCCACCCAAAACTAACTAGAATTGGTGTAAATGACGAGTTTTTCAAGGCTAATAAAGCAACTGTTTTACGAGAAAAAGCTGGGTTGTCCTGTGATAAAATTGTAGAGAGAATTCTAAACTTAAAATAATATAGAAAATATACAATTAATACTAGAAATCACGTGGATTTAATTGACAAATTATTCAAAATATGTTAAATTTAAAGGAGCCGCTCGAGAAGGGTACACGAGAAGTATGCATTTTGCATCACCCGAAAATATGGTTAATTTCAAAAATTTTAAGTGAAATGACTTCGGCGAGGCTGGTGGAGGTACGATAATATGTATGCAGTAGTAGTTACTGGCGGAAAGCAATACAAAGTTGTAGAAAACGACTATGTTAAAGTTGAAAAACTTGACGTAAATGTTGGAGACACAATTGAGCTTGATGCAATTATGATTAGTGTTGATGGAAACATCACTGTTGGAGACAACGTTGGTAAAGTTAAATGTGAGGTTCTTCGTCAAGATAAAGCGAAGAAAGTTATCATTTTCAAAATTAGAGCTAAGAAAAACTCAAGAAGAAAGAATGGTCACAGACAACCATACACTCTTTTGAAAGTTCTTTCTTTAAAAGCATAAGGGAGGGCTTAGTATGATTTTAAATATTACATTATTTGCCCACAAGAAGGGAGTAGGTAGTACTAGAAACGGTCGTGATAGTGCTGCTCAAAGACTTGGTACTAAACGTGCTGACGGTCAATTCGTTTTGGCTGGAAATATCTTAGTTCGTCAAAGAGGAACTAAAATTTGGCCTGGAAACAATGTAGGCATCGGTTCAGATGATACATTATTCGCATTGAAATCTGGTGTTGTTCGTTTCGAAAGAAAAGACAAAAGAAGAAAACAATGCAGCATAGTAGTTTCTGCTGAATAATTAATTAAAAATTTAAAGACTATATCGAATTTATTTGATATAGTCTTTTTTTTATGCATTTTAGCATAGTAATAAATTTGATAAGGAAAATTAATTTGTATTGTGTAAATGAAAACAAAATATTTTAATATTCCGTTTGGATAGTTCTGTATATTATGATAAAATATAATTATGAAAAATTATGCTATAAACGAAAATATAATAACAGTTTTAAAAAACTTTGATGTTTATTCAACATTGCATTCTGGACAAGTTTTCAGAGTAAAGCCAGTTGGCGAGAAAAAGTATATGATTATCTCTGGTGATAAGTGTGCTATTTTGGAAGAGGGGGAAAATCCTATCATCACCACGAACCATGTAGATTATTTTGTCAATTATTTTGACTTAGACTCGGATTATGGAAAATACACAGCAAAAGCAAAAGATAAATACGCCGCTTCCGCTGTTGGTTTTTCGCCATCACTGCGTATTATGAAACAAGACAAATTTGAAACAATAATCAATTTCATCATGTCCGCAAACAATAATATCAAACGATTTTCAAAAACCTTAGAATTAATTGCTGAAACTTATGGAAAGAAAATGCAGTATTTAGAATATGAGTACTATGCTTTCCCAACCCCAAAAGAGTTGTCCTGTGCAGAGGTTTCAAAGCTAAAAGAACTAGGCTGTGGATACCGTGACAAATATATTATTTCAACGGCTAATTCAATTTTGAATGGGTTCGACTTAGATTGTGTTGTTAAATTAGATACAATAAGCGGAAACAAAAAACTTTGTGAACTTATGGGAATAGGGGAGAAAGTAGCGGATTGTATCTTGCTTTTTGCCTATCAAAAATACGACGCATTCCCTGTTGATACTTGGATCGAGAAAATTTATCACGAAAACTACGGCGGAGAAAGTACTAACAGGCGAGAAATTAGAAAGTTCTTCGTGGATAAATACGGTAAGTACGCTGGAGTGGTTCAGCAATATATTTTCTATTACAAAAGAGAAGTCTAAAGTATTAAAGCTATTATAAAGTTGTTAAATAATTTGAAAATTTCAAATCATCAATGAAAGTATTCTTAATAGCAGACTTGTTAATAATAAATAAAAGATATGTTGAATATAATGCAATTTAAAATTCTTTTGCACGAAAATAATATTGGCGGTTACATCGTAGTATTTGTTGTGCTTTCACATTTAATTTAGTATACTATGTTAGGTATTAAAATTGGAAAATATTTTGTATTAAAAAATAAAATAGTATTAACGAGGTTTGTGTTGACTAATAATAAAAAGAAACTTAAAAAAGAAACTGTTGTGAACATTATTATAATTGGGGTGTTTTTTGTTATATTAATTATTGCAAGCCTGATTTTGGTAAAGCCTATGATGAATTTTTTCAAAAGTCCAGAACTTGTAAGAAACTGGGTTAACTCACACGGAATACTTGGGCATTTTGCTTTTATAGGTGTTTTTGTGTTTCAAATTATAGTAGCATTTATACCAGGAGAACCGCTAGAGGTTTCAGCAGGGTTCGTTTTTGGATTTTGGGAAGGTACACTGGTTTGTATAATTGGATCGGTGTTAGGTAGTCTTATTGTCTTTGCATTCGTGAAATTTTTTGGAAAAAAATTGGTTTACGCTTTTATTTCTGAAGATAAAATAAATTCCTTGAAGTTCTTGAATAACAAAAAAAAGCTAAATGTTTTGGTTTTTATTTTGTTCGCAATTCCAGGAGCACCAAAGGACTTGATGACATATTTTGTGGGCATGACACCAATGAAAGTTTTTGACTGGATTTGGATATCCGCTGTGGCAAGATTGCCTTCGATTCTGTCTTCCACGGCTGTTGGAAGTGCGGTTGCTGAACAAAGCTACGTTTTCGCAATTGTCACATTGGCAATTACGATTTTAGTAAGTGTTTTGGGCGTATTAGTTTATCGACATATCGTAAAAACTGAGTCTAAAAAGAGCGAAGACGAAAATGTAGAAGAAATATCACCTGATAAAAAGATTTAATTATATTAATATAGATATATAAATATAAAAAATTACTACACTAGAAAAGGAGTATCTCATGAAAATACTTGTAATTGACGGAAAAGGCGGAAGGCTTGGTGGTGGCGTTGTTGAAATGCTGAAAAAGACTTTCGAGAGTTTTGAAATATATGCTGTTGGCACAAATGTCATGGCAACAACTCAAATGATGAAATCAGGCGCAGATTTTGGAGCTACTGGAGAAAATCCTGTGGTTGTGAATTGTCGTGATGCTAAAATCATAGTTGCTCCAATCGGTATTACAATGGCTGATTCTTTTCTTGGAGAAGTAACCGCGAAAATAGCTGTTGCGGTAGGGTCAAGCAGCGCTTTTAAAATACTTATTCCAAACAACAAATGCAATCATTTCATCGTTGGTGTTAAAGAACAAACTGCTACCGATTTCATTGATGGTGTTAAAGAAAAAATAATGCAAATCCTTTCAACGTGTATTTAATAAGTTAAAAATAATATAGAAAAAAAACAGTGTAAATTTACTTGGTTTGAGTAAATTTACACTGTTTTTATATTATCAGTAAGCTGCTGTTATTAAATATTATTTATCCAAAAAAGCAACTACTTTATTAATCGGTTTATTTTCTGCAACGAAACGAGCTTCGTATTCAGTAACTATATTTTCAGGAAGGTTAAGACTTGTTAGGTCGTTTGAAAGGTCTTTTAATGTAAATCCATAATCTTTATATGATTCAAGAGAATATTCGAAGAAGTCCATGTCGTCAGTTTTTTGATGTATTTCAGCTTTATCCACAAGAAGTTTGTCGTAAATTGTCAAAAATCTAGGACTTGTAAGTCTTGAATTTGCATAACTATTTTTTTGTTTAGGTGTTGAAAAGTTTAAATAAATTCTGCTGATAGTTTTATCTTTAAAATACTTTGGCAAATAATCTGCTCCAGTACTCATAAATCGCAAGTTAGGAAGATCTAGATCCGCTGAAGATTCCAACGCTGAAACGATAACGTTAGAAATCATTTCTATTCCAATCACGTTGATTTCAGGGTGTCTAGTGGCAAATTCTATGGAGAATTGTCCTTTTCCACAGCCTAAATCAAGGTAGATAGGGTTTTCATTTCCAAAAATTTCAGAAAATGACACGTAAGTCTTGTTTGCAGTAGCTATTGTGACGTTTCTCTCGCTAGTGTCAATTTTAATTAAGCGAGCATCGTTTTTATCAATTCTCGAATATAGATTAGTTTTTAGTCTCATTCTCATAAAAAAGTTTCTCCGATTAGTTGTATTATTTATATATATTAACACAACATCGGCATATTTCCAACTAATTCAGTCCGCAGTTTTTTTTATACTAAATTATCTCAGCGGTTGCAATTTTTTTCTAAATAAAGTATAATATATGTAATACAGTTCAACAAAGTAAAGTAATTTACGCTAAAGGAGGTAAACATGACTGAATACAAATCATTTTTAAAAAAGAGCCAAGGGTACATTGAGAAGCAAGCAAAACTTACTGAAAAAAGTGACTTTATCGATAATAAACTTTTCATAAAGCATAATGTCAATAGAGGATTACGCGATATTAACGGTAATGGTGTCGTTTGTGGGTTAACGGAGATTTCGGAAATCAATGCATTTAAGAAAGACAGCGAAGGCAACAAAATTCCTTGCGATGGAGAGTTATTCTACAGGGGAATCAACGTGGAAACGCTTGTTGCTGGTTATCAAGCTGAGAATAGATTTGGGTTTGAGGAAGTTTGCTATCTTTTAATTTTCGGCAAACTACCATCACCAAAAGAATTGGATAAATTCAATGAAATTCTTATTGGATTTAGGACATTGCCAAAGAATTTCTTCAGAGATGTATCAATGAAAGCCCCATCAACAGACATGATGAATATGCTTTCTCGTTGCGTTTTGACTATGTATTCATACGACGACAATCCTGACGATATTTCATTAACAAACATTCTTCGTCAAGTTCTTGGCATGGTTTCACAATTCCCGACAATGGCAGTTTATGGATATAATGCCTTTAAATACTACATTCAAGGGGATAGTTTGCACGTGCATAAGCCACTTGATGAATATTCAATAGCACAAAATATCTTGCACTTACTTCGTCCTGATAACAAATTCACTGATCTTGAAGCAAAGACTTTGGATATGTGTTTGACGTTACAAGCTGAGCATGGTGGTGGTAACAATTCATCATTTGCAATGCGTGTAATTTCATCATCAGCAACTGACACTTATTCAGCAGTTTCCGCATCTTTGGCATCTCTAAAGGGTGGTAGACATGGTGGTGCTAACATCAAAGTAGTTAGAATGTTCGAAGATTTAAAAGCTAATATCACAAATGAAAGTGACGGTGCAATTTGCGATTATTTCGATAAAGTACTGAAAAAAGAGGCGTTCGACCATTCAGGTATCGTTTACGGTATGGGTCATGCGGTTTACTCTAAATCAGATCCAAGAGCTGAAATTATGAAAAAATTAGTTGAGGAACTTGCGGTAGCTAAAGGTATGGAGGAGGATTATTTCCTTTACAAAAAGATTGAAAGATTAGCACCAGAAGTTATTGCGGACAGAAGACAAATCTATAAAGGCGTGCCTGTTAACGTAGATTTCTATAGCGGTTTCCTTTATAAACTTCTTGATATTCCACCTGAACTATTTACTCCGATTTTTGCAATTGGAAGAATGCCAGGTTGGGGATCACATCGATTGGAAGAAATGGCGAACAACGGAAAAATTATTCGTCCAGCTTATATCGCTGTTGGTAAACGTCAAAAATACAAATCACTTGACGAAAGATAATCATATTTTAATATTGAATTTAAATAAGCCTAGCATTTTGGTGCTAGGCTTATTTTTTTTTGTAAGGCAAACAAGTGCTGAATTATTATAATACGAATGTTATATGTAGTGATAAATATAATTGTATTAACGATTATGTGATTATGAATTCACAAATATAATTATAATAACCAATATGATATTATGAAGATACATATATATATATTAGGATTGCCATTATGTAATTATGAAGATACAAAAAAAAATTAAAACTCTGTAAAAAAAATCAGCGAACTACTAATAAAAAAAACCGCCCTTACAGATTGTGTCTGCTAGGGGCGGTTTTGAATTTAATCTAATTTTCGCAATTTAAGTTAATTTTAAAGTTAATGGAAAATTATCTAGGGTTACCAACGAAGAAAAGAGCAACAGTTCCAGGACCTGAATGAGTTCCAACAACTGGACCAATAAAGTTGATTTTGTAATCTTTAATACCCGTTGCTTCAACAATTTTATCAGCAACATATTGAGCATCTTCAAGGCAATCGCCGTGACTAACAAAGAAAATATCATTTTCATCTTCGAAGCCTTTCATTTTCTCTACCATAGAATCAACTAGAGCAGAAAGTGCTTTTTTGCGACCTTTAACTTTGCCAACTGGCGTAAGTTTTCCTTCTTTATCCATGTGCAAAACAGGTTTAATTTTTAGCATAGTACCAAATACTGCAGCAAGTTTTGAAACACGACCACCACGTTGTAGGTGATTCAGATCGTCAACAGTGAACATAAGAACGATTTTGTGTTTAAGAGTTTCAGCGAAATCGAAAGCCTCAGAAATTGAAGCACCAGTATTTTTGAAGTTGTTTACTTTATAAACAAGAAGAGCTTGACCCATTGAAGCACAAAGTGAATCAACAACCATAACTTTTCTTTCTGGGTACATTTCTTCAAGTTCTTTACCAGCTAAAACAGCACCTTGATAAGTTCCTGAAAGTGATGAAGAAAAACAAATATGCAAGATGTCATCTCCTTCTTTCAAAATTTTCTCAAAGTAATCTTTATGAGTTTCTGAGTTGATCATAGAAGTTTTTGGCATGCCACCAGCTCTTACAAGCTCGTAAAATTCTTTGCAGTTTTGAGTTGCTTCCAAACTTCCCACGTAAGATTTTTCATTAAGTGTATATTCAAGAGGAAGTGCAGTGATGTTATTTTCA
Organism: uncultured Clostridia bacterium; assembly: GCA_947039455.1. GTDB lineage: Bacteria > Bacillota > Clostridia > Christensenellales > CAMQZB01 > CAMQZB01. The sequence goes on from CAMQZB010000003.1 coordinate 52,995, forward strand.
ACTGTGTAGTTGTAATCTAAATCTGAACAAGCGTCAGTAGTTATTCTGTATCCCATATTTCTTTTCTCCATTTTTTTGTTTATTTTTATATTTGTATAGTTTACGTTAATTTCTCTATTTTGTAAAGTAATTTATTGATAAATAGGAAAAACCCATTATTAATATAGAATATTATGTAAACTATTTAGCCACTTGAAGTATTGTATACAATTATCTTACTTTTGTAAAATAAAATACATAGAACAATTAGCCTAAATTATAACAAAAATTAAACGGATTTTCTTTGCATTTCTGAAATTTTTTAAAAAAATAGCATACTAATATATAATAAAACCATCTCAAAAAAATGAGATGGCTTATATTAATAATTTAGTTTAGAAATAAACTTTGTCACCGATGTATTTTACTAGATCAGCGATGGCAATTCTTTCTTGTACCATAGTGTCTCTATCACGGATAGTGACTGCACCGTCTTCAAGAGATTCAAAGTCAACTGTTAAGCAGAAAGGCGTTCCAACTTCGTCACAACGACGGTAACGTTTGCCGATAGAACCAGCTTCGTCGTAGTCGCATGGGAAATATTTTGTAAGTTCTGCATAGATTTCACGTGCTTTTTCGCCCAACTTCTTTTGAAGTGGCAAGATTGCAACTTTATAAGGCGCTAATGCTGGGTGGAAGTGCATAACAGTTCTCACGTCCCCGTTCTCCAATTCTTCCTCGTCATAAGCTTCAGTTAGGAAAGCCAAAAGAACTCTGTCTGCTCCTAGTGAAGGTTCGATAACGTATGGTGTGAATTTTTGGTTAGTTTCAGGATCAACGTATTCAAGGCTTTTTCCTGAAGCATCTTGGTGACATTTAAGATCGAAATCCGTTCTGTCCGCTATACCCCAAAGTTCCCCGAAACCCCAAGCGAAGTTGTATTCAAAGTCAGTGGTAGCTTTTGCGTAGTGAGCAAGCTCAGCAGTTTCGTGGTCACGGAGTTTCAAGTTAGCCTCAGAAATTCCAAGGTTTAGCAACCAGTTTTTGCAAAAGTCTTTCCAGTAATCAAACCATTCAAGATCAGTGCCTGGTTTGCAGAAAAATTCAAGTTCCATTTGTTCAAACTCACGAGTTCTGAAGATAAAGTTTCCAGGAGTGATTTCGTTTCTGAAAGATTTACCAACTTGACAAACACCAAAAGGAAGTTTCTTTCTTGAAGCACGTTGAACGTTGGCGAAGTTTACGAAAATACCTTGAGCCGTTTCTGGACGCATATAAATAGTAGCGGCAGTGTCTTCGTTTACACCTTGGAAAGTTTTAAACATAAGGTTAAATTTTCTGATAGCAGTAAAGTCAGCTACGCCACAAACTGGGCAAAGGATTTTCTTTTCAGCTATGTATTCAGCCATTTTAGCATTATCCCAACCGCCTAAATTTTCAGGGCAGTTGTGTTTTGCCATATAGTTTTCAATTAATTGGTCGGCACGGTGACGTGCTTTACAAGATTTGCAATCCATCAATGGATCAGAGAAATTAGATAAATGCCCTGAAGCTTTCCAAGTTTCTGGATTCATTAAAATTGCAGCATCAAGCCCAACGTTGTAAGGAGATTCTTGAACGAATTTCTTCCACCAAGCTTTTTTGATATTGTTTTTAAGCTCAACACCTAAAGGACCGTAATCCCAAGTATTGGCTAAACCGCCATAAATTTCACTACCAGCGAAAATGAAACCACGACCTTTACAAAGTGCAGTTAATTTATCCATAGTGACAGCTCTTTTATTAGACATCTTATTGTCCCTCCGATATTTTCTTCAAATTAAATTTCTTAATTATATATAGTATATAATTGTAGTGAAAATAAGTCAACATTTTCCGTATATGATAACGTAAAAAAAACAGATTTTCCATAAAAATAATAGTAAATGTACAGTAAATCTAAAGAATATTTCCGTTTACCCCAAACAATTCGTTAGGAGTAATGTTGAATTTTGTATAGATTAGCATGATATTATCGTAAGTTGGTTTCTTATTTCCAAGGAGCCATTGGCTTACGGTAGTTTGATTAACGCCTAAAATGTCAGCAAGTTTTTGCTGACTTAAATTTTGGCTTGCCATTAATTGTCTTAATTCTTCAATGTAATTCATAAATAATATTATAAGTATTTTAGGTCAAAAGTACTAATATAGGTCAAGAAACCTACTGTGTTAATAAAAATAGAAAATATTAAGATAAAATACCATAAAATGCGAAATGTATAATAAACATCACCGATTATTCCGTTGAAATGGTAGCGTATCGTCGCTTTTGTGTGAGGAGGCGATAAGGTCGTTACTGATAAAAGATGCTTTTGTTACACTTTCAAAACCAAATTTATCACGTATGACATCAAGGCTTTTTCCTAGTTTTTCTTCTTTGAAATTGTCAATAGCTGTGTCAAACAATGATTGTTGAAAGCTGAAACCGTCGGAAACTAGGTTGTATGTTTGAACAGTGATTGAGCGAAGTGGCAAAAGATGGTTCAAATTGTAGTTTTTCAAAAAACATTCATAGGCTTCAGTTGCAATTACTTTTTCTGAGTTAGTGGGATAATTCAGTACTTGTTGACGTGAAATGGTAGAAAGAGCAGTGTCACGCATAGCGATTGAAACGCCAGTACCACAAAAACCGTATTGACGAAGTCGACTAGCTACAATTTCCGCAAGATAGAAAATTACGCTTCGCACATCGTCGTTGGTTTTCATGTCACGGCGAGTGGTGATACCGTTTCCCACCGACTTGATGGGAGTATGCTTGTCAAAAACAAGAACTTCCCCTTCCTCAATTCCCATGGCATCTTTTTTCATGCGACTACCAATAATTCCAAAGTGGGAAAGTAGCAGTTTTTCCTGGGTATTAGCAAGATCGCCAATGGTGAATACGTTGAGATTTCGCAATCTTAACTTAGTTTTTTTTCCAATATTCAGCATTTCCTCAACAGGAACAGGCCATACTTTTTCTTTAAAATTTTCTTTAGTAATAATAGTGACAGCGTCAGGTTTTTTCATGTCACTTCCAAGTTTCGCAAAAACTTTTGTATATGAAACACCGATTGATACAGTAAGACCAGTTTCACGTTTCACTTTTTCACGAATTAAATTAGCAATAGTTTCCCCGTCACCAAACAATTTTTGTGAACCAGTAACATCAAGCCAACATTCGTCCAAACCGAAAGTTTCGATTTTATCGGTGAAAGTGTAGTAAATTTCACGAACTACTTTACTATAATGGGAGTATTTTTCAAAGTGGGGACGGCAAAGCATGATGTTTCTACACTTCATTTCCGCTTGCCAAATAGTGTCACCAGTTTTTACGCCTAAGGCTTTTGCGATGTTATTTTTAGCAAGAATAATGCCGTGACGCATTTCAGGGTTACCAGAAACAGCCATGGGATTAACACGATATTCTTCGTTGTCAAGCCCCTCAACCGATGCGTAAAAATTATTCAAATCTGAATGAAGTATTACTCTTTCCATAAATAATCTCACAATCTCCTTTTTTAAGTTACTAATATTATATCAAATACACGTTTGTAATCCAAACGATTTTTCCTATATATAATATTAGTTTGAGTAAATAATTAGAAAATAACATTAATTACGCAATAATTTTCAAAATAATATTGATAAAATACTATACAATCAAATAAAGTATGTTATAATAATTGAAAAGTGAAATTCATGAGAAATTTTTATAAAGCTGATAAAATTATTGGTTTTTTTAAAAGGAGAATAGGTTAATGTATAAATTTTCTTCAGGGGCGAACAATGCTCTTGCTATGGCGGATAGAGTAATTAAAAACGCCAATATTACATATAAGGGAACGGAGCACATTTTGTCAGGTTTGCTCTCTACCGACTGTATCGCTAGAAAAATTATGTTGTCTAGTGGTTTAAACATAGATGTTTTTTTTGAATGTTTAAAAGGCACAATTGACGTTGATTATAACATCAATGGTTACACTCCTCGTGCAAAAAACTTGTTCGAATCCGCAAACGGTTTCGCTGTTGCCACAAACGGTGGATACATTGCAACGGAGCATTTACTTCTTGGAATAGTTTCTGATATGGAATGTACAGCGGTGAAGATACTTGAAAAAATTGGGGTGTCTTTAGAAAACGTTGTGAAAGGATTAGAAAACGAATTGGGTATTAAACTTCAAATTGACTTAAACGACAATTTCGGTGTCTTTAACAAAAACAGAATAGCGGAACAAATGGCGAAAGATTTCTTTAATACTGAAGGGTTTCCTAATGAGCAAAAAAGTGGAAATTACAACATGAATTCCCAACAAGCTAAACCAAATGTTTCTAATAATGAGCAAAATCAACCTAAAGATGAAGGAATTTCAAAATTCGGTATCGACTTAAACCAACTAGCTAAAGAAGGGAAACTTGATCCAGTTATTGGTCGTGAAAAAGAAGTTGAACGTATTATTCAAATTTTGTCAAGGCGTACTAAAAACAACCCAGTATTAGTTGGAGAACCGGGTGTTGGTAAATCAGCGGTGATTGAAGGTTTTGCACAAAAAATAGTTAAGGGGCAAGTTCCTGAATTGTTGCGTGACAAAATTGTTTTCTCACTTGATATCAGCGGAATGCTTGCTGGAACAAAGTACCGTGGCGATTTTGAAGAACGTTTGAAAGATTTTTTAAATGAAGTGAAAACTCGTGGAAATATCATTATTTTCATTGACGAAATACATAATATAGTTGGGGCAGGTGCTTCTACTGAAAGCAAAATGGACGCAGCGGAGATTTTGAAACCTTTGTTAGCTCGTGGTGAATTACAAACTATCGGCGCAACAACTATTGACGAATACCGCAAATATATTGAGAAAGATCCTGCACTTGAACGTAGATTTCAGCCAGTAACAGTTGATCAACCAAGTATTTTGGAGTCTATAGAAATCATTAAGGGCTTACGTGATAAATACGAAGCTCACCACAAAGTAGTGATTACTGACGATGCGATAATTGCAGCCGCGGAACTTTCTGACAGGTATATTCCTGATAGATTTTTACCTGATAAAGCTATTGATTTAATTGATGAGGCTTGTTCAAGAGCTAGACTTGACAACATTACTACTCCGCCTAATTTTAATCAACTAAGTGATACTTTAGAGAACCTAGAGAACGAAAAACGCAACGCTATTCGTAAAAACGAATTTAACGAAGCAGGAAGATTGCAAGGGGAAATTGTAGATGTTCAATCTCGTATCGAGGCTCTAAGACGTGATTGGGACTCTAAGAGAACTAACACAGGTGCTTCTATTTACGCTGATGACGTCGCAGCTATCGTTGCTCTTTGGACTTCTATTCCTGTAATGAAACTTACTCAAAGCGAAGCTGATAAATTAATGAATCTTGAAGAGACATTACATGATAGAGTAGTTGGACAAAAGGAAGCAGTTGTTGCCACTTCAAAAGCTATAAGAAGAGCCAGAGCAGGTTTGAAAGACCCAAAACGTCCTATCGGATCATTTATTTTCGTAGGCCCTACTGGTGTTGGTAAAACCGAGCTAGCGAAAGCATTGGCGGAATCGGTTTTCGGTGACGAAAATCTTATGATAAGAATTGACATGAGTGAATACATGGAGAAACATTCCGTTTCAAAAATGGTTGGTGCTCCCCCTGGATACGTAGGCTTTGACGAAAATGGTCAACTTACTGAAAAGGTTAGAAGAAAACCGTATTCAGTTGTGCTCTTTGACGAAATAGAAAAAGCTCACCCTGATGTTTTTAATATTCTTCTTCAAATTCTTGAGGACGGACGATTAACTGACAGCAAGGGCAGAGTGATTGATTTCAAAAATACTATTATTATCATGACTTCAAATGCTGGTGCATCTGAAATTACTACTATGAGAACTCTTGGGTTTGGCGGTAGTTCAGAAAGTGCACAAGACGATTCTATGAAAGATAAAATATTTGAAGCATTGAAAGACAATTTTAAACCTGAATTCCTAAACCGTGTGGACGATATCATTGTTTTCCATAAACTTACTAAGGACGAAATCGGTAGTATTGCTGATTTAATGATTGGAAGTTTAGCGAAAAGATTGCGTACTAAAGACGTGATAATTGAGATTACTCCAATGGCTAAAGAAAAACTCGTGAGTGAAGGGTTCGACCAAGCCTATGGCGCAAGACCTCTTCGTCGTGCTATTCAACGTCTTATTGAAGACCGATTAAGTGAGGAAATACTGCGAGGAACTATTGCTTTTGGCGATAAAGTTCTTATTGATTGCTATGATAATAAATTGCAATTCAACAAAATTTAAGGTATTTTTCACATAGATATTCCTTTTTGCATAATAGTATGATATAATACTATTAACTAAAGAAAGTTTTTTCTTCCTTTAGTATAAACTTGCAAACCTAGGAGGCACAACATGAGAATCGAAATTATTAACAAAAGAAATTATCCAGTCACTGACAAACTTCAAGAAATTATTGAGAAGAAGTTAGAGAAATTTAACAAATATTTCAGCGACGATATCCCTGTAAAGGTATATTTAAAGAGTGAAGGACCTAAGTGCAAAATGGAATTGCAACTAAACTTTGGCAAATCATTTTTGACGGCGGAGTCAATAGCGGACAATATGTATGACGCAGTAGACAAGGTTTTGCCGAAAATTGAAAAACAAATTATTAAACACAAAGGCAGACTTGCTGAAAAAGTGAAGATTAATCCAATAGTTGAGAACGAAAGAATTTACGACCCAATTCTTGAAGATAAAAATGAAACTCTAGTAAAAGTAAAAGAGTTTGCATTAAAACCAATGAACATTGAGGACGCAATGTATGAAATGGATATGTCTGGTCACGAATTTTACGTGTACTTAGATAAAGAAAGTAATAGCGTTCAAGTACTTTATAAGAGATACGACGATCATTACGGTGTAATCATTCCAAAAATTTAGTACTAAAAAATCCAAACAAAAAACCAATAACCAACATATCTTTTTATGTTGGTTATTTTTTTTATAGTAATTCGACAATATAAAGCGAAATACTTGTTATATCAATATAAATTGCTTAACAAATGGAGAATTTGCTGTTATAATAAAAGTAATAGAACAAAAAGGCAACGGAAAATTTTAGGAGGATTAGATTATGAAAGTATTAGTTTCAGGTGGAACAGGGTTTATTGGATCTCACACTATGGTTGAATTGCTAAATGCAGGGCATGAAGTTGTTTGCGTTGACGATTACTCAAATAGCACCCCTCTTGTGCTTGGGGAAGTAGAAAAAATCACAGGAAAAAAAGTGATAGCATACAAAGAAAATTTGTGCGATAAAGCTAAAACTCTTGCTATATTCCAAAAAGAAAAAGTAGATGCTGTTATCCACTTTGCTGGGTTAAAAGCAGTTGGAGAAAGTGTTCATAAACCGATTATGTATTATGATGTGAACATTAATTCAGTAATCAGCGTGGTTGAAGCTATGAGTAAAACAGGGGTGAAAAACTTGGTTTTCAGTTCTTCCGCAACAGTATACGGAACTCCTGAATCTATGCCTATCAACGAGAATTTCCCAACTGGCGGAACTACTAATCCGTACGGCACAACGAAATTGTTTATTGAGAAAATCTTAATGGACTATTGTCATGTGAATAAAGATTTCAATCTGGCATTGCTTCGTTATTTCAATCCTATCGGTGCTCACGAATCAGGATTAATCGGCGAAGTTCCTAACGGTATTCCAAATAATCTAGTGCCATACATTGCCCAAGTGGCGGTGGGGCAACGTGATAAATTATCCGTCTTTGGCGATGATTATAATACTCACGACGGAACAGGTGTACGTGATTATATCCACGTTGTAGATTTAGCCAAAGGTCATTTACTTGCTTTGAAGAAACTAGAGGCAAATTGCGGTTTGGTAGTTTACAATCTTGGAACAGGAATTGGTTACAGCGTTCTTGATGTTATTCACGCATACGAAAAAGCATGTGGTTTTTCTATTCCTTACGAAATTTGTAAAAGGCGTGAAGGGGACATTGGAGAGTGTTATGCTGACCCTAAAAAAGCTCTTGAAGAACTTGGCTGGAAAGCGGAGTTCGGCATTGAATCAATGTGCGAATCAAGCTATAAATTTCAAGAAATGCACCCTAACGGATTTGAGAAAAAGTAAATTTCAATAGATATTGTAATGTAAATTAGTTTAAACAATATTGGATTTATAATTACAATAAAATTTCACAATTAATATACAAACACAAAACGGTTTTTTCAAGTAATTTTGAATAAGCCGTTTTTTTATTTTGTTAATATAATGTTGAAAAGGTTATATTTTAGAGTGTTAGTGCGTATATATTAATAAAAAGAAAAATAGCAATTTTTTCAAGGAGAATTTTATATGAAATACGCTAAACTAACGGTGGTAATGAGAGACGAAACGCAGAGCAAGGTTCTTGGTATTGTAAATTTAGAAAATATGGGCGGGCAATCAAAAGTTTCTTGCGGACTTCGTATTCCTAAATTCGATTACTTGCAATTCACTTTTAATAACGGAAAAGTATACTTTTTAAAAATTTCACCAACTGAAACGGCCAAAGTGGATTTTGAGTGTTCAGAATATAGCTGTTCATGTGTGAAAAACGGAAATGTTCTTGCAAAGGGTCATACTTCAAGATTTGCTTATCCAAATCCGCAACTTATTAAGTACATGAACGAGTATGTAAGGGACGAAAAGAATTTCTTCGCTGAAGTTTCTTCCGACCTTGACGCTTTTGAAGGCAAGGTTGCTACATATAATTACTATGAAAACGAGCTTCCAAAAGATGTAGCGAAAGACGCTGAAAAGATTGTTGAAACCGTTATGTTAAGAAATAAAAATAACGAAAATAGGTTGAGTGATAATGAAAAAGAGAATGCTAAAACGAGTGCTGTTGAAAAAAACTGTGGCAAAAAAGAAGATTGTTCTTATGAAAAAGAAAACTGCCATAGCGGAAGATTAGAACCCCAAAGATGTCCTATGGATACAGCGTGTCCTAACTATGAAAGACCGCTTACTGATTATATTGAACCACAGAAATGTCCTATGGATACAGCATGTCCAAATTATGAAAGACCGCTTACTGATTATATCGAACCCCAAAGATGTCCTTTGGATACAGCGTGTCCAAATTATGAAAGACCGCTTACTGATTATATCGAACCACAAAAATGTCCTATGGATACAGTATGTCCGCCATATGATATTCCAATGCAAAAGCGTCCAATGTTTGGCGAAATTCCCATGGAAGTTCCTGCAATGTTTGGTAAACCACCAATGGAAAATTGTCCAATAAATGGTGAAGTTCCAATGAACGGATTCTATCCATATAATGAATGCCCAACACGCCATGAATCGCCACTGTGTCAAAAACCTAGCACTTATTTTGAGCCACAAAGATGTCCAATGGACACTGTTTGTTCAGAAATGGGTGGTGCAGAACATGATATGACAGCATATCATGAAGGACACCATCACCATGAAAATCATAACCACAACGACGCAGTAATTCCTGATATGAACAAACCACAAATTGAAGAAAAGCCTGCACCAGCAATGCCAAAATATGATTTCAAGGATCAAACAAAGAAAAATAATGATGAAAAAGCGGATTTCTATTTTGAAATTAAAGAACAGCTTGATCATTTGTTTGAAACATTTAAAGAGGACGCATATCTGAACGAGATAATTCCATCATCAAAATGGGTGAAAGTAACCTATGATGAAAGCGGAAAAAGTTATTCTGTGGGACTTCTGACTGATAGTGAAGAAGTGGTTTTCATAGGCTATGGAGTGGAAGGAACTTACGCAAGTACACCGCCAAAAGAGTTGAACAAAAACGCACAATGGGTACCACTTGATTTTGCAAAACCACAAGAAAAAGGCTATTGGATGATTTACCAATCAGCGAAAGACGGTCAAAATCTTTGAGAAAATACGACTTCGGAATTTTCTTATCAATAGTGTTTTGCATTTTAGTCCTATCAATGTTCGGCGGAGTAATTCAAACTTCCACAACGGTTGCAAGCCAAGAATACTACATCGTGTATAACCACGTTGGAAATTCAATGAGCGAAGCGAAAACTTTAGCAACCACAGTGAAAATGTCAGGTGGAGCAGGTTATGTAATTGAAAAAAACAAGAAATTTTATGTAACACTTTGTGCTTATCAAAACAAAGAAGACGCAACAGAAGTGGCAAATAAAAATCAAGGAAGTGACGTAATGAAATATGGAGTGGAGTTCGACAGCGTAACAAATGACGATTTCAAGAAAGAAATTTTTGATATCGCAAACAAATTATACGGGCTAGCTATGGAATACGAATCTAAAGCAATCACTGAAGAACAAGTGAAAGCGCAGGTTTCTATATTGAAAAAACAGCTAGAAGATAAGTTTTCTGGTGACCAAAGTTCATACAGCGAAAAACTCTATTTTCACTTAACATCTCTTGACAACATAATCAACGCAAGCGAAAGCAACCTATGTTGGATCTTGAGATATGAGCAAATAAAATTTATTGTAACTTGTTAGGCATAATAAAAATCTTTCCTAAATGTTATATTAATATATAGTAAAACTGCGTAAATATTAATTTGTTTACGCTGTTTTTTTTGTTAAATTACCGAAAACTACCCTAAAAACAACCAAAATTATTGAAAAATGCTATATTTCTATAGAATTTTGTTTAATTTATATGATAATTTGAGTAATTGCTTGACAAAAAAAATGCATTTTGTTAAAATTATAACGAATAAGAGTATAGATAGGCGATTACTTAACTATTTATCTGAATGATATGTGGAAAAGTATGATAGATTTGAAGATATGAGGAGAAAACAATGGCAAAAAACAATAAATTTGATACTCAGATACAAGTTCTGAAATATAGAACTATAAGAGCGATAATTAGAGCTATAGATGCAGGAACTACTGCTACAATGTATGTGGATATTCCAAAGCATATCGCTCCAGGACCTGTTTCTACAATGCGTTGTTGCGTATATAAAGAACGTGCAATTTTGCAAGAGAGAATGAAAATTGTGATGGGCGGTGACAAAACCAATCCTAACACAATTGAAGTTATAAAAATAGGTTGCGACGAATGTCCAGCTGGTGGAATTTACGTTACGCCTGCCTGTCGTGGTTGCTTGCTTCACGCTTGCCAAGAGAGTTGTCCTAAAGATGCAATTACTTTTGATAAAGATTTGCATGCTAAAGTTGATGAGAAAAAGTGTATTGAATGTGGAAAATGCGTAAACGCTTGCCCATACGGTGCTATAATTAAAATGCACAGACCATGTATTGCTGCTTGCCCAGCTGGTGCAATCAACATGGACGCGGACAAACGGGCTGATATTGACAATGATAAGTGTATTGAGTGTGGAAAATGTGCGTACATGTGCCCATTTGGTGCAATACAAGATAAGTCGGAAATCACTGATGTTATTAAACTTTTAAACGACTCAGACAACAGCAAAAACTACAAAATTTATGCAGTTATTGCCCCTTCTATCGTGTCACAATTTAAACATGCGAAAATCGAGCAAATCGTTACAGGTATTCATCAACTTGGATTCTGTGAAGTGGTGGAAGCTGCTCTTGGTGCGGATATTACTTTGTACAGAGAAGCTGCTGAATGGCAAGAAAGAGGTATTTTGACTACTTCTTGCTGTCCGTCATTTGTTATGTATATTGAAAAACACTTCCCTGAACTTGTGCAATATATCAGCCATACTCCATCACCAATGATTGAAACGGCAAGGTTGCTTAAAGCGAAAGACCCTACTGCCAAATGCGTATTCATCGGGCCTTGCTCATCAAAGAAAAAGGAACATCAGTTGCCGAAAACTGAAGGAATGATTGATTATGTTCTTTCTTTTGAAGAATTGCAAGCGTTCTTGTCAGCAAGAAAAATCGATGTTGCTCATCTAGAAGAAACTGTTCTTGACGATGCCTCTTTCTATGGTAGAATTTTTGCAAGATCAGGCGGTATCGTTCAAGGCTTAACTAATATCGCTAATGAACAAAACATTCAAGGGTTAGAGCCTATTCAAATGAACGGTATTTCTGAATGTAAGGTGAATTTGCTTAAACTAAAACTTGGAAAAGCTACGGCAAACTTCTTCGAGGGTATGGCGTGCGACGGTGGTTGTGTAAACGGCGCTTTGTGCTTAACTCATGACAAACGTAACGTTGTTGATGTTGATAAATACGGTTCTTCTGCTAAAGAAAAAACTATCCACAATTCAGTTAAACAATGGCGTATTGCACATAATATCAACGATTAATTTTGTTGGTTCGTAAGTGATATGAGGCTTAGCCTCAAACTCCACAAGGGGTTTCTCCCCTTGACCCCACAAGGGCTTTGCCCCTTGACCCCACAAGGGGTTTCTCCCCTTGACCCGAAAAAGGAACTTTTTCTTTGCCCATCGAGTTTATTTGTGGGGTCATGATTTGTTTTTAAGCGAGATTCGCTTTTTATAGTTGAAAAACCACCAATGCTTATAGCTTGGTGGTTTTTGGTTTTATTTTATGGGTAATAAGTTTTCTTTTGTGTAAGTTAGCGTACGCGACCCACTAGGTAGTCAAGGGTGCATTCTAGGTAATCGGATATTTTTGATAGTGATGATAATCTTGGTTCACCACCTTTTTTCCAATTTTGTATAAGATTGTTGGAAAGTTTTAGAGTTTTAATCATTCTGTATTCAGTAATTTCTTTTTCTTTTAAATTAATTTTTAATGAATTTAAAAAATTATACTCAATAAATTTCATAGTTTCAGTATCAATTTCAATTCTTCCAGATAAAAATTCTATAGAACAATTAAAGTAGTTTTTTAGTGTCATTAATGTAGACAAAGTAACATCTGAATTGTGTAATACCCATTTAGATACAGCGGAAGAATTAATTCCCAACGCGTTAGCAAGAATTGTTGGAGTTAACTCGTTTTCCTCCATTAATTCAGTGAGCCTAATATTAAAACAAATTCTATCATTCATGGTATACACCTCATAAAGAAATTATGTACAATATTGGACGGAAATAGTTGACACCGTCCGATATTGATGCTATAATGTGATAGTACGAATGAAGTGTGTCCCTAAAGGTACAAATGAATACGTATATTTTTTCCCCTTAATTACATATGAAAGTAAATTTGCGAAGATTTACTGATTTACAAAAGATAATGTAGTTTCGAAACAAGATGACACAATATACAAAAGATAAAAAGGTTCTGCTAGTTTTAGTGGAACTTTTTTCTTCATCAAAATTAATTAAAAATATTTTAAGAAAGTAGTTAAAATCACTTTACTTCTTTAGCGAAGTAAAGTATAATGAGTGTAATAATAAATGAAAATAAAAAATAATTGAAATTAAAGGTAATATAAAAATAAGAGAGGTAATGGAAATGAAAAAAAGCGTTATAAGTTTTGTGTTGGTAATTGGAATGGTGTTCACAATGGCACTTGGAATGACAGGTTGCGGTGGGGAAGAAGTTAGTGATTGGGATTATATTGTTGAAAAGGGAACACTTATTGTGGGGTATGACAACGCATTTGCACCTATGGGTTTTGTGGATTTGGAAACTAAAAAAGACGTGGGGTTTGATTTAGATTTAGCGATGGCTGTTGGGGAAAAACTTGGAATTGAAATTGTTCTAAAACCTATCACATGGACAACGAAAGAGTTGGAGCTAAAGTCAAAGACTATCGATTTAATTTGGAATGGTTACACAATCACTCCTGAACGTGAAAATATGGTTGACTTCACGATTCCATACATGCAAAATCAGCAAGTGGTTGTTATCAACAAAAAGAACGCAGAAAAATATACAACTTTTGAATCTATGAAGGGTGCTAAAACAATGGCGCAAGCGGGTTCAACGGCTATGGGTGCTATTGCAAGCAACGAGTTTATGAAAGACAACGATCTAAAAACTCTTGATCAAAACCCACTTATTTTAAAAGAATTACAGTTTGGTTATGTTGATGTTGCTGTTATGGATTACGTAGTGGTAAATTATTTATTAGCTCAAACTGAAAACGGTATTGCTGAAGATTTGATGATAGTTGAAGGGTTGGAGTTGGCTAGTGAAGAGTACGGAATAGGTGCGAGAAAAGATTCTGATACTACTGAAAAAATCAATGAAGCATTGTTGGAACTAAAAGAGGACGGCACTTTGGCTGAAATAGCTAAAAAGTGGGGACTTGAAGATTTGTGTTTGGTGTAAAGATAAATGGAACAGTTTTTTGATGTTACAATAATATTATTACAAGGTTTTTGGACAAATATTTTAATATTTGCACTGACTTTGTTAATATCAATCCCACTTGGGTTAGTAGTAACTTTTGGCTCAATGTCAAAGTTCAAACCGTTGGCATATCTATCGAAAATTTTGGTTTGGATAGTTAGAGGTACGCCACTAATGCTACAAATTTTCATAATATACTATATTCCAGGGTTTCTTGGAATACCTGCAAGCTCACAACTAACATCGGTGATAATCGCCTTTGCAGTAAACTACGCTTTCTATTTTTCTGAAATATATCGTGGAGGAATTGAAGGTGTACCGAAAGGACAATATGAAGCGGGCATGGTTTTAGGTATGACAAAACCGCAAATTTTTAAGAATATAATTTTATTGCAAGTGGCGAAAAAAATTGTGCCATCAATGAGTAATGAAGTAATCACACTGGTAAAGGATACATCGTTAGCAAGCGTAATTGGGCTTACGGAAATCATTAAATCTTCAACACAATTAATGTCTTCTCCGGGTATACTTTATCCGCTTTTCTACTCAGGAATTTTCTTCCTAGTATTTAACGGTATCGTAACCCTTGGGCTAAACAAAATTGAAAAGAAATTCAGTTACTATAATTAAGGAGAAAAATGTATGCTAGAAATAAATAATTTAACAAAAAAATTCGGAGCAGTTGAAGTTCTGAAAGGTATTACGTTTTCTTTGAATAAAGGCGAGATTGTTGCAGTAATTGGTTCATCGGGAAGTGGAAAATCAACACTTCTTCGTTGTATTAATTTCTTGGAAAAAGCGGACTCTGGAGAAATCATTGTTGACGGCGAAATCATATATAAAACTGGTGACGTAATAGGTAATGATGCGGAAATGAGAGAGAAAAGACTACACTTTGGATTAGTTTTTCAAGCCTTTAATTTGTTTCCACAATTGTCTATATTAAAGAATATCACGCTAGCTCTTGATGTGGCGGATAAAGCTCGATGTAAGAAAAAGCAGATTTCTAAAGTAGAGCTGTCTATTGCTTCAGAGAAAAACAAGCAACAAGGAATGAAAATATTAGAAGAAGTTGGATTGACGGAAAAGATAGATGCTTATCCATTTCAGCTGTCAGGAGGGCAACAACAACGTGTTGCAATCGCTCGTGCCTTGGCTCTTAGTCCTGATATTTTGTGCTTCGACGAACCAACATCAGCACTTGACCCTGAACTTACTGGAGAGGTTTTGCGAGTAATAAAAGGTTTGAAATCACCTGATAATACAATGATTATTGTTACCCATGAAATGGAATTTGCCAAAAACGTAGCGGACAAAATCATCTTTATGTCAGAGGGTATTATTGAAGAAATAGGTACGCCGAAAGAAATTTTCGAAAACCCACAATCAGAAAAGACCAAAAATTTTCTTAAACAATACTTCAATAAACACTAAAATTTAGTGAAAATTCCAATAAATACAAAAAAAATAGGCACTTTAGTAAATTAATTTGTTAATGTGTGCCTTTTTTGTTGATTTGTTTAAAGATTCTTGTTAGAATAGAAATGAAATATTTATAAAACGAGGATTTTATTATGGACAGCAGTAAATTAGAATTTATGAAAAGTGAACTTTTCGAAACAATATCTAAACTTAACAGCGTAGAAGATTGTAAAAATTTCTTATCAGATTTGTGTACGATAAACGAAATTGAGCAAATGGCACAAAGAATTTGCGCAGCTAGACTTTTGATTGAAAAGAAAACTTACAATCAAGTAATAGCGGAAACGGATATATCATCAGCAACTTTATCAAGAGTTTCAACCTGTGTTAGACATGGTGCGGGTGGTTATACGAAATTCGTGCAACCAAGAGCTATTGAAGAATTATAAGAAATTAAGATTAAAAATTAAATAAAAATATTAAAACAGGGTAAATCAAGTATGGTTTACCCTGTTTTTTGCAAAATAGGGTTTTTCACTATGATATTTAATAATAGTGTGATATATTTTATTAATATGAGGTGAATTATGGCAAGAAACGAAAATCAAAAAATCAAATTACTTAAAATATGGGATATTTTGAAAAACCACAGTGACGAAGAAAATCCTATGTCCACTAATGAATTAATTGAGCGACTTACTAAAGTTGATATTTTGGTGGAGAGAAAAGCCTTGTATGAGGACATGAAAAAGCTAAATGAGTTTGGCTATGAAGTGTTGTCAGTAAAGAAAAAAAGCAATTACTACTACGTGCTTGATTCGCAGTTTGATATTGCGGAAGTGAAATTACTTATGGACGCGGTTATGTCAGCTAAGTTTTTGTCCCAATCCAAAACCGTTTCTCTATCACGTAAAGTATCTCTTCTTGCAGGAAAAATACACGGCAAAGTATTAAATGATAAACTGGTTTGCTTAAGCGTGCCAAAACGTAACAATCAACAAATTTACTATTCTATTGACAGAATAACTGAAGCGATTGATAAAGATCGGAAAGTTTTTTTTAGATACTTTGACTATAATGTGAAAAAAGAAAAAGATTACAGAAAGGAAGGGAAGAAATATAAGGTCAACCCAATTTGTCTAGCTATTTCCGATGGGAATTATTATCTAATTGCCTTTAACGATAAATACAAAAATCTTTCACATTACCGTGTAGATAAAATGACCGAAGTTGGGATTTCCTCAATGCCAATCACAGATCTTGACCAACCCCTTGAAGTGGATAGCTACCAAAAGAAAGTGTTTTCAATGTTTTACGGTGAGGAAGTTTACGTTTCTTTCCTTGTGGATAACTCTCTTGTGGGCGTGATTTTGGATAGATTTGGCGATGATGTGAAAATCTATGAAGGGTATAACAACGACTTTGAAATCAAAGTGAAAGTTGCTATCAGTCCAACTTTTTACAGCTGGTGTATGACCTTTGGTTCGAAATTAAAAATTCTTGAACCAAAACATATAGTTGAAGAAATGCAAGAAAAAATATCAGTTATTTCTAATTTATATAAATAACATATCATATATATATTAGTAACGTGTCAAAGAATTTGCCAAAATACTAATACATTATAAAAGAAAAATTAAAACAGTAACTAATTTTATGGAGAATAACAAATAATATGAAAAAAATAGTAATGATATACGAGCAGTTTGAAGAAGATTGCAAACTTGCGGAACGTTTAATGTACCAAATAATTCACGAATATCGTCAGTTTGATTCAATACACATTGAAAGACTTGAAGAACGCTACGATCAAAAAAAGGTTGAAAAGTATAAAGATAAATACACCTATGTTCCTGCCTTTTTTGTAAACGATGAACTAGTTTGGGACAACACTATTGACTATGACACAATTTTTGAAGTGCTTACTAAAGGATTTGACAGCGATAAAAATGTATAAAATACACGATTATTCATAATAAATGTATAAAATGCTAATAAAATCAAAGAATTTAAAGAAATATGCAATAAATATTCAAAAAGCACCTTAAAACACTTGCATAATTATAAATTGTGGTGTATTATAATAACATAATCTAAAAAGAAATAAAAAAGAAAAATAAATTTTAAAGAGGTATAGGAAATGAAAAAGATTTTAATAGCTATTTTGGTATTAACACTAGCACTATCAAGTTTCGTAGGTTGCGGAAATAATGAAGATGAGAAAAAAGTATTGACAGTTTACACTGATCCAGCTTTTCAACCATTTGAATATTATGAGGGTAAAGACATTGTTGGAATTGACATGAAAATTGCTCAACTAATTGCCGATGAACTTGGTGCTGACTTGAAAATTGAAGTTGCAAAATTCGAAGCAATTTTGCCATCACTTGAGAATAATGATTTCTCAATTGCAGCAGCTGGGTTAAGTATTGATGCAGATCGTTTACTTGAAGCTGATTTCTCAACTCCATATTTTGAAGGCGGAATGGGAATTATTTTCAAAAAAGACCAATTTGTTTCTGGTTCTAACATAGCTTTCTCAGAAATTGAAGGCAAAAAAATAGGTGTACAAATTTCATCAGCTGGATATACTCAAAGTGAAGCTGCTGGACTTAAAACTGTTGTTTATGACAACGCATTAATTGCTGCTCAAGATATTGGCGGTGGTTGTGACTATGTTGTTGTTGATTTTGCTACGGCTAAAGCTATAGCTGAAGGTGCTGAAGATTTAGGATTGGATTACGCTACTGTTGGTGACGTAAAAGAATCTTATGGTATTGCAACTAAAAAAGGCAACACAGAACTTATGGAAGCTGTGAACAAAGTAATTAAAGAACTAAACGATAGCGATCAAGTTTACACTTGGTATGACGAATACTTAAACGCTTAGTTTTAAGGAAAAGAAATAAATTTCATATAATAAAACTGCAATGGGAAGGCTGATTTAGTCTTCCTCCTTGCATTTAATTTGAATAGTATTATAAAAAAAGGTTAGGGACATATTATGTTTGAAAAAATAGGCGAATTTTTTGTTGGAATATGGGAGGCTTTTACTAAAGCCACAGCGGGACCATTTAGTGAATTGCTAATTGAAGGTCTAGGCACAACGCTATTAATTGCGGTAGCATCATGTATTATAGGTATTATCATTGGGTTGCTTGTAACTTTAATTAAAGTAGCACCAAAGAATAATATATTTATGAAAATCTTAGGCTGGTTGGCAAACACTTATACAACTCTTATGCGTGGAACTCCAGTAGTTGTTCAGCTTTTCATTTCCTACTTCATAATTTTTAATTTCCTTGTTCCAATGGGGTTAAAAGTAGTAGTAGCAATCATTGTTTTCTCATTAAATTCAGGTGCTTACGTATCAGAAATTTTAAGGGGCGGACTTATGGGTGTTGATAAAGGACAAATGGAAGCAAGTAGAAGTTTAGGTTTGAGTTGGACGCAATCAATGAGAATGGTTATCGTTCCGCAAGGATTAAAAAGTTCTATTCCGTCACTTTTCAACGAATTTATTGCTCTTGTAAAAGAAACTGCCATTGTGGGAATGGTTGGTATTATGGATTTAACTAACTCGGCAGAAATTATTGCTGGACAAATTTTCACAGCTACTGCACCGTACTTAATTATAGCAGCTATTTACTTAGTAATAGTTGTTGGATTAGAGCAAGTGCAAAAGAAGTTGGAGAAGAAGTTTAGCAAGGGCGACAGGGTTTAAGGAGTAGGTGATATTATGATTAAAATTATTAATTTAACTAAAAACTTCGGCGAATTAGAAGTTTTGAAAGGTATAGATTTTGAGATAGCTAAAGGCGAGAAAATTGTAGTAATCGGCGCATCTGGTAGTGGTAAATCAACATTGCTTCGTTGTCTGAACTTACTTGAAATTCCATCAGGTGGAGAGATTTATCTTGATGGGGAAATGATTAATGACAACAAAAACAACATTAACGCTTTCCGTCAAAAAATGGGTATGGTTTTCCAAAACTTCAACCTTTTTCCACACTTAACTGTTATTCAAAACATCATGCTTGCGCCTGTGCAATTAAAACTTGAAACAAAAGAAGAAGCGGAAAAAACTGCTATGGATTTGTTAAAGAAAATAGGCTTAGAAGAAAAAGCAAACGAGCATCCGAATATGTTATCAGGCGGTCAAAAGCAAAGAATAGCTATTGTTCGTGCATTAGCTATGAAGCCTGAAGTTATGCTTTTTGACGAGCCAACATCGGCACTTGACCCTGAAATGGTAGGTGAAGTTCTTGCACTTATGAAAGACCTAGCAGTTGGCGGAATGACCATGGTGGTTGTTACTCACGAGATGGGTTTTGCTAAAGAAGTAGCCACGAAAGTTATATTTATGGACGAAGGCAAAATAGCTGAAGTAAATACTCCAAACGAGTTTTTCAATAATCCACAACATCCAAGACTAAAAACTTTCTTATCAAATATCTTATAATCAAGTAAAGATTTTTCAATTATTTACACGAAATAAAAGAACTACTAAAGTAATTTTCTTTAGTAGTTTTTTTTATGATTTAAAAAGAAAATTTCAACAAGTGTAGCGTTTTGGAGTATTTAGTTGTGGCGAAAAAATAAAAAAAGAAATTTTGAAAAATCTTTATGGAAAGGGTTGACGAAAAGGTAATTATAATATAAAATAGATATATTAATATTGTGAGGTGGAAATTATGATTAGACATATCGTATGTTATAAATTGCTAGACAATAGCAGCGAAAACAAGTTGGAAGTGCAAAAAACTTTGTTATCTATGAGAGGAAATGTTACTATGCTTAGAGGCGTGGAAGTTGGCATTGACTTTTTAGCATCAGAGAGAAGTTACGATATAGCATTAGTCACTACTTTTGATAATTTGGAAGATTTAGCTGATTATCATGCTGACCCATTCCACTTGACTGTTGTGAAAAAATTCATGAAAAGCGTTGTGGAAAAAAGTGTAGCTGTAGATTATCATATTTAAGGAGATTAAAAACTGTGAAAAAAAGTTTGAGTAATACCAATTACTGCAAAACAATAGACATACTTAGTGTGTCAAGATTTTTCACCCCTTTTTTACATCGTATATAAAATTAAAATAGGTGTCGTAACAAGTTTTGTTGCGACATTTTCTTGTGATTATAGCAATTAAAAGTATAGGAGAAATTATGTTCAAAATTGGATTTAACAATAATTTGTATGTTGAAAAACAAAGCGAAAAAATAATGGAGCGTATTGAACAATTTGGCGGTAAACTGTATTTAGAGTTTGGCGGAAAATTGTTTGACGATTACCATGCATCTCGTGTTTTGCCTGGGTTCAAACCTGATGCAAAGGTGAGCTTGCTAACAAAAATGCAAGATCAAATGGAGATTATTATTTGTATTTCTGCACCTGATATTGAGAGAAAAAAAATACGTGCTGATTTTGGTATAACATATGATGTGGACGTGCTTCGTCTAATGGACAATTTGCGTTCTATGGGCATTTATGTTAGCGCAATTTTGATTACTCAATACGAAAACCAACCTTCCGCAACTGCTTTTAAAAACAATCTAACAAACCGTGGTGAGAGAGTATATATTCATGGAAAAACCAAAGGTTATCCTGTTGATGTGGACACGATTGTTTCGGAAGAAGGGTATGGGCAAAATCCGTTTATTGAAACTACCCGTCCCCTTGTTATCGTTACTGCACCAGGTCCTGGAAGCGGAAAATTAGGTACTTGCCTAAGCCAACTGTACCATGAATTTAAACGTGGAAATACTGCGGGGTATGCTAAGTTTGAAACTTTTCCTGTGTGGAATTTACCACTAAAACACCCTGTAAATATAGCATACGAAGCTGCTACTGCTGACTTGAACGATGTGAATATGATCGATCACTTCCATCTTAGTGCTTACGGCGAAACTACCGTTAATTACAACCGTGACCTTGAAGTTTTTCCAGTAGTGAAAAATATGCTTGAGAAAATAACTGGCGAGGAATGTCCTTATTTGTCACCAACTGACATGGGCGTTAATATGCTTGGTTTCTTTATAGAAGACAATGACGTAGTTGAAGAAGCCGCCAAACAAGAAGTGATTAGACGTTATTTCAGAACTCTATGTGACCACAAAATCGGTCTTTGCGAAGAAGATAGTGTACAAAGAATTCAAATGCTTATGAAGCAGTTGGGCGTTACTGCGTATGATAGAAACGTAGTCCAACCAGCACTTGATAAAGCGGAAACTAGCGAAAAACCTGCGGTAGCTATTCAATTACCAAAAGGCGAAATAATCGTTGGTCGTGAAACTGCAACTTTCACTGCATCAGCATCATGCGTTCTAAATGCAATCAAGAGAATGTCAGACATTCGTGACGACATAAAACTTCTATCTCCAGCAATTATCGAACCGATTATTCAGTTAAAAGAAACCCTTAAAAACAGTAATGCAAGATTGAATTTAGAAGAGACTTTAATTGCTCTTTGTATTTGTAAAGCAACCAATTCAACGGCGGAATACGCCTTGACAAAACTTGAGGATCTAAAGTATTGCGAAGCACATTCTTCTGCTATGCTACAACCTGAGGACGAAAAAATGCTTAGAAATCTAAAAGTGCAAATCACTTGCGAACCTGTATATCCAACAAAGAAATTATATAATTTCTAGAAAATTAATTAATATATTAAATAAAGAAAATAAAAAAAACTGTTACGATTGTGTAACAGTTTTTTTGCATATTTATTGAATTTTAAATTATTTGCCCCATGATAAATTAGTGGAGTGATATGCTTCGATATACCATTCAAGCGCTTCTGAAATGTCATAAATTGAGTCAAATTCAGATTGTGCTTCTTCTGGCGTAATTTTCTTTTCGTAATCTAGAATCTCAAGGAAAGTAGTATTTACAATCTTAAAAGGACCAGCATTACGCAGTGTTTGGGGAGCGTTGTAAATAAATCCAGGTTGCTGAGCCCCTTGGGAGTAAGTGTTTTTCTCAATGTTTATTTCGTTCATAATCGCACCAACAATAATATCAAAAGCGCCGTTCTTTTTATCGGTAGCAACGGAATAATCGCTGTCAGAGTAATCCTTTGAAGCAAATTCAGTTTTAATCATATCGGAAAGAAGTAAAATTTGACTGTCTTTATATTCTTCCAAAGCCACAAGAACATCAATCCACGCAATGTATTCAGCAATCACCGCATCAACGTATTTCGGTGCATAGATAGTGGCGTAAGCGATATCGGAAGTTGCGAAATGTTGAGTAAAACCAACTGTGTCACTTGTTTTTCCAAAGAAGTCAGTGGTAATAGTTTGAGCTGAAACCGCAAGTGAAAGATTGTTGTAGTTCAAAATATTTAGTGGGCTTTTCGTTAGTGGTTGATATCCGTAAATCAACAAATTTAAGTTATCAAAAACCAAAGAAGAATCTTTGCTGTAAGCTTTTGGTTCGTTAACTTCCTTGTGGTAGTATGAAGAAATGTCCACGTGGTCAGTAACTTTTTTCAGGTTTTCAACAACTGCATTCATGTTGTAAATACCAGTTAAAGCGCCGTAATAAGTAATCTCAGTACCATTTCCGCCATCAAGCAAAGTAGTAGGGTGATAAGGGGAAGCACCAACATCAGCTGTATTTACAAGTGCTAAATTCTTAATTTGTTTTTGTCCCTCAGCTGATAATTTATTAAAACTATCTAGCACTATTTTAGCTTGATTGTGCAATTCCGTGCTGTCAATATATACTTTAACACCGCCGTAAGTTGGGCTTGTGTCGTAGAAATAAAGTTTGTTAGTGTTAATAGCTGTTGTGTCATTTGAAATGATATTTCCAGTAGTTGTGTACTTAGGTGCAAGGGTACGGTACATATTGTCAAGAGCGGAAATTTCAGCCATGACTTTTTGAACTTCTATGTTAAGAAGCTGAGTTTCAGCGTTGTTGTAGTCCGTTGCGTTAGCAGTTCGTAGGAAACTGTTTTGGTCAGCTTCGTTTAAACTTTCGTAAAATTCAATAGCTTTTTTAGTTAAATTAATGTGATACTCATTGGTAACATCAAACTTTTCAGCAGTTGGCAATTCTAAACTTTCGAATTGAATTGTTAGTGTTGCGATTTGGTTTTTAGTCATAACTTGGCTGTTTGCCATAATCAAGAAAGTCAGTAATGATGATGGGTTTTCAGGATCAATAGCGATTAATCCGCTATAATCTTTCGCCCATTGCTGAATGTTTGATTGGTTGCTTGTGGCGAAATTATCAGCAGTTGCAGTTTTGTTGTTGCCTTTAGAGAACCATGCTTGTTGGGCTTGTGATAATTGTGAGTAACGCATAAAAGCCAAAGTAGCTTGTGATTCGAAGCCTTTATCAAATGAACCAGTAGGTATTTTTTCTATGTTCATCATAGCATTTTGTATTTGCTTTATAACTGTATCATGGCGGAAAGTAGTAACATTCATAGAAGTTAAAGCAGCCACAATCAGCTCTTCTTCTTTGTCAGGAGTAAGTGTGCTGTCAATTAAGTTCTTAAACAAATCACCGATAGTAGCTGAATTAGATTGTGCATTATCAGCTGTGAAACCGTCAATAATCAGAATTTCTTCTACTTGTTTACTAATCAAATTAGCGATAGTCTCGCTGTCGGTAGTGCCAGCTGATGCGTCAGGATCTGAGTATGGTATTTCAGCAATCGATGTTGCAACGTCCATTACTTCTCGATAATCGTAAGAAGAAATCACGTAGGCATTAGCAGGCAAAAGGTGGTATTGATAGTTTGCCCAAACTAAATCAGTTTCTGGGATTATTTCATTTTTAATGTTAGGTGAGGAACTCTTACTTTTCTCTCTAAATGAGATGTTCATAGCTGAAGTTCCGATTTCATTTAGTTGAAGTGGATAGTTATATGTGTAGGAAATATATATTTCACCGCTTGAATAGCCAACAGGAGTTAATATATTTAAAACGGCAGCTTGTGAAAGTGGAACCCCTGCAGTAATGAATATCTCATCAGATTTTAATACAACGTTTTCCCCAATATCAAGTGCATTAAGTCCATCAAGAGTAGGGTCTTGTACGTATACGTTGTTAAAAGTAGTAAGATTGACTATTGCTTTCTCAATTGAACCAGTAGCTGAAAGGTCAATAGTATCGTATTCAACAAGCGTAGATTCAGCGTTTGCATAATCAAAACCATCATCAAGAACATTTATTGACAAATTCACAGTGTAGTCACCGCTAGTATAAAGTGGAAGCCCTAGATACACTTCGCCAGTTTGGTAAGAGGAAGTGTAATTTCCGTCCTTGTCTTGATACACTTTTTCGAAAGTAATATCACCTTGATTTTTGCTAGAAGATTTATATTTTTTCTCTATAACACTACTATTTCCGTCACCAGTATAGTCAACGGAAACCTCGATATAATTATTTATGTCATTGAAAGAGTGGTTGCCCATTTTGTCTTTATTCCATTTTAAAACAATATAGTGTGGGTTTTCCGCACCAGTAATTGGTTTTGTGGAATAAGTTCCATCAACATTAATTAATTCAAAATCAAAAGCATTTACCCTTGATTCTAATTTGTTGTCATCAACACTTTCTATTGGCGAAGGTGATGCTGTTGGCATATTAGTTGGAACTGGGCTAGCAACGGTCACTTCACTCACACAAGCTGTTGCGGAAATTGTCATTGCAATTATAAGAATGATTGCAACTATAGATTTTAATTTGGTTTTCATGGCTATATCTCCTAAGGTTTCAATGAAAAATATAATAATTTATGAAAAAATATCTCATATGATAATTTATTTTATTAATTAATATATAATACCATATAAATGTAGAATTTTCAACGATAAATTATGTGAAAGTGGCACGATTTTAACATAATTTCTAAATGGGTTTTCAAACACAAATTCAAATGCCATTTAATGAAATTTAGATTGACTTTTATCATATAATAAATTAGAATGGTAATATCAAATGAACGTTTAAAATTGTCATATTAAGTGATTATTTACATAATTAACGTACGGAGGTTGAGTTGTGGAAAGGATATTTAGAAAAATATTAAAATTTAAGTGGACTGTTGTTGCTATAACGGTGGTGGCTTTAGTTTTTTCAGTTGTTGGAATTTTCAACACAAATGTAAACTCGGATTTAGCAGTTTACTTACCAGATGATAGTAGTTCAAAAAAGACTATCGAAATTCTAAGTGAAAAATTTGGAGTGGAAGGTGAGGGGCTTTTAGCTATTGAAGGTGACTTACAAGGTTTTCAGCAAACTGCTGAACTTGTGAAAGAGCTTGAGAGTGTTGATGGGGTTGGAGCTATTTTGTGGCTTGGAACTTTTAGCGATTTATTAGAAGTTGAAGAAGGAAAAATTGTTTCAGGTCAACCAATAATAGCTGATGAAGCAGTGCAAGAAATTGTAGAGCCTTATTATAGATATGACGAAAACGGCAAAGGCTATTACGTAATGCTGATTGCCCTTGGTGATGTGAATGCAGCGGGCGGTGCATCAGTGGTTATGGGTGCTCTTGAAGAAAAAATTATTGCCTACGAAAATACCTACAGCCTTGATACTTATATTGGTGGAACTGCAATGATGAGCAAACAAATGCTTGACAGTGCCCTTGGTGACTTACCAAAATTTATCGCAATGGCAGGAATTGCTATTACGTTGATTTTGCTTCTAACTTCTCGTTCGTTAATGAGTTGTTTGATTTTCCTAATTTCAATTGGAATTAGTATAGTATTTAACATGGGTACAAACTTCCTAACGCCACAGATTTCTACTATTACAATATCTGTCGCCTCGATTCTCCAGCTTGCATTGTCAATGGATTATTCCATTTTCCTAACCCACGCATTTGAGAAAGAAAAGGAAAATCATTCGATAAACGATGCAATGATTATCGCAATCAAAAAGACTGGTTCAGTAATTTTTGCATCAGCAATGACAACTATTGCAGGATTCGTAGCATTATTTGCTATGCGTTTTGAATTAGGTTTTGATTTGGGACTGTGTCTAGCAAAAGGCGTGTTCCTAAGTTTTATTACTGTTATGATAATTCAACCATGTTTGATGATTATATTAAACAAATGGTCAGAAAAAACTACACACAGATATATCAACTTTAAGTTCAACAAGCTAGGAGCATGGATTCCAAAATTCAAGTGGGTAGCACTTGTGCTTGTGGCGGTTCTAATAGTTCCAAGTGCGGTTGTGGCTTCACAATTACAATATAACTACATTGACAGCGGATTTGACGATAACGCAACTGGTGCTGAATTTGTAATACAAGAAATGGGAAATCAGTCAGTATATATTGTTCCAAAAGTTTCTGATGAAGCACAATTTGGTTTCCTAAAACAAATTGAAAACGATCCAATTATTAAAGATAATTTAGTAGCAATAAACAGTTACTACTTCTTAATTGATACAATAATGTCAGGAATAGACACAACAGTGCCTATAGATCCAGCTGATATGCTTGCCCAACTTGCAATGCTTGAACAGGCTAAATCTCAATTCTTCACATCTATTGACGGTGTGGAATATACCATGATAAATATTATGGTAAAGGGCGAAGCTGAAAGTGTAGAAGCACTTGCTGTTGCCACTCGCATGGACGAATTAATTGGAGAAAACTTTGACACTGAAATATACAGTGCAGGTAACACTCGACTTATGACGGACATGAAAGATGTGACGGAAGTTGACTTTATTGTGGTTAGTGTTCTGTCAGCATTACTAATTTTGGCAATACTAATAATTACTTTTAAGAAGTTCAGTATGTCACTTTTGCTTATTGCTTTAATTCAGTTTGCGATTTTGATAAACCTTTCTATCACTACGTTAAGTGGTGTGACAATTAACTTTATGTCATATGTTATTATATCAGCAATTCAAATGGGTGCAACTATTGACTATGCAATTTTGTATACTAAGAACTATCAGGAGTCTCACAAGACTATGCTGAACCACGATGCCATTGCAGACACCGTGAATAAGTCCTCAATGTCAATTACTGTTAGTATGATGATTTTGGTTTCCGCATGTATGAGTTGCTACTTCTTGTCAACCGATCCTATTATAAAAGAAATCACAATGCTTATTGCTCGTGGATCATTTATTAGTTACTTCATGGTATTGCTTTTCCTTCCTTCAATTTGGGCTATAGGCAAAAACAAAATTGCTAAACCACCTAAAGTGAAAAACAAGAACAAAAAGACAACATCAACTAAATAAAAAACATAAGAAAAAACCAGTTCATTAATTTGAACTGGTTTTTGTTTTATAATTTGATGTTTTGCTAACAAATTTTAGCGGTTGAAAATGTGCATAACTTCTTTGAAAAACATTTTTTTCACTTGCTCGTTTTTAAGAGAAGATAAGCTAAATGGAGATGGTGATGAGCTTGGATTAAATTCTAGCAAGATAGGAAGCATAAATGAACCTACGCAAATCATAAATTTAAACATAGCTGATTGCACATCGCAATTGCTCATTTTTTGTATTTGTGGAATAACGAAACGCAAGATTGTTTCGTCATTAAGTAAATGCTTAATAATTTCATTTTCGCCACTTCCGTTAGAATTTAAAATAACGTATCTTGTGGCACCTTTATATTCTGCGTAAAATTCAAAAATGATGTTAAGCCCTTCAGAGAATAATTCTTCACTGAAAGCGTCTTGATCGCTTTGAACAATGCTGATAATTTTCATTTTAAGTTTATCAAAAATCTCGGTAAGAGCAATTTTAATTAAATTGTTTTTATCTTGAAAATGATAATTAACTGATGCCACATTTGTGAATGCACGATTTGCAATTTCACTGACAGTGAATGTATCCGTATCTTTTAGAAGTTCAACAGTTGCATCAATTAGAGAACGTTTAGTTTCAAGTTTAGCCATGAAAACCCTCCTTGATTATTTTGTAATTATAGTTTAAAATTAAACGATAGCAGAAACAGCTACTCTAATTTTAGTAGTAATTCCTGAGTAAAGTTTAACTTCAACTTCGTAGTTGCCAGTATTTTTGATAGGGTCTTTAAGAACGATCATTTTTTTCTCAACGTCAAAACCGCTAGCAACTAAGCCGTCAGCGATGTTTTGATTAGTAACGCTACCGAAAACTTTTCCAGATTCTCCGCATTTCACTTTTATGTCAACGGTGAAACCTTTCATAGCTTTTTGCATTTCAAGTTTAGCACGTTTCAAGTCGGAAAGTTTTTTGTCGTCCGCAGCTTTTTTCATGTTAACTGAATTGATACCCTCAGCCGTAGCTTCTTTTCCAAGTCCTTTTTTAATAATAAAGTTTCTAGCATAGCCGTCATTAACTTCTTTAACTTCACCAGCTTTACCAAGTGTTTTCACGTCTTTCAAAAGTATTACTTTCATAATATAGTTACCTCCAAAGTAAATTGTCTTAAATTAATTTAAATCGCCATTTAATTTGCGTATTTGAATTACCTATTTATCATAAAGGAAAAAGAAAATAATGTCAAGATATTTAAAGTATGAATAATTACCAAAACTTTGACTCATAATAATAGAACTGTCAGTGTGGCAGTGAAATTATGAATTTTTAAAGGAGGACGAAATTATGGAAAAATCTAAATTATGTTGTGAAGTTTGCGTTTGTCAACACAATGTCAATGGTTGCGAATGTTCAAGAGAGAACCTAAAAATCACTACAGGAAATGAATCAGATTCAGCACATTACTGTGCAGATTACAAAGAGAAAATCTAACTTAAATTTTCACTAAATGAGAAAAAGAATGTATTTTAGCAATTTTTGCTAAAGCACATTCTTTTTTTTATGTAATTTTACAGAATATTTATCAAAAAAAAAATTGTAAAAAATAAATAAAGAATATTTCTAAATAATATTGACTTATTGAAAATATGTTGTACAATATATATAACGAACACTTTAGGAGTTGTAAATGAAACAAAAATACGAAATTTTAAATATCGACCCATATTTAATGGAATATGAAAATGATATTAATTTGAGAATGGATCGTCTTGAAAGTTTGAAAAAACGAATATTAAAAGATGAAACATTAAGGGATTTTGCAAGTGCTTATAAATTTTACGGCTTCCATAAAGTAGTGGGGGGATATGTCTACCGTGAGTGGGCTCCAAACGCAAGTGCCATGTATTTGATTGGTGATTTCAACAGTTGGAATAATTCTGCTACTCCAATGACTAAACTTGAAAATGGTAACTGGGAAGTTTTTGTAGATAAAGATTTGGCGGATACTTTTGTTAAGGTGAGAGTGGTTGCTGATAACTTTGATATGGAAAGAATTCCGATTTACGCTAATTATGTTGAACGTGACCAGAATTTTTCTATGACACCAAAAGTTTTCCACTCTACATATAAATTTAAAAACAACAATTTTAAAACTAAAGGAGTATCTCCTTTAATATATGAGTGCCATATCGGCATGGCAACAGACCAAGAGAAAATTGGAAGCTATGATGAGTTTCGAGTTAATGTGCTACCTAAAATCAAAGAATTGGGCTTTAATACGATACAAATCATGGGCATTATGGAGCACCCTTACTATGGTAGCTTTGGTTATCAAGTAAGTAACTTTTTTGCACCATGTTCATTGTTTGGAAACCCTGACGATTTAAAAAGATTAGTTGACGAAGCTCACGGAATGGGAATTGCGGTTCTTCTTGATATAGTACACTCGCATGCGGTGAAAAATACTATTGAGGGGATTAATACTTTCGACGGCGATCAAAAGCAATTTTTCATGGGTGAACACCCAGCTTGGGGAAGTATGATTTTCGATTACAGCAAAGACGGAGTAATTAAGTTCTTGCTGTCTAATGTTAGATATTACCTTGATGAATTCAACTTTGACGGATTTAGGTTCGACGGGGTTACGTCAATGCTATACACTCACTATGGGTTAGGAACGGATTTTGATAGTTACGGAAAATATTTCTCTCTTGATACTAATATCGATGCCATTAATTATTTGCAGTTAGCAACTGAAGTCGCTAGAGATTTCAAAGAAGATGTAATTTTGATTGCGGAAGATATGAGTGGTATGCCGGGAATGTGTATTCCAGTTAAGGACGGCGGAATAGGTTTTGAATACCGATTGAACATGGGTACTCCTGATTTATTTGTGAAATTAATCGATAAAGTGCCACATGAAGATTGGAGTGTAAATAACATTTACTATGAACTTACCTCAAGACGACCTGGCGAAAAATCTATTGGTTATGCGGAAAGTCACGATCAAGCTCTTGTTGGTGACAAAACTTTGATGTTCCGACTTTGCGATAAAGAAATGTATTTTCACATGCACAAAGACGACGATAATTTCATAATTCAAACGGGAATGTCTTTGTATAAAATTATTTACGGCATCACAATGACATTGGGCGGTGAAGGCTATCTAAATTTCATGGGCAACGAATTCGGTCACCCTGAATGGATAGATTTCCCTCGTGAAGGAAACGGTGGAAGTTATAAACACGCAAGACGTCAATGGAATTTACGTGACGACGAAAATTTAAAATATCAATATCTAAATAATTTCAATAAAGAAATCCTTGCAATATATAATAAATACCAGTTAGGAAAAATTCCTGACTTGCAAATTTATGTTGACGAAGACCAAAAAGTAATGTCATACCGAAAAGGTGAATTGCTGTTTGTGGTATCGCTACATTGCAACTTCTCGCCAACAGATTTGTTCTTGCAACTAAACGAAAAATGCGATGCTGAATTGATTTTCACTACTGAAGATAAGAATTTTGGTGGTTGCGGAAGAATTCAAGCAGGTGAAATACATAATAGTATTACAGAAAACGGAAATGACGGTATCAAAGTATACGTTCCATGCCGTTCAATGAATATTTATAAATTAACAAAAGCTCCTGTAAAAACTAAAATGACTACTAAATAAAGAATTGTTTAAATTTATAGAATGAAAAAAACCCCAGTAAGTTTTACTATTAAGTAAATACTTACAGGGGTTTTTGTTTATTTTATTAAACTAAGTTTTAATGGGTTAGACTTAGCTAGGGTTCTTTAATTATTTGAATTAACTAATAATTGTTTCAAAGAAAGTGGGATTACAGAATTTTATCACCAAGAAGATCGTGCATAGTGTAAACTTTTGGAGTTTTTTCAACTATGAATGAACAAGCTGTGATAGCACCTTTAGCGAAAACGCTACGGTTGTTAGCAGTGTGCTTAATAGTGATTTCGTCTTCGTCGCTTATGAACATTACTTCATGCTCACCAACGATATTTCCGCCACGGATACTTTGAATACCGATTTCGTTTTTATTACGAGGTTGGCTTTTTGCTGATCTATCAACTACGGGATACATATCTTTTTTCACTCCACGAATAGCGTTAGCTAGTAAAAGAGCAGTACCACTTGGTGCGTCAATTTTTCTTGAATGGTGCTTTTCCAAAATTTCAATGTCGTAATCTTTCAAAACATTAGTAGCGATTTGACAAAGTATTTGAACAAGGTTTACACCAAGTGACATATTAGCTGACAAGAAAATCGGAATAGACTTGCTAGCTTCTTGAATAAGTTCCACTTCGGAAGTTTCGTAACCTGTTGTGCAAAGAACTACTGGAAGTGATTTCTCTAAAGCGTAAGCCAAGATAGTTTTGATAGCACGAGGGTGAGAAAAATCGATAATAACATCTGCAACATCAGTGAAGTGTTCTGGATTTGTTACTTGATGGATAGGTAATTTTTCGTTAATTGCAATGTCAACACCGCAAGCGATTTCTACCGCTGAATTTTTTCTTGCTGCTTTGATGACTTCACGGCCCATGTGTCCGTTACAGCCAAATAATATTACTTTTATCATAAGTTGCTCCTAAATTAAGTTGTTAAATTTATATTATTTAATTAGTCCAAGGTCTTGCATAACTTTTTGTAGTTTTGCAATATTCTCGGGTTCCATTTCTGTTAGTGGTTCACGAATAGTTTTTGTATCATAACCTAAAAGTGCAAGAGCAGCTTTACAAGGAATAGGGTTTACTTCCATGAAAAGTGCGTTAGCAAGAGGGTATAATTTTCTATACATTTGATAAGCACCTTTGATGTCGCCAGCATAGTAAAGGTCGTGAAGTTCTTTAGTTTCTTTCGGTACAACGTTAGACAAAACGGAGATAGTACCAGAAGAACCAAGGCAAAGGAACGGTAAAATAGTTTCGTCGTCACCGCTATAGAAAGGTTTTTCGCCGTCCATAACGAAAGCAGTTTCAGCTATTTGAACGAAATCACCGATAGCTTCTTTCAATCCCATTAAATTAGGAATTTTAATTAGCTCAGCCACAACGTCAGGAGTAATATTCACTCCAGTACGAGCAGGCACGTTGTAGGCAATAACAGGCAGTTTAATACTCTCGCAAATTCTTTGATAGTAAAGAACGATACCTTTTTTCGTGCATTTATTGTAGTAAGGAGTAACGCAAAGTACAGCGTCAGCCCCAACGCTCTCAGCGTAAATAGACAATGCAACAGCGTCTTTAGTGTTGTTAGCACCAGTACCCGCAATGACTTTACATCTACCGTCAACGTAATCAACAGCATTCTTGATAATTTCTTTTTTTTCATCATCAGACATTGTTGAAGGCTCACCAGTAGTACCGATTACAACGATACCGTCAATACCAGCTTCGATTTGTCTATCTATTAGTTTGTAATATTCTTGAAAGTTTATACCATTTTCATCAAATGGTGTAATTAATGCGGTGGCAACGCCTTTGAATACCATATCCATAAATTTCTCCTTAGATTTTAACTTTAGTTATTTTAACTATTCATTACAAATATATTGCAATGGTTGGTTTTTTGTGAAATTATTTCATTTTAGAAATTAGTAGTTCCGCAATTTGCACTGCGTTAGTTGCTGCACCTTTTCTGATGTTGTCAGCTACTACGAACATATTGCAGCCTGAATCTACTGTATCGTCAAGACGAAGTCTACCTACGTAAACAGGGTCTGTGTCAGCAGTTAGAAGTGGCATTGGGTATACTTTGTTTTTTGGGTCGTCTTGCAAAACAATTCCTTCGCCGTTTTTAATAGTTTCACGAAGTTCAGCTAAGCTTGTGCAAGGCAATTTGAATTCTACATTAATAGATTCGCTGTGACCGTAAGTAATTGGAACACGGACAGTAGTTGCAGTTACTCTCAAAGTATCGTCATGAAGAATTTTTTTAGTTTCATCTATCATTTTGATTTCTTCTTTAGTGTAACCACTCTCAACAAAATCGTCGATTTGTGGAATTAGATTGCCGTGAATAGGGTATGGGAATTTAGTAGGAGCTTCTCCCTTAATTCCTTCAATTAAATCGTTATAGCCCCCAACTCCAGCACCAGATACAGCTTGATAAGTTGAGTATACTATTCTTTTAATTCCGTATTTGTCGTAAAGTGGTTTAAGTGCTACCACAGCTTGAATTGTTGAACAGTTAGGGTTTGCGATAATACCCGTGTTCCAATCAACGTCCTCTGGATTAACTTCAGGAACAACGAGTGGAACGTCTTTCTCCATTCTAAAAGCGGAAGAGTTGTCAACAACCGTTGCACCAATTTCCACGAAATATTTAGCAAATTCTAAACTAGTAGAACCACCAGCGGAGAACAATGCAATGTCAATTTTCTTGTTTTGGATATTTTCTTTAGTTAATTCGATTATGGTGTGTTTCTTACCCATAAACTCAATTTCTTTTCCAGCACTTCTACTTGAAGCGAAAAGAAAATAATTCTCAACTGGAAGTTGTCTTTCAGTTAAAACTTGCAAAAACTTGCTTCCTACCATTCCTGTTGCACCCACAACAGCTACATTAATTTTTTTCATTGTATAATTCTCCTCTATAAAAAATATATTATTAACTATCTAAAAAATATAAAAAAACGATAGAATAGTTAAAGTAATTCTATCGTTCAAATTCTCATAATGGTTAAATCAAAGTTAATTAATTTCTTTTCATTAAGAATGTTTATTGTACGATAGTCCTCCGACAAAAATCGACAGTCGTATGGCTATTAAACCAAATACGCCCAGCTTTGAAGATTCAAAACTTCGGCAAAGATACCCTTTCACGACGATATTATGTCGATACTGATGCTCAATGCTCCTCTATCACAAATTATTTTTATATTTAATTACTCTAACTATATCAAACAAAATAAATTTTGTCAAAGTTTTATTAGCATATTAGTGCAAAAAGGTTGAAATATTTTCATTTATATTGTATTATTAAAGATAGTTGAATATTCGGAGGTTTTTTTAATGAATAATTATGTTATAAAATTTAATAAACAAAAAGTTGGGGACATGGCAAAACGCCAAACAGAAGTAGGTAGAATTCAATTGTGGAAGTTCTTGACATTCTCAAGATTTGGAAACAATTTCAAAATCAATTTACTAGCATTGCTAGGACTTGCGCCAATCGTCTATATTTTGTATGCAATGTTTTCAGAAAATTTTGCAGCGGTGGCAAACTTGCCATTCACTTCATTTGTAGGGGTTGGATATCCACTTGTTACTGATTCACTTGAAAGTGCATTTGTAGCTAGTCAAGCGATCTTTATGAACTACGCAGTATTTATGTTGCCAATCGCAGTATTTATATCAATGATATTAACAATACCAGCGCAATACGCAGCTAGAAACTTTGTATGGTCAGAAGGGTTTTTCCACTTTAACCATATTATCAAATCTTTCAAATTAAATATTGTTAATAGAACAATCATCGGTGCGGTATCAGCAGTGTTTACATTGTTTGCAACTTACATGATCTATTTAATTAAAAACAGCTTATTCTATAACGGATATTCTTTCCTTACGATTCTTGCAATCATTGGAATAGCAATTTTCTGTGTGTTAGCGGTTCTAGTTACATTATATGCAATGTCAATTTCAATGACATATAAATCTTCAATCGTAGCAGTATATTCTGATGCAGTTGGGTTGACAATTAAAGTATTGGTTCAAAACCTATTTGTTTTAATTCCAGTGGTTTTCCCAATAGTGTTAATTTACGGTATAATCGCATTTGTTCCAATGTTACTTCCAATTGCTTTCACTGCAATAATGTTCATCGGAGTTTCATGGATATTCATCACTTGGGAAGTTTTCGCACAGTATGTTTTCGGTTTAGTTGAAAGCTCTCGTGAAAAATTAAACAAGAAAAAATCTAAAAGCAGATAAGGATTAATAAACAAAATATGAATGTATATCAAAAATTTTCAAAAATTTACGATAAATTAATGTATGACTGCGACTATGATAAATGGTCGCAGTATTTGTTATTTCACATAAAAAAGTCAAAAACCGATAATATTCGTGGTTGTGATGTTGCTTGCGGAAGTGGGAACATTACTACTTTATTGAAAAAAGGCGGAGTTGATGTTTTTGGTGTTGATATTTCAGAACAAATGCTTCAAGTAGCTGCGGAAAAGTCTAGACAAATGGCTTTGAAAATAAATTATATCCTAGCGGACGGAATAGATTTTTCAAGCACCCATAAACTTGATTTTGTTACTATGTGCCTTGATGGCGTAAATTATATTAAGGGCGAAGATGTTGAAAAACTTTTTCAAAACATATATAATAACCTTGGAGAAAAAGGTGTTTTCTTTTTCGATATTTCTACTACTTATAAGTTGTTAGACTTTATTGGAGAAAATATTTTTTACGACGATAGCGACGAAGTTACCTACTTGTGGACTAATTCAGTTGCTGAAGACGAAAGTTATGTGGATTATGAAATCGCATTCTTTGTGAAAGACCAAGCAGTTTATCACAGGTTTGACGAAAAACACAGACTTTATGTACACAAAAGAGAAAACTTGACCGAGATTTTAAAGAAAGTTGGGTTCAAGACAGTGGAAGTTCGATTCGATGATTTTCATGAAAATGAGAATGAAGAAAGTATGCGATTACATTTTATTGCAGAAAAATAACTTTATAAGGTGACTATGAGCGAAGTAATTAATTTTATACAAAATTTTAAATATTATATGGACTTAGTGTATAAGTACAGCGAAGAAGGTAGAATCATACCTTCTATTTCCATGTTACGATATGCGAAATCCGTTGCAATTACCCAAGAAGACCTTGACGAACTAGAGTTGACCACAGCGCAAATCTATGCTGAAATTGGTCGCTTTGATCAGTCAAATGATATGTACTATCAAATGCTTGAGAGAAAAAGCAATTCTGGTGACGTGTACTTTGGTCTAGCACAAAATTTCTTCTGTTTAGACAAAACGGATATTGCCAATAAATATTTTGAAAAACTGTCAGAGGTTGAGCCTGAACTTGAAACGGAAGCGCTTAATGACTATTTCGATATCAGCGAGCAAACTTATGACGAAGAAAAGTACAAAGTGGTTTATCCTGTAAACAATGTTGACGGAGAACGTGCTAAAAACTTGATTATTCATGGGCAAATTGACGAAGCTATTGAAGTTTTAAAAGGTATCGACAGTGGTTGCAAAAACTATGCCGAAGCTATGAATGACCTTGGAATGTGCTATATTTTGAAAAATAAAATGGAAAAAGCTCGTGAAACTATCGAAAGCGTTATGGCGATTACCGATAATGACGCAATGACTTTTTGTAATGCCATTATAATTTATAGAATTTTTGGAAAGAAAAACAAAGAAGAAAATACTATCAAAAAACTTTTGAAAATAGAGAGCTTTAATATCTATGAACTAACGAAAGTAGCTACTGTTATGTGTGAATGTGGCAAGCATCAGGAAGCTGTGAAATACTTGAAAGAACTGCTGGAACAACGTCCTTATGTTCGTTCATATATGGCACTTTTGGGTATTGCTCATTACAACATGGGTGAATATGAAGCTGCTCTTGATGTTTTTGTGGATATGTATAAACTAGACAATAACTGCGCTAATTCACGATATTTTATCGGTGTTACGAAAAATGCCATTGAGAAGTTTAAGGCAAACCAAGACTTCCAAAAAATTCTTGAATATACAGGTGATTTGCCAAACGTCGAATACGCAAGAATACACAGCCTATGGAGCGAAATCGTTGCCAACGGAAACTTAAATGACCTTGACGATGTTAATTCTAAAATGTGGCGTGAGTTTATGTGGATTATGGAAAGTGGCGACAAAATGTTGCAAGGAAAAATCGTTACTAAATTGATTAGCTCGAAAATCAACAGAACTGTTGAAATTATTCAATGGATTCTTGTGCGTGAATATATCACTTTATACGTGAAAGGTATTGCGATACAAGGGTTGATTTCAAAAAACCAAAAAGAGTTTGATTATGTTAATTACGGTTTGTTTACTACACATAAAATAGCTTATCCTAACGGTTTTAGAAAGTGCGGAAAAGGACTGAAAGCCGCCTACGGAAAAGCTTACGCATTGACACTTATTTTAGATAACAACAGACTGAAAACCTTGCCTGAAACATTTCTGAAATTCAAAAACTCTATGGAAGAAAAAGGCTTGATTTTTAAAATTAGTGGCGGAATGGCTGTGCTTTTGTTGCTTCAAAACGGTAGTGGTCACATTATGCCAGAAGATATTCTTTGTGATATGCTTGATGTTAAAATTGAAGTGCTTAAAAAATATCAAAAACAACTGAAAATCTAAGTAGTGTAATTTATAATAAACAATTAGATATTAATCAGTTAAGATAAATTATATAAACAATTAACCATTAGAAACTATAATAACTGAGATATAAACAATTAAGAAACAAAGAAACTGAAAAATAAAGAAATAAATCCCCCTTTGCCAACATAGGATAAGATAGGCAAAGGGGGATTTTTATTTTGAAAATTAGTTGGTTGAAAATTTTATCCACGAGTTTCGTGTTTATTGGTATAATTATTGGGGCAGGTTTTGCAAGTGGAAGGGAGCTTTTAGTGTACTTTCAAAATGACATGAAATACATAGCTTTTTGTGGGTTGTTGATACTAGGTTGTTTTTATTTCATGGGGAAATTTTTTTTAGATTACGGAAATAAAATCAAGGTAGATAACATTGCTGAACTTGTAAAAACGGATAATAAATGGCTGTCAAAAACATTGCTTGTGGTAATAATATTTTGTTATTTCACATCAGCTAGCACTATGGTTGCAGGAGTTGACGAATTATGTTTTTCAGTATTTAAAAATAAATTGCCACTAGTAACAATCGCAACAATAATAGTTGCGGTGCTGTGCGTAATCAAGGGTATCAGCGGACTAAAAATAGTGAATTCAATTCTAATTCCAATTATCCTTGTATTTATTATAACGGTGTCAATTATTACTATAAAAGCTGAAAACGGAATTTCGGTAGCCTTCACGGGAAATACGCTATATAATGTAGTGTTTGACGGAATAATGTATTCAGCTATGAATCTTTTGGTAGCATCTTTGGTGTTAGCAAAACTTGGTGGGGAGTTAAATAAAAGAGAAATCAAAATCTCAAGCGGTATTTCTGCAGTATTAATTGCTGTTGTTGCGGTGCTATTTTTGCTAGCAATGGCAACGGACGAACTAATGAAATTCGCCCCAATGCCACTTGTATATTTAGCAACAAACATCAGTGAGTTGTTTAAATATTTTTCAATAGGAATGATATTTTTAGGAATTTTCACAACGCTTTTAGCTTGTTATTTTGCACTTATAGAATGGACCAATAGCCACACGAAAAACGTATGGCTATCAGCTGTTTTAGTTGTTTTATCAACATATTTATTCAGCAAAATTGGATTTTTAAAAATAGTTGCAGTGTTCTATCCAATTCACAGTTTTGTGGGAATAATTGTTCTTGTGGTTTGCTACAAAAAGCTATCCTTTGTATCGTATGCTGAATTTTTCAAGAAGCGATACGCCATAGTAGATAAGTCCCGCAAGGATTAAAAGAATCACGGTGCAAGTCATTACTAAATCAAGATCGAAAATCTGACTACCGTAAACAATTAAGAAGCCGATACCCGCTTTTGACACTAGGTATTCGCCCATAATTGAACCTAC
Source organism: uncultured Clostridia bacterium (assembly GCA_947039455.1). GTDB lineage: Bacteria > Bacillota > Clostridia > Christensenellales > CAMQZB01 > CAMQZB01. The sequence goes on from CAMQZB010000003.1 coordinate 92,692, forward strand.
GAAAGACAGTCCAACGTTAATTTTTAGCATTGAAATAGTGGTAGGTAAGCTAGCTTGGAAAATTAGTTTTCTAAAGATAGTGAACCTACTTGCGCCCATGCCTTGCATCATTGAAATTTGCTCTTGAGGCACTGCTAGGAACGCATTTTGAACTGTGATTATAGTGATAATTACGCAAATCAAAACAGTCATTGCGATAATTGAGTTATACCCTGCCCCGAACCAAATAATCAAAATAGGTCCAAGTGCAATTTTAGGTAAGCTGTTTAAAACTACTAAATAAGGTTCGGAAATTTTCTTTAATTTGCTAGACCACCAGTTTAAGAAACCGAAAAAAGTTCCAACTACTGTTGCTATGGCAAAGCCAATCAAAGTTTCCGCCGTGGTAACTCCAATATGGAAAAACAGCTCTCCACCTGAAGCTAAGTCAAATAATGTTTCAACAATTCTTGATGGACAAGACATGATAAATACGTCAATAATGTTGAAGTACGCAAGCAATTCCCAAAGGATAATAAAGCCCACTAAGATACCTAATCTAATTCCGTGAATAGACCACCTTTGCATTTTTTCTTTTTTTAAGTATGCTAAGTGGGATTGTGTGTGATTGATCATGTATTAAGTTCCCCCCAAATTTTATCGAAATATTTGGAAAACTCAGGATTCTTACGTCTTTCCAAAGGTGTGCTTTCTTTCAAATCTATGTTGTGTATATTCAAAACACGAGCAGGACGAGTAGTTAACACCACAATTCTGTCAGCAAAGGCAATGGCCTCGCTCAAATCATGGGTAACAAGTATTGCTGTTTTCTTTTCTGAAGTAATGATATGATGTAAATCGTTGCTGACGTTTAGCCTTGTTTGATAGTCAAGGGCGGAAGTTGGTTCGTCAAGCAAAAGAATTTTTGGTGAAGTAGCAAGGGTTCTGATTAGAGCAACTCTTTGACGCATACCTCCAGATAATTCTTGTGGGTACTTATTAGAAAACTCTAGCAAGCCATATTTTTCTAATAAATTATTAACGTAAGCCTTTGAATCGTCGTTGACATTCTTTTGAATTTCAAGACCTAAAAGACAGTTTTTGAAGATAGTTCGCCATTCGAAAAGACAATCACGCTGTAACATATAGCCAATGTTCAGCCCTTTATCGTTCTTTTCTTTGCATATAATTTCACCGCTAGTGGGTTTAATTAAGTTTGAAATTAGTGATAGTATAGTAGTTTTACCACAGCCAGAAGGGCCGACGATTGCAATAAGCTCACCCTCTTGGCAAGCAAATGACAGATTGTCAATAGCGTTCACTTCGCCTTGCTGACTGTGGTATATATGAGAAACGTTTTTAAATTCTAAAATACTCATTTAATACTCCTTCGTAAAATTTACTATTATATTTCATTGTATTTTCAATGTTCAATAATGGTGATAGATTAGTAAAATTTCCAAAATCTATTTTTTAAATTCAAAATTGCCTTAGGGATTAACACTAAAATCAGTTTTAAATTCAGTTCGCTTATAAATTAAATGGTTTTTATATTGTGTAATAAGCGTTTTGTTTTTCTCTATAAACATAATGTTTTCGGAAGGTGCATTTTTTTGTTTATTATTATGTTGTAGTATTGGAGTAAACCAACATATTGTGCGATATGTTGGCTATTGCCTATTGATATCTTTACAATTATAATGTATAATATGAATGTTAAAGATTAAGTTCTGCCCAACTACGCTCTAAATTAGTTAAATATTTAACGAAGTGGGTATTGTGTAATGGTGGAACTTGAATTAATAGGGAAAAATATTAATTATATAGAGGAGAAATAGGGTGAAGGATTTAAAGCATTTATACTACTTTGAACAGCTTCTTGAGGACGCTAACAACCAGCTTGTTAGGCAAGGAAAAGAGGAGGGCAAACTAGCACTTGGTTACACTTGTTTCCATATGCCAGAGGTTTTACTTAACTTGGACAACTGCTTTTCATTAAGATTGCGAGCTCCAAAAACGGGGTCTATGGACATCGCTACTTATTATATGTCAAACTACACTTGTGAATTTTGTCGAGCGATACTTGAGAGAAGCATTGAGGGTGGTTTCAACTTCCTTGACGCACTTTTAGCAGTTGACGCTTGTGCGCAAATGAATAGGTGTGTTGAAAACGTAGAAATACAAAATCTTATTGATAAAGAGAAGTTTTTCGTTTCACACGTTGACGTTCCTTATAAAGTGGACGATTCAGCAATTACTCATTATGTTCAACAAATAAAACTTAAAGTTATGGACAAACTTTCAGAAAATTACGGTGTTGATATTTCTGATAAATCAATTAGAAAAGCGGTGGAAGAACATAACGCACTTTGTCGCATTATTACTGAAATCGGAAATTATAGAAAAGAGGACAATCCACGTATCACAGGTTATGAGTTCCACATTTTAACATTAATTAGTTACGCTTGCCCACGATATTTAGTTATGGAAAAGCTTACGGAGACTTTAGAAGAACTTAAAACACGTGAATGTGATGATAAAAAGCAATTCCGTGCTAAAGTAGTTATGGTTGGAAGTGAAATGGACGATCCAGAGTTTACGAAAATCATTGAGGAATCTGGCGCACTAGTTGTTGCGGACAGATACTGTTTCGGTTCTTTCCCAGGCCGTGAAGAAATTATATTAAATGACACGGAAGACGTGCTTATGCAAGTTTGCCGTCAATATCTTGTGGACAGCCTTTGCCCACGTTATATGAGTACTGAGAAAATCGACGAAAGACGTGCGAATGTAGATTATTTATTTAGAGAATTTAACGCTGATGGAGTAATCTATGAGCAAATTAAGTTCTGCGATTATTGGGGATATGAAAGAGTGTTGTCAGGATACGTGGTGAATAAAGATTACGGTCATCCGATACTTTCAATTGACCGTCCTTACATGGCGAAAGCTTCTGGACAACTTAGAACAAGAATTCAAGCATTTGTTGAAAGTCTTGAAATTAAGAAAATAAATAAGGCAAAGGAGGGTAAGAAAAAATGAGTAAACTTGGTAAATTATACACAGGAAAACAATATATAAAACGCAGAGAATGGCGTGGTTTCCGTGATACTATGTACGATTTTTATCGTTGGTTAGTGACATGGAAAGACTTGATTAAGTTCGTTTTCAGCTCACCACTTCGTATTACTAGAGGAATTTTTACATACCGTTGGATGGGTTCATACCTAACTACAACAGCATTTATTGATAGACACTCAATGGGTCTTCGTGGAACTGCACTTAGGATTAATCACTTGCATTTCAACATGATGATTAAAAACACTACTCAGTTAATTGCTAATCAATTCAAAGCGGATAAACGTTTTGGAAAATCAACTAAATTATCTGACAAAATAGTATTGTTTGACGAAATGATGCCAATGCACCTTATGGCGGGATTTCCGAACCTATTCGGTGTTCCAATTCAAGTTGCTCCAGTTTTCCAATGTTCAGTTATTGATCAACAAAGTATGATTCAATACCTTGATGCGGTGGAGAATTTCGGATTGCCCTCAGACGTTTGCCCACTTCCAGCTTGTGAAGCTGGTGCGGGAATACTTGATGATTACCCACAAATCGGTTGTTGTTATGTTAGTTCATCAATGCCTTGCGACGGTTCAGTTATGGCAAGTGCATTCCAAAGTAGATACTTCGATCTACCGACTTTCCCACTAACACTTCCTGTTCGTTATTTAGATATGGAAACAGAAGCTTATGCTGTGCAAAACATGAAAGACTGTATTGCCTTTATCGAAAAGCACACAGGGGAAACTTACGATTGGGACGCTTACTTTACGGCAATGAAACAATATAATAAAGAAACGGAATTTGAAATGCAAAAATGGGAAATCAACAAAACTGAGTACCCACAAATTACAGGAGCGAGCTTAGCACTTTACAGAATGTATAGTTTCTTAGTTGCCGCATCTATGGATAAGCGTTTCTTGAAAGTTCAAGAGAAAGTTAATAAATTAATGATGAAAGGCTATGAAAAGAAAGAAAAGTGTAGTAAGGAAATGCGTCACCGTGCAGTTGTATGGGCACCGCCTGCTCACTATTATTCAAACTTCTCAACATGGGCAGAGAACTGTTGGGGAATAAATGTTCTTATAGATATGGAGAGTTTGGTTGCTACTAAATTCTTCAATACGGAAGATAAGGAAGAAACTTTGAAAGATTTAGCTCATACTTACGAGAGAATGACAATGCGTCGTCATACTAATGGCGGATTTGTTAACGTATTAGACGAACTTTGGAACGTATGCAAAGAGTTTAACTGCGATATGGTAATTATGTATGTTGGTATCTCATGTAAGACTATGGCGGGATTAACGGGTCTATTTGAGGAGCAAGCGAGAGATCGTGGAATCCACCTTATTTGGGTAGACCATGACTTGATGGATCCAAGAACCGTTTCAAGAAAAGAAATGCGTGGGTTCGTTAATAGATACATGACAACAGTTTTAAGAGAAGAACCTGTAGACGAGTCATTAGTTGATTTTAATGATGAAAAAACCTGGTAAGGAGATATAAAGATTATGAGTAAATATTTTGGCGGTTGTGATGTTGGATCAACATACACAAAAACAGTTATATTAGATGAAAGTGGAAAAATTGTTTCTACTAATACTATAAGAAGTAAAATGAATTCGGAAGAATCTGCTAAAGCTGGTTTGAACCAAGCTATTAGCGAACTTGGTTTGAGTTCTTTAAAGGAATTGGCTTATATAATCGGTACTGGTTACGGAAGAAACAAAGTGCCACAAGCGGTGGAGAATATCTCAGAGATTTCTTGCCACGCTATGGGTGTACACGTTACTGACCCTAACGTAAAAGCAATTATCGATATCGGTGGGCAAGATGTTAAGGGTATCTCAATAGACGTTGACGGTACTGTTAAAGCCTTTGCTATGAACGATAAATGCGCTGCGGGTACTGGTAGGTTCTTTGAGAACATGGCTAACGCTTTTGAGTTGTCATTACCTGAGTTTTCCGACTTGTCATTAACAGCGAAAAACGTAATTCCTATTACTGCACAATGTACTGTATTTGCGGAAAGTGAAATTATTACACTTGTTGGCGAGGGTAAACCTAGAGAAGAAATCGCTGCGGGTATTCAACTTGCGGTGGCGAAACGTTGTTTTGTTATGGCGAAAAAAGCAGGGGCTGTGGATAGCATTACGCTAACTGGTGGCTGTGCGAAAAACGAAGGTTTGAAAAAAGCTATTGAGAAGGTTTTGAAGTTGAAAGTTATTAACTTAAAAACTGATCCTCAAATTATGGGTGCTTTAGGGGCGGCGGAATACGCTCGTCAAAAAGGCCTAGCTAGGGAGGCTTAATATTATGAGTTTATGGTGGCTTTTTGCAATAATCCCAGCTGGATTATTTGTGTTGTTATTTACTATTTACTTTTTCAATCTTGACAATAAAGCGGTTTCATTAGTTTACAAAATGTTAGGAAAGAAATTCGAAAAACAAAACAAAGAAACAAAACTCTAGTTTGATATGCTTGATAGTTTTAGCTAGACAAAATTTAACAAAAAATAAAAAATTAGGTATGGACATTATAGAAAAAGTATGATAAAATAATGTTATATTGATAAGTAAGGAGAGAATTTATGAACAAGGACTATAATAGTTTATTTACCCCATGGAAGATTAACAATCTTGAAATTAAAAACCGTATTGTTATGACATCAATGGGCGGAACATCAATTTTTGGATGGATGGAATTACACCATTTTGACAAAGAAGCAGCGAATTTCTTGCTTGAGAAAGCTAAGAACAACGTAGGTTTGATTTTGCCAGGTATCGCACCAATCAGAAACATCATGGGCGGTCAATGGTTGTATAAAAACAAAAAAGCTTTCAGAGATTTGAAAGTTTTCATGGAAGAGTTCCACAAAACTGGCGCTAAATTGTTTGTTCAACTAACAGCTGGAATGGGACGTTCTTTCTCAGTAAATCACGTTATGGAACTTATGGTTACAAATAAGGTGGTAGGCACGTTGGCTAAGCCGTTTTTGAACATGGATAGACTAACTGCAAGTGCAAGTCCAAACCCTAACCGTTGGTCGGATAAAGCCCCTTCAAGAGAGCTTACTATTAAAGAAATCGAAGAAATGGTTTACGCTTTTGGTCAAACTGCAAAAATGTGTTTAGAAGCTGGAGTTGACGGTGTGGAAGTTCACGCTGTTCATGAAGGTTATTTGCTTGATCAATTTACTATGAAATACACAAACCAAAGAACGGACAAATACGGCGGTTCTTTCGAAAATAGATACCGTTTCCCAGTTGAAATTGTACAAGAAATCAAAAAAGAATGTGGTGAAGATTACCCCGTTTCAGTTAGATATTCTATTGTTTCAAAAACAAAAGGATTCCGTGAAGGTGCTCTTCCTGGTGAAGATTATGTTGAAGTTGGTCGTGACATGGAAGAAAGTGAGAAAGCTGCAAAGCACTTGCAAGACGCTGGTTACGATATGCTAAATGCGGATAACGGTACATACGACGCTTGGTATTGGGCACATCCACCTATGTATATGCCTCAAAATACTAACCTTGCTGACTGTGAGCATATCAAAAAATTTGTTGATATTCCAGTAGTTGCTGCAGGTAGAATGGAGCCACACGTTGCTGCGAAATCTATTGCGGAAGGAAAACTTGATGGACTTGGTGTTGCTAGACAATTCTTAGCTGATCCAGAATGGGTTACTAAATTAATGGCTAACAAAGAATCTGATATTATGCCTTGTATTTGTTGTCACAACGGTTGTTTCACTATGGCAAGTTACAAAGGTGCTTCAAACGATCAAGACCTTGGAGACGCTATCCACATGGCGAGATGTGCTTTGAATCCTCACACTATGCAAACGAAAAAATACAAAATCGTGAAAGCGAAAAAACCAATTACTGTTGCTATTATCGGTGGCGGTATCGGTGGTATGGAAACTGCTCGTGTAGCTGCTATGAGAGGGCATGATGTTACTATCTACGAAAAGAGTGACAAGCTTGGCGGAATATTTATCGCTGCTGCTTCCCCTTCATTTAAAGAAAAAGATAGAGAGCTTATCGAATGGTATAAAAAAGAAATTCGCACTCTTAAAATTTCAGTTAAATACAATAGAGAAGTTACTGATTTCTCTAAAATTACAGCGGATAAAATAGTTATTGCTACTGGTTCTGTTCCTAGAAACTTTAAGGTTAAAGGTGTAGAGAAATCTATTGAGGCTTGTGAGTACTTGCTAGAAACGAAAGAAGTTGGAGAAACTGTTATCGTTATTGGTGGTGGATTAACTGGCTGTGAAATTGCTTACGATTTATATCTAAAAGGCAAAAAACCAGTAATTATAGAAATGAAAAATGACCTTATTGCAGTTAAGGGTGTTTGCTTAGCTAACAGTTCTTACCTAAGAGATTTCTTCAAACTAAATAAAGTTCCTGTATATCTTGAAACAAGATTAGAAGAAGTTACTGATGATGGCGTTGTTGCTATTGACAAAGACGGAAACAAACTTGAAATCAAGGGTGACAGCGTAATCATGTCAGTTGGTTACGTTCCAGCTCCAGTTGCTTGCGATAATAAAAAAGCTAAACTAGTTGGCGATTGCAAAGCTGTTGGAAACCTTAGAACTGTAATTTGGGGTGCATGGGATATTGCAATGAAATTGTAATCCTATACTAAATATGAATTAATAAAGAATAATTTAAAAGGACTATATCTGTTGATATAGTCCTTTTTTTATAATATAAATATCTAATATCTAATATTTAATCTTCAATATTGAAAGAATTAAACAATTCATCACGGAAAAACTCTTGAATCTCAATTTGAAATCCTTGACACAAACTGTAAAGAGTATCTAATTTTATTGTTTTATTTTCCTTAGAAAGAATAGTGGAAATAGTAGATTGCGGAACACCACTAGCCTTAAAAAGCTGATATTGTTTTATAGATTTATCTTCCATTAAGTTTTTCAATCGCAAAGCTATCGCATAATTTAGTTTCATAATATCTACTTATCACACTTCGGTGTGCCGAATTGTTACTCTTTTATTGTAACATAAAATAAAGAAAAAAGACAGTTAATAATAACTGCCTTTTTTTCATATGTTGAGTTACAAATTAAGTCTAGCCGAAGATTTCTTCGTAGACTTTCTCTGCGTAAGTGTTGTTGACTAACTTGTCATAGTCAGCTAAATCCTCAAGAACGTCAGCGTTAACCATGATATCTTGAAGTCTGTCGAAAGAGTCCTCAGTCATAGATAAGCTAGTCATCCAAGCGTCGATAGCCAAGTAACTGGTTAAAGTATTCTCGATATCTTCAACGCTAGTACCGTCAAATTGTGGAGCGATAGCTTTAGCAATAACAGTTAAGTCGTCGGCATTTTCTTTCATGTAGTCAATAGCTTTGTAAAGTCCACGTAAATAAGCCTCGATAACCTCTTCATTTTCAGCGATGTATTCTTTCGTTGCAACAAAGCAAGTGAAAGGAACTTCTCCGCCCTCAGCACCGATAGATGTTTTGCGATAACCTTTACCTTGATTTTCAAAAGTAGAAGCAGTAGGCTCAAAGAAAGTAACATAATCTCCTTGACCAGACTCAAAAGCACCCGCCATCATGTTGAAAGCGATGTCGTAATTTAGAGTAATGTTGTCGCCATTATAAAGACCATGTTGGTTTAAAACGTATTCCAAAGACATAGCAGGCATACCGCCTTTACGTCCAGCAATGATTTCTGTGCCTTCTAAATCAGCAAAGTCGAAATCTTTATCATCACGACCGAATAGGAAAGAACCGTCACGTTTAGTAAGTTGAGCGAAAACCACAGGATAGTCTTCACGACCTTGATTGTAAACGAAAACAGCAGTTTCAGGGCCAACAAGACCGATATCTGCTTGACCGCTGACAATGGCAGTCATTGAAACGTTAGAACCGCCACCGTTGGTAAGTTCAACGTCAAGCCCCTCCTCTTCAAAGAAGCCCATTTCCATAGCAACGTATTGAGGCGCGTAGAAAATTGAGTGAGTAACCTCGTTAACGCGCACAGTAGTAAGAGTGGTGTCAGCAGGACCGCAACCAGCCATAGTGCAAATAAGTAAGACAAGTGAAAGTGATAGAGCAATTATTTTTTTCATATTAATATTAATACCTCCGAAGTTTAGTATAGTGTTTTATCATATGTTAATAGTGAAATTTTCGTGACGATTGTGAAAGATAATATTTAATAATATAATATAAAAAACGCTAAATAAAATTTCCATAAAGAACTAAAACGCATAACGTAGTAAAAGAATTTGCCGATAAAAATGAAAAAACCACCGTAACTGATAAAACAGCATAGGGTGGTTTTGTAATATTAAATTCATTTCTAAACTAATAATATAGATGCAAATTAATAGGGTTGTATAATTAAGTAAAATAGTTTAATCTTAATTAAAAAACACTAATAATTAGTCATTTCCTCTCATTCTTCCCATAATCAATAGGAAACGTAAGAAGTAAAGTAGTGATGTAACAAATCCTGCTACGTAAGTTAATGCAGCGGCATTTAGTACTTTTCCAGCTTGATTCGCTTCTTCAGGAGTTAAAATTCCGTCTTTCACCAATGCTTTTTTCGCACGAGATGAAGCATTAAATTCAACTGGCAACGTGATAAGAGCAAACAAAGTCGCTAATCCGTAACCGAAAATTCCAAGGTTAATCAAGATATTTGAAATACCATTTCCAACACCAGCGAAAATTTCAATCATCAAACCAATAAGAAGTAGTGGCACGAATGCCATACTACCAATTTTCACAATAGGGTAAAACGCAGCTCTAACTTTCATTGGAAAATATCCTCTGTGTTTTTGAATTACGTGACCAATTTCGTGGGCAGCAACTCCGATTGCAGCAACGCTTGTTGAATCGTAAACTGTTGAAGAAAGTGCAACCGTTTCAGTTTTTGGGTTATAGTGATCAGTAAGGCTTCCAGCAACTTTCGTAACTTTTACACCCTGCACGTTCTCTTTTTGCAATAATTCTTTAGCAACATAACTTGCTGAAATTCCAGATTTTGAGTGAACTTTACTGTATTTCCCAAATGTAGTCTTAACTTTTGTTTGGGCATAAATTCCAAGAAATAATCCTGGTAGTAAAATCAAAATAGACCAAGGTCCGTAAAACATTAAATCAAATAACATAATTTCTTTATCTCCATTTTTATTTATTACTATATAGTATACCCAAATTTTCCGTTAAGTCAACACGAATTGAATAAAATTTATAAATTGTGTTTAAATTACTACAATTCTACTACATTATCAACAAGTGCGTTTTTAATATCTAAGCTAAAAATTCTGATGTCGTCAGGATAATACAACGCTGTAAAGTCACCGTATTTCTCCGCCGATGTGTAATTCCCCAAAAAACCACGTAATTTCGGTATGTCCGTCATGTCAAAATTATTGGTAAGGGATCGTGCCACGTCCAAATCGTTCAAATGCATAATTCGTTCAAAAAACACTACAGGAAAAGTCTTTTCCGTATAGTTATTAGACCGCAAAATATGTACAGGAAGCGTATTGTCTTGTAGTTTACCATCATTATCCAAGGTCAGTGAAATTTGTTTTTGATACCCTTCCACGGTTTTAGTGTCTTGAAAAATGTCAATGCCGTTTGCTGTAACATTAACTATGTCGCTACTACTCTCAAATACTTTTTCATAAGTGGTATTGTATTGCAACAAAATAATTTTCTTTGTAAACTGCAACATTAAGTAATTCCCGAAAGCGGTGGCGGTGGTGAAGGTGTCACCAGTTATTGTTTCCGCAAAAAATACTGAATCACATTCTACAATCAACTTCTCTTTATCCTCCATTAAATAAGTGATTTGATGTGATTTTTCGCCAATAGTTACTGTGCCTTGCCAAAGAGTTTTTGAGACAATCAAGGGTTTGATTTTATCAATGAAGTAAGTGTTTGTGTTGCACTTTATAAGCTTCAAGTTCGGATTGGAAGTTGAAGGAGTGCTGTGATTGGAGATAGTTGAAAAATCAATATCTCCGTCATTGTTTGCCAATGTGACAGTGAAATCACCGTCGCCGTTCACCCCAAATCGAGTGATCTTTTGTGGCAAGTCAATGTTCGCTACTTTAAGTAGTTTCAAGTTCTTTGAAATTAAAAAATATGTATCCATATTAATAGTTTAATAAAAAAATCGCTTATGTATGCAATTAATGTATGAAAAGTTTTATTTTGTCAATAATTAAATTATAAGATGAAGGAAATGTATATAAATTTAAAGGAGAATTGATATTTATTATGACAAGAGGTTGGACAAATAGAGAGAAAGAGGAACTGCTTAAACTTGCAGTAACAGCTACGTCAAAGAAACTACCGTTAAAGAGTGTCTTTGAGAATTTTGGAAAAAAACATAACCGTAAAGGTGACAGCGTTAGGAATTTTTATTACGCTGTTCTATCCGAAAGCAAACTGCGTGGTGAACCCATTGACGGTATCGAAAAAATCGATATTGAAATGTTTAGCCAAAAAGAAATCGTGAATTTTATGAGTTCTATAATGAATCAATGCGCAAGCGGAAGCACTGTTCGTGGCTCAATAATGAAGCTTACGAAAAACAAAACCAAGATGCTCCGTTATCAAAACAAGTACAGAAATCTTGTGAAAGATCAAAGTCCTATCATCTACTCCATCATGGAAAAACAAAAAATCTCAGGTCGCTATTTCGACCCATTCAAGAAAGTAGTAGTTGAAATCGCCGAAGCTCCATTAATGGTTCTTGTTTCCGATGACAAACTTAAACTACGCCGCGAAGCCGACAGCTTATCCGATCGCATAGATCTTATGAACGATCAACGCTATTACGAAAAATCACCAAGAAAAGTCACTATTTAGTTTTTCGTAAGGGAAATGGGGCGTTGCCCCAAACTCCACAAGGGGTTTCACCCCTTGACCCCACAAGGGCTTTGCCCCTTGACCCCACAAGGGCTTTGCCCCTTG
>CAMQZB010000004.1 GCA_947039455.1 uncultured Clostridia bacterium
CTACTTTTTCAGTTCATTCTTATTTATCTATTCGATTTTCAATGTCCTTTTTGTCACCACCTGTTCAGTGGCTAGCTACCATTGCTGACAGCTCTAATATAATAACACGTGACAACATATAAGTCAACGTTTTTTGCAAAGTATTTTAAGTTTTTTTCAAGTTTTTTTAACTAAATCGTTGTTTTTAGCCCTTTACATCGACAACCACGCCACGTGTATTGCAAATTTGCCTCTTTAATTAGTGTTTTCTTGAAGAAACTTATTCTCATTTTTTCGAAAAACTGTCCGATTTATATGAAATCAATGAAAAAACTTCTTTATAGAGATAAATTCTTCCTTTATAATGTAATTAGCTACTGTTGAAATACAAACTATATTATGGTATAATATATATACTATATAATGGAGGTTAAAAATGACAAATACAGAAATAAACACACGACTATTTGATCTTGCGCAAATGAAATATAAAGTATACTCTAAAAAGTTGATAGTAACATCAGGAGAATTCATAGGAGTTTCGATTCCTGCAATACGAATTTTGGCAAAGGAATTGATTAAAGGCGATTATCAAGAATTCCTACGCACCTCGACCCACCACTATTATGAAGAAAGTATGCTTGTGGGCTTAGTTATAGCATACTGCAAAGAACCTATTAATGAAAAGTTAAAATTGCTTGAGTTGTTTTTACCTAAAATTGATAATTGGGCAGTTAATGATAGCGTGGCAATGACTATAAAATTTAAGGCATCAGAAATGCAAATTGGTCATGATTTTATAATGAAGTATATATATAGTGAAAAAGAGTATGAAAAACGCTTTGCAATAGTCTTACTTTTCACCAACTTTTCCACACCATTATATATAGAGAGCACAACCAAACTTCTTGCAGACTTACCAGTGAACCACTATTACACACAAATGGCAGCAGCATGGGGTTTGAGCAACTGCATTGCAAAGCACCCTGATATAGCAATTCCGATCTTTGAAAATGCCACCACTGACACATTTACCTTTAATAAGGCTATTCAAAAATCCAGGGAATCCTTTCGCGTGTCAAAAGAAAACAAAGATTATTTACTTACGCTAAAAAGGGAAAAATGATGCACATTATCCATAGAACCAGTTAAAACAGTGATAGATTACAACTAGTAAGATAAAGGTCAAAGATAAGATTAAATAAACATAAATTCACTTAAAACCGTATTTTTTCATTGATTTTTTACATATTTTTCAATTTATTATTGTAAATACGGTTAAATCTATTGTATTTCCTAAAAACATTTGTTATACTATACGCATATCTTATGGAGGATTTAACTATTATGAATAAAAGTGAATTTATGAAAGAGTTTGCAGCAACTGCAAACATGAGCGTTGCTGAAGCAACAAAAGCATACGCAGCATTTGTTGAAACAATTACAGAGTCTCTTAAAAAGGGTGAAAAAATCCAACTTACTGGATTTGCTAATGTAGAAATCAAAGACAAACCTGAGCGTGAGGGAATCAACCCATCAACTAAAGCTAAAATTATAATCAAAGCTTCTAAAGCTCCAGTTGTAAAATTCAGCAAAACTTACAAAGAAACTTTTAACGCTTAGTATTAAGCAAAATATTAAAAGAGCAATTACCACAATGGTAGCTGCTCTTTTTTTATACCATTATTCAGCCTATACCCCACTATTCCACAAACCAACAGAACTAACAACGCACCATCTGCAGATTATGCTATACAGTTGCAGTTTCGCTGTGGTTTAATAGTTATAAAAAAAAGAGTATCTTGAAAAATCAAGATACTCTTTTGATATACTTTTTTAAGTTTGAATAATTACATTACCACTGCCCAGAATTTTAGAGCGAATAGAACCGCAATAATAGTAACAACGATATCTTTCTTTTCGTATTTTCCTGTGAATACCGTAATCAATACATAAGCGATAGCAGCAACGCCGATACCGTTAGAGATTGAGTATGTTAAAGGCATTAAGATAAGCGCTAAGAAAGCAGGAACAGCAGAACGCAAATCCGTCATGTCAACTGATGCAAAGTTTTTAAGCATTAGAACACCAACGAAGATCAAAGCAGGAGCAGTAGCTGCGCTAGGAATGATAGTCGCAAGAGGGCTGATGAATAAACAAAGAAGTAAACAAATACCAGTAACTAATGAAGTAAGTCCAGTTCTTCCGCCTGCAGCAACACCAGTTGAAGATTCAACGAATGTAGTGATAGTAGAAGTACCAACAAGACCACCTAAACAAGTACCAACAGAGTCGCAAAGCATAGCTTTTTCAAGACGAACTGGATCACCATTTTCATCAAGCATATCAGCTTCAGCAGCAGTACCGTATAAAGTTCCGATAGTATCGAACATATCAACAAGAGTAAATGCGATCATAATCATAATTACAGAGAATACTGAACCAATAGTAGTACCGTCAAAAGCAAGGTCAAATCTTAGGTTGAATAATCCATATTCAAAGAAATCGCCGAACACTGTTCCGATAGATTGTCCTGAGAATTCAGGAGCAGTCCATGTGAATAGATAGTACATAACTGTAGTTGCTAAAATACCAAGAATGATATTAGCTTTAAATTTAAATTTTCCAAGAACCGTTGTAATAATTAATCCAAGGAAAGCTGCGATAGGAACTGCAGCAACAGCCCAAGTACGCAAATCTGCAAGTGCCACAAACGTAAATTGGTTAGAAACTATAATACCTGCACTTTTAAATCCAAGAAGTGCGATAAATAGACCAATACCAGCTGGAATTGATTTTTTCAAACATTCAGGAAGAGCTTTTGCAATTTTCGAACGTAGTCCAGTAACTGAAAGTATAAGGAATACTACACCAGAAAGCAAAATAACTGCAAGACCTGCGCCGTAAGCATCGTTTACGTTATTAGTTCCACCGAAACCAGCAAGAACTGGTAAGATGAAAGAAACGAAGAAGTATGAGTTAAGACCCATACCTGCTGCTAGTGCAAAAGGTAATTTTCCAAGAAAAGCCATTAGGATTGTAGTTAATCCACCTGCGATAAGTCCACCCACGAAAACTGCATTCCATAGATGTTGGTATTCAGGGTTGTTACCGATCATTGAGTTCGGATTTACCACCACAATGTAACACATTGCAAAGAAAGTTGTTAAACCAGCGATAATTTCTGTTTTAACCGTTGTTTTGTTCTCTGAAAGTTTAAAATACTTTTCAAAAAATTTAGCCATAAGTAATTTCCTCCTATATTGTATAATAAATATTAACAAGATGAAAATTAAACAACGTTTCTTACAGAAAAATAAGAAACGAGTGATTAAAAAATAAATCACTCGCAAAATACAACCTGTCCGTACAATCAGAAAAGCACTCTATAAACTAGAAATACTTCACAAAAATGTAAAGATAGTTAAAACTAATAGTCAAATCATTTAAGGCGATTTGCTAGAAACTTGAGAGCCATATCCTCTCGATTATATTAGCGATATTCAATTATATTATCATTATATAGCATGTTGTTTATTAAGTCAAACAAATTACTTACACAAACCCAATATTTACTAAATAAATATTATAAGCCCTAATACAAATAGCCTTCAAGCAATCCAAGGTTTTTCATAATTGACAATCCGTTGAACTTCGGTTCCACTTCAGTTGATAGAACAATAGCAATTTTCAGTTCTTCTGTAGTGACTTTATTCCACCAATTTTCTTTTTTGTTTCTGTATAGCAATTTAAAAACTTCAATAAAACCATCTTTCATTTCCTCAAGAGAATTAATTGATGACAAAAGATACTCACGTTCTTGTTCAAGCATTTTTTTCATAAATTCGTATGCGTTAGCAGAAATAGTACGTGATGTCATCGCACCTGCAATTTCTTCAGAAAGATTCAGTTTATTTCTAATTAAATCATATCTAGCATCAAAATCAGGAGGCAATCCGTTGTCGCTAGTTTTAGTATTGAAAAAGAGTCTATATATAGAAACAACTTTTACGAACATTTGAAAAGCGTATTCACCGTTAAGTAAAACTTTCTCGTTCTGCTGTTTTTTCATCATAGCAAGCACCACTCCAGCGTTCTTTCCGCCATTGGATAGTATTGCAGGGTTTCCCACAAAAGCTTTAGCAATACTTATTTTGATTATAGAGTCCAAAAGAAGAGCGTACCCTTCGTCATCGTGCTGAACTAATTTTTCACCAGCCAAAATACCTTGACTAATTGTTGACTCTAATAATCCACCAATCTTTTCACAGAAAATATCATTGGTGAATTTACTTGAAATATGCCAATCAAAAAGAGTAAGATAGTTGCTTACTATTTTACCATAGGCACTTGCAATCATGTGTTTCGGTGCTTTTTTTATGTAATCAATACTACAAAACAGTTGATCAGGGGATTTGCTTTTCAAAACCTGACAAATGCCGTCCACATATAATTCAGAATGTGGAACTAACGCACTATCGTTTGATGGACTAGTTGAAACAGCAAAAAGCTTTAATCCACGAACACTTGCAAAATACTTCGCAACGTCAAGAACCGCACCGCCACCCACTGCGATTACTAACCTGATATCGTTTGGTTCGCCAAAAAGTTTTGAAACCATTTTAATAGTAGGAACAAATCTCTTAGGATATTGGAAATTCAGAATATCACGACCGCCTCTTTTTAGGGTTTTTGAGATATGTCGTGTTATGTTTTCATAAATGTCCTCACAACTCACAATTAATATACGACCAAAGGGCAAGTATTCAAAAACACTTTGCTCCAAATCAGGAATACAATCATTCTTCACCACTATTTTTTCAGTAGTTAATTTATGCTCCCCACCACATTCGCATTGATAATCTATATTAACAAAATCCTCAATACAATTTTTTTCCATTAAATCTCTATCAAACATACTACACCTATCCAAAATTTTTCCTAGTTATCCACATTTACACATTTATACTTCTATTTTACTCTATTTTTAACATTAATTCAAGAGATAATTGACGAATATCTTGAAATTCTTTTGAATAAACTACTATATATTGTCTAAATGGCAAAATTCAGGGTAGTTGTCCACCGAATTCCATGTGTATTGTGGATAACTCTGTGGATAAGTGGATTGTTATGCTAATTTTATGACGCAATGGACGATATTGCTCTCTTTATCCACATATGTCAAATATGTTATCAACAAAAAGTAGGTGTAATTATGAAAAATACTGTAATTGTAAAAGTTTTTACTCATTTTTTAGTGAGTTTTCTGTTGTTTTCCACGTTTATTAACATGTTTGGGACTAATTTATACCCCACTTTATCCACATCTATGCCGAAAGTTGTTATTGATGCGGGTCATGGCGGTATTGACAGAGGCTCTTTTGGTATAGCAACTGGCACTGCGGAAAGTGAATTAAATTTGGAGTACGCAAAGACACTTCAAGAAAAGCTAGGAAATTTTGAAATTGCAACGATTCTCACTCGTGCTGACAGCGAAGGTTTGTATGGTGATACGTCAAAAGGTTTCAAAAAAAGAGACATGGCTAAGCGAAAAGAAATATCCGAAGCTTTTGATGCGGATCTTTTAGTTTCCCTTCACTGCAATTATTCCACAGCAAAATCTCCACGTGGTGTTGTAATTTACTATAATGAGAGTGTCCCATTGTCCAAAACGCTAGCTTTAGAGCTGCAAAAGAACATTGCAACCCTTGCCACTGTGAAAAAAGTACGAATAGACAGCGAGAAAATGTATATGACTCACTCAATCGATTTGCCGTCTGTACTTATAGAATGCGGCTTTCTATCTAACACAACCGACGAACAACTACTATTAAATGTAGAATACCGCAATCGATTAACTGAAAAAATTGCTACTTCATTGAAAAACATTCTTTTTACAACTAACCCCATAGCGTAATTTTATTTGTTTACTTTTAACTATTATTCGTTGAAACCGTTAATGAATTTATAGCTTTCATACAGCATACTGTTTTCTATAATTTACTACACTATATATACAAAAAAAACAAGGTCTATCATTAATTTGATAGACTTGTTTTTTAAAACATTATTAAAGGTATAAGGTATACGCCATGATGGCAAGTGGTTTTTGTAAACCAGATTAATTATTTAACTGATAGGTAATCGTTAGGATCAGCCACTTCGTCATTAAGTGTCATTTCAAGGTGTAAGTGAGTGCCTTCTTTGAACTCGCTATAGGCGCTCATTGAAGTCATACCAAGTTTGTCACCTGCTTTAACTTTGTCCCCTTCTTTAACTGTAAGCTCGCTACCAAGTGATTTGTAAATTGATTTCAATCCACCATTGTGACTTACGATAACAGTTCCGCCGTTTAATACGTCATCAGTGCTTACGAACTCAATAACTCCATCAGCAATACAGAAAACATCTTGTGATTCAGCAGTTTTGAAATCTACTCCTGCATGAGTTTGCCATTGGTTTAATGTTTCTGAAAAAACAAAAGTCTCGTTTGAGTAATTCAAACCAACCGTAGCATCAGCAACTGGTACAACAAAGGCAGTAGGTAAAACATCTGCTGGATTAGCTGTAGGTGTTGGTGAAACAACTGGAGTAGGTGCTACAGTAGGATCAGGATTTTTCAATTCATCGATCGTACTATTTGATACAATTGCAACCACTATTAGTGAAACAATCGCAAGGATACAAACCCCAAGCATAACATAATAACCATTCTTTTTTAAAAATTTTTGCATATTCATTTCTCCTTTTTCTAAGAAAATTTTTTTTATCTTCGTATGGAGAAGTATTGACCGTTTTCTTTTAGATATACATAGTTTGGAAAAGTTTTTGCTATTTTCTTTTTAAATAAAAGATAGTTAATAGTGAAAACAAATTCAAATTTAATGGAAACGTGTTATATCTATAAAAAAAGTGATACTTACTCACACAAGTAAATATCACCACTTTTTCTCTTTCTAATCAATTTTTTCGAAAATATATCAAAAAAACATTATTTATATTCAATTTCTGGGTTATTTAGTATTAATTCAGTCAAATCCTCTAGCAAATATACAATACCTTGAAAGCAATATGTGCTTTTATATATTTCAAAAACTTTCATTAATTCAGCAACAATATCATTGTTTTTAGATATTCTTGATTCATAAGCAATCTTCATTACCAAAACAGGCAAATCAATTTCTTTTTCTAAATCCACAATAATTTCGTCGTAAATATCTTTTGCACGGACCAAATCTTTTTTGATTAAACATTCAGAAAAGAATACGTCAATCATAATTTGATTAAAGTACAAATCTGGTGCAAAAACAATACTGTGCTCAATATCTTCCGCAATATCCACAGCTAATTTATAATCTTGAACATCTAGTGCGTAACTAAACATATTAGTTAAAACACTGCACCTATTTTGATTGTCTTCCGCTAACATTGGATAATCGAAAAACAATTCTTCACCAATATCTTTTGGTCGAACACCACTTTGCAACAGTCCTTGAACCGCCATAAGTTTTACTATAACTATTCCGTCAGGCAAATTTTCTTTCAGGGCTTTTAAATACATTCCGTCCGTCATACCTTGAGTTGCAATTTTCGTTGACGCATTGATAGTGTATAAATAAAAACTCACAGGTAAAGACATTACGAAAAACAAATAAACATATCTGTTTATATCAAAGAAAAATGGTGTTAACACAAAAGCGAAGGCTAATATCGTTAAAAACAAAGAAGTATAAATACCGCCTTTTACAAATTTAGCAAAGCTGATTTCAATATTATCCGTTGACGTTGGAAACATTTGACATACACCTGCGTAATTATTACCTAGTTTTTCAAAACGCATTTTAACTTTATCGTTAATTCTAACAAATTTAATAAATCCAATCCTAAAAGAATAAAGTTTATATCCCCCCATATAACCACCTAAAAGGTGTCCAAGCTCGTGTAAAATAACGTGCAGTTGCGCTGTTACGTATGCACCAATTGCCATTACAAATATTTCAAGAATAGTCTCAACTAACGTGCCACCACCAACAATTCCGAAGAATGCAGTAGTTATACCGATGAAAAAGCACATCAGTAAAGTGACTATATTTATACTAGTAGCTGTTTTATTTTTCATTTAAAAATACCCTATAATATCCAATTAGGTTATCATCTTCAGATGCAGTAATTGAATCTAATTGAAGTTTGTCCATTAATTTTAATAAAATACGTGTCCCATTGGCTATAATATCACGTCTTGCAACACTAACTGCCAACAATTTACTTCTACCCGTATTGCCCATAGTAAATAAATTATCTGACAATACACGTAATTTTTCTTTATCTATAACGTAACCATGAGTTTTATTAACATCATATTTATCGCCACCAATCAATAACATTGCAACAGTAGTACATGTCCCACCGACACAAAAACATTGTTTATCTTGCTCAACAGGAACAATGTCAGTAAAAATGTTATCAAGGTCTGAATCAACAGCAGTTAATTCGTCACAAGAACGAGAAAAAGACCGCACAGCGCCGATAGGATAACTTTTAGAATAAGTTACCGCACCGTTATCGCCTATTGCAATCTCCGAGCTTCCGCCACCTATGTCAATAACAAGAGATGGTTGTTTTGAAGTTGTAGCACCCATATATGCAATTTTCGCTTCTTCATCACCAGTTAAAACGTGAAGTCTTTCACTGGTATTTGCAAAAACGGAAAACTCAAAGATTTTTCCGTTCTTAGCAGCTCGCACTGCTTCAGTTGCGAATATTTTGATATTGTCAACACCAGCAAGAATTGCACGATTACAAAAATCTTTTATAGCATCAATAGAATTTTGAAATTCTTCCGCACCAAGAGTATTGTTCACCGCAAGGCTTTGCCCAAGTCTTGTAGTTGCCGTATCAGAAAAAATCGGTTCGCCATTGGCAATAATCATTAGTCTGATAGAATTTGATCCAACATCAATAATTGCATATTTCATACTAGCTTTTTGGTTTAAAGATAATATCGCCTTCGCCATACATGTTCAAATTTTCTCTAGCGCATTTTTCGATATACATCATAGTTTTATAATAATCGACTTCGTCGCCGATAGTTTCTACATTAGTATTAAGATTTGCCAATTCATCTTCCAACTGATTTGTCTTAGATGATTCAACGCCAATCATAATAAATTGGATACACATAGTAATAACTAATATGAAAGCCAACGCAACGGCAAGTACAACCAAATTTCTTTGTAATTTTGTATTCTTCATTTGAATTGCCTCCTTGTGAGTTTATAAAGATATTATACTATATAAATAAATTATTTGCAATAGAAAACGTTACAAATTTTCCAACAAAATAAAATACCACAAAGTGTAGCTATAGGAAGGAAGAAAAAGAAATGCACATAACTAGAATATAAGTGAAGATAAATAAACCCAATTCCCAAAATTATATAAAAACAAACAGTCAAAAATTTTTCAACCACATCAAAACTATTAACGTTTAATTTTCCAGTTTGATCCAAATCATGTTTTTTTACAACTTTATCATAATAGTTAATTCCATTTTTTATTTTCAAAATTGATTTTTCAACTTTTTTCAGCTTCAAACCAGCAAAAATCAAGTTTACTGAAAAAGAACGCTCATTTGCACTACTATCATCATCACTACCCTTTTTAACCCTATTTTCCTCAAATTTACTTTTTGCAGTACCTATATTAGACTTAAATTCATGGCATATAGCCATTTTCACCTTTAGTCGAGTATAAAGTCGACTTAGTGCCTGTTTGTCCCTATACGTCCTTGCTTTTTCTAGTTTTAGGCGAATATTTGTTTTATATAACACTATTAAACCGAACGCAAGTTTATTTAGCATTCTAAAGAGAAAATATGCTATAATCCCAAAAAAAAAGTATAACAAAAATTGGCTGAGGTGGGTAAGAGTTTCGAAAAGACTCATTTGAAGAGCCTTTTGAAGATTGGTTCTTTAGCACCTTTATAGTTCACTTCGCAAATATCGCCACTTATTTCAAGTACTTCATTTTCGCAGTCAAATTTTGAGATCAGTAGATTTTTGCCTTTTATCAAGCAACAGCAGTCCACCATTTCTATGTTAATTTTACTTTCGTCAAAGTCCACTACATTCTTTACGCCCGTTATTGATATTTCTTTTCTGTTCTTTATATTAGTAATTTGTTCATTCATATCATCACCTCACTACTAATATTCTATTCTTGGTTTATATGTTTTATGTTAATTTTTATTTGATTTTGTTCGTAAGTTACATGGGGCTATGTGCCCCAAACCCCCACAAGGTGCTTCACCCCTTGACCCGTTTTTGTTTCATTTGTTTTACTGCCAACGCCGTTACTTTTCTTTTCTAAATGTCTTTTTTATTAACGCATGTACATTTTGACGGATGAAAATTCATTAGTCAAATGGGGCTATGTGCCCCAAACCCCCACAAGGTGCTTCACCCCTTGACCCATTTTTGTTTCATATGTTTTACTGCCAACGCCGTTACTTTTCTTTTCTATTTATCTTTATTATCAAAGTCTGCCAGAAGCGTTAGCAAAAAAATAACCAATAATAAATGGGTCAAGGGTAATAACCCTTGTCAGGGTTTGGGGCGGACAGCCCCATTTTACTCACGTACTATCCAAAAAAAAACTGTGCTACACTTAAAAGCATAGCACAGTAATTATTAACTTATAATATTATTAAACGTCTTTCTTGTCTGAATTCTCAGTAACTTCTGGTACTTCAGTTGTTTGAGCAACATCGGTAACTTCAGTGACTTCGGCTTTAATTTGGTTATTAATTTCAGCTATTTTTACGTTTTCTTCGATTTTCTTATCAACTTCTTTTAGGTACTCTCTAATTTCATCAAGAGATTTACCAGCAATAAGCATATCAACTTCAGTAGAATATATTGTTTCTCTTTCTATTAAAAGTCTACTCATGTTCTCAAGAACCTTTTTGTATTCCGTTAATTTTTTAGTAGCAATAAGATGACAGCCCTCGATAATATTTCTGACTTCTTCGTCAACCATAGCAGATTGATATTCACTAACACTGCTGTGATTTTGATAGTTACGTCCTAAGAAAACTTCTTGATCGCTTGAAAGTTTAACAAGCCCGACCTTATCGCTCATACCCCATTCAGTAACCATTGCCGTAGCAATTTTAGTTACGTGTTCGATATCACCAGAAGCACCAGTACAGTAATCTTTGATGATGATTTCTTCAGCAACACGACCACCAAGTGCCATAGTAATATTAGCAAGCAGTTTAGATTTAGACATGTGACTGTCGTCAGTTTCCGGTCTAGTCATAGTATAACCAGCAGCCATACCACGAGGAATAATAGAAACTTCATGAACAGGATCGTTACCTTCAACTACTTTGGCTAAGATAGCGTGACCAGCTTCATGATAGGCAGTAATTCTCTTATCAGTTTCAGTAATGATACGACTTTTCTTTTGAGGTCCGATCAATACTTTATTAATAGCTTCGTTAATATCAAGTTGCTCAATAGTGTTTCTATTTTTTCTAGCAGCTAATATAGCCGCTTCATTTAATAGATTAGCAATATCAGCACCAGTGAAACCTGAAGTAATTCTTGCAAGCGCTTTGAAATCGATATTTGGCGAAATCGGTTTATTTCTTGAATGCACTTTAAATATAGCCTCACGACCACGCACATCAGGAATATTAACAAAAATTTGTCTATCGAATCTACCTGGACGCAACAATGCAGGATCAAGAACGTCCGCTCTGTTTGTTGCAGCTATAACGATAATACCGTCATTAGTTTCGAAACCGTCCATTTGTACTAGCAATTGGTTCAAAGTTTGCTCACGTTCGTCGTGTCCACCGCCCATTCCTGCGCCACGTTGACGACCTACTGCATCAATCTCATCAATAAAGATAATACAAGGAGCGTTCTTTTTAGCATCTTCAAACAAACTTCTAACTCTTGAAGCACCTACACCCACATACATTTCTACGAAATCAGAACCTGAAATTGAGAAGAAAGGTACTTTAGATTCACCAGCAACAGCTTTAGCGAAAAGTGTTTTACCTGTTCCTGGAGGACCTACCATTAAAACTCCACGAGGAATTTTAGCGCCAAGCTCTGAGAACTTTTTAGAGTTTTTTAAGAAATCAACGATTTCTTCAAGCTCTTCTTTTTCTTCCTCAGCACCAGCAACGTCAGAGAAACGTACTTTAATGTTATCGTTAATTCTCGCTTTACTTTTACCGAAGTTATTAATCTTAGACCCACCACCTTGCATATTCTTCATAACGAAGAAGAACAAGACCATAACACCTATTATAATAAGGTACGGTAAGAATGAAGCTAGGAACTGTCCTGCGTTTGGATCATCTAAACTTACAACAACTTTATAGTTGCCTGTGCTGTCTTTAAGATCTAATTGTGCAGCAGTTCTTGAGAAAATTTTTGCTTTATATACTGCTGTTTTGTCACCAACTGTGGTGAAACCCTCTATCCAATAGTTACCATTAATTTCAACTTCCGCAATGTTTCCTTTGTCTACTTCGCTTAGGAACTCAGTATAATCAATTTCTTTAGGCTCATTTTGTTTAAAAACAGAGCTAAATGAAATAAATAATACAGCTGCTAATACTATTGAAATAATAAGTATTATTGATTTATTATTACTTTTCAAATCTATCCTCCAAAATTTATAATTCTATTTTTATTTTGTTTATTTAACTAAAAATATCAAGTAAGTTTAGTCTACCATATTTTACTAAAAGACACAAGCATATTAGCAAAATTGACTTTATTTTATTGTGTTATTTTTATCATATTAAAATACTCAAATTGCTAAAATAATATTATTGACTTTTATCCTTTAATAAATTATAATATAGATAAGGAAATAAACATATACAACGGAGGAACTTAAATGATAGCAGATATTATTTTAATATTATTATTATTACTCTTTGCAGGAATGGGCATGAAAAAAGGTTTTATGAAGACTATGCTTTCATTCGCAGGAATAATTTTGTCACTTATAATCGCAGTTTTCTTAACTAATTCATTTGCAGGAATGTTAGAAGGAACGGGAATACACGATTTCATAATTAAATCATCTAGCGGAATGCTTGATGGCGTAGGTGGATTTATGGCAACAGAGATTCCATCATACGAAGTTTTATACGAAGCACTAAGTGCAAGCATGCCTGATTTCATTGCAAAAATGCTAGCAGATTCAGCAGCAGCATTAATCGGCACTTCAGCAAATATGACAATCGCCGAACTTTTAACACCAACATTAGCTTCATTCTTCTTGCATATAGCATCATTCTTTATATTGTTTGTTGGTTCATTTATTATTACACTTATAGTCAAAGCAATAGTATCTGCAATAACATCACTTCCTATTATAAGTACAGTAGATAAATTACTTGGATTTGTATTAGGGTTAGTGAAAGGTATATTATTTATATCAGCAGTAATGTTATTGTTATCATTTATGGGTAATATAGGCTTTGTTGAAACAATAAACACATACATTATGGATTCTTTTTTAGCATCATATATGTACAATAATAATATTTTACTTATTATAGTAGACTTTGTAATTAACTTATTATAGAAATATAATGTTCCACGTGGAACAATCACAAGCTAATAAAAAAGGATATAATTAATTTTATATCCTTTTTTTATATTTATTATTATTACATAAATCAATATATATGTAATCATTTATTAAAAACTAAATTCAACCACAACATATATGAAAGCTATAAAATGTTCCACGTGGAACAATCATAAAACACCACTACTCTATTTATATAAAAAAAAGTATATAACTAATAAAGTTATATACTTTTTATATTATCATTATAAATTGATTAAGCAGTTCTGATTGGTAAAATCATATAAAGTGTATCATCATTATCAACAGGAGTTATTAACGCTGGTGACGTACTTGAATTAAACTTAAACTTTACATTCTCAACACCAATTGCTTTTAAGGCATCTGAAACATATCTTGGATTGAAAGAAATATGTAATTCCTTTCCTTCTAAAGTGATTGCAATCTTTTCTTTAATATTACCTATTTCTGAAATAGAAATGATATTACAATTTTCTTCTTTGATATCAAATGTTACAAGATTATTTTTCAAACCACGAGCAAGAACACTGGCTCTTTCAAGACCTTCTTCAAGTTGTGATTTTTTAAAGTTTACATTTGAAATGAAATCTTTAGGAATAATGTTTCCATAAAGAATAAATTCACCTTCAAGCAATCTAGTCATAATAGTAACACTTTCAATTTCCACCATAAGTTTATTATTTTCAATATAAACAGTTACTGGATTTTCATCATTCACAAGAAGTTTAGAAATTTCAACTAAAGATCTAGCAGGAATAATAACATTCAATTTTGCAGAAGCTTGCTCAAGAGGTTTTTTTACTAACGCTAAACGGTATCCATCAAGAGCCACCGCTGTCATTGAATAATCTTCAATTTCAAAAAGAACACCTTTAAGTATCGGACGTGAATCTTCAACAGCAGAACAAAAAACAGTTTTAGTAATTAAGTCTTTCAATTCTTTTTGAATTAAAGAAAAAGTTTCTCCCAATTGAATTCTTTCAAAAGCAGGAAACTCGTCAACAGTCAAACATTGCAAAATACCTTCAGAATCGTTATATTTAATTTTCAAGCAATTATTATTAACAAGAGACAATTCAATTTGCTCGTTGTTTAGTTTTTTAATAAAGTCAAGAAAGTATTTTCCTGGAACAACGATTTCACCTTCAACCAAAATTTCAGCAGGAATTTTTTGTTCAATAGAAATTTCTAAATCAGTAGCAGTTAAAATCAAAGAATTATCACGAGCTGAAATTTTAATTCCCTCAAGAACTGGAGCAGCGGATTTACCGCTAATAGCTTTTGATACATTAGATACTGCGATACTCAAGTTTAAACCATCACAAATAGCCTTCATAATTTTCTCCTTATGTATATAAAGTGTATATTCACTTCATAATTTATTTACTATATATAAGTATAACAAAAATACCAATAAATTAAAACCAAAATTACTAACAAAATAGATAATTTTAAAAGAATTTTTCGAAGTTTAATAAAAATCAGTAATAAGTATCAAAAGTTAAGGAACAACTGAAACTTATCCACAGAAATAAATCAACAACAGCCAAAATACTAGTTAGTTATAGTATATATAGTATAGATAATAGTAGTAATAGTAGGGGCTGTGGAAATGTGGACAACGTGATTTTCCTTAGTAGTAATAACGAAAATCGGGATTTTGTATGTGTATAACATTTGGAAGTTATGCACAATTACTCCACAAATCAAGGCTTTTTTGTAAAATAATGTGGATAACTATTATAAAACACTGATATATTGTAAAATAAAAGAAGGTCCAAAATGGCTAAAAAGGGTACTTATCAACAAAGTAACAGAGTTGTGGATAACTTTTGTACACATTCCGTGTGTAGTTTTGTTAAATGATAAATTAAAGAATAGGATCTGTACGTTCTTTATTTAAGCCACGTGGAAATTGTTTTGGAGTGTTTGAAACTTTAGTAATAATAACAAGGGTACGTTTAATATCCTCACCAATATCTGAAACTTCCACCACTTCAGTTAATTTACCGCCAAGAAGAAAAATAGCATTTTTAGCAAGTTCAAGTTCTTCAGTAACATCAGTTTTATAACCGATGAAAATTCCACCAATTTTAACAAGAGGCAAACAGTATTCAAGCAAGGTTGGAAGTTTCGCCACCGCACGACTTGTAACTACATCAAAAGATTCACGGTGTTTACCACGAGCCATGTCCTCAACACGAGTATGTATAGCAACGGTATTTTCCATTTTCATCAATTCAGCAGTATCGTTTAAATAAGTAATCTTTTTATTAACTGAATCTATCATAGTCATTGAAACATCAGGACGAGCAATCTTAATTGGCAAAGCAGGGAAACCACCACCAGAACCAACGTCGCAAATTGATGCACCTGTTTCAATATATTTAACTGCAGGCAAACTATCTAAAAAATGTAGTTTTGTGACGTTTATTTCATCAGTGATAGAAGTAAGATTATATTTTTTGTTTTCTTCCACTAAGCGATTAAATAAAAAATCAAACTGTGCAATTTGAGTATCATTGAGGTCAAGCCCCATTTCTTTAGTTTTTTCAATAAAAAATTTATTCATAAAGGAATTATAACATCAATTTAACTGAAAAGCAATTATTAAAAATGCAAAAACTACTTTTATTTTATTTAAAAGTGTGATATAATATAGTTAGACAAATTTAACTTTTTTATTATACATATATATAGCACGATTTTTTAGCCAATTAATCAATGAATATAGGCAAGAATTTTCAGCGATAGAAATAGTAGTAAAAAGTTAGTAATATTGTAAAGCAAATTAGTGTTTTATTTAGATAAATTATATTTAAATAGAGCAAAAGTATAGTTAAGCAAAAAAGAGGTAAAATAAATGGCAATAATTGTTTCATTTTCAAATCAAAAAGGCGGCGTAGGAAAAACCACTACTTGCGTTAATATGTCCTCATACATTGCTTTTAGCGGAAAAAAGACATTACTTGTGGATCTTGACCCACAAGGAAACGCTACAAGCGGATTAGGCGTGAAAAAAAGCGAGCTAAAAAGTTCGGTTTACAGTGTTTTATGCGGAGAAGATGATATCCGTGATGTAATTTGTAAAACATGCGTTGAAAACTTAGACATTCTTCCTTCTAATATAGACCTTGTTGGCGCTGAAGTGGAACTTGTTTATATGAAAGAGAGAGAAAAAATACTCAAAAATGCCTTAGCATCAATCGCACATAAATACGATGTAATCACCATTGACTGCCCACCGTCTTTAGGACTTTTGACAATCAATGCACTTACTGCGTCAAATAAAGTAATAATACCTATCCAATCGGAGTTTTATGCTCTTGAAGGGTTATCACAGCTAATGAATACTATAAAACTTGTAATCAAACATCTGAATGCATCATTAAAAATTGACGGAGTAGTTCTTACAATGTTTGACAACAGGTCATTAATTTCTAAACAAATTAGTTCACAAATAAGAAAATATTTTGGTGCAAAGGTTTTTGAAAACCCTATCCCAAGAAACATAAGATTGTCAGAAGCACCAAGTCACGGTGTTCCGATTATGCTCCACGATCCACGTTGTGCCGGAGCTAATGCGTATTTGAGTTTGACGGACGAGTTTTTAAAACGAAATTTTAAGGAGTAAATCATGGCAGGAAAGTCAAAAGGATTAGGAAAAGGACTAAATGCCCTTTTTGGAGAAACTACTGAGGAATATGAGTTAGCGCTAGACGGTCAAAGTTCTGGTGGTAACAGAGAAATTTCTCTTGATAGAATTTTCAGAGACGAAAATCAGCCTAGAAAAATGTTTGATGTTGAAGCTCTGGAAGAATTGAAAAACTCAATTTTAATTCACGGTGTTATTACACCTATTGTAGTAAATAAGATTGAAGACAAATATCAAATTATTGCAGGCGAACGTAGATATCGTGCAGCTGTTATGGCTGGACTAGAAACTATTCCTGCAATCGTTATGGACATAAACGAAAAGAAAGTACGTGAAATTGCGTTGATTGAAAACCTACAACGTGAGGACTTGAACCCTGTTGAATCTGCTCGTGGTATCAAAGAACTTATGGACAGATACGGTCTAACTCAAGAACAAGTTGCTGAGCGTATCAGTAAAAGCCGTTCTAACGTTGCCAATCTTCTTCGTGTTCTTACCCTTCCAACTACTGTAATTCAGCTGGTTGAACAAGATAAATTGACAGTGGGACACGCCAAAGCACTAGCTGGTATCAATGATGAACAAATTATCATTGACCAAGCCAATTACGCAAGCACCAACAAAATCAGTGTTAGAGAACTTGAACGCAGAGTTTCTGAAATACAAAGACCTAAAGAGAAAGAAACAGTGCCAAAAGAAATCAGTATCGAACTTCGTGATCTTGTTGATAAAATGAAAGTCACTTTCGCAACGAAAGTTAAAGCTGTTGGAAACGATAACAAAGGAAGAATAGTTATCGACTACTACACTAAAGACGATCTTGATAGAATCTTGAAACTTATTGAGATTATGGATAGTAGAAAATAAATGTTAATTATGTAAATACAAAAGACACACCCTACTTTAAAAGTACGGTGTGTCTTTTTGTATATGTTTTGTGTGGGGTGTGTGATAGTAATATCGTTGGGGCTTTGCCCCAAACCCCATAAGGGCTTTCGCCCTTAACCCAACAAGGGTCGTAACCCTTGACCCATTCGTGGGGGTGTTTTTTTATAATGTGGGTTGTTGTTTGATATGAGAAAGTAAGTGTTGGAATTTTAATAGGTTATGTATGTTAATATTTAAAGACTGCACTACTTATTTAAGAGGAGTGGCGTTTGTATTATATTATGTTGGTTTGTTATTTGGCATGTCCCAATGGTACAAATAAGTTGAAAAGTTCAGTCATAGGGGTGTTTTTTGTAGTGGAAAGGAAATAGATAATGTATTCAGGGAGAGTTAGTTTTAGGGTAAAAAGTTATGTGTGGTTGTTATTAGGAAGTGAATGTTAATATAAAAAGCCACGCTACTTACTTGTAAGAGGTGGCTTTCAATTTTATGGTTATATGTTGGTTTTTGTTTATATAAGTTGTGGAATGTATACAGTCTGGGTTTATGGTTTTTTGTGGTTGAAGTGTCCCAACGTCTCAATAAAACAGTAAAAACTCAGTAATACTGGTGTTTTCAGTAATTTGAAGTAAGAATGTATGTGTATAACATATCAAACTGTGGATAACTAAATTTCTAGGGAAGCTAGTTGAGCTGAGCTCCATGCCCATTGAAGATTGTAACCACCACAAGAGCCAGTAACGTCCAAAGTTTCACCAAGGATATAAAGGTTAGGAATAAGTTTAGATTGAAAGTTTTCAGTGATTTCTGAAGTGGGAATACCACCAAGAGAAACTTGTGCGAAGCTGTAACCGTTAGTGTCAACTATTTTGGAAGTAAAGCCTTTTGAGACTTTCATAAGATTGATCAAATCATTGTCCGTAACGTCTTTCATGCTCATGGCGTTATTCAACCCTGCTTCTTTAATAATAGCACGACCGATTTGGTTGTGAACTAAAGTTGAGAAGAAGTTTTCAAGAGAGAAATTCTCAAGAAGTTCCGCCCTATCGCAAAAATATTCTAACAAACCGCCAGAAGTGTATTCACTAAAGAAATCTATTGAAGCAGTTACGTCAACATTATTTAATAAGCAATTTGAGGCAAAAGGGGAAAGTTGAAATGATACAGGACCAGACAGCACACCATCACCGAAATGAACTTCGCCTGAATCGGAAGCAAGAATTTTCCCGTTTGAAATCAAAGACATAGAAACATCAACTTTAATACCTTTTAACATATGCAAAGACTTGTTTTTCGCACGTAAATGAACAAGGGCAGGAGCAAGTGGCTTTACTGAATGACCTAAGTTTTTCAAGAAAACAAAATTGCTTTCGCAAGTTAGAAGTTTAGGGTAAGTTGCACCACCAAGAGCGTAAACAAGTTTTTCACAAGTATAACGATTTTGAGCAGTAACAACTTCGAATTTCAAAGGAGCATTAGTGTTAGAATCAAGCTCATCAACGTTAATACGAGTAATTTGCTCAGAAGTTAAAACTTCCACCCCAAGAATATCAAGGTGCAGTCTAAGAATATCCGCAACAGAAGAAGCTTGATAACTGCGTGGAAAAATTTTCCCGTTGTCTTTTTGAACAGTGGAAATACCAAGCTGAGAAAAAAGTTCAAGAGTATGTCTGTCATCGCAACGATTAAGTACCGATTCAATGAAAGATTTATCACCAAAGAATTTATCTTTAGTCATATTTTTATTAGTTAAATTACATTGACCGTTTCCAGTCAAAGCAAGTTTCTTTAAAATTCTATCGTTCCCTTCAATAAGAAGAACATTATCACCGCCGTGTTTTTTCGCAAGAAGGATTGACGCTAAAACGCCAGAAGCCCCACCGCCTAAAACTATGATTTTTTTCATTATATCTCCTAAATAAATATTCATGTGTTTAAGGTATTCTATCACAAAATAGCAGTAAAATAATGTGAAAAACCAAAATAATTCAAAAAACCAAAGAAAATTATGTGATTTTAAAGATATTTTCATAAGAATCCAGAAAAATTGCTAGTTATTATTGAAAAAGTTGTGAAAATGTGATAGAATATATAAAAGAGAAAGTTTACAATAAAAGGAGTAATATACAATGATTGATAAATTATTTAAACAATGGATGACGGCAGATTTGCAAGACCATGAACTGGTAGCGGATTTAGATAGTTGTGAAGGAAATCAAGAAGAGATTTTCGATCGATTCTATAGAAGTCTAGAATTTGGAACAGCGGGACTACGTGGAATTCTAGGAGCTGGAACAAACAGAATGAATATTTACACTATTGGTGTTGCAACCCAAGCTTTTGCAAACTATTTAAAAAAGCATTACACTCACCCATCAGTGGTAATCGGGTTTGATTCAAGAAAGAATTCTGACGTGTTTGCAAAACACACAGCGCAAGTTCTTGCAGCAAACGGAATAATCGTTCACTTGTTCAACAGACTACTTCCAACACCGTTGGTTTCTTATGCTGTTAGACAATTGAAAGCATCAGGCGGAGTTATGGTTACCGCAAGTCACAACCCAGCAAAATATAACGGATACAAAGTTTTTGGAGATGACGGTTGTCAAATCGGACCTGACATTGCAGACGTAGTTTATGCTGAAATGAATTCACTTGATATGTTTACTGGAGTAAAAAGCATGACTTTTGAAGCAGCGTTATCAAGAGGCAGAATTCATTTTGTAGTTGAAAACGTAATCGAAACTTTCTATGAAAAAGTATTGAACGAAAGAATTTTCGCTGAAGCTAGTCGTGAAGTTAAATTATCAATAGTATATTCACCGCTAAACGGAACGGGAAATGAGCCGTTGAAAAAAGTATTTGCAAGAGCTGGCTATGATGATGTATTTATCGTTCCAGAACAAGAGTACCCTGACAGCAACTTCACAACTTGCCCATACCCAAACCCAGAAATGAAAGAAGCCATGGCGCTTGGTTTGAAGTATGCTGATAAAAGAAAGGCTGATTTGTTAATAGCAACTGATCCTGACTGCGACCGAGTTGGCGTAGCAGTGAGAACTGATAAAGGCATGGAGCTACTTAGTGGAAACGAAGTTGGCGTTATGATGTTAGAATATATTTGTCGTGGAAAACTAGAAAAACAAATTTTCCCAAAACAACCAGTAGCTGTGAAAACTATCGTGTCTACACCACTAACTGATAAGATTTGCGACAAATACAAAATTGACTTGAAAAATGTTCTAACAGGCTTTAAGTTTATTGGAAATGAAATCACAAAACTTGAAAAAGTAGGCAAAGAAGGAAACTTCCTACTTGGCTACGAAGAAAGTTATGGATATTTAAAAGGTATTTACGTAAGAGATAAAGATGCTGTTACTGCAAGTTTAATGGTTGCGGAAATGGCTGCGTATTATAAAATGAAAGGCAAAAGCCTAGGCAAAGTTAGAGAAGAAATGTATGAAGAATACGGTTACTTTATCAACAACACTGAAAACTACGGTTTTGAAGGTGCTACTGGAAAAGATAAAATGATTGAGATTATGAACCTTCTAAGAACTTCAAGACTTGAAGGTGTGTTAGACGTGAAACTTGTGACATTTGCTGACTATGAAGAACAATACAGTGAATATATCGGAAGAGACCGCGTAACTTTGGATTTCCCAAAATCAAACGTATTGTCTTTCAACTTTGAAAATGACATTACTGTTTTGATGAGACCATCAGGAACAGAGCCAAAAATTAAATTCTACTACACTACTAAAGGTAAAACATACAAAGAATCAATGGAATTATATAATGTAGTAAGTGGAAAAATCAAGGAATTTTGTAAGTTATAAAATAAACTAATGATAAATAGGGATAGAAAATAGAGTTAATTGTAGATTAACGGAGGAATTAAAATGAAAATTTGTAAAGTATGTAAAACAGTAGTTGAGGATCAGGTTCATTACTGTCCTCGTTGTGGGGCAACGGATTATGCTGATTTCCAAACAAAAAACTGTAATTTTTGCCGTTCAGTTGTGGCTGTCGGAACAATTGTGTGCCCACAATGCCACAAAATTTTGCCACCAGAAAAAGGAGCAATCGATTATGGTTACCAAGCACAACAAAAACCAGTGCAAACCTACGGACAACCGATCCAACAACAAGGGGCTACTGTTCAACCAACGTATCAGCAACCAGTAACAAGTCAACCGCCGGTGACATACATACAATCTTTCTATACTCAAGCACCACAACCTCAAAATGGAATTCCGCCTCAAAACGGTATGAGCCAAGACAGTTTTGAAGCATTACAACAAATGCAAAAAAATAATGAGTTTGCAAATCGTGAAAGGGTTTCTGAGCCTGTTGAAAACATAGCACAAGTAGATGAACCTGTTAGAAATATACCACAAAACCCAACTGAACTTTTAAACAGAAAAGCGGAAGTTGTTAGAAATGAAAGTATTGGCGTTGATGAAACAAATGAAAGAATACTTAAAGCTGACGAATTTGCGAAAAACTTTAAGGGTAATAACGTGGAACCAGTGGTAGTTGTTGCATCAGCAAGAGAACTTCGCAAACAAGCGAAAATAGATAGTAAAGAAAACTTAAAAAGAGAAAAGTGTGAAGCAATAGAGAGAGAAATTGAAAGCGCAAATAAAGCTAGAGAAAATAACCTTAGAGCGATTGCCGAAAAAGAAACCCTTGCTATACAATTAGACGCTGAAAAACGTGAAAGAATTATGGCTACTGAACATCTTGAAATGAGATTGGACGCTGAGAAAAACGAAAGAAAATTAGAAAACGAAAACTTAGAACTAAAAATCGAAGCGGAACAACTTGAAAGAAGATTAGCTCAAGAAACAGCTGAAAATAAAATATTCAACAAAACAATTAGTCAAATAAATGAAAGTAACGAACTTGAGCAAGCAAACCAAGTGTTAACTAAACAAAAAGCACCGAAAGTTCGCAGTGAATCAACTGGTCGCCCTGAATTAACTGGTGGAAACGGCAAGCCAGCACTAGCTATCGGAATGAATCTAATTCTTATGATAGGTGGACTTGTAGCGTCATTCCTAATGGTATACATCGGGTTTTTAAATAACGCAATAACAGGCGGAGAAGTGTTTGTAGCATATTTACCTGATATGTTCTCTGAATTATTACCATCTGACTTCGTATCAATCGCAATACATGGAGTCATGTCGGATGTGGGAAATATTGCATATAAAGCATTGCCTTACATTGTGATGATAACTTATGTAGCCTCATTAATTTCAATTGTATGTTCAATCTTAGGATTTATTTACAGCAAAACCATCAGAACATTATTATTAATTGCTAACGCCGTAACAGTAGAAATGAGTATTCTTGCAGTAATAATCATAATTGTAGTATTCAACCTAGCAACAGTAGGAACAGGGTTGATGGTATTAACCGCAACGTCAGGAATTGCAACACTCGTAACGATTCTTGGATATAAAGAAAAAAAATAATTAGATAAATAAAAAACTGTATCAAGAAGTTGATACAGTTTTTTTTGTTACACTACCACCACCGATAAAAAGCGGTCATATGTGTTGCTATATATAAAGTAAAAATTTTGTTATATATATAGATAAGTAAATGTGCAACAAATAACAGTGAAAACCAACAAAAATCACAAAAAAAACAGCAAAAACAATAATAAACCCAAAAACTATAAACAATGGTTGGAATAATCTTTACAAACCTATGTGAATTTGGTATAATCCATTATAATTAGAAAAACAATGAAAATTTTATAGAAGGTATAATATGAAACAAATTACATCACAAGAATTAAAAACAATGTACTTGAATTTCTTTGAAGAAAAGGGCCACGCAATTATTCCCTCAGCTTCATTAATTCCAGAAAACGATCCAACGGTATTGTTCACTACAGCGGGAATGCACCCACTTGTGCCATATCTTTTAGGCGAAAAACACCCAGCAGGCAAAAGATTAACGGACGTTCAAAAATGCGTTAGAACAGGTGACATCGACGATGTTGGTGATGATACGCACTGTACATTTTTTGAAATGATGGGAAACTGGTCACTAGGTGATTACTTCAAAACTGAAGCAATCGCATGGAGTTTCGAGTTCTTAACAAGCGAAAAATATTTAGATATTCCTGTAACAAAACTTGCAGTAACAGTTTTCGAAGGTGATGAAAACGCACCACGTGACGAGGAAAGTGCTGACCTTTGGGCGAAAAATGGAATGCCAAGAGATAGAATTTTCTATCTAGGTAAAAAAGACAACTGGTGGGGACCAGCTGGCGTTACTGGACCTTGTGGACCTGACACAGAAATGTTCATCGACACAGGAAAAGAAGCTTGCTCAGATACTTGTAGCCCTGCTTGTTCTTGCGGAAAATACATCGAAATTTGGAATGATGTATTTATGCAATACTACAAAAATGAAGACGGAACGTACACGCCACTAGCGCACATGAACGTAGATACTGGCATGGGTGTTGAGCGAACTGTTTGTACAATTAACGGAAAAAATACTGTATATGACACTGATTTGTTCCAAGAGGCACGTGCTTTCTTAGAAAAAGTTAGCGGAAAGAAATACGGTGATGACGATAATCAAAAAGCTTTCAGAGTAGTGCTTGATCACGTAAGAACTGCCACATTTATGCTTGGTGACGTTCGTGGAATCACTCCTTCAAACGTGGATCAAGGATACGTATTAAGAAGATTACTTCGTCGTGCAATCAGATTCGCAATGAACCTAGACATTCAAGGCGCTGACCTTGCTGGTTTAGCAATGGTTTACGTAGAAAAATATAAAGACAGCTACACTGAACTTACAGTAGCAAAAGACCTAATTGCTAACGAAATCATAAAAGAAGTAGAAAAATTCTCAAAAACAATCACACAAGGTTTAAAAGAATTTGCCAAGGTAGCTAGCTTTATCAAAGGCGACGTTATCCCTGGAAAAACTGCATTCAGATTATACGATACATTCGGTTTCCCTGTGGAAATGACTGAAGAACTTGCTACTGAAAAGAACATGACAGTAGACAGAGAAGGCTATGAAACAGCGTACCAAGAACACCAAAAGAAATCTCAAGTGGGAAGTGAGCAAAGGTTCAAAGGCGGTCTTGCTGACTCATCAGAGCTTACTACAAACCTACACACCGCTACTCACCTTATGCACGAAGCATTGCGAAAAGTAGTAACGGGTGAAGACATCGTTCAACGTGGTGCAAACATCACTGCTGAAAGATTGCGTTTCGATTTCTCTTGCTCTCGTCCTGTAACTAAAGAAGAACTTGCTGAAGTTGAAAAAATCGTAAACGATGCTATCAATGCAAAACTTCCAGTTGACTGCGTAGAAATGCCTATTGCTGAAGCGCAAGCTAAAGGTGCTGTTGGTATCTTTACTTCTAAATACGGCGAAAACGTAAAAGTATACACTATCAACGATTACTCTTGCGAAATCTGCGGTGGACCTCACGCTACCAACACTGGCGAACTAGGTCGTTTTAAAATCAAAAAAGAACAATCTTCTTCTTCAGGCGTTCGTCGCATAAAAGCTGTACTTATTACTGAATAGTTTGGAGAATGGGGCTTTGCCCCAAACCCCACAAGGGCTTTGCCCCTTGACCCCATAAGGGGCTGTGCGCCCCTTAACCCGCACAAGGGACTTCATCCCTTGACCCGTTTTTTAGTGGTGGTTTTTTGCTGACGCATGGGACGTGGATTAGTTTATTCATGAGGTGGTTGAGTTGTTAAAGTAACTTGATTAATCAAAGGTATTTGTTAGTGAGCAACATTGTGAAAAAGCAAAAGCAAAAGCAAAAGCAAAGTAAAAACAAAATATAATCACAAACAAAATATAATTTATAAAAGAAAAACAAAATATAAACTTTAAAAGAATTATAAAATATAGAAAAACGCCCTTATTCCTACTTAGAATAAGGGCGTTTTGAGTTATAAACATTATAATTTAAGTTAATTAAATATAATTTCATGAAAGTTTAATCTAATAATTAAGTTAACTAAAAGTTAAGTTATGATAAATTCTAACTACCCCACTTAATAAATCAAACAAACGCAAGAAGCGACAGCAAAAAATCACCACACAATAAATGGGTCAAGGGATGAAGTCCCTTATAGTGTTTGGGGCAAAGCCCCACTCTCTCCTAAAAAACGTATTTATATAAGCAAATGTAATGAAGAACGCTGCCTAGGATAACGAAGAGATGGAAAACGCTGTGAATGTATTTCATTTTACTGCCGATGCCGTAGAAGACAGCGCCGAGAGTGTAAGCAACACCGCCTGCAACAAGGAGCGTGAATCCAGCGCGACCAAGAGGTTCGTATATTGCTGAAGTTGTGAAGATTATGATCCAGCCCATAAGAATGTAGCAAACCATGCCCCACTTGCCGTATTTTTTCAAATCAATAACAGCGAATAGCACGCCTGCAGTACCAATAATAACTTCGCAACCGAAGATGACCCAACCGATAGTGTTGCCAAGAGTAACGAAACAGAAAGGCGTGTATGTACCGATTATTAGGAAATATATTACCGAGTGATCGATAACACGGAAAACACGTTTAGCGTTATTTTTTGCTAAGCCGTGGTAAAGACAAGAGCAAGAATACAGCGTAATCATTGAAGCGCCGTAGATAGCTGCGGAAACGTATTCCCAAGGCGTGTCTGACTTGATTAGCAAGAAAATAGTACCGATTATAGCAAGTACAGCGCCAAGACCGTGAGAAATAGAGTTACAAAGTTCTTCGCCTAACGTGTATTTAGGTATAGAAACTTTGCTAATCCCAGTAGGTTTGTTGATTTTGCTAGCATCAATTGGCGTAGTATCTACGGAATTGGTGTTAGAATTGTTTAGATCTATATTTTTTTTATCCATAATTTGTATCCTTAATTAAATGTATTTTTTTGTTGCTATATATAATGTACACAACAAGAAGTAGTATATCATAAAAAACTAAAAAGAAAAAGACAATGCACTACACTATTAGAAAAAAGAAGGGAAGCCTAAAATCATGCCAACAAAAATAAAAATAGGGTAAAGAATAACCTGATGTCCGAAGTAGAAGAATAAAGAGTGTCTACCCATAAACAAGATTGGTCGAGAATAATTTGTTGCTTCTGTTTTGACAATAAGCGAAGTTTTCTCTGAATAATAGAATTTACCGAGAATCGCACCGATCAAGAAAAATCCGAGCCACGGAGTAATTGACATTAAGTCTGCAGGGTAAACCCCACGTGGATAAATACCAAAAGGCGCAAAGAGAATTGTGTTTACCGTGGGAGGGTTAACCGCAATGAGAATACCTACTAAGAAAACTATTATTGCAACAAGAGCTGTGTATTTCCATTGCACATTTTCCATTAGGTAGTAAACAATCGCACAAATTCCAAAAACATGTATTGCGTTAAAGTAAATCATGGTATTTAGATTAGTGATTATAGAAAATATAACGGAAAAAAGAGTGATAACTAGAGCAAGCCCCAAAGTTTTGAAACCACGAGTTTTATTGTTTTTAGAAAATGATGCTCCCACTCCTGAAATTAAGAAAAAAATCATAATAACAAAACGACGCACCCAAGTTCTAAGAGGGTGGTTCAGATAAAAGTAAGCAAAATTCTTCAAAGGATAGAAAATTGTATCAAAAAAAATATTGGAAGCGTCCCAAATCCTGCCAAAGTAGTATAGATTGAAAATAAAATGGTCCATAATTACTAAAGCAATGGCAATGCCACGTAGAAAGTCCAGTTCAAAAATGCGGTATTTTTTCGAATGTTTGTTATATAAAGAATAAGTTGGTGTAGTTGAATTATTCAAGTTGTACTCCTATTAAAAGTGAAATTTTAAGTAAAAATCAGTATTTATATATATAATGCAATATTATTGTGTGAAAAAGATGTGAAAGTAATACAACAACCACATAATTCGCTTGACAATTCTAGTAAAATATCTATATAATAAGTAAGTATCGATAAAATGTATTATTATGTGCATTTTTGATGTGCGTAATTTTAAATAAAACAATATTATAAAAAGAGGTATACAGTTATGAAACAAACGTTCCAACCAAAAAAGAGACACAGAAGTAAAGTTCACGGATTCAGAAAAAGAATGGCTACTACAGCTGGCAGAAGAGTTTTGAAAAGACGTCGTGCTAAAGGTAGAAAAAATCTTTCTGCATAGACTTTTTGAATAAATGCAAAAGATATATAGGCTGAGAAAAGGATTTCAATTTAGTTATATCTATCGCAAAGGCGAATCTGTTGCAGGACGAGAAATGGTTCTAAAATGTGCCAAAAACCGTAAGGGCAGAATGCTAATTGGAGTTTCAGTCAGCAAGAAAATTGGTAAGGCAGTAATTCGCAATAAAGTAAAACGACAATTTAAAGAAAGTATGAGATTATTAATACCACTTATGGACAAGCGGTATAACTATGTACTTGTGGCAAGGGGTGACGCTGTTACCGCTTCCTATCAAGATATAGAAAAAACAATGAAATACCTACTGAGAAAAGTTGGAAAATTAAAAGACGAGCAAAAAATCCATGAAAAAAATATTTCTAGCGATAATTAGAGTCTATAAACGATTCGTGTCAAGTGGTCTTGGTACAAATTGCCGATACACCCCTACTTGTTCAATTTATAGCATGCAGGCTATTGAGGAATGGGGAGGCATTGTAGGAGGATTCTTGGCACTATTTCGCGTTATTAGATGTAATCCATTTTCAAAAGGCGGATATAATCCTGTTCCGAAATTGCGAAGAAAAAACAAGTGGCTACTATAAAAGTTGTAGTTTACAACTTTAACCGTTAAGGAGAAAATCGAAAATGACAAATTTATTAAATGTATATGAATTACCGAGTTTATTTCCGGTACTTGGACATTTGTTAGATTGGTTAACACAATCATTTGGAAACATAGGTATTGCGGTTATCGTATTTACTATAGTTATAAAAATGGCTTTGTTGCCACTAGATTATTGGTCAAGAGCTGGAATGAAGAAAAACCAACTAAAGTTGGAAAAAATGCGTCCACAACTTGAAAAATTGCAAAAACAATATGCAAACGACAAGATGCTATACAACCAAAAAATGCAAGCTCTTTACAAAAAAGAAGGGTACTCAATGATGGGTGCTTGCTTGCCGACGATTGTTACGTTAGTAATGTTCATGTTGGTTTATAATGCATTGAATAGTTATTTGAAATATAATTTGATATCAGCATACAACGACATGAGTGTAGCTTACCTAGCTGTTGGCGAAGATTCTGCTGCATGGGCTAAGATTGCACCTCAATTCTATGAAGCATTCTCACCATCATTCTTATGGATCGAAAACCTTTGGTTACCAGACGTATTTTGGAACGACAGTATAATGACAGCATCGCAATTCACAACATTTGCTGGAGTGCCAGTAGATATTGGTGATTACACTGCTATGGTTGCTCCATTCCAAGTAAACAACCGTATTAATGGTTATGTGTTATTGCCGATTTTATCAGCAGCAACATCATTTATTATGCAGTTGGTAATGTCAAAAGGTCAAAAGTCACAAATGGAGTTGCAAGGACAAAATCCAGCAACTGGAAAAATGCTTTTATACATGATGCCAGTCATGATGGGATTTTTCGCTGTGAATTGGAACTCTGCATTTGCAATTTACCTTGTAACAAGTTCATTGTTCGGATTCGTGGCAACATTGCTTATCAACAAGATTGTAGAAATCAGATTTAGAAAAGAAATAGCAGAAATTGAAGCTGCAAAAGTTAGAAGATAATTTCACCCTATTAAAGATTTAGGAGTATTAAGATGAACAGTCAAGATTTTACATCAAAGAATGTAAACGACGCAATCAAAGATGGTTTAAGCAAAATGGGAATTACTGAAAATCAAGCGACTATTGAAGTACTTGATAAAGGTGGATTTTTAAGAAAAGCGAAAGTTAGAATTACGAGTAAGGGAACTGAAGGACAAAAAGCAGTAGCTTTTGTTGAAGGTTTGACTGAAATTATGGAAATCGCTTGTACTACTGAATTGAAAGAAACTGACGACATTGCAAACATTGAAATCATCAGTGTAAATTCTGGTGCGATCATTGGTCACCGTGGTGACGTTTTAGATTCAATTCAATACCTAGCTTCAATCGTAGCAAACGAAGGAAAGCAAACTTTCAAAAGAATCGTAATTGACTGTGAAAACTATCGTGAAAGACGTGTGGAAACTTTGGAATCCCTTGGAAAACGCATGGCGGATAAAGCGGTTACTTCAGGAAGACGTTTGAAACTTGAGCCAATGAATGCCTTTGAAAGAAGAGTAATTCATGCGTTCTTAACAAACGACGAAAGAGTAAGTACAAGCAGTTTCGGTGAAGATCCATATAGATATCTTTCAATAACTCCAAAAAATATGCAACCAAGACGTGAAGGTGCCAGAAACGACAACTTCAGAAAAGATGGTTTCAAAAGAGATGGATATAAGAAAGAAGGTTTCAAGAAAGACGGCTATAAAAAAGACTACAACAGCGACAGAATGCCACGTGAAAACGTAACTGAAAGACCTATTGTAGAAACGCCAAAAACAACTGAGATAAAAAGTGCCTTTACGAACTTTGGCTATATCGGAAATTCAAACGAAGAAAAGTAAAATTCAACTAATTATAAAACAAGCAGTAATAAACACCGTTTATTACTGCCTTTTTTTTTACCCACCCCACCACCGTAAATCACCACCGTAAATCACCAAATTTTACCACCAAAAAATTCTAATAAAAAAAACATTAATAAAGAAATCCCCACTATAGCATAAATTAAATCAAAAGTCCCAAACAACCAATGTGCCCCATCGCATAAAAACCCAACCACCCAAAACCAACCACCCAAAATCCTAACAACACCCCCAACGTCCCATCGCATAAAAAAACAACTGCCCAAAAGCGGGTCAAGGGGCTCAGTCCCTTGTGGGGTTTGGGGTAAAACCCCATGTAACTAAATCAAACAAACATAATAAAAAAACAAAGTACTACAAAACCCAACCATTAAAACCATCCAAATCCGAACAACAACACTAACGTCCCATCGCATAAACAAACACACGGCAAAAGTGGGGCAAGGGACTCAGTCCCTTGTTGGGGCATGGGGCGAATAGCCCCATTTAAATAAACCAATAACAAACCCTAAAAAAACTAACGTGTTGTAAGATAAATTACATAAAGAAAGAAAAAATTCGTAAAATGTAGAAAAAATCACATGCAATTATTGAAATAAATTAAGAAGTGTGATATAATAGAAAAACGGAATAACGCATTATGGCGAAAGCAAACGTATAGTCAGCATGTGCGTATAGATTGAAAGTTCAAGAAGATCAGGGAGGTTGTGAGTTTTGAAAAACTTATTAAATAACGTTTCGGGGTTCCTGAGAAAACACATAGGTAAAACGGTTTTCATTACGGTATCACTTTTGATATTAATTATATTTTCTTTCTTGAAAGGAAATTCTTACATCAGCGAAGAGTGGTTTGCGAAAGGCGTATCAAGATACTCGCTGTGGGCAGTGTCCGCACTGGTTAATCTAATACCATTTTCTGTGACGGAATTGTTTTTTGTAGTGGCAATAGTGATAATTGTTTTATGTATTGTTAAAATCATTAGAAACATAAGCAAAAAACGTTGGAACAAAATCTTTGATATCCTATATAAAATCACGGCAGTAGCTGTGGGAATGGTTCTTGTGATAAATGTGTTTTTCACCTTTTCATATAATCGATACCCACTGGGCGAAGAGCTAGGACTGGAAAACCATAAAATAACTATGGAAAACGCAGTGAAAAGTGGCGAGTATTATATAGAGAAGGCAAAAAGCTTGGAGAACAACTTTGAAAGAGACCAACAAGGTGCGGTAATATCGCCCTACTCATTTAGAGAAACTGTTGAGCTTGTTCAAAAAGAGTATGAAAGATTGGACAGTGACTACTTTAATCCCTTTACGGTAACCCCAAAACCTATGATGTTTTCGTCAATTATGAGTTACATGGGATTTACAGGCGTGTTCTTTCCCTTCTTTGCGGAAGTAAATATAAACACAAAAGCACCAAGTTATACGATACCAATGACTATATGTCACGAAATAGCACATTCAAAAGGCGTAATGCGTGAGAACGAAGCTAATTCGGTAGCGTATTATTTGTTGATTACATCTGAGAACGAGTTTTTGCAGTATTGCGGATTTATGTACGCATCTAATATCATGTTAAGCGAAACCTATGACAGCAAAGATCGAAGTTTCTATGAGAAGACTTACAATCTTATGTCTAAAACAATGTTGGGCGAATACAGCGCAAGCTATGAGTTGTGGGCTAGTTACGATACTTTTGTTGACGATATCTTTACTTGGATTAACAATTTTTATCTAACACAATCAGGTGTAGCGTCTGGAGTGAAAAGTTATTCGGAAACAGGTGAGTTTTTGGTGAGGCTTTACTACACTATTAACAGCGAAAATTTGAAGTATTAATATAGATAGAATATGATGTATATAAATGTTAAAAGAAAATGCCAGATAGAAGCAAAACGGCAAAACCAATAATGCCTAAGTGCCCCATTACAAACGCTGAAAAAGGCGTAATAAAAAA
Source organism: uncultured Clostridia bacterium (assembly GCA_947039455.1). Lineage (GTDB taxonomy): Bacteria > Bacillota > Clostridia > Christensenellales > CAMQZB01 > CAMQZB01. Next base: position 32,817 of record CAMQZB010000004.1, read on the forward strand.
TGGCTTCACCGTAAGAAAAGCCATAGCTAACAGCACGAAACCCGCAAGGGCGCTGGACACCACCATACGATAAAATAATTTGTCAGATATTGGGAAGACTATGCTTGATAGTATTAGTGCTAAAAACCCAAAGGCATAGCAAATAGAAAGTTGAATCAAAATCATACTAATAGAGTATGGTTCGAATATATAAAAAAGAATAGATGTGAGGTTAATATGAAAGTAAAAATAAATGGCGTTGTGAATTTCAGAGAGCTTGGAGGAATAGTCACGGAAAACGGAAAAGTGATTAAAAGAGGCTATTTTTACAGAGCTGGTGAATTAGGCGGTATGAATGATAAACAAAAGGCAAAATTCGATAAGTTGGAGATTGCTCACGTTTTCGATTATCGTGACAAGGACGAAATTCAGGATTCTGTTGATTATGTAGGCAATGCGGAATACCACCACATTCCTGCCGTAACTGATACTAAAGGAATGCCCATGATACCGAAGAAAATGAAGAAGTTTGTTTTAACGGTTTCTAAGGAAGATGCGATCCAATGCGCGGAAACATTTACTGAAACGTACGGCGAAGCAATATTCGACAGCAATGCTTATGGCGAAACGTTAAGGGCTATCAACGAATTTAAGCCAGTATTGTTCCACTGTACTGCAGGAAAAGACCGCACAGGCATTATTGCAGCATTAATTCTAAAGACATTAGGCGTTTCTGACGATGAAATCGTTAAAGATTTCATGCTTTCAAACAAGTACAGACGATATGACAACTACAAAGGACTCACTTTGCTAACTTTGTTTATCAGGAACAAATGGGCTAGATATCTGTACAATAAAGTATCATTCGTTTATGAATACAATATTCTAACAACACTTGAGGCTATTAAGAAAAAATACGGCGATATCGTTAACTATCTAAACGGCGAGTACGGAATAACGCCTGAGCAAGTTGAAAAATGGCGCGAGTTCTATCTTGAAGATAAAGCTGTTGACTAGGCTGATTTTATTTGGATTTTATATTTAATTAAATGGGGCTATTCGCCCCATGCCCCAACAAGGAGCTTGAGCCCCTTGACCCGCTTCTATTATGGAGCGGGTTTTTTTTGTTGTTTATTATGGTTTGGTTGATTGAGTTAAATGGGGCTATTCGCCCCATGCCCCAACAAGGAGCTGAGCCCCTTGACTCGCTCTTTTTTATGGGGCGATTTTTGTGGGGTGGTTTGGGCTGTGTTGTATATGGTTTTTCTTTACTTTCTTTTGGGAATTGTATATAATGATGTAGTAGAAAGGTTTTCGCCTACAGTGCAAGCTGTATTGGTTGAGCGGTCGATGCGTGAGTAATTATTATGATTATTTTATGCACCGCCTTTCTATTTTTTTTATGCTTAATTTTAGTTCATGTGGAATTAGGTGTGTAGGATATTAAGCAGTGTTGTAGCTGAGAAAAAGATTGAAAAATAATTTATTTTCTTGTTTATTTTGCTTGACTTATGGTCCTAATTGGTATATGATATAAGAGTTCGTGTACAATATACGGACAAAACATGCTTGTCATGACGACTAACTCTTAACTTTTTGGGGCTAAACAAACCCAATTTTTTATGAAGATTTGTGCGACACACACGGTAAGGTTATCAAGTAAATAGAACAAAAAGAACGACGGCTACAATATGTAGTTCAATGTATGAAAACCGTAACTATATATAGTTAAAGGTTCATCGGTTTCACTTTTTGTAAAACTTTTTAAAAAGATAACATTATAATGTATAGTACAATAACTTATAAAACAATTGCCCCCACTACATTGGAAGCTGATGTAGGTGATGATTAAGGCACGAGTCGTTTAAGGAGGATACTAAATGGCAACTCAAAAAATTAGAATCAAATTGAGAGCATACGATCACAATTTGGTAGACAATGCGGCAACACGTATTGTTGAGGCGATGGAGAAGGCTGGGGCAAAGGTTGTAGGACCGATTCCACTACCTACGGACAGAGAAATTATTACAATTCTTCGTTCACCACACAAATACAAAGACTCACGTGAGCAATTCGAAATGAGAACTCACAAGCGTTTAATTGACATCTACGGACCAAATGCGAAGATCCTTGACGGAATTCATCTTCCAGCCGGCGTAGACATCAAAATTAAACTTTAGTAGCGTCGGAGGAAAACTTATATGAAGAAAGCAATTATCGGAAAAAAAGTTGGCATGACGCAAGTTTTTATGGAAAATGGTGAGTGTATCCCAGTTACAGTAATATTAGCTGGTCCATGCGCTGTCGTTGCAAAGAAAACTATTGCTAGAGACGGCTATTCAAGTGCTGTCGTTGGTTTTGACTCTATCCCAGAGAGAAAGTTAAACAAACCAGAACTTGGTCAATTCAAAAAAGCAAATCTTGCTCCAATGAAAACATTGAAAGAATTTAGATTCGACGATGTTGAATCTATGGAAGTTGGCGCTACGCTTGACGTAACACAATTCACTGTAGGCGACAAAGTAGACGTTTGCGGAACAACTAGAGGACGTGGTTTTACCGGTGTTATCCAAAGATGGAATCAACACAGAGTAAGAATGACTCACGGTTCTGGTCCAGTCCACAGACAAGTTGGTTCAATGGGATCAATTGACTCTGCAAGAGTATTTAAATTAAAAAATCTTCCAGGTAGATATGGACATGAAAGAGTAACAATACTTAATCTTTCAGTTGTTAAAATCGACTTAGAGAAAAATGTTATTTTGGTAAAGGGCGCTGTTCCAGGACCAAAAGGATCACTAGTAACAGTTATCAATGCTGTTAAGAAGAAATAAGAGCGAGTAAAAGGAGTACAAAAATTATGCCAAGTATTAAAATGTATAATATGAACGCACAAGAAGTTGGTAACATCGACTTGAGCGAAGAAGTATTTGGTCAGCCCCTAAACGAAGCGCTTATTCACCAAGTAATAGTAGCGCAAGCGGCTAACCGTAGACAAGGTACAAAATCAACATTAACACGTGCGGAAGTTCGTGGAGGTGGAGTTAAGCCTTGGAGACAAAAAGGAACTGGTCGTGCAAGACAAGGTTCTATCCGTTCACCTCAATGGGTTGGCGGTGGAGTAGTGTTCGCACCAAAACCACGTGACTTTTCTAAAGCAGTTAATGTAAAAGCTAAAAGATCTGCACTTAAGAGTGCATTGTCATTCAAAGCAAACAACAATGAGTTGTATGTTTTAGATGATCTTCAATTGGCTGGTGCAAAAACAAAAGAGATCGTTAAATTGTTGAAAGCTTTTGATTTCAAGAAAAGCGTTCTAATAATTACACCTGAGAGAGATGAGGTTGTTTTGAGAGCCGGTGGTAACATCGAAAAACTTACAATCACATACGCTGAATTGATTAATGTAACACAAGTTGTTAAAAACTTAGTTATCTTGACTACAGCAGCTGGTATCAAAAAAATCGAGGAGGATTGCTCACTATGGACGTAAGAGACATAATTATTAAACCACTTTTAAGTGAAAAAAGTTATGAAGGCATTCCAACTAAGAAATATACTTTCAAAGTTGATAAAAGATCTACAAAAACGCAAATTAAATGTGCAATCGAAGAAATTTTCGAAGTAAAGGTTCAATATGTTCACACAGTAAATTGCAGCGGTAAGAAAAAGAGAATGGGTAAAACTTCAGGTTATACTCCAGACTTCAAAAAAGCTATCGTTCAATTATCTGATGCAAGCAAACCTATCGAATTCTTCGAAAGCTTATCATAATAGGAGGAATTGAAAAATGGGTATAAAAAGATATAAACCGACTTCTCCTGCTAGAAGATTCATGACTGTTTCAGATTTCGCAGAAATTACTTGCACAACACCTGAACGTTCATTACTTACAACATTAACTAAATCAGGCGGTAGAAATGCAACTGGTAGAATTACTGTTCGTCACATTGGTGGCGGTTGCAAACGTAAGTACAGAATCATCGATTTCAAGAGAAACAAAGAAGATATTCCAGCAAAAGTATTGACAATTGAGTATGATCCTAATAGATCAGCAAACATTGCTTTAATTTGCTACGCTGATGGACTTAAAAATTATATTTTAGCTCCAGTAGGCTTAAACGTTGGTGATACAATCCAAAACGGTGCTGCTTCTGACATTAAAGTTGGAAATTCAATGATGCTAAAAGACATGCCAGTTGGTACTGTTATTCATAACATCGAATTGAAACCGGGCAAAGGTGGACAAATCGCTAGATCAGCAGGAATTTCTGCTCAACTTATGGCGAAGGATGTTAAATACGCTACATTGCGTATGCCATCTGGCGAAATGAGATATGTTTTGAACAATTGCCGTGCAACAATCGGACAAGTTGGAAACGTAGAGCATGAAATCATCAGAATTGGTAAAGCTGGTAAAAAGAGACACATGGGCGTACGTCCAACGGTTCGTGGTTCAGTAATGAATCCTTGCGATCACCCACACGGTGGTGGTGAAGGAAAAGCACCAATCGGTCGTGCTGGTCCAGTTACTCCTTGGGGTAAACCAACTCTTGGTTACAAGACTAGAAAGAAGAAAAACCGCTCTGATAAATTAATTATCAAGCGCGTAAATTAGGGAGGGCGAATCGAATGAGTAGAAGTATTAAAAAAGGACCTTTCGTCCACGCTAAATTATTGGCGAGAATCGAAGAGATGAATGTGAACAACGAACATAAAGTTTTGAAGACTTGGTCAAGAGCTTCAACAATTTTTCCACAAATGGTTGGTCACACAATTGCAGTACATGACGGCAGAAAACACGTCCCAGTATATGTTACTGAGGATATGGTAGGTTGTAAATTGGGAGAATTTTCTCCTACTAGAACTTTCCGTGGACACGCTGGCGACAAGTCTGTAAAAGGTAGATAAGGAGATAGATTATGGCTAAAAGAATGAGAGAAAAGACTGCTGCCATCAAAGCAAATAGGGATACACGTCCTTATGCAGTAGCAAAATATATCAGAATATCTCCAAGCAAAGTAAGAGTAGTACTTGACCTTATAAGAGGAAAAGGCTACCGCGAAGCTGTTGCTATTTTGGAACACTTGTCAAGAGGTTCTGCTGAACCAATCAGAAAAGTTTTGGATTCAGCTGCTGCCAATGCCGAGCACAATATGGGAATGAACAAAGATACATTGTATGTTGCAGTTTGCTACGCAGACGAAGGTATGACAATGAAAAGAGTTCAACCTAGAGCGCAAGGAAGAGCATTTAGAATCTTGAAACGTAGTTGCCACATCACGGTTAAACTTGATGCGGTTAAAGAAGAGAATTAAGGAGGATAGCGAATAATGGGACAAAAAGTTAATCCTCACGGCTTTAGAGTCGGAGTAATTAAGGATTGGGATGTTCAATGGTACGCTGATAAGAAGGACTTCGCTAAGTTCATCAAAGAAGACTATGACGTAAGAACATTCATTAAAAAGAACTATGTTCAATGTGGTATTTCAAAAACTACAATTGAACGTGCTGCAAACAGAATTGTAATAGTAATTCACGCAGGCCGCCCTGGTATGTTAATCGGAAAGGGTGGAGACGGAATTGCAAAAATCAAAACTGAAATTGAGAAAGTAATTAAAAACAAGTATCAAGTAGTTATTAACGTTATGGAAGTTATGAAAGTTGATGCTGATGCACAACTAGTAGCTGAAAGCGTTGCTGCTCAACTTGAGAAAAGAGTTCGTTTCCGTAGTGCAATGAAACAATCAATCGGAAGAGCGATGAGACTTGGTTGCAAGGGTGTTAAAATCATGGTTAGTGGTCGTTTAGACGGAGCAGAGATTGCACGTTCAGAGCATTATCACGATGGTTCAATTCCACTTCAAACTATCAGAGCGGACATTGATTACGGATTTGCTGAATCACATACAACATTCGGAGTAATCGGAGTTAAAGTATGGGTTTACAAAGGCGAGGTTATCGCTAAAAATCCTATTAAGAAAGGAGGCGAAGCTTAATCATGTTAATGCCTAAAAGAGTAAAAAGACGTCGTGTCCACAGAGGATCAATGGCGCACAAATGTACGAAAGGAAACAAAATTGCTTATGGTCAATATGCTTTACAAGCACAAGCACCATGTTGGATAACTTCAAATCAAATTGAAGCTGCCCGTATTGCAATTACACGTTATTTGAAACGTGGCGGACAAGTATGGATTGATATTTTCCCTCACAAACCAGTAACTAAAAAACCTGCTGAAACAAGAATGGGATCTGGTAAAGGATCACCTGAGTATTGGGTAGCAGTTGTAAAACCAGGTAGAGTATTGTTTGAAGTTGCTGGCGTGCCAGAAGCTGATGCAAGAGAAGCACTTCGTCTTGGAATGCACAAACTTCCATGTAAGTGCAAATTCATAATGAGAGAGATCGAAGAAGCTACTGCCGTAGAAAATAATGCAGAGGGTGGTGAAGGTTAATGAAAGCAAACAAGTTACATGAAATGACAACTGAAGAGCTAAAAATCAAGTTGCAAGACTTAAAGGAAGAATTATTTAATCTTCGTTTCCGTCACGCAACAGGCCAGCTTACAAACCCAATGTCACTTGCAACTTGCAAGAAAGACATTGCAAGAGTGAAAACAATTCTTCGTCAGCGTGAAGTCGCATCAGAAGAAGTAGGAGGCTAAAATGGAGAGAAATTTAAGAAAAAGTAGAGTAGGAACTGTAGTTTCTGACAAAATGGATAAGACTGTAGTAGTTGCCATTGAAGAAAGATTCAAACACCCACTATATAAAAAGACAATTACTAAAACTAAAAGGTTCAAAGCACATGATGAATTGAACGAATGCGGTACTGGTGATACTGTTTCAATTATTGAAACTAGAAAACTTTCTAAGGATAAAAACTGGAGAGTTGAAAAGATCGTCGCTAAAGCTAAGTAAGGAGGATATAAGATATGATACAACCAGAATCAAGGTTAAAAGTCGCTGATAATACTGGCGCAAAAGAAATTAAATGTATCAAAGTTCTAGGTGGATCCTTCAGACGCTTCGGAAACATTGGTGATGTTATCATCGCTAGTGTAAAAACAGCTACACCAGGTGGAGTTGTTAAAAAAGGCGAAGTAGTTAGAGCGGTAATCGTTAGAACTGCAAAAGGAATTCAAAGAAAAGACGGCACATTGATCAAATTTGACGACAATGCTGCAGTTATCATTGATATGCAAAAACAACCACGTGGAACACGTATCTTTGGACCTATCGCTCGTGAATTGAGAGATAGAGATTATATGAAGATTATTTCACTTGCACCAGAAGTTATTTAGTAGGAGGAGAACAATATGAATAGTTTGACTGTAAAGAAAGGCGATAATGTTCTTGTTCTTACTGGAAAAGACAAGGGTAAAACAGGAGAAATCCTAGCTTGTGATCCAAAGAGCAACAAAGTTATCGTGAAGAATATTAATATGCAAAAGAAAAACGTGAAAGCACGTAGCGCACAACAAGCGGGCGGAATCATCGACAAAGAAGGCGTTATTAACGCATCTAACGTTATGATTATTTGTCCTAAGTGCGACAAAGCAACAAGAGTAGCTAGTGGTGTAAACAAAGACGGCAAAAAAGCTAGAATTTGTAAACATTGCGGCGCAGAGTTGAATTTCAAAACTGAATCTTCAAAGAAATCAGTTAAGAAACCAGCTAAGAAGGCAGTAGCCGAGATCCAAGCATAGGAGGGTATGACATGGCAAACGCAAAAGTAAATGAAGCTGTGAACGTAGCTCCAGCTAGTGACAAAAACAGAGTTGAAATTTTCTACAAAGCAGAAGTAATTCAACAAATGGTTAAGAAATTCGGATACAAAAATGTTAATCAAGTCCCAAGACTTGTTAAGATTGTTGTAAACGCAGGTCTTGGTGATGTTAAAGATAATCCAAAAGCAATACAAACTGCTATCGCTGAATTGGCAACAATCAGTGGACAAAAAGTAGTTCCAACTAAAGCAAAGAAATCAGTAGCTAACTTTAAAGTTAGAAAAGACATGATTATTGGAGCAAAAGTTGATCTAAGAGGAAAAAGAATGTACGAATTCTTTGACAAATTAGTTTCAATCGCGCTTCCAAGAGTACGTGACTTTAAGGGTGTTTCAGACAAGTCTTTCGACGGTCGCGGAAACTACGCTATGGGCGTTAAAGAGCAATTGATTTTTCCAGAAATTTCATACGATCAAGTTGATTTGATTAGAGGTTTCGATATTTGCGTAGTTACTACTGCAAAAACAGACGACGAGGCTAGAGAGTTGTTAAGACTTCTTGGTGTGCCTTTCGTTCGTGCTTAGGAGGATTATTTAATATGGCAAGAAAAGCAATGATTAATAAACAGCAAAAAACTCCAAAGTTTTCTACTCGTGGATACACAAGATGTTCAATTTGTGGAAGACCGCATGCAGTTTTGAAAAAATATGGAATTTGCAGAATCTGCTTCAGAGAATTGGCTTACAAAGGTCAAATCCCTGGCGTTAGAAAAGCAAGCTGGTAATAAGGAGGTATATACATTATGATGGTAACAGATCCAATCGCTGATATGCTAACTAGAATCAGAAATGCACAAACTGCAAAACACGATACTGTAGCAATCCCAGGTTCAAAAGTAAAAAAAGCTTTAGCTAAAATTTTGCTTGAAGAGGGCTACGTTCAAACTGTGGAATTTGTAGATGAAGGCATTAATGGCATAATCAGAATTACATTAAAATATGGCGCTAAAAGAGATGCTTGTATTACAGGTATCAGAAGAATATCCAAACCAGGTTTGCGTGTATACGTAAACTGCGAAAAACTTCCTAAAGTACTAGGCGGACTTGGAATTGCAATTATTTCTACTTCAAGAGGAATCATGACAGATAGAAATGCAAGAACAATTAAGTCAGGCGGCGAAGTTTTGGCTTACGTTTGGTAATCAGGGGGTATAGAGCATGTCAAGAATAGGCAATAAGGTAATCGCTATACCTGCTAATGTTACAGTTTCATTTGCGAATGAAGTTATAACAGTTAAAGGACCAAAAGGTACTTTGACACAAGGTATGGACGACAAAAATATCGTTATGAAAATTGAAGGAAGCGAAATCCGTTTCTCAAGATTAAATGACGAAAAAGAAGTAAGAAGCAAACATGGTTTGTACAGAGCTTTGACATTCAACATGATTCAAGGTGTAACTGAAGGGTTCCAAAAGAATCTTCTTGTAAACGGCGTAGGTTTTAAAGTAGCTGTAGCAGGAACGAAATTAACTTTGAACATCGGATTTTCACACACAGTTGAAGTAATCGCTCCAGAAGGAATCACACTTTCATGCCCAACAATTACAGAAATCGCCGTTAACGGAATTGATAAAGTAAAAGTTGGCCACATGGCAGCATCAATTCGTGCTTTGAGAAAACCTGAACCATATCATGGTTACGGAATTCAATACAAAGACGAAATCGTTGCAAGAAAAGAAGGAAAAGCAGCAGGTAAGAAATAATCGCTAGCGATTAATATTACATGAGGTTTAACCCAAAAAACTGCGCCTAGATAATATCTAAAAAATCGTCAACGGTATTCCTAAATACGGTGTCAGATTTTCGGCGTGAAAATACAAATAAAGTCGGATAGTTGGAAACCCAATCAAATTGAGTTTCCGCCTATATGCCGACAAAATTATAAAGGAGATAACTATGATTTCACAAGTTAACAGAAACGCTGTTAGACTTAAAAGACATAAAAGAGTTCGTGGAAAAATCAGCGGAACAGCTGAAATGCCAAGAATAAGCGTTTATAGAAGTGCAATTCACGTGTATGCTCAATTAATCGACGACGTGGCGGGTGTTACAATCTGCGCATCATCATCAATGGAGAAAACTATGCGTACGGCTTTAAAAGGTGTAAACAAAGTAGAGCAAGCTAAATTGATAGGTATGGACCTAGCGAAAAAAGCTATTGCTAAAAATGTTACTGCAGCTGTCTATGACAGAGGTGGATATCTTTATACTGGAAGAGTAAAAGCTCTTGCTGATGGCGCCCGTGAGGGTGGCTTGAAATTCTAAAAAGGAGGACTGTTTAAATGGAACGTAAAGAAAATAACGGACAAAGACCTGAGAGAGATAATAACAATAAGGGCAGAAGAGACAGCCGTCCTAGAAGAAATCAAGATGACAAGGACGATTTAACTAAAAAACTTATCTGTATCAACAGAGTAACTAAAGTAGTTAAGGGTGGTAGAAACATGAGATTCGCCGCTTGTATGGTTGTTGGAGATGAAAAAGGAAACGTAGGTTTCGGAATGGGAAAAGCGAAAGAAGTTCCTGTTGCTATTGAGAAAGCAGTTGCTGCAGCTAAAAGAAATATGTCAAAAATTTCTACTGTAAACACAACTATTCCTCACCAAGTAAACGGAAAATTCGGACGTGGATTAGTTCTTATGATGCCAGCTGAAGAAGGAACTGGAGTAATCGCAGGTGGACCTGTGCGCTCAGTACTTGAAGCAGTAGGAATCAAAGATATTAGAACTAAATCTCGTGGAACAAACAACCCAATCAATGTAGTAAAAGCAACAATCGAAGGATTGAAGTCTTTGAGAACAATTGAGGAAGTTGCAGCAATGCGTGGTAAAAAACCAAGCGACATTTTAGGCTAAGGAGGAATAACAATGGCAAACGAATTTAAAACAGTCAAGGTTACTCTTACAAAGAGCTTAATTTCTTGCACTAAAGTACAAAAAGCAACAGTGGAAGCTTTGGGATTAACAAAGATTCGCACTTTCAAGGTACACACACTAACTCCAGCTATCCAAGGTATGATTTTCAGAGTAAAACACCTTGTAGCAGTTGAAGAAGTATAAGCTACCGATTATTGGAGGAATAGATAAATGAGATTACACGATTTATCACCTGCCGTAGGATCAACAACAGGTATTAAAAGACTTGGACGTGGTATCGGAAGCGGAAAGGGAAAAACAAGTGGAAAAGGACATAAAGGTCAAAATGCTAGAGCAGGCGGAGGCGTGCGTCCGGGATTCGAAGGTGGTCAAATGCCTTTGTACCGTCGCCTACCTAAACGCGGATTTAATAATATATTCCGTAAAGAATATGTTATCGTAAATGTTTCTGCTTTAGAAGTATTTGAAGCAAATACAGTAATAACTCTTGAGTTGTTGTTGTTAAACGGATTGGTAAAAGATGTTAAAGAAAACAGTGGTTTAAAAGTTCTTGGAGAAGGACAACTTACTAAAGCTTTAACTATCAAAGCTGCAAAATTCACTGGTTCAGCTAAAGAGAAAATCGAAGCTGTAAGTGGAACTTGCGAGAGCATCTAATTTAAATAACAATACTTCCCTGAATAAGGGAAATGGAGGTTACAATGTTTGAAACATTAAAAAATTCCTTTAAAGTAAAGGATATAAGAAAGAAGATACTAATTACAATTGGTTTTGTTCTTTTGTATAGAGTAGGCTGTTTCATTCCAGTTCCGGGCATCAACCCTGATGCTTTTGGAAGTTCAATTAGCGGAAATAGTTTCTTAGGAATTATGAGCGCAATTTCTGGTGGAGCATTGCAAAGTGGTACATTATTCGCAATGGGTATTGGACCATACATCAACGCATCCATCATAATGCAATTGTTAACAATTGGAATTCCAGCATTGGAAAGATTGTCAAAACAAGGCGAAACAGGAAGAAAGAAAATTTCACAAATTACAAGATATGTAACATTAGGTCTTGCTATTATCCAATCAGTTGCAATTTTAATTGCTTCAGGAAAAAGCGGTCTTAACACAACAATTCTTGGTGAGAATATGGTATGGTTAACGTACGTTTCAGTAACACTAATTTTCGTAGCAGGTTCTGCATTAACAATGTGGATCGGTGAGAGAATTACTGAGAATGGAATTGGAAACGGAATCACTCTTCTAATCTTCGTTGGAATCTTGGCTACAGCAGGCTCAGCAATTATTGGACAATTTTCAGCAATCTTTGGTGGAAACATCGCAGCATTGTGGTCATTACTTGGATTTATCGCAGTAGTAATCGTTATCTTCGCGGGTATCGTTACTGTAGATTTAGCAGTAAGAAAAATTCCAGTACAATATGCTAAGCAAATGAAAGGTAGAAAAATGTATGGTGGGCAATCAACACACATTCCTATCAAAGTAAACGGTTCTGGTGTTTTGCCATTGATCTTTGCATTCTCAATCATCAGCTTGCCTGATTTGATTATGGGATTGTTCTGGCCAGGAAGCACAGCACAAATCTGGTATACAACATATATCGGAACAGGAAGTTACGTTTATCCATTCTTGCTATCTGGATTAATTATATTCTTTGCATATTTCTATGCGATGATTCAATTCAACCCAGAAGACGTTGCTAAAAACATTCAACAACACGGCGGATTTGTTCCTGGTATTAGACCAGGTAAACCAACTGGCGATCACTTGAAAAAAATCAGCAACAGAATAACATTGTTCGGTGCTTTGTACCTTGCAGTTATAGCACTTGTTCCATCATTGATCTTTAGAGCAATTGGCGGAGCGAATGGTCAAGGTCTTATTAATGCCTTCAGTACTACAGGACTACTAATCGTAGTTTCAGCAGCACTTGAATTCAATAATCAGTTGGAACAACAATTGATGATGAGACATTATAAAGGATTCTTGAAGTAAAATATATATTTGCGTACGATTTAGTTAGTACGATTTAACTGCCGAAGTATCCGTTAGATTTAGCGGATACTCTGGTTCGTTATTATATGAAGAGGTTTCTTATGAATATAATTTTATTAGGCGCACCTGGTGCGGGAAAAGGAACACAAGCAAAAAGAATTTCAGAAAAGTATAAAATTGTACATATTTCAACTGGAGATATCTTCAGAGAGAATATTAAAAGCGGAACACCCCTTGGAGTTGAAGCAAAGAAACTTATTGACAAAGGTCAATTTGTTCCTGATGACTTGACTTGTCAAACTGTGGAAAGCAGACTTTCTAATTCTGACTGCAAAAATGGAGCTATGCTAGATGGTTTCCCAAGAAACCTATACCAAGCTGAGTTTCTTAAACAAATAACTAATATTGATAAGGTTATCAACATTGCGGTTCCTCTTGAATGCTTAATGGCAAGGTTAACTGGCCGTCGTGTATGCAGAGAGTGTGGCGAAAGTTTTCACATTGATTCACTAAATGGCGAAACAAAATGTAGCTATTGTTCAGGTGAATTATATCAACGTGATGACGACAATGAAGAAGCTGTAGCAACAAGATTAGCTATTTACACTACAAAAACACAGGTACTAATTGATTATTATGAAAAGTTAGGAGTTTTAAAAACTGTTGATGGATCAAAAGAAAAAAGTGATGTGTTTAAAGAAATCGAGGTTCTTTTAGACTAATGATAATAATAAAAAATGCAAACGACATTGAGAAGATGAGAATCGCGGGAAAAATCGTAGGCGACACTTTAAGGTTACTTGAAGATAGCTTAAGACCTGGAATTTCAACTTATGAACTTGATAAAATTGCTGAAACTTACATCAGAAAATCTGGTGCTATACCTTCATTTTTAGGGTATGGTGGTTTTCCAGGAAGTGTATGTATATCTATTGATGAAGAAGTTGTTCACGGAATACCTTCTAAAACTAGATATATTGAAGAAGGAATGCTAGTCAGCTTTGATGTTGGCGCGTTTATCGGAAATTTTCATGGAGATGCAGCCCGTTCTGTTGTGATTGGGAATGCTAGTGAGGAAAAAATTAAACTTTTGGAAGTAACTCGTGAGTGTTTCTTTAAAGGAATTGAAAAATTCAACGAAGAAAACAGGATCGGAGATATTTCTTTTGCAATTCAACAACATGCAGAGTCTTTCGGTTACGGCGTTGTTCGTGACTTAGTAGGACACGGTATTGGTAGTGAAATGCATGAAGACCCACAAGTTCCAAATTTTGGAAATGCTGGTCGTGGACTTAGATTGAAAGTGGGCATGGCTCTTGCCATTGAACCAATGATTAACCTAGGAACACACAAAGTAGATTTTAATCAAGAAGACGGTTGGACTGTAACTACAAGAGACAAAAAACCATCAGCGCATTATGAAAACACAACTGTGTTGACTGATAACGGTGTTGAGATTTTGACTTTATAGATTGGAGGTTGTAAGTGCATAAACATCAAGTGCAAGAAGGACAAATTGTTGAGTCTGGAAGCGGACGAGACAAAGGTAGGCATTTTATAATTTATCAAGTTATTGACGAAGATTACGTAACAGTTGTTGACGGCAAGCTTAGAAAATTAGAAAAGCCAAAGAAGAAGAAAATCAAACATCTAATATTAAAACCACAAGTCATTTTGAAATTAGCTGAAAAAATTAAAGAGAAATCAACAATTTTTGATAGCGAAATTAGAGGTGCACTGAATGTTTTCAATAAGAAAGAGAGTGAAGGAGACGAAATCTAGTGGCAAAAGATGATGTAATTGAAGCTCAAGGAGAAGTTCTTGAAGCGTTACCAAATGCGAATTTCAAAGTAAAGCTGTCTAACGGAATTGTTATCACAGCATATATATCTGGAAAATTACGTATGAACTATATTAAAATCATACCGGGCGACACAGTTTCAATCGAAATGAGTCCATATGATTTCACAAAAGGAAGAATTGTTTGGCGTAGTAAGAGCTAAATTCTTTACTTTTTAAAAAAAGTATGATATAATAGTATACGTGCGTGTATTCGCACCTACTTATATTCTTATAATTTAGTAGATAGACCGTTGAGGTAGAAGAACAAAGGCTTTGTTCGTTGAATTTTACTCCAAGGTTTAAATAATAAATATAATTGGAGGAAATGGATATGAAAGTAAGACCATCTGTAAAACCAATGTGTGAAAAATGCAAGGTTATTAAAAGAGAAGGTAAAGTAATGGTTATTTGCAGCAAAAGCAAGAACCACAAACAAACACAAGGTTAATTTTAAATTAACTTTAATTAAAATTTAGTCAAAAAGGTTATTATATATTTTTAAGTTCACTTCGATCGGTTGAACGGTACATGTTTTATGTTCCACCGCAAAGCATACTGCTACGTTTGGATGGATGATGATATATAAGAGCCCTAATAATAGCGGAGGTAAGAGATTTATGGCACGTATTTCTGGCGTAGATTTGCCAAGAGAAAAACGACTTGAAATTGGATTAACGTACATTTATGGTATCGGTCTTCCAACTTCGAAGAAAATTATTTCAGACATTGGTTTGAACCCAGACACAAGAGTAAACGATTTAACTGAAGGTGATGTCTCAAAATTGAGAGAGTACATTGAGAAGAATCTTACTGTAGAGGGTGAAAGAAAAACAGAAGTTAGTTTGAACATCAAACGTTTGACGGAAATCGGTTGTTACCGTGGAGTTCGTCATAGAAAAGGACTTCCTGTAAGAGGCCAAAAGAGCAAAACAAATGCGCGTACTCGTAAGGGTCCAAAGCGTACTGTTGCTAAGAAGAAAGGATAAGGAGGACATTAACTATGGCAAAAGAGAAAAAAGTAATTAGAAGACGTAGAGAAAATAAGAACATCGTTAAAGGTCAAGTTCACATTCAATCTTCATTTAATAATACAATTGTAACAATCACTGATACATCTGGTAACACTATTTCTTGGTGTAGCGCAGGAACTTTAGGTTTCCGCGGTTCAAGAAAGAGCACTCCATATGCAGCTCAACAAGCAGCAGAAGTTGCAGCGAAAGCAGCAAAAGAGCACGGTTTGAGATCTGTAGAAGTATTCGTAAAAGGTCCTGGACAAGGAAGAGAGTCAGCAATCAGAGCACTTCAAGTTTTAGAAATTGAAGTTACAATGATCCAAGACGTATCACCAATTCCGCACAACGGATGTCGTCCACCTAAACGTAGAAGAGTATAATTGGAGGAGTAAAGAATTATGGCAAGAGATAGATCACCTATTCTAAAAAGATGTAGATCCCTTCAATTGGATCCAATCTATTTAGGAATTAGTAAGAAATCAAAGAAGAAAAATCTTAAAGAAGGCAAGAAAGTATCTGGATACGGATTGCAACTAAGAGAAAAGCAAAAAGCAAAATTCATCTATGGCGTTATGGAAGGTCAGTTTAAGCACTATTATGAGCTTGCTGATAAACAAAAAGGCATCACTGGTGAGAACATGTTAGTACTTTTGGAGAGACGTTTAGACAGTGTATGTTTCCGTATGCAAATCGGAACAAGCCGTCCTATGACTCGTCAATTAGTATCTCACGGACACGTAACTGTTAATGGACAATCTGTTGATATCCCTTCATACCTAGTGAAAGCTGGCGATGTTATCGGTATCAAAGAGAATAAAAGAGACAGTGAACACTTCAAACTTATGAGAACGGCTAAAAAGCCAAGCTGTCCAAAATGGCTTACTTTTGACCCTGAGAAGCTTGAAGGAAAAATTTTGGCTATGCCAGAACGTTCTGATATCGATGCTCCAATTGAAGAGCATATGATAGTTGAGTTATACTCTAAGTAAAATATAGTAAATAAAAGCGTAAGCTTTTAAAATTAGATTAATTATAGGAGGATAACTTAATTATGATGGAAATTAAGAAACCGAAGATTACGGTTGAAGAATCAGAAGATAAATCCTCAGCGAAAATTGTCGTTGAACCTTTAGAAAGAGGGTTTGGTACGACATTGGGAAATGCGCTAAGAAGAATACTGTTATCATCACTCCCAGGATCTGCTGCAGTTGGAATTATGATTGAAGGCGTTAAGCACGAATTCTCTACTATTCCAGGTGTTACTGAAGATGTTGCGGAAATCATTTTAAATCTAAAGAGACTTGCAATTAAAACTGCATCTACAAATCCAACATTCAGAAAATCTATTTTCATTCACCGTAAAGGACCTTGCGATGTAAGAGCCAGCGACGTGGAATTAGATGCTGAAGTTGAAGTTTTGAATCAAAGTGCATTTATTTGTCATCTTGACGAAGGCAGCTCATTAGATATGGAAATCGTTGTTGGAAGAGGAAGGGGTTATTGTAACGCCAACTTTAACAAAAGCGAAAAAAATCCAATTGATTTCATTGCAATAGACTCAATATTTACTCCTGTTAAGCATGTCAACTATAAAGTTGAAAGCACAAGAGTTGAGCAAAGCATTGATTATGACAAACTAACATTAGAAGTTAAAACAAATGGAACATTCTCTGCTAAAGAAATTATTAGTTTATCTGCAAAATTGATGGACGATCACATTAGACTTTTTGTCGAATTGGTTGACACAATGAGCGGAATGGATATTTTGGTTTCTAGAGAAGAAGACAAACAACAACGTGTGCTTGAAATGAGCATTGAAGATATGGACCTTTCAGTTCGTTCATTCAATTGCCTAAAGAGAGCTGGTATTCACACTGTTGAGGATTTAACTAAGAAGACTGAAGACGACATGCTTAAGGTGAGAAACCTTGGAAGAAAATCTCTTGATGAGGTTATTCATAAGCTTGAAGGATATAGTCTAGGATTAAAAAATAACGAAGATTAGGAGGTTCCAACCGTGAGAAAACTTGGAAGAAGTAGTTCACACCGTAAATCAATGCTTAAAAACATGGCAGCTGATTTATTATGGTATGGCAGAATTGAAACAACTTATTTCCGTGCAAAGGAAGTTGCTAGATATACAGAGAAATTGATCACCCTTGCTGTTAACACATATGAGGACAAGATTGAAGTAACTAAAACAACTACTAGAGACGGTAACAAAGTCGAAATTAAAGTAATAAATGATGGTGGCAGAAAATTGGCAGCTAGAAGACATTTGATGGCTAACTTAGCTGACCTTCAAGAGCAACAAAAAGATAAAGAGTCAAAATCTGACTTCAAAGCTCGTACTAAAGACATTAATCACCCACTAATTGAAAAATTATTCAGTGAAATTGGTCCTAAGTATGCTGCTAGAAAATTAGAAAAAGGTCAAGGCGGTGGATATACTCGAGTATTGAAACTAGGCGAAAGACGTGGCGATGCTACTGAAATGGCAATCCTAGAACTTATTTAATTTCTAAATATTAAAATCAAAGACATATTGCAAAAGTTTTGCAGTGTGTCTTTTTTTTATATTTAATTTGTGTATGCTAGTATGGTAAATTGTTGATTTTAGCGATATGTTAAGTATAGGTGACAAAGTTTAAATAAAAAGTGCTTGATAGTTCAAATAAATAATGATATACTTTTAATGAAATAACAAATATAAATTTTAATTTGGAGGAAAAATATGAGCATTGGAGAGAGATTGTATGAGCATAGAAAAAAACACGGATTTTCACAGGAGGAAATTGCTGATAAACTAGAAGTAAGTAGACAAACAGTTAGCAAGTGGGAAAACAATATGACAACACCAGAATTGTCAAAAGCTGTTGAGTTATGCAAGATATATGGAACAACGGTTGAATCACTTATGAGAGAAACTGATGAATTAAAAGAAAATTTCTACAATAGCAATAAGTTAGATGGCGAAAATAATAATCAAGACATGAGTAATAATAGTGAAGCAAACAGCAAATGTTCTGAAACAATAGTGCATGAACATAGATATTTAAAAGGAAGTTGCCAGTATACCAGTAAAGCGAAAATAGGAAAGATTCCATTGATCCATGTAAATATTGGAATATTTCCAGATAAGAAAAAAGGAAATGGAATTGCAAAAGGAATAATCGCAATTGGAAATGTGTCGGTAGGCGTAATTTCTATAGGATTCTTGCCAATTGGGTTAATAAGTATCGGCCTATTAGCGCTTGGTATACTTGGTGCTATTGGAACTGTTGCGGTTGGCCTGTACTCTTTTGGGGCAGTAGCCTTTGGAATGATGAGTTTTGGTGCAATTTCAATTGGATATATGTCAGTAGGTGCTGTTGCAATCGGAAATTATAGTATAGGCGCTGCAGCAATAGCTAATGAAATAGCAGTTGGAGCATACGCTAGTGGAATGATTGCTTTTGGTGAAGAAGCCGTAGGGACGCATGTGTATATCTATGATGTGAATTCTGGTGCAGAAGTTCTTCAGGCAATTAAATCGCATTTGCCAGAGATGCAAAGTTGGATATACAAAATTTTTCACATGGTATTGATATAAGATACAATTTTATGCAAAATTAAATCAATTTTACTGCGTATAATTCATATTTAATATGAGGATAATGGTGTGTGTTTAAATTTAGCAATATATAAATATTGACAAAATTATAAAATATGTTATAATTAGAATAAAATGGAGGGGTATAATATGTTAACTGGATTAATATTGTTTTCAGTGTTTGGAATATTAATAATGGTTTTAGGTTTAATAGTTTGGAAAAAACAAAAAATATCACTTATTCATGACTATCATTGTACTAAGGTTTCTGCTGAAAATGTAGAAAAATACTGTGCGACAATGGGAAAGGGCATCATATTAATTGGTGCTGGGCTTATTGGTTGTGGTGTAATTAATTATTTCGCAAGTATGATTTATGGATTCAGTATATTAGCAGTTTCTTTTATTATTGCCTTTGTGATAATGGGCAAGGCTCAAAAGAAATACAATGGTGGTTGGTTTTAATTCATACATACAAAACGGAAATATATAGCTTTTTGTAACAACTAACGGCTTATGAATACATATATATAAGTCAAAAGATTTAAACAATAATATCAAAAGCTATTAAATTACAATATTATAGTAGAATATAAAAACAGGCAAACCTAGTTAATTAGGTTTGCCTGTTTTTTTTTAATTTAGTAAGTAAATCGTATTATAGAACGATCATTTTTGTGAAAAAGTGTTGCAGTGAACGTCTTATAATTTTAACTTATAAACAATAAGTTGAAATTATTAATTTCCGTTAATCATGTTTCTAATGTCTTTTAATTGAACAGCAAGTTTTGCATCATCAATTTGTTTGTTAGTTATTTTATCACGAGCGTGGATAACGGTTGTATGATCACGACCGCCGAAAATTTGACCAATAGATGCAAGAGGCAGTGATAAGAATTCAAGAATTAAGAAAATTGCAATTTGTCTTGGTTCTACAATTTCTTTAGTTTTCTTTTTAGAAACGATATCGTCACGAGTGATGTTGAAATATTTGCAAGTGGCGTTGATAATAGTATCAGCGGACATTTGCACTTTTTTGTGGTCGATATAATCTTTTAAAGATTCACTAGCAAGTTCAATTGTTATATCTTGATTAAGCATTTTTGCATACAGTGAAACTCGAGACAATAAGCTTTCCATTTCACGAATATTTGATTCAACCCGTTCAGCGATCAGGAAGAACACATCTCTTGGAATAACATATCTTTCTTGTTCCGCTTTCATTTGCAAAATAGCAACCTTAGTTTCAATAGAAGGTGGTTGAACATCAGCAATAATACCCCACTCAAAACGAGTGCGAAGACGTTCTTCTAATGAAGGAATGTCTTTTGGCATACGATCTGAAGTCAAAATGATTTGACGATTTTCGTTGTGAAGTTCATTGAAAGTGTGGAAAAGTTCTTCTTGTACTGAAGGTTTATTTTCAAAGAATTGTACGTCGTCGATCATTAATACATCGGCAGTACGGTAATTTTCTTTAAAAGCTTGCATATTTGAGTACTGATTTGGTGTGTTGTTTTTTGAAGGTATCAAAGCAGAAATAAATTCGTTAGTGAACTTTTCGCTTGTTGTATACACTAACCTTTTATTCGGATTAAATTGCTTGATATAGTTTCCTATAGCGTGCATGATATGTGTTTTGCCTAAACCAACGCCACCGTATATGAACAATGGATTATATCTAACTCCAGGAAATTCAGCAACTGCACGAGCGGCAGCGTGAACAAATTTATTAGAGTCACCAACCACGAAAGAGTCGAAAGTGTATTTCGGCAAAAGGGAAACGCCCTCTGGTACAGCAACTTCAACATTTGTTGGTTTTGGAATCCTATTCATGTCTGATTGGAATTCTTCACAGATTAGATCAACATCATTTACAAATAAATCTTGTTGTTGAATAGCCGTTCTTATTTTGTCTAGGTAATTATCTGAAATTACAGCATAAGCCATTTTAGACGGAGCGGAAAGAACAAGTTTGTTGTCCACAATGTCCACAGGCGTCAAATTTTCTAGCCATGCTTGAAAACAGTATACATTTACAACCGTTTCCAATGATTTTAATGATTTTTCCCAAATAGAGTTTGGTGTTAACATATATAACCTCTTGAATTTATTATTATTTTTGTGCTATAATGTAAGTAGTAGAAAAACACAATGTGCATAACTTTCTTACACTGTTAATATTGTACTATAGTTTTCCACAAAAATAAAGTAAAAAATGAGACAAAACAAGAAAAAGTAAAAAATATGTATATTAATAAACTAGAATTGAACAATTTCAGAAATTACAGTCAGGAAGAAGTGTATTTAGCCAATGGTCTAAACATTATTTCAGGCAAAAACGCCCAAGGAAAAACTAATTTAGTTGAGGCGATTTATTTGCTGTCCACCGGTGGGTCTCCACGCACTGCAAACGATAAAGAATTAATAAAAATTGGAGCTGAACGTGCTAGAATTTTCGGAAACGTAATGTGGGAAAGCGGTGACAGACAGATAGAAATGATATTGTCTAGGAAAGAAAAAAAGCGTGCTACAGTAAATGGCATGAATATAGCGAAAATTGGAGAGCTTCTTGGAAACATGAACACGGTATATTTTTCTCCAGATGAAATGGGTCTAATAAAAGATTCACCCGACTATAGAAGACGGTTTATGGATATAGACTTATGTCAGTTGTCTCGTTCGTATTTTTACACGCTCCATAAATACAATAAAATTTTAAAGCAAAGAAATGCGCTACTAAAAGGCGATAAAAAAAACAGCGCAAAAGAACTTATCGGAATTTACAATCAGCAATTGGCAGGAGAGGGTGCGAAATTAATTAAGCAACGTAAATCATTTTGCCAAAATATTTCTCTTTACGCAAGTGAAATTCACGGCAGTCTATCCGGCATGGTGGAAGAGCTTGTGATAAGTTATCAAACATCAGCGGAAGGGGATTCTGAAAGCGATATTGCTAGTTCACTTATACAACAGCTTGAACGCAATTTTGAAAGAGATTTGCGATTGGGCTATACTTCAGTAGGGGCTCAAAGAGACGATATTAAAATTATGTTGTCAGGAATAGACGTTAGGACATACGGTTCTCAAGGTCAACAACGTACTGCAACTTTGTCAATGAAGCTTGCTGAAATCGAAGTTTTTAATAATATTAATCGAGAAAAGCCCATACTTCTACTTGACGATGTTTTGTCGGAATTAGACGAAAACCGACGCAGTCAACTAATAAAACGTGCTGAAAATTTGCAAACCATTATTACTTGCACCAACGCGGAAGTGATTAAAAATAAAGGTCTTTCTATAGTTGTGGATAACGGCAAGATAGTAAATAAAAAATAAAGGATATAGTAAACCTTGGACTTATGGCAAAATTTGTCATAAGTTCTATTTTTTTTGTACAAAAGGCGAAATACCTTAAAATTGATATGTGTGTTTAATTTTCATTAAAATGTAGTATAGTTGTAGGGATTTAGCAATATAGGTGAAATATTGTCAATTTTTGGCTTATTTCTAATTTAAGACAATTTTTGCTTGTAAAATCGTGTAAAAAGTGATAAAATATAATAAGTGCTATATACTCTAAAATGGGTATGTGAAGCTAAATTAATTGTGATAAAAAAAAGTAAAATAAATTAAAACGGAGGATAGAATGGAGAAAGTTCAACATGAATATGGCGAGCAAGAAATTCAAGTTCTAGAAGGCTTGGATCCAGTAAGAAAACGCCCGGGAATGTACATTGGTTCAACTGACGAACGTGGGTTGCATCACTTAATAACGGAAATTGTAGATAATAGTATCGATGAGGCTCTTGCAGGGTTTTGCGACACTATTTCGATTGTAATAAATAAAGACGGAAGCTGTAGCGTAGAAGATAACGGACGTGGAATTCCAACAGGTATCCACAAACAAGAAGGTATTTCTGCGGTGGAACTTGTATTAACAAAACTACACGCAGGCGGAAAATTCGGTGGCGGTGGATATAAAATATCTGGCGGACTTCACGGAGTTGGATTGTCAGTAGTAAACGCACTTTCAGAGTGGCTCACGGTTGAAGTAAGTCAAAACGGACAACATCACAAACAAGAATACAACAGAGGTGTCCCAATGGCTCCGCTTAAAGTTGTAGGTGATGCTGATAAATCAGGAACTAAGATTACATTCATGCCAGATGATGAAATATTTGATGCAATTGAGTTTAAATATGATCAAACAAAAGCAAGAATTAGAGAGATTGCATATTTGAACCGTGGTCTTACGATTCATATGGAAGACACTCGTGAAGGGATTGAGAAGAAAGATACGTTCCATTACGAAGGCGGAATCAGCCAATTCGTTGAGAATTTAAATAAAAACAAAGAAACAATATTTGAAACGCCACTATATATAGAAGAAAAGCACGGTGAAAATATTGTTGAAATCGCAATGCAATATAACGATGGATACAGCGAAACTATTTATACTTACGCAAACAATATCAACACTGAGGAAGGCGGAGCTCATTTAGACGGATTTAAACAATCCCTTACTAGAATTGTTAATAATTATGGTAAAGAAAGTAAGGTCCTAAAAGATGACGAAGCATTAACTGGTGACGACGTTCGTGAAGGTTTGGTAGCAATAATTTCAGTTAAACTTCCTGAACCACAGTTCGAGGGGCAAACTAAAACTAAACTTGGAAACGCTGACATGAGAGCGTCAGTAACTAAAGCTATGAACGACAAGTTCGCTAGTTTTTTAGAAGAAAATCCAGTTTTAGCCAAAGAAATTATTATGAAAAGCATGACTGCGAAAAAAGCTCGTGAAGCTGCTCGTAAAGCACGTGAAGATACTAGACGTAAAAACGTTTTAGAATTCACTACACTTCCAGGAAAACTTTCTGACTGTACTGAAAAGAACGCAAAATTCTGCGAAATTTTCATTGTAGAGGGAGATTCTGCCGGTGGTACAGCTAAGCAAGGTCGTGATAGAAGATTCCAAGCGATTTTGCCACTACGTGGAAAGATTTTGAACGTAGAGAAAGCAAGAGAAGCAAGAATATTTGAGAATACGGAAATTAAAGCGATGATCACTGCATTTGGTTGTGGTATCAATCAACAATGTAAAGTTGAAGATTTGAGATATGATAGAATCGTTTGCATGACCGATGCCGACGTTGACGGAAGTCATATCAGAATTTTGCTTTTAACATTCTTCTTTAGATTTATGCGTCCACTTGTTGAGGGCGGACATATCTATATTGCTCAACCACCGTTGTATAAAATCACTAAAAACAAAAACGTAAGATATGCTTATAGTGATGAAGAAATGCAAGCTATTACTGAGGAAATCGGTAAAAAAGGCGTGGATTTACAAAGATACAAAGGTCTTGGAGAGATGAATGCAATTCAACTTTGGGATACTACAATGGATCCTGAACACAGAATTTTGTTGCAAGTTACAATGGACGATGCAGTTTTGGCTGATGAAATTTTCAACACGTTAATGGGTGAAAAACCTGAACTTAGACGTGAATTTATCAACAATAACGCAAAATTAGTTGCTGAACTTGATGTATAAGGAGTAAATAATGGCTAAACAAAAAGATAAATCAATGAATTACGAGGAATTGCTTAGCAAAACCATAATAAAGAAAATCAAGGTTGAAGATGAGATGCAAAAATCGTTTATTGCTTATGCAATGGCGGTAAACGTATCACGTGCGATTCCTGATGTTCGAGACGGTTTGAAGCCAGTACATAGACGTATTCTTTACGCTATGGGAAGCAATTTAGGATTATATTCAGATAAACCATATAGAAAATGTGCGAAAATCGTCGGTGAAGTACTAGGTAACTATCACCCACACGGCGACACTGCTGTTTACGAGGCAATCGTAAGAATGGCACAACCATTCTCTATGAGATACCCACTGGTTGATGGACACGGAAACTTCGGTTCTGTGGACGGAGACCCTGCTGCCGCTCAAAGGTATACAGAGGCGAGATTGGCGAAGATTTCTACTGAAATGCTTCGTGATATTGACAAAGAAACGGTAGATTTCTATCCCAACTTTGACGAAACTTGTATGCAACCAAGAGTTTTACCATCAAGATTTCCATGTTTACTTGTAAACGGATCAAGTGGTATTGCCGTTGGTATGGCTACAAATATCCCTCCTCACAACTTAAATGAAGTAGTAAATGCGATTATTGCGCAAATTGATAATCCTGAAATAACTCTTGACGAATTAATGCAAATCCTTCCTGCACCAGATTTCCCTACAGGCGGAATCTTAATGGGAAGAGCTGCTGTGCGTCAAGCTTACAGAACAGGTCAAGGCGGTTATGTGCTTCGTGCAAAAACAGATATTGAAGAGCTTCATGACGGTTCAAGACAAAAAATTATTGTTACTGAATTGCCGTATCAAGTAAATAAAGCTAAACTTATCGAGCAAATTGCGGATATGATTAAGCAGAAAAAAATCGAAGGTATTTCTGGTATCAACGACGAGTCTGACCGTGAGGGAATGAGAATTTCTATTGATATTAAACGTGATGCAAACGCGCAAGTAGTTTTAAATCACCTTTACAAACATTCGAATTTACAAGTGGGTTCAGGAATTACACTTCTTGCACTTGTAGACGGCGAGCCAAAGATTTTACCATTATTGGATATTAATAATCATTATATTAATCACCAAAAAGAAGTAATTGAAAGACGTACTCGTTATGATTTAGTAAGAGCGGAAGAGCGTGAACACATTGTTGGTGGTTTGATTATCGCACAACAAAATATCGACGAAGTTATTGCTATTATCAAAAAATCTAAAGACAAGTCTGACGCACAAGGCAAATTGATTGAAAGATTTATTTTGTCAGAACGTCAAGCAAATGCTATATTGGACATGAGATTGTCAAGATTGACTAGCCTTGAAGTTGATTCATTGCAAAGAGAATTGGAACAATTGAAAATCACTATTGCTGACTTGAAAGATATCTTGGCAACGCCTGCAAGAATTATGCAAATCGTAAAAGACGAATTAAATGAAATCGTAGAGAAATTTGGTGACGAAAGAAGAACTGAAATTTCTATGGACTTCGGTGAAATTGACATTGCGGACATGATTGAAGAGGAAGAAATCGTAATCTCAATGACAAAGCAAGGTTACATCAAGAGAATTCCTTCTGGCGAATATAAATCTCAACGTCGTGGTGGACGTGGCGTAACTGCTCATAAACCAAAAGACGAAGATTATGTAAGAAGCATGCTGGTAACAACTACCCACACGGATATTTTGTTCTTTACCGATTTCGGTAAAGTGTATTGTATCAAGGGTTATGAAATACCTGAAGCACAACGTCAAGCACGTGGAAGAGCAATTATTAACTTGTTGCCATTCGCTCAAGACGAAACGGTAACGGCTATTATTCCAGTTGCTGATTACGAAAACGGCTTCTTAATGACTGTTTCCAACCATGGATTAATCAAAAAGACGCCTATTAAAGAGTATGAAAGTATTAGAAAAGGCGGAAAGATTGCTGCGGTTCTTGAAGAGGGCGACAAGCTTAGAGCTGTACTTAAAACTACTGGCGAAAACGAATTGCTTATTGCTACCCACAGAGGTAAGTGTATCAGATTCAGCGAAAAAGATGTTCGTTCTATGGGTCGTGCAACTAAAGGCGTTAAGAGTATGTCTCTAAACAACGGCGATTATATCGTTGATATGTTGATCGTTGACGAAGCTGCGAAAGTGTTGACTGTAACTGAAAATGGATACGGAAAACGTACACCGCTTACCGACTACAGACTTCAAGGTCGTGCTGGTAAAGGTGTTAAAGCGGGTGAATTGAACGATAAAACTGGTCTTCTAGTTTCACTTCAAATCATTGGTGATGAGGACGATGTTCTTATTATCTCAGACGACGGTACTATGATTAGAACAAGAGCGGAAGAAATTTCTACTATGTCAAGAGACACTATTGGTGTTCGTTTGATGAAAGTAGGCGAAAGCACTAAAGTCACTTCAATCGCTATTCTTGCTCGTGAAGAGGAAGAAGAAATCTCCGAAACCGAAGAAAACGAAAACGATTCTACTGAAACAAACAACGCAACTGAAACAGTAGCAACTACTGATACTGCAGTGACAGAAGAATAATATTTATTTTGGATTTATAGTCAAGGTTACATGGGGCTTCACCCCAAACCCCACAAGGGGCAGTAACCCTTGACCCCATAATGTTTTGAAAAAAACTAGCTAAGAGTATCTTGGCTAGTTTTTTTTTGTTTAATTGTTAAGAAACATGGGGCTTCACCCCAAACCCCACAAGGGTCAGTAACCCTTGACCCCATAATGTTTTGTAAAAGACTAGCTAAGCATTTTTTAGGTAGAATTTTTATATAACCAAAAGCAAACACATAAATAAATCACACCCAAAAAGAAGCGACAGCACAAAAACCGCTTAAAAAAGTGGGTCAAGGGGCTCAGTCCCTTGCGGGGTTTGGGGCGGAGCTCCATTTTCCTTAATAAAAAAATCAAACAAAAAAGTCTTTTATGTAAACATACAGCATAAGTTATGATATGAAAAAATATAGAAAAATTATAATAGTAGCGATTCTTGTGGCAGTTATGTGTATGTGTCCTTTGGTGGGCGGGTTTGAGCATGTGAAAAATTATGAAGAAACGCAAACGATCTTCGTTGAAATGTGGCACGTGGACACCTTTGCTGGTGGCAAGAATTCTCGTGGTGAGTTCTTAAAAAACGTAGCAGTTGACTATAATAAAACTCACAAAAGTGAGTTTATTGTGGTAACGGTGAAAACGGAAGAAGAACTTCTTGAAAGCCTTAGAAAAGGCGAAAAACCTGATATGATATCCTTTGGGACAGGTGTTGGTGAAGAGGTTTTGCAGTATTTAGAAAAGTATGAAGGTGGAATTTACGCAAGCGATAATTTTGTCAATGCGGTAAGCTATGGTGGAGAGATTATGGCAGTACCTTGGGCAAGCGGTGGATATTTCAGGTTCGGAACAGGTGGTGGAGTAACCTATGGAAAGGAAGATTGCACTTCTCCGTTAATGGCGGAATATTTTTCTGAAGGGGAAGCTTTGAGTGGGGAAATTACTTTGCAGAATTTAAGTGACTTTGACAGTTATTTAAGGTATTTGGAAGGTGGCGGTACTTTGATTGGCTCTCAACGAGACCTGGTGCGGATAGAACAAAGAATTGACGCAGGAAAACTAAATCCAATGGAGATTGTAGCACTGACTGAGTATACTGACTTGGTGCAAGCGATTGGTTTGGTAGACGGCATTGAAGATGATAAAAAAGCTGTTTCAATGGGGTATTTAGAGTACTTGCAAAGTGATAGCGTACAAAAGAATATAAGTAAATTGCGTATGTTCTCAACTACTGGAATAGAGATGTATTCAATAGACGGCTTTAGTGAGATGGAAAAAAACATAGGTAATATAAAAGTTCCGTGCATTTTCACGGCTAATGAAGTCTTGAAAAATCACGACAAACTTGCATTGAATGCAATAAATGGAGATAAAGAAGCACAGGAAGTTATCCGCAAAGTCTTTGAATAATGTGGATAAGTGTAAAAAGGGTTGGGTAAATATTGATATGATAAAATATTGCGGAATATATAAATATTCAAAATACGTATAGTAAAAGCATTTTTGTAGCAAAAATAGACGATTTAGTGGAAATAATGATGATTTGGGTGGTAATGAGGAGTTGGTAATGGAAGAAAATCAAAGATTGTTGGGGTATATACAAAACTTGAAGAAGCGGTGTATAGAGTTTGTGGAAAAGCCAAGATTGAAAGAGTATACGACAGTTGGGATTGGTGGAAAAGTTGGGGTGGTAGTTGAACCAAAATCAGCGTGGCAAATAGCTCAAGCCACAGCACTAGCAAAAAAATGGCAGTTGAAAACAAAAATTATTGGTGGTGGAAGTAATATTGTTGGGGTGGATGAAGAGAGTAATCTTGTGGTTGTACGTATAGGAAGTGATTTTGGAAATATAATATGTGAGAGCGAAAAAATTTTGGTGGAAGCAGGTGCTAGTATTGGTGGGGTACAAAATTTTGCATTGAAAAACAACCTTGGTGGATTGGAAAAATTTGTGGGGATACCTGCAACTATCGGCGGTTTTGTGGCAATGAACGGTGGAGCTTTTGGAGTTTCGGTTTGTGACGTGATTGAAAGCGTAACAGTATTAAAAAATGGTGAGCAAATTAAAATTTTAAAAAAAGATTGTGATTTTTCATATAGGCATAGTAGATTTCAAAATAGTGGTGAAGTGATAGTTCAGGTAGTTTTAGGGTTGGAGAAAAGAAAAACTGCTGAAATAATAAGGACCACTAGGGATTTTATGGAAATCAGAAGAAATAAGCAACCGCATAATGTGAAAACATTTGGAAGCGTATTTAAAAATCCTGTGGGAGAATATGCAGGAAAATTAATAGAATCCGTGGGATTAAAGGGATATAGAGAGGGGGATTGCAGATTTTCTCCAAAGCATGGAAATTTTATTGAAAATTTAGGTAATGGAAATCGCTCAGAGGTTAATAAACTTATAGACACCGCACGCGAAAAAGTGTATAATATATATAAAATAGAACTAGAGCAAGAAGTGTTATTCTTGTAAATGAGGAAAGTTTTGATTATTGCAGATTATCATACTCATACCGTCTTTAGTCACGGCAAGGGGACAATAGAAGAAAATGTAGAACGTGCAAGATTGATGGGGCTGAAAGAAGTTGCCATCACTGACCACGGGCTTAATCATATGGTTTTTGGGTTGAGTGATAGAAAGCTAATTAAAATGAGAAAAATTATAGACGATTTAAACGATAAATATCAAGATATAAAGGTGTTATTAGGAGTAGAATCAAATATTATTTCAAGAAGTGGCGTAATTGATATTAAACCACATGAATTTCAGTTGTTTGACATAGTACTTTGCGGATATCACAAGGTGGTATGGGGCAAAAACCTTACAGAAACCGTGAAATTTATAGGTAAAAACGATATTATGCAAGTGTTTAATAAAGCGGACAAGCCAAGTTTGGTAAAAGCTAACACAAAAACCCTAATAGAAAGTGTTATGAACAATCCAATTGACGTATTGACACACCCTAACCACGACATGGTAATCGACCCAGTAGAAGTGGCAAAAGTTGCTAGGGATTATGGTACGTATTACGAATTAAACGGAAAAAAGATAAATGTTTCTGACGAAGTATTGCAAAAAATAGCTGATACTGGAGTGGAATTTATAATCAATTCAGACGCACATACAGCGAACCGAGTGGGAGAAGTTAATTTTCCGCTGGAAGTTATGAAACGGGTAGGGATTAGAGAAAGTCAAGTTGCGAATTTTAACAAAATTCCTAAATTTAGAAGCCAAGGAAGATAAATGTCATTTACAAGTAAAACAAAACAAGAAATATTGAAATCAAAACTATTGGACAAACCCTCAATAGGATTCACCTCTGCAGTAATTCATACGGCGGGGAGTTTGTCCTACTCAAATGACGGTTGGGGATTTGAGTTTTCTTCTGAAAGTAAGCAATTAATAAACAAAACAGTAAAATTTGTGAAAGAATTGTTTGATGAAGAGCAAAGAATTATTGTTGACTCAAATATAAGCCCAAACAAAAAAAACGTATATTTAGTGCGATATTCAGGAGAAAGAGCCTGTGAAATCATGGAGACGTTGCGTATAATGGATAGGACGGAAGAGCTTGAAATTATTTATGGAGTGGAAGAAGGTTTGTTTGAAACTGATGTTGACGAAAAGCTATACATAATAGGTGCGTTTCTTGGTTGCGGTTCAATTAGCGTACCAGAAACGGAAGGGGAGAGCGGTTATCACCTTGAGTTTGCTTTTTCAAACGGTGTTATGGCAGACGATTTCGCAAGTTTACTTCTTAGAAATGGGTTCAATCCAAAGTTTGCAAATAGACGAGAAAAATGTCTGATTTACTTTAAGGATAAAGACAGTATTTTGGATATGCTGTCCTATATGCAAGCAATGTCGGCGGTAATTGTTATTAACGAAATTGTGGCGGAGCGGATTACAAGAAACAAAGTTAACCGTCAAATGAATTGCCAACTTGCGAACATTGACAAAGCAGTTAAGGCGGCGGAAAGGCAAATTGAGGCGATTGATTACATAGAAAAAACCGTGGGTCTTGATTCTATCGATGAGAAGTTGAAAGAAATTTCATTGCTTCGTCGAAAGAATTATGATGTGGGATTAGAGGAGCTTGGGGCTATGATTTCACCGCCAATTAGCAAAAGTGGTGTTAATCATCGTCTTAGAAAAATAGTTCAAATTGCACAAAAAATTAAGGGCAATGAAACTTAAATTATTGAAATATAACAAAATCAGTTAAGAAAAGCGATAGATTATTTATTAGAAAAAATAAATTAATCTTGAAAACATAGATAAAATGCGAGGAAGAAACAAATGGGAAATTTTGCACATCTGCACGTTCACACGGAATATAGTTTGTTGGACGGTGCTGCAAGAATAGAGAAATTAGTTGAAAAATGCAAGGAGCTAGGACAAGAAGCGGTAGCAATTACCGACCATGGCGTTATGTACGGCGTGGTGCAGTTCTACAAAAAATGCAAAAAAGAAGGAATAAAACCTATTATTGGTTGTGAATTATACGTTGTTTCGGACATGAAAGCAAGAAATATACGTGAGCATCGTGATCATATTGTGCTATTGGCAAAGGATGAAGAGGGCTACAGAAATATAGTAAAATTAGACAGTCTTGCCTTTGTAGAAGGTTATTATGTAAAGCCAAGAATTGACACAGAGCTATTGAAAAAACATGCAAAAGGCGTGATTTGTTTAACAGGTTGTTTGGCTGGTCACATACCTCAAGCGATGATGCAAGGACAAGATCAAGAGGCAGAGCGTTATTTGCTTGAGCTGAAAGAAGTTTTTGGCGATGATTTATACGTGGAAATACAAGACCACGGAATTCATGAACAAAAAATGACAAATCCAAAGCTAATTGAGCTTGCGAGAAAGCACAGTGTAAAGCTAGTAGCCACAAACGACGTGCATTATATTGAAAAAAGACAAAGCGAAATGCACGATGTTCTGTTGTGTATTCAAACTGGTGCAAAACTTTCTGACGAAAAAAGAATGAGTTTTTCAACCAATGAGTTTTACTTGAAAACGGAAGAAGAAATGCGTGCTCTTTTCGCTTATGCTGAAGATGCCATTGATAATACCAAAGAAATTGTAGACAAATGTAATTGCGAATTGTCTTTCTATATGCCACTTTTGCCTGATTATATTCCTGATAACGGAATGAGTGGAGAAGAATATTTACGTGAATTGACGTTTCAAGGATTAGAGCGAAGGTACGGGGAAATCACGGACGCAATAAGAGAACGTGCGGAATTTGAGCTGAATATCGTAGTAACAATGGGGTTCATAGAGTACTTTT
Source organism: uncultured Clostridia bacterium (assembly GCA_947039455.1). Lineage (GTDB taxonomy): Bacteria > Bacillota > Clostridia > Christensenellales > CAMQZB01 > CAMQZB01. The sequence continues at coordinate 65,372 of CAMQZB010000004.1, forward strand.
TGATTGTTTGGGATTTCATAAATTACGCAAAGATGAACGGTATTCCAGTAGGTTATGGCCGTGGATCAGGTGTAGGAAGTATCGTTGCATACGCAACAGGAATCACTAACGTTGACCCTCTTAGATTTAAGCTGTTCTTCGAGCGGTTTCTTAATCCAGAACGTGTATCTATGCCCGATTTTGATATCGATTTTTGCTGTGATCGACGTGGAGAAGTTATAAATTACGTAACAAAAAAATACGGTTCAAGTAACGTAAGTCAAATTATCACCTTTGGTAGATTGCAACCGAAAAACGCAATCAGAGATACCGCTCGTGTGTATGAAATACCGCTACAAGAAGTGGATAAAGTAACGAAATTAATTCCTATGTCCCCAGCTCTTAAAACTACTTTGAAAAAACTGTTTATTAAAGACGAAAAAACAGGAGTTCCACCAATTCACGTGCCTGAATTGCTTCAAATATACGAAGAAAATGATATGATGCATCGTATAATTGATATGGCGATAGAGATTGAGGGCATGCCTAGAAACACTTCTATGCACGCTGCAGGCGTAGTTATTTGCGGAAAAACCATTTCGGATTTCGTGCCACTACAAAGAAACGGTGATAATATAACAACTCAATTTACAATGACGGAAGTTGAGGAGTTAGGATTGTTGAAAATGGACTTTTTGGGTCTAATCACTTTGACGGATTTGAAAAAAGCAGGGGATTATGTAGAAGAAAACTTTGAAATCAAAGTGGATTTTGATAAATTGCCTGACGATGATCAAAATGTATATAAACTTATTGGAGAGGGTAGCACTGAGGGCGTATTCCAGTTGGAAAGTGCGGGAATGAAGAAGTTCATGCAAAAACTAAAACCCAAATCCATGGAAGATATAATTGCCGGAATTTCCCTTTTCAGACCAGGTCCAATGGATTCTATTCCTGATTATATCAACGGAAAAAACAATCCATCAAAAGTAGAGTACGCTTCACCGATTTTGAAAGAAATTCTTGACGTAACATACGGCGTAATAATTTATCAAGAGCAAGTTATGCAAATTGTGCAAAAATTAGCGGGTTATTCACTTGGTCAAGCGGATATTATTCGACGTGCCATGAGTAAAAAGAAGGCTTCAGAAATGGAGTTGCACAGAAAATTATTCATTCATGGCGGCATTGAACCATCTAAGCAAGTGCAAATCGAAGGCGCGTTAAAACGTGGACTTGATGCGGAAACTGCAGGCCATTTGTTTGACAAAATGGAAACATTTGCGTCATACGCTTTTAACAAATCTCACGCAGCCGCATATGCAACAATATCTTATCAAACAGCGTACTTCATGCGTTACTACCCTTGTGAATTTTTCTGTTCAGTACTAAATAATAGAATAGCAAAATTAGAAGAAATCACTAAATATACATCTTACGCAAAAGACAAGGGTATCGAAATTTTGCCACCAGATATTAACGATTCAGTTGCACACTTTAGAGCATTAAAAGGCGGAAAATTACGTTACGGCATTGCGGCGATAAAGAACGTAGGCGAGGCTGTAGTACAAGAAATAATCAAAGAAAGAGCAAACGGCGAATTCGTTGACCTTGCGGATTTCTTTGTAAGATGTAGCGATAAATTAAATAAAAAAATGGTTGAGAACTTGATAAAAGCTGGTGGACTAGATTGTTTTGGCAAAAAGCGTTCACAATTACTAGCAATATTTGAAAGAAGTCTTGACATTATTTCTAAAGACAAAAAGAACAAAGCGGACGGACAGCTTTCTATGTTTGGAAGTCTAATTGAGGATAGCGGAATTGAGATTGAATACCCTGAAATGGCGGAAATTCCAGACAGAGAACGATTGGAAATGGAGCGAGAGGTGCTTGGAATATATGTATCAGGTCACCCACTTGATCAATATAAAGATAAAATAAATGCAATGGCATTTAATACTTCTAAACTGCCAATTCTTGGTGAGGAAGAGGAAGAAGTTCACATTGAAATTGAAGAAGGTGAGGACGTTGCTGTTGGTGACGTAGTTCCAAAAGACGTGAACCCCTATGTGAATGAAAGGGTTGTAATGGCCGGAATTTTAAAAGAATTAACCCAAGTAATGACTAAAAGTCAAAAGATCATGAAATACGGTAAATTCGAAGATCTACATTCTAGTATTGATATTATCTTTTTCCCACGTGTTTTTGACGAGTATAAAGAGTTGATAGAAAATGGTGTACCTGTGGAAGTTACTGGACGTATTACTATTAAAAATGACACAGTATATCAAATGAACGCAGAAAAAATTAAACCACTTGGGAATGAAATATCGGGCAAAGCAAACGAAAATCAAGCAAAGAATAAGCGATTATTTGTTAAAATTGACGACGAAAGAACCTTTGATGACATGCAAGAAATAATGTTGTCATACGAAGGATTCACGGAAGTTGTGGTGAAATACAATGGAAAAGCCATGGGGTTGCCGTATAAAGTAAGCGTTACAAAAGGGCTTATGGAAGAACTAATTACTATTATTGATGAAAATAACATAATATATCAGTAAAACAGTAGGATATAATGGAAAAATTTGATACAATTTAAATCTAATTCAGTTTAAAAAAAATATATTTGATTAATACTATAGATAAAATAAATTACAGTAAGGAGTGCTATGAAAAAAATTGGAGTTTTAACAAGCGGAGGCGACGCTCCGGGAATGAATTCAGCTATTAGAGCAGTAGTTCGTTCAGGAATTGAAATGGGAATGGAAGTATACGGAATAAAACGTGGATTTGCAGGACTGCTTTCAGGGGAAATCATTGAGATGAACAGAAAATCTGTGTCAGGAATTATTCAACGTGGTGGCACAATATTATATTCTGCAAGATGTATAGAGTTCAAAGAGCAAGCACAACAAAAAATTGCTGTTGATAAAATTAAAGAACTAGGTCTTGACGGATTGGTAACAATCGGTGGTGACGGAACGTTCCAAGGCGCAAGATCTCTTAGTGTAAACTGGGATATTCCAACTATTGGAATCCCTGGAACTATCGACAATGACTTGGCATACACTGATTTTACTCTAGGTTTCGATACCGCTTGTAACACAGCGATAAATTGTATAAACAATTTGCGTGATACTATGAATTCTCACAGACGAGTAAGCGTAGTTGAAGTTATGGGAAGAAACTGTGGCGATATAGCTTTGTATTCAGGTATTTCATCTGGGGCTGAAGTTGTAATTATTCCAGAAGTTAAAATTGAGATGTCAGAAATCGTTGAAAGATTGCAAGCAAGCCGTAGACGTGGTAAATCTTCTAATATTATCGTGTTAGCTGAGGGCGCTGGTAACGCAATGGAATATGCGAAACAAATAGAAGAGGCGACAGGCATGACTGTTCGTGGACAAAACCTTGGGCATATTCTTCGTGGTGGATCTCCATCAATGGTTGATAGAATGCTAGGTGTTCAATTCGGTTACCGTGCAGTGCAATTGCTAAACAAAGGTATCGGAAACAGGGTTATCGGTACGAGAAATGAGCAAATTGTTGATTTAGATATCGTAGAAGCACTGGCGCAAAAATATGAATACAAAAAAGATTTATACGAAGCATCAAAAGTTCTTTGTATGTAATTTAAAGAAAATATGCTTTTGACCTTTATCGATAATGAAAAATGTCAAAAGGAATCAAATCAAAGATAACGAGTATCGCAAAATTAGTTTTTGAGATACTTGTTTTCTTATTAAGAACAAAAGAAATATAAAAAAATTGGTGGATTATGAAAAAAAATGAAGTGGTTATACTAACAATTGAAAATTATGGAGACGGTGGAGAGGGTGTAGCTAGAGTTGATGGAATGGCAGTTTTTATTCCCTTTGCTATGATTGGCGAAGTCTGTGAAGTTGTTATTATTTTAGTTAAAAAGAATTACGCAATTGGAAAAATTCAAAAAATCATTGAAAAAGACCAAGGTCGTTGTGAACCATTTTGCAGCGTATTCGGAAAATGTGGTGGTTGTCAAATTCAACACATGGACAAAGACGCACAAAGTGATTTTAAAAGAAAAAAAGTGCAAGATTGTATGACAAGAATAGGTTTTCTTCAATGCCAAGTTGAGGAAACTGTGGTGGGAGAAAAAACAAGAAGATACAGAAATAAATTGCAACTTCCACTAGCTGATAACAACGGACTTGTGGGCGGTTTTTACGCACCGTTCTCTCATAGAATGGTAGAAATCAATGATTGCGAAATACAAGATGAAGAAAGCCTAAGTGTTTTTCACGCATTACGGTTGTATAGTAACCTAACTGATGTAAAAGCCTATGACGAGAGATCACACAAAGGACTTTTGCGACATTTAGTAGTAAGAAACAGTCAAAACGGTATGTTAATTACTATTGTTATCAACGGAAATTTCTTACCACAATCGGACGTTTTAATTAGAGAGATAGATAAATTAGGATTGAATTATGGTCTATATATTAATGAAAACACGGAAATGACAAATGTAATTACAAGTGAAAAATACACTCACCTTACGGGATTGAAAGAGCTAAATCAAAATGACGATGGTTTGGAATATTCAGTTATGCCACAATCATTTTTACAAGTAAACGAAGAAATTAAAGACGAAATTTATCAAAGAGCTGTAGTGGAAGGTGAAATCACGGCAAATGATGTGGTTGTAAATGCCTATTCTGGAGCTGGACTGCTTACTGCGTATTTTGCAAAAATTTCAAAATTTTGTTATGGAATTGAGATTATTGCTGAAGCTACTGCATCCGCGGATAAGTTAGCCAAAGACAATGGATTAGTCAGTAAAATGAAAAATGTAACAGGCGATTGCAAAGAAGTTCTAAAAAAATTAATTCCAAAACTAAAAAAGCAAAGAGCGTTAGATTTGGAATTAGGGAAAAACGTCGGTAGTATCATTTTTGTGCTAGACCCACCGCGTAAAGGTGTCGACTCGGATATTTTAGAAGAACTTTTGAAACTTCTTCCGGATAAAATTATATATATAAGTTGCAATCCAGCATCACTTGCTCGTGATGTAGGAATGCTTGTTGGTAATTTAGCAGTAACTTCAAAAGGATTGCTAAAGACTGAAGATCTAAAGAAAATTAGCAAATATAAAGTAAAATCCGTAACGCCATACGATATGTTCCCACAAACAAAACACGTTGAAGCACTTTGTGTTTTAGAGTTGAACTAAAATCAAAGCAAAGTGTGACGGAATTATAGACGATATACTTATATATTTTAATATGCTTTGAAAAATTACGATTTTAGAAAACCAAGTAACTCAGCAAAATGAATCTGACGATAGAGATAGTGATTTACTCAAGATTTATTTCTGAAATATAATATAAAAAGAACCAAAAGTTGTTAAATACAACCTCTGGTTCTTTTTTTTGTTTAGAATAAAACATGCTACTTTAAAATAGCTTTGAGTATTAATATTATCAAATCAAATTTAGATATTTTAATGTTGCAATACAGATGAAAATAGTTATAATTGATATGATCGAGTCGAAAACTACAATCTGACTTGCCAGTTCATCATTTGATTTTGAATTTTGTGCCATTGTATATGTAGAAACAGCCGTAGGACTTGCAAACATAGCCATTAGAGCGGATAGTTCCATACCTCTAAATCCAAATAACACACTGATTGGTATGAAAATTAGTGGCACAATGAGGAGTTTACCAATTACACAAATGCTAAGAAGCTTCTTATACTTGCCAACTCTCCCAAAGTTAAAACTGCCACCAAGAACGATTAGCGCAAGTGGGGTTGCTACACCAGCAACATCTGAGATTGTGTCTTCAAAAAGCAAAGGCATTTTAATTCCAGTAACAATAAAAAGGAAACCTAAAACAGAACTAATTATTAAAGGGTTTTTTAAAACTTGCTTAATAATGTCAATTGGCTTTTGTTTATTATTTGAAAATACTCCAAGAGCAACAACTGAAAGTAGATTAAATAGCGGTATCACAAAAGCAATTAAGATTACCGTTGTGCTTGTGTTAGCGCTACCATAAAGTGCAGTTGCAATTGGCAGTCCAAATAAAATATAATTACTACGAAAAATACCCTGTATCATAACTCCACGATTTGTATTTTTAGGTTCAATTAAAGGTATAACTATCATTAAAATAATGAATGCAGCGACAACGCAACACATTGCAAATATAATTAACTTAGCTGAAAAACCCCCACTAAAATCGCTTGTATATATGTTTATAAACAGTAATGTTGGTAAAAATACTTTAAAGCAAAGAGCGTTAAGTTGTTTTAAAAACGGTTCATTGAATATTCCAACAATTTTAAGGGTATATCCAATAACCATCATGAAAAACAAAGGGAACACAACAGAAGCTGAAAGTAAAATGTTATTCATAACTACAAAATTCTATTAAATTTCCATCGAAATCTCTAATGTAAATTGAGTTCATCTCACCCTTTACGCCCGTTCTTTTTACTACGCCAAGCTCAATATTAAACCCTTTAGCTTCAAGTTGTGTTTTATATAAATCAATATTTCCTGATATTTCAAAGCAGACATCTGAACTGCCGGATTTGATATTTAATGCGTGAGGTGAAAGCTCTTTGCTAAAAATGTGTACATTAATTTTAAAATCCCCAGCATAAAGTTCATACCTTGTGCCACAATCTTTAACGTGAAACCCCAATCTACCATAGAAATCAAGTGTCTTAGAAATGTTTTTAGTAGTAATTACAAAATGATCTATTTTCTTAATCATATGGTTTGTATCTCCTTTAGTTATTATAAGTACCTTTTAATGTAAATTGTTCAAGAATGTGTCCATCCATTTTTTTATAAAGGTCATTATAAAAGAATCCATTTTCAAGATCAAGTGTTGTATCAAGGGCATAAACGTGAATCTCATATGTATGCGGAGCATCGGGAGGTGCCATTCCACCATAAAAACTAGACAGTTCTTTTGATTGTTGTCCACCCTGCATGCTTGTCCAACTATTAACGCCTTGCACAAAATTAGTTGCAGTTTGGCTCTCATTTTCAAGGATTTCGGTGCGTGTGATGTTCGCAGCAGTCCAATGAATCCACGAAAAACCACCACTTACTGGGTATGCATCTTTATCTTCTAAAACCACAGCATAAGATACTGCAGTCTTTGGCGCGTTCTCAATTTTAAAAGGTAGTGAATATATTGGCATACCATTTTCGTTAAAGTGTTCACCAAATTTACCATATTTTTTGTCAATTATTCCATCTTTAATTCCTGTACTTGTTACTATCATTTCTTGTTCCTCCAATTTTGTGTCATATCCAATAATTTACGGATAGAATTGCTGTTGTAATAACAGCAGACAATTAATTCAACTGTCGTCAATTTTCTTCGAATTTATTAGTTTGACTTATTATGTATATAGCATAACACAAAAAAGCAGTCTTGTAAATTACCCACTTTTTTGTGGGTATAGAAAAAAGGAATCAACACCTTAAGTGACAATTCCTTTTTCATAGAGAATTTCGGACATGCCATTCTCGAGCATAAATTCAATTCCTATTTTTTGCATGATTATTAGTGCTTTTATTAACTCATTTCCTCTATCATCAGTTAAAAAATATTCAACCTTTAATGGGTAAACGTCAAAAGTGTTTTTGCCAACTAACCCATATTCAATCAGCTCTTTCAATTGCTCTAAAAGCATTTTTTGAGTAATTCCATTGATATCTTTTTTTAATTGTGATAGAGATGTGTTGCCAAGTCGTAATCTCCAAAGTATAATTGGTTTCCATTTTCCCTTAATCATATCATGACTTAACTCTAAAGGACATGTATAGTTTTCACGCAATTTCATAAAGTTACCTCCGAATAATTATTTTGCTATTAGATTTAGTGAGACTAGCCTTAGTATTATACCATAAAATAACATTAACTTCAATTATATTGATTAAATATTAATTTGCTGTTATAATGTATCTAGAAGCGTAGAAATGCGTTATGTTCAAGAAGTGAAACAACTATCAAAACTAGAATGGTTTTTGGTTATAAAATAATTAAGCACTGGAGGTTTGAAGAGTGGAAGATCTGAAAAATAGAATTAATGATTTGGCAAATAGAAGTTATGAAAAAAATGTTTTCGTTTTTTCACAATTTCTAAATGCAAGTGAACTTGCGGAAGTGTCAGATTCTAAAATAAAGTTTGTTGAGATTGTGAAAAGTGGTGCGGTGGATTTTGCGGAACGAAAAATGTTGCGATTTGGCAATGAAAACTTTCATGGTAAAGCGGAATTTCCCATTTCAATCATTATGATTTCCCCAATATCAAATAAATTCGCCGATGAGATAACTCACCGTGACTGCCTTGGTGCAATAATGAATCTTGGAATAGTGCGAGAGAAAATCGGTGATATATTTGTAAATGGCAAAAACGCATTTATAATAGCTGAAAAGAAAATAGCGGAATACATCATTGAAAATTTAAACAAAATAAAGAGAAACAACATAAAATGCGATATAGTGGAGAGCGTCCCAATGTCTTTCGCTCCCAAATGCGAACTAATGCGTTTGTCGGTATCAACACCGAGAATTGACAGCGTGGTGGCGAAACTGTTTAACCTATCAAGGGAAAGCAGTTTAGAATTGTTTAGGGAAAAGAAAATTTTCCTTGACGCAACGGTGCAAGAAAGCAATAGTAAATTACTTGTTGAAAACCAAGTAGTAAGCGTAAGGGGGTACGGAAAATTCAGATTTATTGGGGAATGCGGAGTATCAAAAAAAGGTAAAAAGTATATTGAACTAGAAAAATTTATCTAAAGAAAAAACAATGCAATCATTAAGACTGCATTGTTTTTTTTCTTTATTAAATTGTAATCATAGAATATAAGAAAAAGTTATTTCGAATCGCAAGAAAAGATTAATCTTGCTTTTTTCATGTTTTCTCGTATTTTTACGCCAAAGGGACAGTTCGGTTCGCATTTTCCACACATAATACAATTATCCGCGTTAGTTTTCATAGCAAAATAATGTTGCTTAACTGTGTCAGGAAGAGCGTCTTGCTGAGATGCCAAATCGGTAAATTTAGTAACAGCAGCAATGTCAATATGTGAGGGGCAAGGCTGACAATGATTGCAATACATACATCTGCCAGTCATGTTTATAGCATTGTTTGTAGCAAATATATGCCCATAATTTTTTAGTTCATCAGGCAAATCGTAGTAGCGAACTGCTTCCACAACTTCAGGAACAGTATGGCAACCAACTATAACAACCTTAACACCATTGCGAGAAAGACCATAGTGAATACATTGCGGAACAGTCATAGCAACACCAAAAGGCGAACTTTCTGCTGATAAAAGGCTACCAGCCCCAAGTGGTTTCATAACAGTGATAGCAACCCCAAGGTTTTCGCAAGCTGTATACAGTTGTTGCCTAGCTTCATCAACAATCCAATCGCTTTCTTTAAAATCTTTGTATTCCATCAAATCTTCAATATCGGTATCAGATTTTTCCATGTCGTAAGCAGGATTAATGCTGAACATCAGCACGTCAATAAGTCCGCTTTCCACAGCTTTTAAAGCAATGATTGGATTGTGGGAGCTCATGCCAATATGTCCAATTACGCCATTTGATTTTAGCTCTTTAGCGTATTCGATAATTTCAGTATTAAAAACGGATGCGTAGTCCTCATCACTATCAACGTAATGAATCATGCCGATGTCGATATAATTAGTGTGAAGTCTAGCAAGTAAATCGTTGAAAGATTTTTTAGTTTTAACAATATCACGAGTTCTTCCATATTGTTCATCTTCAAAAACAGTACATAGATGCCCTTGAATAACAAACTTGTCACGACGGCCATCTAAAGCTATTCCAAGATTATCACGAGTAGGAGCTTGAGGCATAAAAATATCGATAAAATTCATTCCATTTTCAATAGCTGAATCAATAATTTCAGTACACGCTACAGCGGAAAGTCCGTTAAACCATTCTCCACCAAGACCAATTTCTCCAACCTTCAATCCAGTACGTCCCAGTATTCTATATTTCATAAATCACCATAATCCAAATATATTTATTTTTATACGTTATTGACATTAATCCAATAATAGTATAAACTACTTATGGAAAATAGTATAGACTAAAGAGCGGAAAAAGTCAATTTAAGATAAATAGTTGATCTGACATTGAAAATTCTTTAAAATAGATTACAGCAGTATGATAGAGGTGGGATTATGGAAAAAAAGTATGTAGTAAAAGAAGTCTGTGGTGATTACGCAATATTGTTTGATGAAACTCAAGAACAGGTTAATATATCAACGTTTTTATTACCCAGTGATATAGTTCAAGGGGATGTATTGGTAAGCACTATTCCGTTTCAGTACGAATTAGTTAGATAATCAAACCAAAATTTATCAAATAAGGGTGGAACTTATCTAAATAGGACTGCAAATCGAAAGTTCAGTCAACAATAAATAACTCCATTAAATAAAAAGCAGATATATGAAACTAGAAATAAATCAAATAAGAAATATAATAATCTATTAAAAACAGTAAAAAAAACAGTCCTTTTGGACTGTTTTTCACTGTTTTGTTAATAAATTACAATATTTGCAAAAAAATTCGTTGACAAAATATTGTAATAAATTGTATGAAATTTAGTTAAAATATTATATTAAGAAAAACATTTTTCAAAAAATTAAAAAATTGAAAGGTAATTAATCTCCGAAAGAAATACCTAAACTTCTTCCTATTTCAATTAATTGATGATGCTCAGGAACAAATTTAGTTTTCCCAGCAACTTCAGAAAGTTCATTAGCAACAACCACGTTGTCAACCATGGCAACGGTTACGCCGAAGTTCTTTTTTAAAATTAGTTCAGCAGCGTAAGCTCCAAAACGAGTTGAAAGCAACCTATCGTAAGCAGAAGGGATACCGCCACGCTGAATGTGTCCAGGAATACATGGACGAGCGGTGAAGTTAGTTTCCGCCTCGATAGCTTTAGTGATTTTAAAAACAGCATTTCCTGATTCGGCACGCAATTTTTCTCTAGCTTTTTTCTTCATAGTCGCCTCTTCAGTGCTCATAGCCCCCTCAGCAACAGCAATTATTGAGAAATCTTTGCTACGTTTTCCACGTTCTTTAATTTTAGCAATAATTTTTTTCATATCGTATGGAATTTCAGGCAAAAGAATAACATCAGCACCACCAGCGATACCAGAATAAAGCGTAAGCCAACCAGCTTTGTTTCCCATAACTTCCATAACCATACATCTTCCATGAGAAGAAGCGGTAGTATGCAGTTTGTCGATACAGTCAGTGGCAACGTCAACAGCAGAGTGGAACCCGAAAGTGACATCAGTACCGAAAATGTCGTTGTCGATAGTTTTAGGCAGCCCAATAATGTTCAAACCTTCGTCAGCAAGAAGTCCAGCAGTTTTGTGACTACCGTTACCCCCAAGAATAAGTAAGCAATCCAAGCCCATTTTCTTGTAGTTGTCCTTCATGCATTTAAGTTTATCAACATTGTCGTCTTCCACAACTTGCATAAGCTTAAAAGGTGTGCGACTTGTGCCTAAAATAGTCCCACCAATAGTAAGAATACCTGAAAAGTCAGATTGATTTAATGTTTTATATTCACCACGAATAAGACCGCCAAAGCCATCTTGAATTCCAATAAATTCCACGTCTTTCATAGTGTGGTAAGCAGCTTTCGCAACTCCACGAATAACGGCGTTCAAACCAGGGCAGTCGCCACCAGCAGTTAATATTCCAATTCTAATTCCCATAGCAAAATCCTCCTTGCGTTTTGAACCGCTATCTATAGTTTACCACTAGACGCAATATTTTTCAACAAAATTTACAATATATAAGAGTAAAATGTGAAAATAATTAAAAAATAATTAAAAAAAAGCTTATTTTGCTATTTTTTTTCATAAACCCCCTTTTCAAAAGCGGATTTATAGTGTATTATATATAGTAAAAGAACATGGGGGAAACAAAGTGAAAAATTCATGCTATATAGAACGAGATATTTCTCTTGTTCGTTTCAATAAAAGAGTTGCAGAGGAGGCGTCGATTAAGACGTCGCCTATTTTCGAACGCTTTAAATTCCTTTCAATTTTTAATTCAAATATGAGAGAGTTTTACCAAATCAGAGTAGGTTCAATGTTCGATGACTTGGCAAAGGAAAAAGAAGATACAGAAAAATACCGTAACATAGAAAATTTATTGTCACAAGTATTACAAGAAACTAAAAAGGCAAACAGCTTTGCTGCCAAAACTTACTTTGATATAGTAGAGGATTTTCAAAAATTTGGATTTAATTTAATTAATTTTTCAATGGAAATTGAAGATAGTAAACCCTTAAAAGATTATTTCAAAAAAAATGTATTGCCGATACTGTCACCTAGAATTGTTGCTAAAAATGATGTTTTTATGCACTTAGAAACGGATGACGTGACTTTAGCTGTGGAATTTGCTAAAGATGGGAAGCCTGTTTTTGGACTGTGTTCTCTTCCTGGCAATATGGAAAAAGTGTTTATAGAAAAAGACCAGAGCGGTTTTTCCGTGCATTTAGTTGAGGACATAATTCTAAAATACGCTGATAAAATTTTTGGTGGAATGAAAATTAAACAAGCGTGCTTAATAAAGCTAGTGCGAAATGCTGATATTGATGTTGATGAAGCTAGAGGCAATGTGGGTGGGTACCGAAACATGTTGTCCTTACTGTTGAACCGTAGGTCGTCACTTTATCCTGTGAGAATAGACTTTAAAGGCGATTTTTCTGGGGATATGAAAAATTTCATTGTGAAACGCACAAAATTCATAGGCAATCATATTTTTAAATCAAAATCGCCACTTGATTTTTCATTTGTAAAAGATATAGAAGATTTTGCACACTTTGCAGGAATTGTTACAAAAAGTAACTTGAAAGGGTTGGATTCGGTGAAATTCACACCATGTGAAAATTTAGAGTACCAAAACGCACCATCAATTATTGAGTATGCAAAAGAAAAAGATATGTTGTTCAATTATCCCTACAACACAATGAAACCATTCTTGCGTTTTATGGAAGAGTGTTCGGTAAACAAGGCAGTCAAGGTTATAAAAATGACGCTTTACCGCGTTAGTAGTAATTCAGCTATCGTTAATAGTTTATGTAAAGCCGCTGAAAACGGAAAGAAAGTCACTGTTTTGATTGAATTAAAAGCACGTTTTGACGAAATAAACAACATTGAAGTTTCTAGACAATTACAGCAAGCTGGTTGTTCGGTGCATTTAGGCGTAGCTGGATATAAGGTCCACAGCAAAATTGTGACAGTGGAATTTAAGGATAAATCCGCATTAACATATATTGGCACAGGAAACTTCCATGAAGTTACGGTTAAATTATACTCCGATTTAGGAATTTTAACTGCCGATCCAATAGTTGCTAAAGACGCAAATATGTTCTTTGATGAAATAACATTAAAAGGTGCTGAAGACCATTATGAAAAACTTCTAGTAACACCACATTATTGCAAAAACCAACTTCTCGACCTTGTGGATAATGAAATGTTGAAAGTTTCAAAAGGCAAAAAGGGTTCTATAACTATCAAATGCAACGCACTTACTCATGTTGAATTTATCGAAAAATTAGTTGAAGCGTCCAAAGTGGGTGTGGAAATTCAATTGATAGTGCGTGGCGCTTGCATGCTTTTGCCTGGAGTTTTGGGGGAAACGGAAAATATCACACTTCGCTCAATTGTTGGTGAGTTTTTGGAACATACTCGTATTTATAAATTCGGCGAAGGTGCAACGGCCAAAATTATCATTGGCAGTTGTGATATAATGACACGTAATCTTGATCACCGATTTGAAATATCTTATATGGTGGAAGATAAAAATATTAAGAGCAAGATAAATAATATCTTGAAAGTTCAACTAAAAGATAATGTAAAAGCACGTATTTGCGATAGCGAAGGCGAATATTACACAATTAATTGCGAAAAGAAAAGAAAAGTCCACAGCCAAAACTACATGAAACGTAGAGCGGTAACTGAAAATAAAAAGTTTCAAAAATCTATAAAAAAATAAGTTGAAATGCTAAATTTTAATACAAATAAAAAGCCCTACCTAATTAAAGGTAGGGCTTTTGAATTTCAAATAAAATGTGCTAGATTAAACAAAATGTGTCGATAAAATGACTTACTTTAAATAGTTTGTATCAAATTAAATAATATATAAAGGACATAATCAAATAATAATATTTACTTATTACTTATTTAGCAAATTGTTTAGCGATTTCTTGAAGTTGCTCTTTGTTTAAAAGTGACATAGCTGATTTGATAGAAACTACAGGCTCAATGATTTCAACTTCTTTCATAGTCTCAATTATTGCACGCATGTGTTTTCCAGACATAGGAGCCCAAGTTCCATTTTCAATTAAAGCAACTTGTCTTTTTTGGTAATTCTTGCCTTTCAAATGATGTAAGAAAGTTTCCATAGCAGGGAAAATTCCACCGTCATATGTAGGTGCAGCAAAAACTATTTTACCGTATCTGAAAGCGTCTTCCAAAGCTTCCGCCATGTCTTCTCTTGCTAAGTCGGCAGTGGCAACTTTAGTGCAACCATTTGCTTTAAGCATTTCAGCAAGTTCTAAAACAGCAGTCTTTGTGTTTCCGTAGATTGAAGAGTATGCAATAAACACACCTTCGCTCTCAACGCCATAAGTGCTCCACGTATTATATAGATTCAAATAATGATCTAAATTTTCTTTTAAAACAGGTCCGTGTAAAGGGCAAATAGTTTGGATATCTAAGTTTGCAAGTTTTTTGAAAAGCATTTGAATTTGTTGACCATATTTTCCAACGATGTTGAAATAATAACGTCTAGCTTCACAATCCCAAGCCTCGTCAGCATCGCTTGCGCCAAATTTTCCGAAAGCGTCAGCAGAGAACAAAACTTTCTCTTGTGATTCATAAGAAACCATAACTTCAGGCCAGTGAACCATTGGTGCAAAAGTGAAGTTTAAAGTGTGATTTCCAAGCTCAAGTTTATCTCCGTCCACAACAATAATTTGACGTTCTTCAAAAGCAGTTCCGAAAAATTGTTTCATAAATTGAAAAGTTTTAGCGTTTCCAATAATTTTTATGTTAGGGAATTTGTCAACAATTGATTGAATGTTTGAAGAGTGATCAGGCTCCATGTGAGATACCACAAGATAGTCGATTGACCTGTCCCCAAGGACTTCTTTGATATTTTCAAGCCATTTTTCAGAAACAACATTGTCAACAGTGTCAAGCAAAGCAACTTTTTCGTCTAGAATTAAGTAAGAGTTGTATGCCATACCGTTAGGCACTATGTATTGACCTTCGAACAAGTCTTGAGACCTATCGTTAGCACCTACATTATAAATCGAATTAGTAATTTTCATAAGTTCACCTCCGTGATTACCTTTAGTATACTCGCAAACGTAAAAAAAATCAAGTGACTACTACAAGAATTGGTAAATTTTTATACAAAGAATAAAATATATGATAAATAAAAATATTACCAAAAAACTATTGACAATAAGATATTTATATGATATCATATTGATATTAAAACTATAGGAGAAAAATA
The DNA here is from genome assembly GCA_947039455.1 of uncultured Clostridia bacterium. GTDB lineage: Bacteria > Bacillota > Clostridia > Christensenellales > CAMQZB01 > CAMQZB01. The sequence continues at coordinate 80,951 of CAMQZB010000004.1, forward strand.
ATGAATAAAAGTTCAAATGAAAATATGTATAATGAAAAATTAATCAAACCATTTAGCGGTTGGTTGATGTTGTTGATAATCTTGGTTATTGACCTATTGTTGGGTGCGGTAATCTTTGTTGGGTTTGCAACGGACAACGTAGTGCTTTTTGGCGTGATGATTGGCGTAACAGTGGTGTTTACAATAATCATGCTTTGCGGTCTTAGCATAGTCAAGCCAAATGAAGCAATGGTGTGCTTGTTGTTTGGTAAATATTGTGGCACTGTAAAAACTGAAGGATTCTTTTTTATTAATCCATTTGTGTCAAACTTTAATCCAGGAAGAAAAATCATATTAAATAAAGACGGAGTTGCGGTAGGCGTAGGTCCTAGAAAAATTTCTTTGAAAGCTATGACTCTTGATAATGGAAAGCAAAAAGTAAATGATTTTAACGGTAACCCTATTGAAATCGGAGTAATAGTAATTTGGCAAATCAAAGATACTGCACGTGCGGTTTTCAACGTTGAAAACTATAACGAATATGTATCAATTCAAGCGGACGCTACAATTCGTAACATTGCAAGACAGTTTCCTTATGATATTCCAAATGGAAAAGATGACGAGCTGTCATTGCGTGGAAGTTCACTAGAAATTTCTCAAAAATTGTGTGATGAATTGCAAGAAAAATTGTTAGAAGCGGGCATTGAAATCGTTGATGCAAAAATTTCTCACCTTGCATATTCACAAGAAATCGCAGCGGCAATGTTGCAACGTCAACAAGCTCAAGCGATCGTTGACGCTCGCACAATCATTGTTGAAGGTGCTGTGGGAATGGTGCAACTTGCTATTGATAAGTTAAGCGAAGATAACATTATCGAACTTGACGACGAAAGAAAAGCACAAATGGTAACCAACCTTCTTGTGGTTCTTTGTAGCAATAAAGACGCACAACCAACCGTTAATAGCGGTAGTTTGTACTAAGGTTGAAGGAGCTTGTAAATGAAAGATAAAAAACAATTAATATTAAGAATAAATCACAACCTTTGGGAAGAGTTAACTCGAATTTCAGATGACGAATGTCGCTCTTTGAATGGTCAAATTGAGTATATTCTAACACAAGCAGTTAGAAACAAACGCACAAAAGAAAAAATTCTTGTTGAAACCCTAATTTCCGATTTATCGGAAAGTGACGCGGGAATCGTGATACGCAATCTTAACAACATGAACCTATAAACCTTACATCGCAAAATAAAAACTTTTAGTTTGTTTTATTTTAAGCCTACTTGACATCAAATCAAGTAGGCTTTTTGCGTTTTATTATAACCATATGTCAAAACCCTAAACAAAAAAAACAACACAAACTAAAAAATATATCACCCCCCAACTCAACATGTTCACCAGCCAAACCAGTCCGCAACTCCAACACGTCCACCAGCCAAACCAGTCCGCAACTCCAACACGTCCACCAGCCCAACCAGTCCGCAACTCCAACACGTCCACCAGCCCAACCAGTCAGCAACTCAACATGTTCACCAGCCAAACCAGTCAGCAACTCCAACATGTCCACCAGCCAAACCAGTCCACAACCCAACCAGTCCACAACCCAACCAGTCCACAAACCTAATCAGTCCACAACACCATCAAATCCGCCAATCCAATAAACCCAAACCAACCCACAAACCTGTCCCATCGCCCAAAAAAAATACCCCCCAAAAAGGGTCAAGGGTTTCGACCCTTGTGAGGTTAAGGGCTCACAGCCCTTATGGAGTTTGAGGCAAAGCCTCATATATCTAACGAACCAACCAAAACATCACAGCAATTACCCTCCCAACCAAAACACAAAACACAAAAAAAGACATATCAAAAAATGATATGTCTTTTAAAATTCACAAAAAGAATATAAGCGTAATAGCTAATATAAAACCCGTGAGATTATTTAGTTTTAGTTGTGCAGTTGATGATGGTTTTCTTTAAGTTAAGAATCTTTGAAGGAGAAACTGATAATTCGTCAATACCGATACTCATATAGAAATCGGTAAGTTCTAAGTCGCCAGCGCTTTCGCCACAGATACCGCACCAAATGCCGTTCTCACGAGCAGAAATAGCAGTAAGTTCAATCATTTTAAGAACAGCTTCATTTCTTGAATCAAAAAGTTTTTCAACGTTAGTATTCATACGATCAACAGCAAGAGTGTATTGAGTAAGATCGTTAGTGCCGATAGAGAAGAAAGAAACTTCTTTAGCAAGTTTGTCCGCGATCATAACTGAAGCTGGAGTTTCGATCATAACGCCAAGTTCCAAATCTTCTTTAAAAGGAACACCTTCTTCTTTTAATTGAGTTTTGATGTATTCTAAAAGGCGTTTTGCGTCTTGAAGTTGAGATAAATGAGAAACCATAGGGAACATGATAGACATGTTTCCGTAATGTGAAGCACGAAGCAACGCACGTAGTTGAGTTTCAAAAATCTTAGGTTCATTTAAGCAAATTCTGATGGCACGGTAACCAAGAGCAGGATTTTCTTCGTCAGGAATACCGAAATAAGAAGCCTGTTTGTCAGCACCAAGATCAAGGGTTCTGATGATAACGTTCAAAGGGCTTAAACGCTGAACAACTTCCTTGTATATTTCAAATTGCTCATCTTCAGTAGGGAATTTATCAGACTCAAGGTAAATAAACTCACTTCTAAACAAACCAACGCAGTCCGCATCGTTGTTAAGAACTTCGTCGATATCAGAAAGAGAGCCGATGTTAGCACCGACTTTAACGCCGTGCCCGTCTTTAGTTATGGCTTTTTTGCCGATGTATTCTTTCAAGCCTTCTTTCACAGAGTTTTGACGAGCGATCATGTCGTTGTAGTTTGCTAGGATAGTGCTAGTAGGGTCGATAACGATTTTACCAGTGTCACCATCAATAGCAATTTTTCCGTCAAGAGGAATATCTTCAAAAGCCTCACGAAGATTTACAACTGCAGGAATACCCATAGTACGAGCAAGAATAGCAGAGTGAGAAGTGTTTGAACCGAATTTAGTAACAAACCCAACCACGTTGTTTTTATCAAGTTTAACCGTTTCAGAAGGAAGAAGATCTTCCGCAACAACGATAAGTTTCCCAGTAAGAGACAAGTCGGTTTCCTTAATGCCTTTCAAAATTTTCAAAATCCTGTTGGAAATATCCATAATGTCAGCAGATCTAGCGCTCATATAAGGATCGTCCATAGCAAGGAACATGTCTGCGATCATGTTTCTAACAGTGAAAACAGCAAATTCAGCATTTTTATGGTCATTAATCATTTCAATGCAACCGTCACAAAAATCAGGATCGTCCACAAGCATTTTGTGAACTTCAAATACTTGGGCAGTGTTGTAGTCGGCAACAAGGGCATGTTGGTAAAGCTTGTCAAGTTGAGTTATAGCCTCAAGTTTAGCATGAGTAAAACGATCAAGCTCTTTTTCGATATCAGTGATGACGGTATCCTCCACAGATAAATCGTGTTTGATCATGTAGTAAATATCACCAACTGCAACGCCTTGAGAAGCGCCTCTTCCGTTTAATATTCTCATAATTCCCTCCAAATAATTTTTATAAAAGTTCTATTGTAGTAATTGTATAATCTATTAGCGTTATTGTCAATAGTTTTATAGGTGAAAATTATCGAAAAATGTGTAATCTTTGTTGAAACTCATATTAAACTATTGTAATACTTGACAAACCGTGCTAAATTGCATACATTATTATAGTAAAGTAAAAAACAAATACAAATCAGGCTAAAATTTGCTTAGGCGAAAATTAGCAAAAATACAAGAAAAGTAAAAGAAATTACAGATACAAGGAGAGTTTTTATGTTAAGTGAAAAAATATTAGTAAGTAATAAGTCGGGGTTACATGCCCGTCCAGCAATGGCATTCGTTCAAACTGCATTGAAGTTTCAATCAGAAATCACATTTTGCAAAACTACAAATCCAGAAATAATAAAAAAGGCTAAATCAGTGATTGCGGTTATGTCCGTTGCTGCTAAGTTTGGGGATGAGATTGAAATATTCGCAGAAGGTGTTGACGAGAAAGAAGCTGTTGCTGCACTGGTTGAATTAATTAAATCAGGTTGTGGAGAATAGTCTAGGGTTTAAAAAATTATGAATAGACATAAAGCGATAAAAATAATAAAAGAGGACAACAATACTGCTGTCCTCTTTGTTCATGGCTTTTTAGAAAGCCCCTGTCAGTTTGAGGATTTCATTGAAATATCAAAGGAAAAGCATACTGTGTTTAACGTTCTTCTTCATGGACATGGTGGATCTGCGAAAAACTTTAAATCAAGTAATATAAAATCATGGGTCGAAAGTGTAGATGTTTTTTTAGAAGAGCTTAGAGCGATGGGGAAAAAAGTATTTATTGTGACCCACTCTATGGGCGGATTAATAGCATTGCAGTTGCAAGAAAAATATGCTGATATAATAGTGGGTATGTTTTTAATTAGCGTACCACTTAGAATTTGGTGTAGGTTCAGTGGTGTGTTTAATGGAGCAAAGATTGTGTTTTCCAAAAAGAAAAACGACCCGAAATTAACAGCAGGGAGAAACGTTCACAGTGTGGAAGTTTCTAATATTTTTCAGTATGTTTATTACGTTCCAAAACTTTTTGAGCTTTTAAAGTTTTCAAGGATAAGTCGAAGAAATGTGGAAAAAGTGTCCGTTCCTACAACGTTAGTCAGCTCGAAATTTGACGAATATGTTTCAATAAGGTCAAATAAATTCTTTTTGAGCATGAATAATGTGGATAAACTATACCTTAATAAATCCGCACACTTTTATTTTCAAGAAACAGATAGGCAAATAATGTTGGATTTGTTTAAAGAAAAATTGAAAGTATTTGAAAAATAGTGAAATTCCGTATACATAAAACTGTGTTTTAGTGTATTATAATAAGAGAAAAGCAATATAGTATCAAGAAAAACGTTCTTTTAGGCCGTTTCGCCTTGATTGAAAAGGGAATACAGTTAAATTCTGTAACTGCCACTGCAACTGTAATTAGTTAGCAATAGCCCATATCCACTGAAATTGTATAGCAATTTTGGGAAGGGGTGCTGTTGTGTTAGTAACTATAAGTCAGGAGACCTGCTTTATTGCCACATAGCATTTTCGGTGGAAATGTGCAAATGTATTGAATGTGGTTTAGATTATGATAGTTATTTAACGCAAAAAAGCAATGAATCGTTGCGAATTTTGTGGTTTTATGAGCTAGTTATGAATATGAAATCTACTAACAATATATAAATGCAAGAATCATCGTGTTTTAGGGTGGTTCTTTTTTTTTGGTGAAAAATCCAAAAAGATACTGAATGTAGGAAATGGAAAAATATTAGTTTAGGAGATTTTGAATTATGAGAAAAGTTAGTAAAAGAGTATTAAGTGTAGCGCTTGCAATGGTGCTTGTGATAGGGTTTGTGTTCACGGGAATGCCAGCTTTTGATTTTACGGTATTTGCAAGTGAGCTTCCAGCCATTGATCCAACTACTGGAATTTTGAACGTTGAAAACACGAACAAAGACATGGTTTTAATAAAAGTAAATTTCGCTCACAACGGACAACCGTTAGAAGGAGCAGAGGCAGGTTATATTTTCGCGGAACAAAAAGAGTTTGTTGAGTGGTTTGATTTAAAAGCCTATGGATTAGGTGCGTTAAATCAATATAAAACAGTGAACGGTGTGGAGGTTTTAATAAAAAGACCTACAGCATTGCATGCAATAATTATGTTACATGAAAACGAGTTGGTGAACAACCAACATGGCGTTCCTGAATCAGAATTAAAAACATTAGATGACTTTTTCCAAATCGAAAATGGCGTAATAACTAAATTTTGGGGAAATGCAACTTCATCAACAGCTTTGCTGATAAACGATACTTTCCCATGTGTGGAAGGCGGAGAAAAAGCAACCCCTGACAAAATTTTATTAGAAGATAACTTAGTTTTAACTGTAGGAACTTTCAATAATAATTCATTTAAAGAAACAGGTGAGTTCTTGTATTTTAATAGCAATAATAATACGGTTATTGAAGCTGGAACTGCAACTGAATTTAATTTACAAGGCACAAAAATTTCGGAAGTAATGGTAAATGGAAGTGCAAGCAAAACGGGGGACGATCTTTTACCAAATGTTTGGGAGAGATTGACCATTGGTTACGCAACGCAAATTGACATGGCTCATGGAACTTTTGTGGAAATCAAAGCTAAAGACATTGATACGGTAAATAGCACGGTATCAGTGAAAATTCCTACTGCTGGGTACTATTATATAATGGCATATGACAAAAACCACGGAAAAGATAACGCAGTTTTCGCTCCAGCAGTAATTCCTATCCAAGTAATGGGAGAAGCGGATTTTGCTATAGCTAAAGCAAGAACACTTCGAGAAAGTCAAATTAGAAGCGAGTTCCGTGATAATGTAGACTACCAAGAAAATTTATATACAGCTACGGAATTTTCTAAATTAATAAAAGCAAGAGACAATGCAATTAATTCTTTGAGATATGAAAATACAGTGGAAAGCATAATGGCTGTTACCCCTGACTACCCAATTTATCCAACGGTTATGACAATAGTTCAACAGGCTGAAATAGCACAAGCAAAAACTGTTAAAATAGCGGAAGTTCAAGGAAAATTTCAAACTGACTATAGTGTTTCTGAGTATACGGACAAGAATTTTCGAATTATTATGAATGAAAAAGCCACAATCGTAGATGAGATACAAGATATAAAAAACATTGAAGATGTTGCGATATTTATTCCAAAATATCCAACCGCAATAAGTAAATTGCCATTAACTATTAATAGAGAAGAAAAAGACGCTATGAAGAAAGAAGTAGCGGATTATTTAGATATAACGGAATATAGAGCATCAGACAAAGCTGAAATAGCAGAAATAATTGCAAGTGCGGAAAACTTTATTGACGCCACTGCAACGGAAAACCGTACTGCTAATGTTGGAAATGTGAAAAAAGTATTTGATAAAGTAGATGAAACAAAAACTTTGTTGTTTGGTATTGAAACGGATTATGACCTAACGCAAATTGAAAATGGTTGGGTGAATTTCCGTGGTAATAGCGAAAACATGGCTGTTGTTGATTATGATTTTTCAACAAGTGAAAAGGAAAGCGAATTGCTTTGGAAAAAGAAATATGGGTCATGGATGGGCGGATCTCCAAGTGTGCAAATTATAGTAGACGATGCCTTGATTTTTGTATCTTCAAAAACTATTATTAAGCTTGACTTGCTAACGGGCGAGCCTGTTAGAAACGAAAAGGGTGAAGCTGTGGAAGGAACTATGGTGGAAAGTTCAAACTGGGGCTACACTCCACCGATTTATGCTCGTGGCATGATAATTTGCGGATTAGCTAACGGCACGGTGCAAGCGTTTGATGCGGAAACACTGGAGTCGCTTTGGGTTTATACTGATCCACTTGGGGGACAATCTTTGACACCAATTGCTTATTCTGACGGAAATATCTATACTGGGTTTTGGAACTTGGAAGAAGGCGACGCTAACTATGTTTGTATAAATATTGAAGATGAAAACAAAAATAGCACTAACGAAGAAAAGATTGCAACATGGAGCCACACAAACAAAGGCGGTTACTATTGGACTGGCGCACTTGTTGTTGGCGACTATCTAGTTGTTGGTTCGGACAACGGAGAAAGGGAGTTTGCGGAAGAAGATATCAATGCAAATTCAACATTATTTGTGTTTAATAAATACACAGGAGCGGTGGAACATAGCTATCAAATCAGCGGTGACCAACGTTCAGGAATAGCATACGAAAGTGGCAATATATATTTCACCACAAAAAACGGATATATACACAAAGGCGCAATAAATGAAAACACGGGAGCGATTACAAACCTAAAATCAGTAAAAGCACCATTTGGATCAGAGCTTACAAGCACGCCAGTAGTTTTTGACGGAAGAATGTATCTAGGTGGCGGTTCAGGAGTGGGAAGTGGCGGTGCTGTGATGGTGCTAGATGCCAATAACCTAACGGAAATTTACCGTGCAAGTATGCCCGGTTACGGACAAGGTTCAATCTTGCTGTCAACTGTGGATTATAAAAAACCAGGTGACGATGTTTATATCTATTCCACATACAATTCATACCCAGGCGGTATTTCAATGCTAGTTGACAACAAAAATATAACAAGCAATGAAAAATCTGAAATGGTGGATATATACATACCAGAAAGTGCAGATCAAAACTATGGAATAACAAGTATTATTGGAAGCGGCAATGGAGTTTTATATTACAAAAACGACTCAGGAAACGTATTTGCCGTAGGTAATAAAACGGCTAACTCAGATGTTGGTGAAGTAATTCCAATTAAAGAAAACCACATTGTTTTAAGTTCTATCATGGCTGAAATGAAGTCAAATGGAATGAAAATCGTAACTGCAGACCTGTCAGCGGTGGGGTATATAACAAGAGATATTCTGGAAATGCAACAAAAAACAGGTAAAGATTTAGTATTGAAATTTAAACAAGGACAAGTTTTGATAACTGCAGAAATGGCGAAAAGCATAGATTATGAAGAAGTAAATTATGACTTTGACCAATTAATTCAGCTGTTTGGGGCGGACATTGCCATTGATACAGTTCCAATTCCAATGCCAGAAAAAACGGAAGTTGAGGCAACTCATGAAGAGTATATAAATACAAAATTAATCAATATTACGCTAATAACTCTAGCGGTTGCAGCAGGAGCTGGTGTGGTTGCCACAGCAACAGTATTGACAATACAAAAAAAACGTAGAAAAGTATCAAATATAGATAAGAACAAAAATTAATTGTTCATATATAAAATAGATTAATAAAAAGTTGATGATCGCATTGTGGAGGAAATAATGAACAAAAAAATATTAAGTATAGCGTTATCCCTTATTTTGATGCTAGCAGTATTTACAGGCTGTGTTGCTGGGGAATCGGATATAAATAAAGACGAAAACAATGGTGATTTACATGACATAATAGAAACGCCCGTTGTCCCAACTTCTGAACCTACTGCTGAACCTATAACTACTAAAGCTCCAACGGGTGGCGGTGGCGGTTCTGGTGGCGGTGGAAGCGGTGGAAGTGGCGGAGGTGGAACTACTCCAGAATTGCCAGAAATAACTATTACAATGTCTCTAGAAGCCTTCACTATCGGTTTAGGATATATCATAGAACCAATGTCAGTTACTCTGCCAAAAGGCAAAACCCATACAGCAAAAGAAGCACTATTTCAATTTTTTAAAGCTAATGGCGTAACACCAGAAGGCAACGATGACAACGATTACGGTACATACTATATGTCGTCAATTTCAAGTGATAACATAAATAAAAGCGGATGTAAAATACCCCAACTATTACTTGACAAAGGTGTTGTGGACCTAGGTTCAGACGCGCTAGAAAAATCATTAGGGCAAGGTGATTATTCAATCGGCTCAGGGTGGATGTATTCAGTGGACAACAATTTCCCTAGCAAAGGTTTTGCGGATTACCAAATTAATGACGGTGATGTTATGAGAATTCAGTTCACAACAGCCTTAGGCTGTGACCTAGTGGGAAGGGGTTTTGTGGAAGGTGACGGACGGTTTTTCGGAAATGCAGGAGATAAAACCGCACTAACTAAATTAGTGGGAAAAATCAACAGCGAAAACAACATAACAATAAAAAACAGCAACGAATATATAACAGCAATAGAGGTTTTACAGGAACTTAACACATCAGTTGAATCCGTTGAAACTACTTATAATAATTTAAAAACACAATACGAGAAGAAATAGGTAAATTTATGAAAAAAGCGAACTCAATAATCGGAATAATCCTTGTGATTGCACTAATATTCACTGGACTATCAACAAAAACAGCCGTAGCATATGGTGACGAGAATTTTAATAGAAAAGATATTTTTGCGGTTGATAGTTTAATTGAAGATGTGATTAATTGGAAGAAAAGCAATATGGGCTATGAAGTGACAGAGTCTCTATTTCAAGACGAGTTTTTAGAAATGGCAGGTTCAACTTCAGGGGATTGGTACGCAATGGCACTTGGTCGATATGGTTATGAGGATAACTACGGAAGTTATCTTGGGGTAATTGATGACTACATTGAAACAGAGTATAAAACTGATGCGAAACTAGATATTTACAAAGCAACCGAATGGCAAAGAATAGGTCTAGCAATAACAGCAGTTGGCGGAAATCCAAAAGCTTTTTCTAACTTTGAAGGTTCGCCAATTGACTTAGTGTCGGATGGTTCTTACAATCGTGGTTTAGTGCAAAGCCCAGGTCGACAAGGCATTAACGGTTGGATATACGGACTAATTTTCATGGATAGCAAAAGATACGAAATTCCTGATACTGCTAATGACACAAGAGAAGATTTTATTTTGGAATTGTTGAAACTACAGCTAGCGGACGGCGGATTTGCACTTATGGGCAATAAATCCGATGTGGACATAACCGCAATGACACTGCAAGCACTAGCACCATACTACAATAGTGAAAGAGAGTTTTCCTATGTTTCAGCAAAAATAAAAGACGAAAAAGGTGAGTTTATCCCCCAAGTAAAGACAGTTCGTGAAGTAGTAGATGAAAGTGTTCTGTTTTTGTCAAGTACTCAGAATGAAACAGGAACTTTCGCCAGTTGGGGTAGCGAAAACAGCGAAAGTAGTAGTCAAGTAATTCTTGCATTAACAGCGTTGAGAATAGACCCTCACAACGATCAACGCTTTGTGAAAAACGACAAGTCCGCCATTGATGGATTGTTAACATTCAAGCAAAATGACGGCGGTTTTACACATTCTTATAGTTTCGATAGTGAAAATCCTAATGCGGTACCAAGTGTTTCCTCGTCAATGGCAAGCGAGCAAGCGCTTTGTGCATTGATTTCCTACGATAGATTTCTTAGTAATCAAAGAACATTCTACGATATGCGTGAAGATTTCACGGTGGAGGAAATAGCACAAATTAGTGCTGTTGAAAAGTCTATTGAAAGGCTGAACCAAAACTCAACCAAACTAGAAATTCAACAGATAGTTTCTACACTAGAAGAAAGTAACATAACGGATTTATCTTATGTAAACAATTATTGGAATCTTTCAGCTTATGCAAAAAAACACCATGTGAAATTGCTTGCCGAGAAGGAAATCTATCAAGGAAATCAGGAAGAATTAATTGAAAACATTGTGGCATTTACTGATGTGAACGTAAAGCAAGTGGAAGCGTTAATTGATTATGAAAATCTTACAACGGAAAATTACGTTGAAGTTGTGCATTTAATGTATTTGCTTGAAAATACCAACGAGTTCCAAAAGAAAAACCAATATAAAACTATTGTTGATAAAGCGTATAATCATATCCAATCTATCAAAAGCGAAATTGAATATATTAACATGAAAATCACTACAGAGCTTTATCCATTTAGCAAATTATCCTTAAAAGACAAGGCAGTTTGCGAAGAAATTTTCAATAGATACGAAAATTTAAGCCAAGTAGATAAGGGTGAAGTAACACACATTGATGATTTAATAAGAGCGAAAACTCAGCTTGACAATCTCACAACGGCATGGATTATAGGTGGTGGTCTATCAGCAATTTCACTTGTAGTTATTGCGATTGTTGTTATTAGAATTAGAAAAAGACAAAAAGTGAAAAGAAGTATGGAAATGGAAGAAAGTCAGGAGTAATTATGAAAAAAGATTTAGTTGCTATTGCGGTTGTGGTATTTATTTTAGTAATATTACTTAGCGGTACGAAAATTCAGTCGGTGGACGATTATTATTTAACCCACATCGATGAAATAACTGATGACAGCGAAACTATCTATATTTCTATAGATTGCAAAACGGTTTTGGATAATTGGGATAAGCTAGACGAGAGTCTGCAAAACGAGAAATTCATTCCAGCGGAGGGGATTGTGCTAGAAAAAAGCCAGTATGTTTTACGCCCTGATGACAATGCGTTTGACGTGTTGGATCGAGCAATACGGCACAATGAAATTCAAATGGAAGCTGTTTATAGTAAGGGTTTCGGAAGCAACTACGTGAAAGGGATAAATCATTTATACGAATTCAGCTGTGGCGAATTGTCAGGGTGGATGTATAAAGTCAATGGTGAATTTCCAAGCTACGGAGCAAGTAAGTATGAATTGCAAGACGGAGACTATGTTGAATGGGTTTATAGTTGCGATTTGGGGCGCGATGTAGGAAGTGAATGGGGGGCGCAAACAGCATGAAATATTTTCACAACTGCCACCCTGTGGTGATGTTCAGTTACCTAATAGGCGTAATATTTATAACAATGTTCACAATGAATCCAATCTTTATCGGAATATCATTTCTATGTTCTATATCTTTTACATTCATGCTATTTGGTGCAAAAGAAACAGTGAAATCTTTGCTATTAGCAATGCCAATGATAATCATTATTGCATTAACAAATCCACTATTTGTTCACAAAGGCGAAACGGTTTTATTTTTTCTAAACAATAATCCAATGACACTAGAAGCAATGATATACGGATTATTCGCAGCACTAATGTTAGTTTCAGTGTTCTATTGGTTCAAGTGTTACAACAGATTAATGACCAGTGATAAGTTTATATATTTATTCGGACAAGTAATTCCAAAATTAGCGTTAATGCTATCAATGATGTTAAATTTTGTACCGAAATTCATAAAGCAATTCAAGGCGGTAGACGAGAGTCAAAAAGCCATGGGAATATATTCAGGCAGTTCGTATACAGATAAGATAAAATGCAAATTTAGAGTATTATCAAGCTTAATAACATGGAGTTTGGAAAACTCAATTGAAACAGCTGACTCAATGAAAGCCCGTGGATACGGATTGAAAGGTCGAACAAGTTATAGTGTTTTTCCTTGGAAAACTAGCGATAAATTGTTAATGAGCTACTTCGGTGTAATGATAATAATCGTGACGGTGGGATTATTTACAGGATATGCGGACTTTGATTATTATCCAAAAATCACTAGAATGTCATTTGAAATTATTCCAATATTACTATATTTTGGCGGGTTTATTTTGATGTTTACATCTACAATCATGGAAATTAAGGAGAATATGTTATGGCATTACTTGAAATCAAAAATTTAACATTCAAATACAACGGCGGAAAAGATAATGCACTTGAAAAGGTTAATCTAACAGTAAATGAGGGTGAATTTGTAGTGATTTGTGGCGAGTCAGGTTGTGGAAAAAGCACACTGTTGAAAATGCTGAAAAAACAACTTGCCCCTGCAGGAGAAAAAACAGGCGAAATCTTATACGACGGTGTAGAAGTTGACGGTCTTCAAGAACGTGTTTCAGTAGCAGAGATTGGCTACGTAATGCAAAATCCCGACAATCAAATCGTAACTGATAAAGTGTGGCATGAACTTGCTTTTGGGCTAGAGAGTATGGGCGAAAAAACTGATGTAATACGCAGAAAAGTAGCGGAAGTATCAGGGTTTTTCGGAATTAATAGTTGGTATAGGAAGAAAACTTCAGAGTTGTCGGGCGGACAAAAACAACTAGTAAATTTAGCGTCAATTATGGTAATGAATCCACGATTACTAATACTGGACGAACCCACAAGTCAACTAGACCCAATCGGTGCAATGGAATTTATATCAACCTTGCAAAAAATTAATATTGAGCTTGGAATGACTGTAATTTTAGTTGAACATAGGTTAGAAGACGTTTTTCCAATAGCGGACAAAGTTGTGGTAATGGATAAATCTAATATTTTAATGACAGATACCCCAACAAATATAGGTGCAAATTTAAGAAAAATTTCTACTCATAAAATGAACCTAGCAATGCCAACCGCAGTGCGAATTTTCGGACAGCTAGACTGTGATTGTGCCTGTCCAATTACTATTAAAGAAGGCAAGAATTTTTTGAAACGCAATTTTGAAAACAAAATCCGTTCTATAGAAGTGCAAACTGAAACTAACGAAAACAAAAATGTTGCATTGGAAATTTCTGAAGGATATTTTAGGTATGAAAGAGAAACGCCTGATGTTTTAAATAATCTTTCTTTAAAAGTTTATGAAAATGAATTCATGTGTATTTTGGGAGGAAATGGTTCGGGGAAAACCACAACTTTGAAAATTCTTTCAGGATTAAAGAAACTCTACAAAGGCAAACTACGTATTTGGGGCAAGAAAATAAAGGAATATAAAGGCACGGAGCTTTATAAAAACAACATATCCTTTCTACCGCAAAACCCTCAAACGCTTTTTGTTAGAAGTACGGTAATTGAAGATTTAATGGAAGTTGTGGAGATTTTGAAGTTTGACAAAGAAGAAAGCCAAAAACTCATAGACGAAATTTCGGAAAAACTTGAAATCAGCCATTTACACAATCAGCACCCTTACGATTTATCTGGTGGTGAGCAACAAAAAGTAGCATTTGCTAAAATACTATTAACAAGACCAAAAATTATTTTACTAGACGAACCAACTAAAGGAATGGACGCATATTCAAAAAAATCTTTGGCAGAAATAATATACAAGCTAAAAAGCGAAGGAATGACGATCTGCATGGTAACTCATGATATTGAATTCGCAGGTGAATTTGCTGATAGATGTTGTATGTTTTTCGATGGACAAATAGTCTCATCAGCACCGCCGATTGAGTTTTTCTCAACAAACACGTACTACACAACATCAGCAATGCGAATTTCAAGAGGATTTTTTGATAATTCAATTACCACAAGTATGGTTGTAAGGCTTTGTAAAAGTAACAATCGAAAATCAAATTGAATTTAATTTCAGTAAAAGTAATATGATATGAAAACTAAAATAATGGAATAAAGAAAAAAAGAGGTAACTATCGTGACATATGTAAAGAGAAAGAAGTTAATATTTAGCGTACTTATGTATTTCGTAGCAATCCCACTTACGATATTGTTGGGCGTGGTGTTGTTTAATGACAGACAGTATTCAATAATATCGATTATCATAGCAGGATTAGCATGTTTGCCGTTTTTCATACGATTTGAGAAAAGCAATGCAAGTTCCAGAGAAATTATAGTAATAGCAACAATGACCGCACTAGCAGTGGTAGGGCGAATAGTGTTTATGGCATTGCCGGGGTTCAAACCGGTAACGGCAATAGTAATAATCACAGCGATAGCATTCGGAAAAGACGCAGGGTTTCTAACGGGTTCAATGTCAGCGTTAGTGTCGAACATATATTATGGACAAGGACCATGGACGCCGTTTCAAATGTTAGCATGGGGATTCATAGGCTTTCTTGCAGGGATGATCTTTTATAAAAAAGAAAAGCCAAATATGATATTGTTAATAGTAGTAGGAATAATAGGAGGGGTAATTTTCTCTCTAATGATGGACGTGTGGACGGTGCTTGCACTCGATGGTGCGTTCACAATGTCAAGGTACTTGATAGCGATTTCCACAAGCACTCCATTCATGGTGCTTTACTCAGCATCAAATGCGGCATTTCTAGCACTTTTCACAAAGCCAATATTGGAAAAGCTCAACCGAATAAAAGTAAAGTACAAGGTGTTCACAGCATAGAAGTAGTCGATTTAACAAAAAAGCAAACAAACCGCAGATTATCTGCGGTTTGTTTTGAATTAAATAGCGGTAATAAAATAGTGGAAAAACCTATAAAAAAATTGCCTATATATATAATGTAAATGACAAACCAAAAAACAAGGTAAAAAAAACGTTGAAAAACCAAATAAACATAATCGCATAGAACAAGGAAAGTATCACTAAAATCCAAACCCCCTCCTAGAAAAAACGAAAAAAAGTGACAAGAAGGCAAATTTCATCATAAAATAGAAGTAGCGCGTGGACCGTTATATAGTTAGTAGGAAGAAAAAAACTATAAAAATCATACTATTTTCAATAAAAACCATATATTATGAAAAAAAACACACAAAAAGTTATAAAAATTAACCCAAAACACTTGAATAATTAAACTACACGTGCTATAATAACATTAATGATTATTATTATGAGGAACTTGACGCCAAGCACCAAACTCCGTTGAAGAACCGATATTAACTAAAATCAAGCAAATTAACAAAAAAAATAACTAAAACAAACTATTGATTTATTTTAGGAGGTAGTTTATGAAAAACAGAGTATTACGTTTAGCTATCGTTGCACTTTTAGTAGTGGCAATGGTTCTAACTATGGCGGCATGTGGTGAGGATCCGGTTAACCCAACTCCAACTCCAGGCCCAGAAGTAACAACAACACCTACACCAGACGACACGTCTAAACCAGATGAGACAGCAAAACCACCAGTTGGTTCTGATGAATCTCAATTGGAATCTAAATACGGCATCACATTCCCTGAATTTGATGGTAAATTAGCATTCGATTCTGAGTATGCAACGTACAACGTAGCTGGTGAAGATAATTTTGGTGATTACAAATTGGTAGCTAAGAAAAACGGTACCGATGCTAAAATCCAAATCGCTGTACCAGCTCCATTTGAAAACCAAGCTTACGATGCATTCCTTAACCAAAGCGGAAGCAAACAACCAAAAATTGAAGTAAACGTTGAAGGCACAGCTGCAAACGGTGATGATATTGACGTTGTAATTGAGCAATTATTGATGGATGGAAAACCAGCACCAGATGGTACAAACCTAGAGACTAAAGACCAATTGTACTTCGTTCCTGCTCATGCTGGAACTTACGTTGTAGAATATACAATCGAGTTCAGCGCTGACGCAAAATCTTATGGATTCTATGCAGCAGAAGAGATCGAAGAAGAATATACAGTTGTAAAAACTTATGAAGTAGCAAAAATGAACGTTGAAGTAGAAGCGGTTAGTGATGTATTCTATGTAAAGACAGTACAAACTTTCCCAGCGGCACCAATCAACGTAGTAGAAATTGACATTGCTGATGATGCAGTATTAAACAAATCTGTTGAAGACTTTATCGTGAATTCATTAAGAGGCGAAGACGGAGATTACAACTTATCAGTTGGAATTACAACTCCTGATTTAGCAGTAGCTGATAATTACCCACTTGAATTGTCATTCACGTTTGATGGCGCTGCTGCTGAAGCATCTGATCTAGTATCAAATGATTTCAATGCAACATTCACAAACGGAACACGTTATGTATTCGACGAAGCTGACCAAGCAACTTTCAAAAGTTCAATGGAAGCTTTAAACAGATTGGTAAACAAATACACTGACGCTGACACTGGAAAAACTGAAGGTGCTGTTAATGTTGAAAAACCTTTCGCAACAACTGACGATTTGAAATTGTTCATTGCAACTTACGAAGGTTTGGAATCAGACATCGCTGGAGCACTAGCTGTTGCCGCTTATGACGCTGATCCATCTAGACAATTCAAACCAGAGAACAAATTAACTGCAAACACAGTTACTACTCAAGTAGCAGGAATCGCGGTTCAAAAAGCTAACCTTGAAAGATCTAACCTAGTAATCGAAGCTAAAGAGTTATACGAGATTTATCTTGGAAAACAATATAGCGACGCTGCTAAAAATGATTTCATTGCTTACATGCTTGGACTTGGCAGATTGCCAACAGTTCCTGGACTTGATTCAGATTACGCCTATGTATCAGCTCAAATAGCTGAGCCAAAAGCTACTGAAATTGTTGATACGTATGTAGAAGATATGCTAGAGGCATTTACAAAATCAGTTGCATTGTCTAAGACAGCTATGTTTGAATTCATTGAAACAATCAATCAATCAACAATTAACGCTGCTGAAAAAGCTTTAGCATCTGTTGTTGAAAAGTATGATGATCTTCCAGCTCACTTAAAAACTGGTGATAATGAAACTGCACTTCTTGCAGAGCAAGTTATGTATTATGAAATGTCTACAAGATTCGAAACTTATACTTCAATTATTGAAGGTTTAGATTCTTATATTCACAAAACAGGTGCTCTTGATACGAAAGCAACTTTAACAGCAATGGGCGAGTTGACAGGATTTAACTTTGACGCATCTGCGAAAAACGTTAATGTACCACAAGCTGTATGGGCTCCAAAAACAGGCGAAGGTATGCCAACATTAGCTGAATTATTGTTCACTGTTGTTGATGTTAAAACAGGAGCAATTCCTGCTTCTGCTGACGTTACTATGGCACCAGTACTTCCAATTTTATTAACTTCTGATGTAGCTACTGCTCAAAGAGTAATCATTGATTCATATATTGCTCTTGATGACGCTATCGTAGCTGCTCAAAAAGATATCATTTCAAAACTTGGAACAAAAATTACAGGTGCAGTTGCAACTCCAGATGGTACTCTTCTAGGATTCACTCTTACAGGTGCTACTGTTGATGCTTTAGCACTTCCTGATGCTTTCGCATCATACACTCCAGCAGGTGCCGATACTCAAGATGGATTTGTGTTCCATCAAGGTGAACAAGCAGATGCTTTATCTGTATTAGAGTCACTTAAAAAATATATCGCTGAGTTTGCACTTTTAAGTGTTGTTACTTTAGAAGATATTGATTTAGCTGATGGATCTACTGTAACAGGTGTTAAAGTACCATTCGTTGCTCTTGAAGATGATAGCTTAACAGTTGTTATTGAAGAAATTCTTACAGAAGCAATCGAAAATGTTGATCAATTTATTGAAGACTACAATGGTAAATCAGCTCTTAACAAAGCAACAGACACTAGTGCAGAATATGTGTATCCAACATTTACAGCTTAATAGCTAAAAACTAAATATAAGCAAAGGGAACGCAAGTTAACTTTGTAAATAAATAGAGGAAAGGGCAAAGGATTTATTCTTTGCCCTTTTTGCAACCCCAAAAACATCCCCACAAAAAAAACACACATAAGGTCAGACAGCAAAGAGTAACACACCGCTATCACTACAGCGGTATTGTCTAGAATTATAATTAAAATATATCATATAAACAAATAATACTTATAATGTAGACGAAAAGCGCCATATGAAACGCGTTTATATTCAATTAACATCAAAAAGGTGAATAATACTTCGTTTGATAAACAAGAAAGACTAGGTATAAGGCGAAAAAAAATGGATTAAAGTGTACAACCCACATAGATTAGTGCGTGAAAACATATAGGAAAAACATGACAAATTAACAAAAACTATATAAATTGTACATAAAAACTATATTTAATATTATAAATAGGTGAAAAACTATTGCATTTTAAACATTAATGTGTTATTATATTATCAACGACAGATTGTCAGTATTTAGTTGAGTTGGTGCTTGGGATAAATACGACTATTTTGTAATGTTACAAATTAAAATTAAAAAAATAACTAAAACAAACTATTGATTTATTTTAGGAGGTAGTTTATGAAAAACAGAGTATTACGTTTAGCTATCGTTGCACTTTTAGTAGTGGCAATGGTTCTAACTATGGCGGCATGTGGTGATCCAGTGGTAACACCAGATCCAACAACAACGCCAACAACAACAACAACGCCTGACGGCACACCATCACCAGATGATACTTCTAAACCAGAAGTTCCTCTAGTAGGTGACGAAGCAATTGCAAAATCAACTTACGGAGTTGAAGTTATCAACGTTGAAAGCACTTATGCTAACAATGATAATTTCGTAATTTTGAAATATGATGTGAAATTGCTTGAAAATTACAAACTTACAATGGCAACAACGAACTTAGTAGCGGGATCAATTAACACAATTAAATTCCCATTCGAAGTTACTTCTAAAGTTTCATATGATGGAGACAACAAATTTGACTCAACTGCATTAAAGACACTTGGAGAGATTGTTCCAGTATTCATGAATGCTGATGGCAAATATGTAAGAGAAGTTGCAGCTAAAGCTGCAGTTGGAGATACTCCAGAGGTTAAAGCTGTAATCGCTCCAGCTGGAACAACTTTCTATCCAGCAGTTGCACTTTCTGATGCAGGTTTATATGAAGTTGAATTTTCAATTACTGCTACTGATCTAGGATTTGGATTCGGACAATTTGGATTTATCCAAGCTGACGAAGCTGAATATTCATTAATGGGAACTGCAAACATCGCAAAAGCTGATGTAGTTGTTGCTGCAAATGATTTCGTTCACGTAGTTGCTGATGCATCAACAGAAGTTGGCGCTATTACAAAAGTTAACCCATTCGATGTAAGAGCATTCGAGGAAAAGTCAGCAGCAACGTCTACTACGGATGCAGTATTGGAAAACTATTCTATAGTAGCAATTCCTACAAACACAGATTTGTCAGCAAATGCTGTTAATGAACTTTTAGCTGCTTTGAAAACTTCTAAAATGTCATTTGGTATTTCTTCAAGCGATGTTTATGATGTAACTAAAGTTTCTTCATTCGAGTTAGCAGTTAATTTATATGACACTGATACTGCTGCAGTTAATGTTAAAGATGTCGTTAAAATCGATGAGCTTGTTGTTGGAAACTACAACGTAACTCTTGAAAACGGTACACAACATTTCATCAGCAAATATGATTGGAACGTAGTACGTGATACTGCAACTTCAATCCTTGAAAGAGGAACTGTCGTAGTTGCTCCTGCTAAATCTGTTCCAGTTGCTGATAAAGTAGCTCTTGCTAGAGCTCGTTACGACGCATTAACAGATGAGCAAAAAGTATTCTTCACTTCTGGTGCAATACTAAAGACTGGGTCTACTGATGCTATTCTTGTTGAAAATGTAAATATTGGAACATTTGATTCTGACAAAGATTTTAAAGATGCTGATATGGATACTATAAACGGTATTGCCCTTTACAAATTATTGACTGCTGATGAGAAAATTATCTCTGACGCTAAAGTAGTTGCTGCATTTGATAAAGTAGCGGTAGATTCACTATTCATTAAATCTTTCGACAAAAAGTTCGAAGTTTCTAACGGAGAGCACAGAACTGCCTATGACACTTTAAATGCATATTTCCAAGCATTGTCTGACGAAGACAAAGCTATAGTAAAAAAAGCTGAAGGCAAAACTGGTATTGATACTCCTTATGAGAAATACAAGTCAGTAGCTGGAGCATTTGATATTGCAGCAGTTAATGAGGTTAAATCATTGATCAACGGATCTGCAGCTGCGTATAACACAGCTGTAGTAAAAGCAAAAGCTGAAGAAAAATTGTATGTTGCTGAAGAACTTGCTACAACAGTTTCTGGAAAAGGTTATCCTTTGATTTACTTGTCAACAAACAGTGAAAACGTTATGTCATTCACAGCTCTAGCTAGAACTGCTTATGACAAATTAACTGATTCACAAAAATTAGTTATGGCTATTAAACCTGATCCTGCTGATACTGATTTCGCTAAGTCACAAGACAATATGATGGCTACAGTTATAACTTATACAGATGTACTTGTTGCTCTTGAAATGATGAACGACGTGATTGGATCAATGAAAGAAGTTGTTTCACATTACGCTTATTATGACTTGTCAACAAAAGATTCTCCAGCTTTCAGCTCTATCGACGCTATCATTAGAGGTAAAAATACTACTAAAGATGCTGGTACTGGTGTGTTAGTAAATACAGATAAAACTTATTTCGCTGGTGCTTACGATAAACTACCTGGTTATAATTTCGACGCAACTGTGCCTGCTACTGCTACTGCGGCTGGTTTTACTCCTGATTATTTAGATAGAAAGCTAGCATCCGCTGCTGAAGATATTCTTCGTGCATACGATCAAGATTCAGCTCATATGGACGCTGTTGTAGCTGAATATAAAGCTGCAATCGACTACGTAGTTGCTGGTGAAGCTTACAAAACTGCTGCGATTGCTGCATTAAATGAGCTAATTGCTGTAGAATTCAGTGCTGATGATTATTCAGACGGACAAACATCTGCTGCAATATCTTCAAAGAACGATCTTCTTGAAGCTATTACTTTAGTAATAACTATGGAAGGCAAAGTTGATACAACTGTAGCTTCATCTGCTGATGCAACTAAAATTCATTTAGGTGCTGAATTCGCGACAGCGGACACTATTCTTCTTACAGATATCGTTAAGATGACTGTTGGTGAATTATTAAGAGCTAACAAAGGCGATTCTTACGCAGAAGTTATTGAAGAGTTTGAGTCATTGTTTAACGTTGATAAAGCTTTCGACGAATATATCTCAGTAGGTACATTTACTCCTGCTGGTACTGGTACGGTAGCTGTTAAGAAGTATTTCTTCGAATCAACTAAAGTAACATTGGCTTAATCAAAAATTGATTTAATCTAAAATTCACAGCAATGTGACTTGAAAACAAAATCATAAATATAAAATTACGGAAAGGTATTTATTTGCCTTTCCGTTTTTTTATACCCAAAATCCCATCCCCCCAAAGCCCATCCCCACAAAAGCCATCCCCCAAAGCCCCATCCCCACAAAGACCCACCCAACAGCACCACAGAAATTCCCCAACCAATATTCCACTATCCACCCAAACCAAAACTCAATTCCCCATCCCATAACGCCCCCCCCAATAGTTGCAAACTCTCCCAAAACCCACCCAACACCATTAAAAATACAAAAATTACCCAAATCAAACCACATAAGACTGAATTTTAATTAATAAAATGTAAACGCACGAAAATATAATCTAAAACATAGACTTAATAATAAATGCCAATAAAATAATATTCCGAGAAAGAGAAATTTCACCAAAACACTTGATTTTACCTATCAAATGTGATATACTCTAATAAAATTGAATATATTTTTAAACTTATGAGATAGAGTAGTAACGTATACCATTGAATTTTAAGAGAGCTTTTGGCGGTGTGATAAAAGCAATTCAACATACGTGAATGGACTATTGAGGGCATGGGCGAACACTTTTTGTTATTAGCTCCTGACGGCTACCGCACCGTTATCTGTGGAGGATATGATTGTATCTGCTAAGGCTTTGGTTTTCCAAAGTGAATTTGGGTGGCAACACGGCTTTTCGTCCCATGCGGGTGATAGTTCCGTGTTTTTTTATATTCTTTTATTAATGTATAGTTTGGAATGAAATGTAATTGTTAATGTGAACGCAAGAAAATGGAGCTATTCGCCCCAAACCCCAACAAGGAGCACGCCCCTTGACCCA
>CAMQZB010000005.1 GCA_947039455.1 uncultured Clostridia bacterium
GGAGTTTCTTTGGGTGATTGGTGGGGGTGTTTTTTTTTGTTTTGGTTGGTTAGTTTAGGGAAATGGGGCTATTCGCCCCAAACCCCAACAAGGAGCTGAGCCCCTTGACCCTCTTTTTTTGCTTGGGAGAATTTTGGTTTTGAATAAGATGGGGAGTTTCTTTGGGTGATTGGTGGGGGTGTTTATTTTGTTTTGGTTGTTTTGTGCTTTTTGGAAAACCTACGCACACTTTGTGTGGTGGTTCTTTTTATTTGTGGGAAGGCTGTGGTGTATGGGTTGGTTGTTGATTTTAATATTGAATTATTTTTTGTTATTTTATCATATTATTGGTTCATTGGACATATAATTTTATTGTGATACACAATCACGCAAAGCTAGGAGGTTTTATTAATGGAAAAATACGATGTGTATAAAGATATAGCGGAAAGGTGTGACGGCGACGTGTATATCGGTGTGGTGGGACCATGCCGTACGGGTAAGTCAACATTTATAAGCAAGTTTGTTGAGAGTGCAGTTTTACCTAACATTCGCAACAAGCATAACCGTGAAAGAGTGAAAGATGAACTACCTCAATCAGGAAGTGGCAGGCAAGTTATGACTACTGAACCGAAGTTTATTCCTGGGGAAGCGGTTAGTATGTCTTTAGATAAGAAAATTGACGTGAACGTGAGAATGATTGACTGTGTTGGTTATTTGGTTGACGGCATTAATTGTAACGACGAAGACGGCGCTCCACGTATGGTGAAGACTCCTTGGAGTGAAACTGAAATGCCTTTTGCGGAAGCTGCTGAACTTGGTACAAACAAGGTAATTAGAGAACATTCAAACTTGGGTATCGTTGTTACTACCGACGGAACAATAACTGATATTCCACGTGAAGCATATATAAAAGCTGAAGAAAGAGTTGTGAACGAAATCAAAACACTTGGTAAACCTTTTGTTATTGTTATGAATTCAAAAGCACCAAACGGCGAATTTGCAACTAGTTTAACTATGAATTTAAGAGAAAAATATAACGTTCCTGTTATCCCTTTGAACTTACTTACAATGACAAAACAAGACGCAGAAGAAGTAATGGCTGAAGCACTTAAAGAGTTTGACTTGAAAAAAGTAGAAGTTGAAATCCCAAGTTGGATGCAAGCGTTACCATATGAAAACCACATGATTCAAGAAATTATGAATGAATTAAAATCAAAATGCGGTGACATGCACAAAATGAGTGACGAAGCCATGGTGAACAGTATGTTCGATAACATGAAATACTTCGAAACTCCTCAAGCAGTAGTAAAAATGGGCGAGGGCCTTATTTATTGCGACATGAAAGCAGTTGAAGGTTTGTTCTATCAAGTAATTAGTAGTGAGTGTGGCGTTGAAATTAAGAACGATTTCGAACTCGTTTCAGCCTTGAAAGATTTACTTACAGCGAAAACTGAGTATGACAAAATCAAACAAGCTATGCAAGAAGTGAACGAAACAGGCTACGGTGTAGTTATGCCTTCTTTATCAGAAATGACTTTGGAAGAGCCTTGTGTAACCGAGAAAAACGGTCAATACGGAGTTCGTTTGAGAGCGTCAGCACCTTCATTACATATGATGAGAGTGGACGTTGACACTGAAATTAATCCAGTTGTGGGCAACAAAGCTCAAGGTGAAGATTTAATTAATTCATTATTGAAAGATTATGACACTGATCCAAACAGCATTTGGGAAACTAACCTTTTCGGCAAGCCTTTGAATCTAGTAGTAAAAGACGGTTTAAACAGCAAACTTGCGGTTATGCCTCAAGAAGTTAAACATAAAATGAGAAAAACTATTGGAAGAATTGTCAACGAGGGCAAAGGCGGAGTTATCTGCATTTTGCTATAATATATAACTATATAAAAAGTAAAAGCTGTCATTATTGACAGCTTTTATTTGATTTCATCAATAAAATAATTGCTTAATTTATATTATTTTGATAAAATAACTACATGAATATAGTATTAGCAACAAACAATAAGAATAAATTAGTGGAAATGCGAGCAATCCTTGGTAATATTTTTGAAAATATCTACTCTCTTTCTGACCTTAACATTGATGTTGATGTGGAAGAAACTGCGGATACATTTACAGGAAACGCAATTTTGAAAGCTAGCGAAATTTGTAAAATTACCAATATGACTGCCCTTGCTGACGACAGTGGCATTGTGGTTGATGCTCTAAATGGCGATCCAGGGGTTTACTCTGCTAGATACGCTGGTGGGCATGGTGACGACGAGAAAAACAACGATAAATTACTTGAAAACATGGTGGGAGTGCCTAAAGAAAAACGCACTTGTCGTTTCGTTTCGGCTATGGCAATTTGCTATCCTGATGGAAAATGCGTAACTGCTGAAGGGGTAATTGAAGGTGTTTTGTTAGAAAAAAGAGATGGTCTTGACGGTTTTGGTTACGACCCATTATTCTATTCTACTGAACTTGAAAAATCTTTTGGTGTAGCAACTAGCTCCGAGAAAAATAGCGTAAGTCACAGAAGTCGTGCAATTAAAAATCTTTTGGAGAAAATCAAATGAAAACTATTTTATGTTTGTCCGATACACACGGAAATAAAAAAGGTATTGATAGTATCGCAACTCAACTAAGTGAGGCTGATTACGTATTCCATCTTGGAGACGTAATGAGTGACGCTAAATACATAAAAGACAATTACAACAAAAATATTTTTTTCATACACGGAAACTGCGACAATGGTGACAGTGAAGAAATTGTTGAAATAGAAGGGGTTAAGTTCTTGCTTTGCCACGGTCACAAGTATTCAGTGAAAAGTAATCTTACTAAACTGCACCTTGCAGGAATTGAAAAAGCTGTGGACGTTTGCTGTTTTGGTCATACTCATGAAGAAATTATTGAGAAATTCCACAACATAACTTTATTAAATCCAGGCACAATGTCAGGAGTTTTTTCTATGGGTACGTACTGTTATATCACTGTTTTCAATGGTAAATTTGCTGGAAAAATTGTTAATTTATAAAGGCTAAATTTTTAGTTTGAGAGAAAAAAATAAGTTTTTCAAAAACTTTCGAAAATTCATGTTATTTTAGTTGACATGAGCGGAATTATATTGTATTATATATAAGCGTTGACGGTCGTGATTGAGAAATTGAGCATGATACATATACCGATTGCGGGTGTAGTTCAATGGTAGAACATCAGCCTTCCAAGCTGATTGCGTGGGTCCGATTCCCATCACCCGCTCCATTTGTGCCTGTAGCTCAGCAGGATAGAGCATCAGCCTTCTAAGCTGAGGGCCAGGGGTTCGACTCCCTTCAGGCACACCACTTTTATGGTGAGATTAGTTCAGTTGGTAGAGCGCCAGGTTGTGGTTCTGGATGTCGTGGGTTCGATCCCCATATCTCACCCCATTATAAAACTTAATGCATACCAATTACCCATAGGGGTATCGCCAAGCGGTAAGGCACGGGATTTTGATTCCCGCATTCGTAGGTTCAAATCCTGCTACCCCTGCCAATATGGTCCATTAGCTCAGCTGGTAGAGCACCTGACTTTTAATCAGGTTGTCCCGCGTTCGAACCGCGGATGGATCACCATTTTATATTTTGCATCTTTAGCTCAGCTGGCAGAGCAACTGACTCTTAATCAGTGGGTCTAGGGTTCGATTCCCTAAAGATGCACCAAAAGAGAAACAAAATTAATAAATCCGTGCGGAATTGGCGGAATGGCAGACGCGCTAGACTTAGGATCTAGTGAGAGATCGTGGAGGTTCAAGTCCTCTATTCCGCACCAAGAAAGAATTCACTAGACACCCATGTCTGGTGGTTTTTTTCTATTATAGGGGAATGTTTATAATTGTGTGGTAGTGTTATTAATTTCGTTAGTGAAATTGGTGGCACTTTTTATATTTAACGTAATGATATTGCTAATTTATTTCGCATATGATATTATATAGTTAGAAAAGGTAAGGAGAAAGAAATGGACGCTATTAAAATTGTTGATTTTTCAAAGAGTTACGGGAATGTTCTTGCTGTGAAAAATCTTAATATTACAATTGCTCAAGGGGAAATTGTTGGGTTTGTGGGAAAGAACGGCTCGGGAAAAAGTACAACAATCAGAAGTATTATGAATATGATATTTCAAAGCTCAGGAACAATTCAGGTTCTTGGTTTAGATTCAGTTAATGACGCTAAGGAGTTAAAGAAAAAGATTGCTTACGTTCCAAGTGAAGCTAGTTTTCAAAACAACATAACAGCTCATAAATTATTGAAATTCTGTTTGCAGTTTACTACTTATGATGATAGCAAGATTCAAGAGCTTGCGGAATATTTTGAGCTTGATTTAACTAAGAAAATAAGTGATTTAAGTTTAGGAAACAGAAAAAAAGTTTCTCTTATTCAAGCACTATTAAAAGAAAGTGAAATTATTATTCTTGACGAGCCAACTGGTGGTCTTGATCCATTGATGCAACACAAGTTTTTTCAATTAATTATAAAGGAAAAAGAGAAAGGTAAAACAATTTTCTTATCTAGCCACAATTTGGAAGAAGTAGAGAAATACTGCGACAAAGTTGCAATAATTAAAGACGGCGAACTTGTGGACTATCTTGACATGGCAACAGTATCTTTAACAAAGCGTCAAACAGTTTCCTATGAAACTCGTGATGGAAAAAAAGTGGATTTTGATTTAGAAAAAGACATTAACGAAGTAATAAAAGAACTTTCAAAACTTGATTTAACATATCTTGAAATAAAGACGAAAGCGGTGACGGACGAATTTATTCACTATTACAAGGAGGAAGTGAAATGAAAAAATTTGATTTTAAAAACGTAACGAAATTGTTTTCATTTGATTTCTATAACTCTCGTAAAAATATAATAGGTTGGGTAATAGCTATTTCTGGAATTATGAGTTTATATTGTTTTATGTTTCCCATGGTTCAAGATATTGCATCAGCGAAATTTGATGCAATGCCTAAAGAACTTTTACAACTTTTCGGTATGGAAGCAATGGCTGATATGGGTAATTTCGTAACGTATTTTGGAATGGTTTACAGCTTAGTTATAGTTGCGATTTGTATTTTCGCAGTAACGTTAGGTGCAAGATTACTTCACAAAGAGGAAGAAACAAAGTCTATAGAGTTTCTAAGTTCGCTAGCAGTTAGTCGTGTGGAAATCTATGTTTCAAAACTTCTTGTATTATTTGCAGGGGTCATGTTGGTAGTATCATGCGGAAGTATAATTGCACTGGTTGCAGGAACAGTTGTTGGTGGCGATACTTTCAATCTCATGGAAGTGGTTTCAATAATAAAAATTTGTAGTTTTACTCCATTTTTCTTTGGTGTAATAGCTCTTGGAATCGCTGGAATCAGTTATAAATACGGTACAGGAAGCATTGCTAGTATGGGCGTTTTAATACTTTATATGTTGGGGTATCTAGGGAAGTTATTAGGAGAAAAGGGCGAGTTCTTACTATATTTATCTCCATTTGCTACTTTTGATCCAGCTAACGCAATTGATTTAGAAGTGAAAACGATAATCACTCTTGGGGCGTATTTAGCAATAGCTGCGGCAATTTCATATGTGGGTAGCTATATCTATAAAAAAAGAGATTTGAAAATATAATATAAAAAGCCCCACTTTGGTTTTGTTGAAGTTGTCAATAAGATTGACCAAAGTGGGGTTTTGTGTTATTATTTAAGTATAAATAAAATTAGGTGGAATTTGATATGAGTTTGAAAAAATATGTGGGAATTGACTTTGGTGGTACTTCTATTAAAGGTGGAATAGTTGATGAAAATGGCACGCTTATTGTGAAAAACAGCGTTCTTACGGAAGTTGACAAAGGTCAAGTTCAAATGATTGATAATATTGTAACTTTAATTGAAAAATTGCTTGAAGAAAGTAGTTTGAAAATGGACGATATAGCAAGTGTTGGAATGGGAATACCTGGGGTAGTTGATTCTAAACTTGGTCAAGTGGTTCTTGCTTGCAATCTTCGTTGGGAAAAAGTCAACGTTGCAACGGAGCTTGAAAAAATTATTGGAAAGAAAGTTTTTGTGTCTAATGATGCTAACGTTGCTGCTCTTGGCGAAGTGAAATTCGGTGCTGGCGGTGGACGTGAAAATGCTGTTATGTTGACTTTAGGAACAGGCGTTGGTTCAGGAATTATTGCTAACGGAAAGTTGCTTGAGGGACATAAAGGTGCAGGCGCGGAACTTGGTCATGCGGTTATGGTAATGAATGGCGAGGAATGCACTTGTGGCAGACGTGGCTGTATTGAAGCATATGTTTCAGCTTCCGCTCTTATTCGTGACACTAAACGTGCTATGAATGCCAACCCTGATTCTAAACTTTGGCAGGGTGTAAATTCTATTGGGGATGTTGATGCTAAGCTGTCTTTTGACTATTGCGAAGTGGACGAAACTGCTAAAACTCTTGTGGATAATTACATAAAATATCTTGGTGACGCACTAGCTAGTGTAGGAAATATTTTCCGTCCAGAAGTAATTATTCTTGGTGGTGGCGTTTCTTATCAAGAAAATAGATTAACTGATCCTTTGCAAGAATATATTGATAACACGGTTTTCGCAGGAAAACTTCTTGACCAAATTATTGTTACTACAGCAAAGCTAAAGAACGATGCAGGAATTTACGGTGCAGCCGCTCTTTGTATGTTGGGGTAATTATTATGGATAATATAGTATTAATTGGTATGCCTGGAACAGGTAAAAGTACTCTTGGTGTGGTTTTAGCGAAAAAACTAGGCTATGATTTTTTGGATACGGATATTCTTTTATCACAAGTGGAGGGCATGACTTTGCCTGAAATTATTGATAGTAAGGGGTATGACGGATTCTTGGAATGCGAGGGGATAGTTGGAGCGAGTTTGCGTTGCAAGCGGACGGTTATTGCTACTGGCGGTAGCATGGCACTTATTGATTTTGCTATGGACAATTTGAAAAGTATAGGCAAGGTTATTTGGCTTGATACTTCTTTGAAGGTTCTTGAAGCTCGGCTTGCTAAGAATATTAATTCACGTGGTGTGGCTACCGATAAACCTATGACTGTGGAGGAGATTTATGATTATCGTAAAGGTTTTTATAGTCGTTTTGCTGATGTGGTTATTGATTGTCAGGGGGATATTGATGATATTGTCAAAGTTGTTCTTGGGGAGATTTGATTTTTTAAATTATAAAAAGTGTATCGTTTGATACACTTTTTTTGTTTTATTGAGTTATTATATTAGTAAAGGTTTTTTGGTGGGTTCGTTAGTGAAGTATTGTGATAAATTTATTTTTTGTACTTTACTAAGGTTTTTGGTTATGATTTATTTGTACGTTAGTGAAGTATTTTGATTAATTTATTTTTGGTGCTTAACTAAGGTATTTTGTTATGATTTGTTTGTTCGTGAGTAAAGTATTTTGATTAATCAAGTTTTTGTGCTTGACTAAGGTTGTTTTGTTTATCAACTTATTCACGTTTTTGTCAGGGCTCTGCCCCGGACGCCCCCGCAAAGGGAACGTTACCGTCCCTTTTGAAACCCTTTTGGACATGAGTTCAGTCCGAGATAAACGAGTTTTATTGCTTGCTCTCTATAAAAATAGGTGAACAAGTTTGACGAAGTTTTTTCTTTCGTGGGGTTGTATAGTTTGTGATAAATTTATTTTTTGTACTTTACTAAGGTATTTGGTTATGCTTTGTTTGTTCGTGAGTAAAGTATTTTGATTAATCAAGTTTTTGTGATTGACTAAGGTTGTTTTGTTTATCAACTTATTCACGTTTTTGTCAGGGCTCTGCCCCGGACGCCCCCGCAAAGGGAACGTTACCGTCCCTTTTGAAACCCTTTTGGACATGAGTTCAGTCCGAGATAAACGAGTTTTATTGCTTGCTCTCTATAACAATTAGTGAACGAGTTTTACGAAGATTTTTCTTTCGTGGGGTTGTATGTTTTGTGATTTATCAAGTGAGTTTGAGATTTGATTAAGTGTTAGTAAGTTTTTTGATAAATTTATTTTTGGTGCTTTACTAAGGTTTTCCTTTGGTGGGGGTGTATGTTTTGTGATTTATTAAATTGGTTTTGGGGTTTAATATTGGGTTTAGTTTTGGTTATGCAATTATCAAAATTACGAAGAAAAATTACACTTTATTTTCCTAATAAAATTACCCATACAAAAAGTGGGTCAAGGGGCTCACGCTCCTTGTGGGGTTTGGGGTGAAGCCCCATTTTGCTTATGATAAAATCTAAACATAAATTACTCAAGACTTCTCATAAATTACAAAAACAAAAATATTCTGAAATTATACACCGTGAATTATAAAGAATTTACTATTTCGGTGATGGCTTGTAGGAAGATTTTGCATTCTTGTAGGGTGTTGAAAGAAGAGAAAGAGGCGCGGACTAGACCGCCTTTTTGGGTATTTAGGCGTTTGTGAATTAGCGGAGCGCACATGATTCCTGAGCGAGTGCAGATTTGGTATTTTTCGTCAAGTATATTGGCAATTTCCGCTGAGCTTATGCCGTCGATTGCAAAAGTAAAGATACCGCAGTTATTTGGTACGGAGTATACTTTCACTGATTTTGGTAGGTGTGAATTGTATAGCATGTATCTAAATTGTGAAAAAGTTTTCTTGATTGATGAGTAGTGATTTTTCACGTAGGTAGCACCGCCAAGAGCGCCAAGGATTGATACAGCAGGGATAGTGCCAGCTTCTAATCCATCGGGAATATCTTTTGGTTGTGCTAAATCTTCGCTGAAAGAACCAGTGCCACCGCATAGGATTGGTGAGATTTCAATATTGGGTGCAATAGCTAGAAAACCAACGCCCATTGGAGAATAAAGTCCTTTGTGGCAAGGTGCGGCAAGTAAATCAATGTGATAATTTGTGAAATCTACGTCGATATGTCCAATACTTTGAGCACCGTCTACAAGGAATAGAATATTTTTGTCTTTCAAGAAATCGCCGATTTTTTCGATAGGATTAACCCCACCTGTAACGTTAGAAACGTGGTTGATGGCAACTAGGTATGTGTTTTCTTGTATTGCATTTTTTAGGTCGTTGATATTTATGTTACCATTGAGGCATGGTAGGATAGTTAGTTCGATTATGCCACGGTCTTTTAAGTTAAATAGTGGGCGAAGAGTGGAATTATGTTCGTTTTCAGTAGTAATTACGTGTCCGCCTTTTCTTGCTGTACCAAATATTGCAAGGTTCAGGCTTTCAGTGCCGTTTTTTGTAAATACTATTCGGTTGGGTGCGTTGAAATTTATGATTTTACACAAAACTTCTCTTGCTTCAAATATTTTTGCGGACATTGCAAGTGCTGCTTTATGTCCACTGCGAGAAGGGTTTGCGGAATTGTTCATTGCCCAAGTTACGTTTTCTAAAACTTCCTTGGGTTTTTGATTAGTAGTTGCGGAATTGTCAAGATATATCATGTTAAGCTCCTTTGTTCTCATGTTGTATTATAAAATGTATTTTTTTCATGTATTAAAAGTGTCAATACTACCATTGTATTTTAAAATTAGAATAAGTGACACAAAATTAGCAATTTATTAATATTATGAAATATAGCAGATTAAAAGAGCAAAGGAGCAAACTAATATGTATGACATTCTTGTTACTATCAAAAGCCGTGCTGACTTGAACTATCTAACAAAACTTCTGGCAGCGGAAAAAATTCCAACTTCTATTATCAATACCCCAGAAACGGCAGGGGTAACTTGTAGCTTATCAATCAAAGTAAATCAACGCTTTATGGCTAGAATAAAAGTGGTTGCTGAGTTGCACAATATCAAAATTACCAACTATTTACGCATTATCAAGACTGATATCCGATATAGATATATAAAGTTGTAATTATTTTCTATACCTAGGCTATTATTATTGCACTAAAGCTCGTACTTGTGGTAGAATATATGAGTATAATTATGTATAGAATTAAAGTGAAAAATATTTTAATAACGCTGGATGAGTGTTACCCAGATGCAAAACCCGCCCTGACTTTCAAAAATGTTTTTGAACTTCTGGTGGCGGTGATTTTGTCCGCTCAATGTACGGACATTCGTGTAAACAAAGTTACGGACAAGCTGTTTTTGAAATATAACAAACCAGAAGACTTTGCATTGCTAACGGTGGAGGAGCTAGAACCTTTGGTTCACTCTTGCGGTTTGTCTAAAACTAAAGCTAATGGCATTATTGAATCAAGCAAAATTATTTTGAATAAATACAATGGCATCGTGCCAGCGGATATAGATATCTTACAAACATTCCCATCGGTTGGGCGAAAAACTGCTAACGTAGTAGCTTCTGTGGGTTATGGTATTCCTGCAATCGCTGTGGATACACACGTGTTTCGCGTTTCTAATCGAATTGGACTAGCTTCGGCTAAGGACGTTTTAAGAACCGAGATGGATCTTCAAAAAAATATACCAAAATCCCAATGGAACAAGTCACATCATCTTTTGATTTTGCACGGACGTAGTGTTTGTAAATCTCAAAATCCTGATTGTGAAAATTGTAGGATTAATAAATATTGTAATTTTTATAGTACAAGGAATAAGTCCAAGTAATATATAGTAAACTATAGTAGTAAGTAAAAAAAAGGAACAGTTGCCAATTATGAACAAAATTTTAAAGAAAACTAAATTCAGTGAAAATGTAGTTGAATATGTTATTGAAGCACCAGATGTTACTCGCCACGCTAAAGCTGGGCAGTTCATTATTCTAAGAGTAGACAATGACGGTGAGAGAATTCCTTTCACTATCGTAAACAGCGATAAAGAAACAGGCGGAGTTACTATTTTAGTTCAAACTGTGGGTGCATCTACTATGAAACTTGCGGCGAAAAAACAAGGTGAGTTTATTTCCGACTTCGTTGGTCCGCTAGGAACTGCTACTAATCTGCATGATGCCAAGAAAGTTATCCTTGTGGGTGGCGGTATCGGTACAGCGGTTATTGCACCTCAAGCAAAGGCGATGTTTGAGAAAGGAAACTATTGCGATTCTATAGTTGGAGCAAGAAATGAAGAATTGATTGTTTACAAAGAATTGTTTAATAAATGTTGTGATCATGCGTATTTTTGTACTGATGACGGTAGCTTTGGTTTCAAAGGTTACGTTACTCAAAAATTGGCTGAAGTACTTGAAAATGACACAACTATAGACACGGTTTTCGCTGTGGGCCCTTTGCCGATGATGAAAGCAGTAGTTGAAGTTGCTAAAAAATATAATAGAAAATCACTTGTAAGTTTAAATTCTCTTATGGTGGACGGCACAGGAATGTGTGGTTGCTGTAGAGTTACTGTTGGCGGAAAAGTGAAGTATGCTTGCGTAGACGGTCCTGAGTTCAATGGTGAACTTGTGGATTTCGACGAGGCGATTAATAGAAGTAAAAGTTTTTCTGAAGTAGAACGTAATCACGTTTGTAATTTAACAGGAGAAGTAAAAAATCATGGCTAGAATAGATAGACAACACATGGTTGAACAACAACCTAATGTGAGAAATAAAAATTTTGACGAAGTATGTAGTGGTTTCACTGATGAAACTGCAATGATCGAGGCTAGTCGTTGCTTGAATTGCAAGAACGCTCCTTGTGTTTCTGGTTGCCCAGTAAATGTGCAAATTCCAGAATTTATTACTTTGGTTAAAGAAGGAAAGTTCCTTGAAGCGGGAGAAACTGTTGCTAATAACAATAGTCTTGGTTCAATTTGTGGACGTGTTTGCCCTCAAGAAATTCAATGCGAAGGTAAATGTATTAGAGCTAAAATGGAAGGCGCTGTTTCTATCGGTGGTTTAGAACGTTTTGTTTCTGATAAAATGCTAGACAATGGCAACATTAAAAAAGTCACAAAATCTAACGGGAAATCCGTTGGAATAGTAGGTTCAGGACCTTCGTCTTTAGCTTGTGCTACTGACTTGAAGAAAGCGGGTTTTGATGTTACTATCTATGAGGCGTTTCATAAATTAGGTGGTGTTTTGGTTTACGGAATACCTGAATTTAGATTGCCGAAAGAAGATATAGTGCAAAAAGAAATTGATAATGTTTTAAAACTTGGTGTTGAAGTAAAACTTAACACGGTTATTGGAAAAACTATTATGATGGAAGAATTGTTGGAGTCACATGATGCGGTGTTTATCGGTTCAGGTGCAGGGCTACCTTACTTCCTTGGTATTGAAGGCGAAAATTTACGTGGTGTTTTTTCAGCTAATGAGTACCTAACTCGTGTAAATCTTATGCAAGCATACAAGGCGGACAGCTCAACTCCGATTCCTCGTCCTACTAACTGCATTGTGGTTGGTGGTGGTAACGTTGCTATGGACGGAGCGAGAACGGCTTTGCGTCTTGGAGCTAATGTTACTGTAGTTTATCGTCGTGGCATGGAAGAAATGCCAGCAAGGTTTGAAGAAATTGGTCATGCAGAAGAGGAGGGAGTGAAATTCCAAATCTTAACTAGTCCAGTTAAATTAATCGGTGACGGCGGTGTGGTAACTCACATGGTTGTTGAGAAGATGGAGCTTGGTGCACCTGATGCTAGCGGAAGACGCAGTCCAGTTTCTGTTCCTAATTCTGAATATAAAATACCTTGTGACATGGCGATTATCGCTGTTGGAACAAGCCCTAACCCAATTATCACAGGTTCAATGAAAGAACTTCAAACTAATAAACGAGGTACTTTGATCGTTGACGAAAACAACATGACTACTGTTCCAAATGTCTATGCAGGTGGAGATGCCGTTACTGGTGCTGCTACTGTAATTCTAGCAATGGGTGCTGGACGTAATTCCGCTAAAGCTATTATTGAAAAGCTAGGCTAATACTTCTTTTTAGAAGTGACTATTAGTAGTCAACAAAAACGCATATGCTAAAGCGTATGTTACTATCACGAAAATTTTGTAATAATTAATTGCTTTTTGAAATTATAATTCCTTATCGGAAAAATTTGTTTCACCGATATTGGTACATTGCTTTTATAGAAAAGAAAGAGCTTTTATGTATATAAATTACAAAAAATATATAAAAATAAAAACTTAGGATTAAATTATGTTTATTGATAAAACCACCATAACTATTATATCAGGAAAAGGCGGAAACGGCTGTACCTCTTTCAAAAGCTTTAAAGGAAAACCAAACGGCGGTCCTGACGGCGGTGACGGCGGACGTGGCGGTAACGTTATTTTCAAAGCGGACGACAGCATGAATAACTTGATAAATTACAAGTTTAACAAGCATTTCCGTGGCGGTCCCGGAACTCATGGTACTTCAAACTTCTGCTTCGGCAAGTCGGGTACTGATGTTATTATTCCTGTTCCTTGTGGCACGATTGTTCGTGACAAAGAGACGGGTAACGTTTTAGCTGACATGTTCTATAAAGGTCAAACTGAAACTGTTTTGCTTGGGGGTAGACCAGGTAAAGGCAACTCAAAATTCAAAACTTCAACAAGAAAAGCTCCGATGTTTTCACAAATGGGCGAGAAAGGTTTGGACAAGCTAGTTGTTATGGAATTGAAAACTATTGCGGATCTAGGCTTCTGTGGATTTCCTAACGTTGGAAAATCTACGCTATTGTCAGTTTTGACAAAAGCTACTCCAAAGATTGCAAACTACCATTTCACAACTTTACATCCAAATCTTGGAATGTTCACTTACAATCACGAAAGTTTCTTGCTTGCGGATATCCCTGGACTTATCGAGGGTGCTTCTGACGGGTTAGGATTAGGTCACGATTTCCTTCGCCACGTTGAGAGAACAAGACTTCTTGTTCACGTTGTGGATATTTCAAAAGAAGAAGGCAGAGACCCTTATGATGATTATTTGAAAATCAGAAAAGAGTTAACAGATTTCTCTGAGGACTTAGCAAAACGTCCTGAAATTATCGTTGCCAACAAAACTGACAGCGATTACGACGGTTCACACTTGAAAGAGTTCAAAGAAAAACTTGGAGACAAACTTGTTATCCCAGTTTCAGCTGTTCTTCATCAAGGTCTTGATGAATTGTCAAAAATCATGTATGAAGAGTTGAAGAAACTTGACAAAATCGAACCAATTGAATTTGAGAAATTTGAATATTCAAGAGGTGAGGGTGATGAGTTCGAAATCACAAAAGGTGACGACGATGTATTCGAAGTATTTGGTCCATTTATCGACAATTTATCTCGTAACGTTGTTGTGGACAACCTTCAAAGTATGGCGTATATGCAAAGAAGTTTGAAGATTTTTGGTGTTATCAAAGAACTTCGTAAAGCTGGTGCAAAAGACGGAGATACTATCCGTATCCTAGATATAGAATTTGACTTCGTTGACTAGTTTTTAACTTGTTATACTAAGAAAGATATATAGATTGCGTAAAATAATAAATTCTGTAAGAGTTTTGACATAACGCATTCATTGGATTGAAATCTAATACTGTGTATATATGCAGTATTTAGATTGTAATTAAGGCATGGATTGTAATTTAGTATTTTCTTTTGGAATACAATTACTTAGATATTTAACCTTGTACTTGGTTAATAATTAAAGTGATGGTTTTAGCGGAATGGAATAGCTTGGTTTCTTATTGAGTATTTCCCACTTTTGCGAAAAATACAAATACAGAAAAACCTATTAAGAGTGTTGCGAAACATTGGTAATACACTTGGAATGGGGAAATAAAACTGAAAAACAATAGAAAAAACCCTAAAAAGGCGTAACCTAACGCTTTTTGCTTTGATAGTGCGGTTTTGATTTTATCTTTGAAATGTGCTTTTTCAACATCAAATCGAATATTTAAATCGTCCGCAAGTTCTTGATCGTTTAAGTAATTAAAAACGTCCTCAAATGGCACGATTTCCACTTCCAAATTCTTTATGGTATTGCAAATTATTTGCACATCTTTAGAAACTTCGAAAGAAAATATTATAACTTTTGTTTCGTTGGTGAAGTCAATAGCTTTGAATATGTCAAGAAACCTGTCAGGGTATAACATTGCGGTGTTGAAATTAAAAATGCAAATTGCGTTCTCAATTTTAAACCACTGCACATCTTCGTTCCAAAAAAGAAGTTCTGTGTTCTTAACATGGCACAGCAAATCAACAGTTTGAGAGTTTGATAAAATCAAAAAGTTGTCTTTGAAGTTGGAATAAGTTTCCCTATCGTCCTGTGCTATCTTTTGTTTCTTTTGCAATTTATTTTTAATAAATATAAAAGACATTGTGAAAAACACAAACCATACTCCAGCAAAGGAAAGGGAAAGCAGAACATTTTGGGTGTAGTATATTGCAAGTGCGTAAACTAAAAAACTTGAGATAATACTAAGAAATATATAGTTCAAAAAAATCGATATTTTATTCATAAAATTGTACTCCTATTTTAATCATGGAGTATTGACATACCTAATTAGATTTATACTATAAAGAGAGGTAATTGAAATATGAAAATTGGAATTTACGGTGGTACTTTTGATCCAGTCCACAATGAACATGTAAATATTGCAAATATAGCTATTGAAAAACTTGGGCTTGATAAACTTATCATTCTTCCAGCTGGCGAACCACCTCACAAAGATGTTGCGGTGCTAACTGATGCTAAAAGAAGATTGAAAATGTGCGAGCTAGCTTTTAATAATCCTAAAATCGAAATTTCATCATTTGAGATTGACAAAAAAGGAAAGAGTTATACTATTGATACATTGGAACATTTTGCCAAAGACGATGACGAATTATTTTGCGTAATCGGTGGTGACAGCCTTGCTGAAATATACGCTTGGAAACAAGCTGACGATATTTTTGAAATTGCTACTGTTGTAGTTGTTGGACGAGATGAATATTCAAACAATGATTGGTTAAATAAATATCTTGACAAAATTTTAAAACTAGACTACCAAACAAAGGAACTTTCTTCAACGGAAGTTAGAATTACTTGTGAGTTTGGTGTTGATATTTCAAATTTAGTTCCAGTTGCCGTAAATGACTATATCAAAAAACACGAACTATATCAAAGTCACAGAAAACTTACGAAAAAAGTACAAAAAATGATAACGGAGAAAAAGTATATTCACTCAATGAATACTACTATCTGCGGAATGACAATGGCAAGAAGCGCTAACGTAGACAAAGAATCAGCATTTATTGCTTGCGCTTTGCACGATTGTGCTAAATCATTAGAAGATTATTCAGAGTACAAAAAGAAACTTAAAAAAGAGAATATGTTGATACCTGAGCCTGTTGTACATGCTTTTGTAGGGTCATATTTAATTAAAAAAGAATTCAATATTCAAGATAAAAACATAAGAAATGCAGTGAAATATCACACAACTGCCCGTCCTAACATGAGCCAACTTGAAAAACTGGTTTACGTTGCGGATTGTATAGAAATTGGCCGTGATTATGAAGGTATCGAGGAAGTTAGAAAAACATCAAAGAATGATTTTGAAAAAACATTTAGTCTTTGTTTAAACTCAACTTTCAGTGTGTTAGTGGATAAAACTATGTGCCCTTTAACACTTGATGCAATCGATTTTTACGGTAGATAATAGATAAATTATTAGTAATGCAAATTAACTAAGTAATATAAAACACAAAATAAATAAGAAAATATATGACGATAAATTTCGTCAATTAGGAGTAAATAAAATGGAAGCAAAAGAAATGGTAGAAAAAATCTGTCAAGTATTGTCAGATAAACAAGCATCAGATATTATCTCAATTCACTTAACTGATCTTACGGTTATTGCAGATGATTTCATCATCGCAAGCGGTAGATCTTCAGCACAAGTTAAAGGACTTTTCCGTTACATTGACGAAGAAATGTCAAAAATCGGTATCGAGCCAAAACGTAGTGAGGGTATCTCAGAAGGCAAATGGATCGCTGTTGATTACGGTGATGTTGTTGTGCATATTTTCCACGAAGAAACTCGTGAATTCTATCACCTTGACAAACTTTGGGACAATGGAAACAACGTTACTAAATACGAAGACTAATTGTAAGGGGATTTAATTATGAGTATTCAAGTTAAAGAAATTATGGCAATGGTTGACCACACTAATTTAAATCAAGGCGCTTTAGTTAGCGATATTGAAAAATTGTGTAGTGAAGCTATTGAAAACGGTTTTTGCTCAGTTTGCGTACACCCTTCAAACGTTGCTTTATCAGCAAAATTGCTAAAAGGTTCTAACGTAAAAGTTTGTACAGTTGTAGGATTTCCTTTAGGCGAAAATCAACCTGAACTAAAAGCGTTAGAAGCTAAAATGGCATTTGAAGCTGGTGCAACTGAAATTGATATGGTAATTTCAAATTCTATGGTAAAACGTTGCGATTATACTGGCCTACTTAATGATGTAAACGGAGTGCAAGCTTCTTGCCCATCATGTGTACACAAAGTTATTATCGAAACTTGTTTGCTAACACAAGATGAAATTGCAAAGGTTTCAGAAGTTTTAGCAACTTCAAACTGTGATTTTGTAAAAACATCAACAGGTTTCAGAGGCGACGGTGCAACTGTTGCTAATGTAGCACTTATTAAAAGTGTTGTTGGTGATAGAAAACTTATCAAAGCGGCAGGCGGAATTGGCGGAGCTAATGATGCAATCGCTATGATTGAAGCAGGTGCGTCAAGACTTGGTACTAGCAAAGGAAAATTAATTGCTGACCAACTTCAAGGTGCAACTGTAGACAACAATAATCAAGGATATTAAAATAAACTAGCTATGGAAAAAAATATTACAAAACAATTCACCACAAAAAATCAAGATGAAACTTACAATTTCGGTTTAGAGTTTGGAAAAACTCTTGTGGGTGGTGAAACAATTTTGATGTACGGCGAAGCAGGCGCTGGGAAAACAGTATTCACTAAAGGTGTTGCAGTTTCTCTTGGGGTAAAAGAGCGAGTTACTAGCCCAACTTTTGCATTGAAAAACCAATATGATGGCGAAAAATTTACTCTTCATCATTTAGATATGTATCGTATCGAAGATGAGGACGAGGCTTATGAATCAGGTGCGTTAGAAGGTATTTCAGAAAGTGGCAGTGTTACGATTTTAGAGTGGGCGGAAAATGTGGAGAACTTCTTCAACTTCCCTCATATTAATATCCGCATTGAATACTTATCCGCAAATGATAGGCAAATAACTGTTGAAAATATTGGCTAGATAGGATTGAAAAAAATGAAAAAAGATATTATATTAGCGATAGATACTACCTGTGAAGAGCTTTTCTTGTCACTAGTTATTAACGGTGCAGAAACTAGAGTTCACATCACCGACTGTAATTCTAAACATTCGCTGTTGCTTTTACCTGAGATTGATAAGCTGTTAAAAAACCAAAATGTGACTATTAACGATGTGAATATATTCGCATTGTCAGCAGGTCCAGGTTCCTTTACTGGAATTAGAATTGGTGTGTCAACAGTGAAAGGTTTCATATTTGGAAACAACAAACAAGTAATTTTAGTAAACTCTTTGGAGGCTAATGCATATACTCAATTAAAAGAGGGGCAAATAGTGCTTTCTTTGATTGACGCAAAGCGTGATAACTGCTATGTGGGTGTTTATACACTTGATAAGGGCAACATCAAAGAGGTG
Organism: uncultured Clostridia bacterium; assembly: GCA_947039455.1. GTDB lineage: Bacteria > Bacillota > Clostridia > Christensenellales > CAMQZB01 > CAMQZB01. Next base: position 18,550 of record CAMQZB010000005.1, read on the forward strand.
TTTGCAGGGTTTTCTAATAAGGAAAAATTGCAAGAACTTGTATGTGAAAAAACTATTTTGTCTTCACCTTATAACAATAATTTTAACGTGGCTGTCAATGAAAATTACTATGATAGCTTTATGAAATTAGTACTTGACAGGGCGGAGAAAAACCAGTTTTCAACTGAAACCTTTGCGCCACTTTATTTAAAGAAAAGTCAAGCAGAGGAAGAAGCTGATGGAGTTTCGTAAATGGAGCGAAAGTGATCGATTAGAATTATTTCAGCTAGAAAAGGATATTTTTAGCGATAGTTGGTCATTATATGCTATAGATGAATCAATGGGATGTCCAGCATTTGTGGGTTATTCACTTATAGATAATGGAGAAATTATTGGTTATTACGGCTTTTACGCAATTATGCCTGAAGGTCACATTGCAAACATTGCGGTAGTTGAAAAATACCGTGGGAAAAATCTTGGTTTTGCTCTTTTATCTCATTTAATTCAAATGGGTGATGAGCGTGAAATCACTGATTATACCCTTGAAGTGCGTGCGGGAAATGTTCCTGCATTGAATTTATACAAAAGGCTGGGTTTCCAGCAAGAAGGACTAAGGAAAAAATATTATGGCGACGGGGAAGACGCTGTCATAATGTGGAGAAGAAAAAAATAATATTAATCTTTTTCAACACGGAGTCAATTTGTATATTTACTATAAAGGAATAAAACAGCATTTTAAAGTAGTTGGCGAGGGTTCTCCTGTGCTATTTTTACACGGTTGGGGCGGTTGTATTGACTCCTTCAAACCAATTTATAATGCAGTTGCAAAAACGCATAAATGTATTCTAGTGGATTTTATCGGCTTTGGTGAAAGTGGGATTGCAAACGTTCCATACAATCTTGACGATTACGTGTCTTGCGTTGTTCAGGTTTTGGAATTTTTGAAAATTTCAGAAGTAGACATTGTTTCACACTCTTTTGGTGGCAGGGTTTCATTGAAACTTATGGCGGAAAACAAAGAACTTGTGCGTAAAGCAATTCTTGTTGCTCCAGCTGGCATAAAACCAAAACGTGGAATTAATTACTACGGAAAGGTAGCAAAATATAAGTGCCAAAAACTTTTACACAAACTGCACCTTATTAAAGGAAGCTTTTTGGAAAGTTCAGGTTCTAACGATTATCGTGAATTAAACGATGTTGCAAAAGCTACTTTCATTAATATTGTAAACGAAAATTTAGTGGGAATTTTACCGCAAATCACAAGCGAAGTTTTGCTTATTTACGGAGAGGGCGACACAGCTGTGCCCCTTGAAATGATAGAAAAATTGAAGCAAGGTATTGTGGGAAGTGAATATATTACTTTAAAGGGCGGTCACTTTTGCTATTTAGTGGAAATGGCGACTTTTGTTAAAGTAATTCAGTCTTTTTTTAAATAAGGAAGGAGCACAATGTTTTTAACAACAATGATTTCTAATAATTGGATTATTTCTCTATGCGTAATGGTGATTACATCAGTGCTTATTGCAGGCATCGCAGTGGATAGTTCATATGCTTTCATTAAAGCATTTCAACAACGTGGCTACAGTCGTAGCTCATATTTAGACTGGGTTTACAAAGACTGTGGAAAATATACTGTTAGAGAAGCGCACGTTTCACTGTTTAGTATTTTTTCATACGTACTATTTGTCACTCTGTTTGGGATTTTCAGCTACTCATTGATTGCCTACTTAGGGTTGGTTTTCATAGCAGGGTTTAATATACTTTTTCATCATTCACAAGTGGAAGTTGAAAGACAAAAATTAGACTATACATCAAGAATAAAACGACTACATATTGCCTTGTTCGTAATTATGATAATAATGTGTTTCGGATTAATTACTCTTATGGATTACTTAATTTTCGCAAAAGAAATAACATTTTTCAGATTTTTTGGGTACTCTGTTCTTGGTCTTATTCCTATAATTATGCCAGTAATGGTTGCTTTAGCGGATATAATTGTTCAACCAATTGAAAACGGCAGACGTAAGTATTACAAAAGAATTGCAAAAGAGAAATTAGAGAAAAACAAAGAATTAATTACTATTGGAATTACTGGAAGTTTCGGAAAAACTAGTGTGAAAAATATTTTAGCAACAATTTTGCTAGAAAAATATACTGTGCTAGCGTCACCGAAATCATACAATACGCCAATGGGAATTTCTAAAACTATTTTGGAAGATTACGATAATCAACAAGTATTTATTGCTGAAATGGGCGCTCGTCACAAAGGGGATATAAGAGAACTTGCGGAATTTATTCCATGCGACATTGGTGTGATTACTTCAGTTTCTCCACAACATTTGGAAGCGTTCAAGACTTTAGATAATATTTTAGATACTAAATTTGAGATTGCAGAGAACTTGAAAAAAGACGGTGTAATGTTTTACAGCGGAGATAATGAGGGTTCAAAAAAACTTTATGAACGAAATCAAGGTGATAAGCATATCATTAGTATAGCCCCTGATAATTCGGGAATAATTAGTGCTAGTAACATTGAAATTAGCGAGAGCGGAAGTACATTCACTTTAACTATTAATGGTGAATCTAAAGAAGTTTCAACAGTTTTACTTGGAAAGCACAATATTTCTAACATCATGCTAGCTGTTTTGGTTGCGGATTCGCTTTCATTAAATATAGAACAAATCGCAAATGGAATAGGGAAAATTTCTCCAATTCCTCACAGATTGCAAATACTAAAAGGCGCTGACGGAGTAACAGTTATTGACGATAGTTACAATGCAAACCCTCATGGTGTTCAAGCGGGCTGTGAAATTTTGAAAATGTTCAAAACGAAAAAAATAGTAATCACAAGCGGATTGGTTGAACTTGGTGACTTGGAGCAAGAGGAAAACCGTAAACTTGGAGAGCTTTTGGCGGAATCTACCGATGAAGTGATTTTGATCGGGAAAACTAGAGTAACGCCTATAGTAGAAGGGTTAATCACAGCCAATTTCAAAGAAGAGCATATTCACATTGTGGATAGTCTTGACAATGGAATGACTATTCTATCTCAAATTATTCAAAAAGGCACTACGGTGTTGTTCTTGAACGATTTGCCTGATAGTTATCTTACATAATGACAAAAAATACGTGGATTAGTTTTTAATATAAGGAAACAATTTGAAAAAAAATGTATTTGTAGCTTTCGGTGGAAAATCACCAGAGCGAGATGTGTCTGTTATTACAGGTATTCAGTCGATACGTGCTATCGACAAAGATAAATATAACGTTTACCCATTATACATCGATAAAACTGGAAAGATGTACGTGGATAAACATCTGACAAAAATTGAAAACATCAAAAATTTCAACAGCAAGAAATGTAAAGAAAGTTACTTTGTTTTAGGTGACAATCACGTTCATGTAAATGGAATTGTAAAAACGAAAATTCAAGTTGATTGTGTTTTGATGTGTTTCCACGGAAGCCAATATGAAGGCGGAAGTTTCCAAGGCGTTTTAGATTTGTGTAGTATTCCATACACATCATCAGACGTTTTAGGAAGTAGTGTGGGAATGAATAAGGCAATGCAAAAACAAATTGCTATGAGTGTGAATGTGCCTATTGTGCCATTTGAACTTGTACGAAAATCAAGCCGTGAAGATTTGAAAAAACTCTTTACCCTTTCGGATTTGTTAATTGTTAAACCTAACGACCTTGGAAGTTCCATTGGAATTTCGTCTTGCGCTTCTGAAAAAGAAGTGGTTGACGCTCTTGGTCTTGTGTTTACATATTCAAACGAAGCGATTGTTGAAAAACATTTGCAGGAGTTCTATGAACTTAACATTGCTGTCTTTTTATTTGAAAATGAGCTGATACTGTCAAGTATCGAGAAACCAATTAAAATGAATGAATTTCTTACTTTTGAAGACAAATATATGTCTAGTAGTAAATTCGGTTCGAAAAATGTTGGTATGAAAAACCTATCAAGGCAACTTCCCGCTGAGATTGATAGTGAAACAGAAGAAAAAGTAAAGGTGTATGCCTCTAAGATGTACCAAGCACTGGGTTTGAATTCAGTTTGCAGGTTTGATTTTTTAGTTGAGAATGGAGAAATCTACTTCAATGAAGTGAATACAATTCCAGGGTCACTAGCTTTTTATTTGTTTGAGAATCAGGGGATAAATTTTCCAACGCTACTTGATATGATGATCAACGAAGCGCAAAGGGGAATGACAGAGCGAAACAGAATAATTAGAAATATTAACACCAAAGTGTTTTAATATTAAATGAGGTTTTATGAAAAATAATTTGAAGCTTCACTTCCTCGGCGGTGTCGAGGAAGTAGGCAAAAATTGTCTTGCTATCGAGTATGGCGAAGAGATAATTGTAGTAGACATGGGATTAACTTTCCCTAACGAAGAAATGCCAGGTATTGACGTAGTTATCCCAGATACTACTTTTTTACGTAATAACAAAGATAAAATTAAGGGTGTATTTATTACCCACGGACATGAGGATCATATCGGAGGATTACCGTTCTTCTTGCGTGATGTAAGAGTTCCAGTTTATGGGACAAGATTGACTCTTATGCTTCTTGAAAATAAATTAGTTGAAAGACGCATCAAAGCGAATTTGAAACTAGTTAGACCAGGTTCTATCATTAGACTTGGTTCGTTTTCAGTTGAATTTATCCATGTAAATCACTCAATCGAGGGTGCAGTTGCTATGGCAATCACTACTCCTGAAGGTGTTTTATTCCACACAGGCGATTTTAAAATTGATTATACGCCAGTTGGTGGAGAAATGACTGATTTGAAACGTATTGCTGAAATCGGCAAAAAAGGCGTTTTACTACTTATGGCTGAGAGTACGAATATCGAAACTCCAGGCTATACTATGAGTGAAAAAACTGTTGGACAATCTTTAGATCTTATTTTCCGTGATAACATGAAAAAGAGATTGATCGTTGCAACTTTCGCATCAAATATTCACAGGTTACAACAAATTGTTGAGCTTGCTGAAAAGTATAAAAGAAAGGTTGCTTTCTCTGGTCGTAGTATGATTAACGTTGCTGCAGCTGCTATGAAAATAGGAGTTTTGAACGTTAAAGAATCTACACTTGTTGAGATTGACGGTATCAGAAATATCCCTGATAGAGAGCTTGTAATCGTATCTACTGGTTCACAAGGGGAGCCAATGAGTGCCCTTCGTAGAATGGGTGAGGGCGATTTTAATAAAGTACGTGTTGGAAACAACGATACTATTATTTTGTCAGCAACTCCAATCCCTGGAAACGAAAAAATGGTTTACCGTGTAATTAACAACTTGTACAAGCTTGGTGCTGATGTAATCTATTCAAGATTACGTGATATCCACGTTTCTGGACATGCTTGTCAAGAGGAATTGAAGATTATTCATTCTCTTGTAAAACCTAAATTCTTCATTCCAGTCCACGGTGAATACCGTCATTTGAAAAAACACAAAGACCTTGCAATGACTCTTGGAATGGATGCTAGAAATATTCTTATTCCTGAAAACGGTGATTCAATCGAAGTTGGAAAAGCTATCAAAAAAGTTGGAAGAATACAATCAGGAGCTATCCTTGTGGACGGCTTAGGATTCGACGAAGCTGACGGTCTACTAGTTAAAGACAGAAAACAACTTGCTGAAGACGGAATTCTTATTCTAGTTGCAACTATAAACGGTTTATCTGGTGAATTAATCGGTGATGTAGAGCTTATTCCTCGTGGAGTATCATTTGCTGGACAACCTGAAAAACTTCTTATTGAAACAAGAAACAGCGTTACTCAATTATTAAGAACCGCTGATTTGAAATCATATGCAGCAAGAATGGAAACGAAAAATCAAATTAAACGTCAAGTGAGAAATCAACTTCAACGTAAAATTAAGCAAAGCCCAATGATTATTCCTATAATCATGGAAATTGTTGACTAAAGAAAACCATCAACGGAGATTTGTAGATTAAGATGAAAACGGAAGATTATATTGTTAAATTAAATAAGATTAGCCCTTTTGAGGGTGAGTTTTTAGAAAGAATAAGAGAGGAAGCTCGAGCTGACGGAATACCTGTTATGCTTCGAGAAACTTCTCAGTTTTTAGCAATGTTAATTAAGGCAAAAGCACCAAAGAATTTCTTGGAAATTGGTACTGCAGTTGGATACTCTGGAAGTATTATGCTGAAGTTTGGTGATTCTGAGTCAAAATTAACTACCCTTGAGATTGAGGAAGATTCAATTGCTAGAGCAAAAGACAATTTTAAATCACAAAACTATGAATATCGTGTGAGAATTTTCAGTGGCGACGCTTCTGAAATTATTCCTGTGATGTCAGGTAAGTTTGATTTTATTTTCCTTGATGGTCCAAAATCAAAATACTATGAATACTATCCATACTTGAAAAAGATGTTGGTTAGTGGCGGTGTTTTAGTGGCGGACAACGTGCTTTTTCGTGATCTGATTTCAGGAGCGATAAAACCTCACCACAGAGTGCAAACTATTGTGAATAACATGAGAGAGTTTTTGGATAATCTTGTGGCTGATGAGGACTTTTTAACTACAATTTACAACATTGGTGACGGACTTTCCGTTAGTATTAAGATAAAAGGATAAATTATTTATGATAGAATTATTAGCCCCAGGAGGGAATTTTCAAAAAGCTAAAACCGCTTTCCACTTTGGTGCGGACGCTGTTTATGTTGGTGGAAAATCACTTTCCTTGCGTGCTTTTGCGGACAACTTTTCCACTTCCGAAATGGAAGAATTAGTTGAATTCGCTCACGGTTTAGGAAAGAAAGTTTATGTTACCATGAACATTTTCCCAAGAAACAATGACTTTGAAGAAATCAAAGAAGCATTGATATATTACGATAAAATTAATGTAGACGCAGTTATAGTTTCCGATGCGGGAATTGTGGCACTTTGGAATGAACTTAAATTGACTATGGAACTACACTTATCAACTCAAGCTAACACTTTGAACAAGTATTCAGCTAAATTTTGGGCGGATCAAGGTGTTTCAAGAGTAATTTTAGCACGTGAATTATCAATAAGCGAAATTAGAGAAATCAGAGGTTTCTTGCCTAAAGAAGTGGAACTAGAGATGTTCGTTCACGGTGCAATGTGTATTTCTTATAGCGGAAGATGTTTGCTTTCAAACTATCTAACAAAGAGAGATTCAAACAACGGAGAGTGCGTTCAAGCATGCCGTTGGGACTTTAAACTTGTGGAAAAATCAAGAGAAAACGCCCCTATGGATATTGAAGAAGACAGCCGTGGTACTTATATCATGAACAGCAAAGATTTGAAATTGATAGAACATATTAAAGAAATAATCGACGCTGGCGTTTCTTCATTAAAAGTTGAAGGCAGAATGAAGTCGGAATATTACGTTGCTACAGTTATTAACGCTTATAGAAAAGCGGTTGATAGTGCTGAATCAGGCGAGGCGTTGTCACAAGAATACATTGACGACCTTGACAAAGCTGGTCACAGAGACTACACAACTTGCTACTTCCATGGCGAAAATGACGATACTCAAAACCATGACACAAGCAAACCCGATCAAACTTATACTTTCATTGGCGACATTGTTGATTACAAAGATGGCTTTGCAACAGTAGTTATGAGAAACCGCTTTTTTAAAGGCGATACTCTTGAAATTCTTTCTTCTGGTAGTGCGTTTAACCAATCTTTCACTGTTACTGAAGTTTATAATGACAAAGACGTTCTTATTGACGATGTAAAAATCGTGAAACAAGTAGTGCGTGTTAAGTGCCCATTAGAAGTATTCCCCCACGATATCTTGCGTATTAAAAAAAGTACAAGGTAGCTTGCATAGGACAATTTATATATAGCATATTAGTATAGTACATCTTAATGGAGGTGTACTATATTTGTATTTTAACGGATTACTAAGTTTTTTCAATCGTGTTTGTTTCTTTACTTCTTATGTTGGTACTGGGGGATCTTTTCCTCAACCACTAAGCAAAGAAGAAGAGGCAGAATGCTTGAAAAAAGCGAAAGAAGGTCATGAGGAATCAAAAGAAATTTTAATTCGTCACAACCTTAGGCTGGTTGCTCATATCGTAAAAAAATATACCAACCAAGGGGAAGTCGATGATTTGATTTCCATAGGTTCTATTGGTCTTATCAAGGGGATTAATTCCTACGAATACGGTCGTGGAACAGTGCTTGCTACATATATTGCTCGTTGTGTGGAAAATGAAATTCTTATGCACCTTCGTGCTACTAAAAAACTGAGAAACAATATTTCAATGCATGAGAGTATCGGTCGTGACAAAGACGGCAACGAACTTGAAATTGTTGACTTGCTCTATACTGAGGAAGACGTGGTTTTTCGTGTGGTTGACGATACCTTGCAACGTGAATGGATCTTGAAAATTATGAAAAAAGTTCTTAATTCTCGTGAATACGAAATCATGTGTATGCGGTACGGTCTTAATGGGGAGTTTCAAAAAACTCAACGTGAAACAGCTGAACTAATGAAAATTAGTCGTAGTTATATTAGCAGAATTGAAAAAAAGGCTATCGAAAAATTGAAAGAACGCCTAATTTTAGAAAAATATGACTTTTAAAGAGAGAAAATTAATTTTTTCTCTCTTTTCCTATTGAAAAAAAAGAAAATATAGAGTATAATTAATATAGGATATATTATCTATAAGGAGAATTGAATGGTAACAGAAATTGGTTTGAAAATCGTAAAAGGCGTTCAAAGTATCAGTAATGGTTTTTTTGATGTATTTTTTAATACAGTTACAATGTTTGGCGAAGAGGCTTTAATCATTTTATTGCTTGTTGTAATTTATTTTGCGGTGAACAAAAGATTTGGAGAATATTTAGGTTATTCCATTATTTCTTCAATGCTTGTAAACACAGCTATAAAAAATACATTTAAGGCAAGTCGTCCTTTCGAAGTTGACGACACTATAATAAATTTGCGTCCAGAAACATCTGGTGGATTTTCTTTCCCAAGTGGACACACCCAAAGTTCAACAACGGTTTTTGCGTCAATTTATAATTACTGCAAAAAGAACTACCTTCTTATGATAGCATTGGTGGTAGGGTCACTTGTGGCACTTTCAAGGTTGTATCTAGGTGTTCATTTCCCGAAAGATGTAATAGTGGGTTTCGCTCTAGCATTTCTAATTTCAGCTTTGACATATTTTCTTTATAACAAATTTGAAAAAAAGAAAATTACTCTTTTTGTGATTACAGGACTTGGTTTTGCACCATTCTTGTTTTTAGCGAAAACTAATGATTTTATTACTATCTACGCTTTGTATTGGGGATTTGTGCTAGGAGTTTTTATTGAAAACAAGTACGTTAATTTTCAAGATACAACTAATAACTTAAATCGTTTATTACGAGTTTTGATTGCACTAGTTTCTGTACTAATAGTATATTTTGTACTAAAATTTGTGTTTCCAGACAACAATATTTTCCGTTTCATAAGATACACTTGTGTGTCATTTGTAGCTATAGGTATTGTGCCAATAGTAATTAAAAAGTTGAATTTATAAAGAATACAGCAAGATAAAATCATATATAAAAAATAATATCGCATTCATGTGATAACAAAATAAATTATAATAAAATAGGATATACAGGAGATTAAAATGAATAGAGATAACATGGATAACAATATGACAAACGCCACACTACGCAAATATCAATCACCAATGGGTTCTGAAATGGAAATTTTAAATTCACTTACTAACGGACTTTTAAGTGTTCATGAAGAAGTTGGATATTTAAAAGAACATTTTCTAAATTTACACGACAATCAAAGCGGTTTCATCAACAAAGAAGTGAAGGTAGGCTCAGTTTCTCTTTCTCCAGAAGACGGAAAAAGATTAAAAGAAATGTCTGATAATATCATTAGATTGTACGGCGAAGTTAAAGAATTAAAGAAAGAAAATGAAACTTTCTTGACTGAAACTGTTGAACAACTTGGTAGACAATCTCACGAACAATTTGTGGACATGACCAAAGAAGTTTTCACTATGGAAAAAATAGTTGAAAACATGAAAGGTCAAATTGCTAAAGATATTTTCAATTCAATTTCTCAAAAATTCGATAACGAATTTTTTGGTTCAGATTCTATGGTTACGAAAGTTGTTTCAAACATCGTAGAGAGTGTAGAGAGAAAAATTGAAATGAAATTTGCTGACGTTTTCGTAACGTTGAACAATATGCAACACCAAATGAATGATAATATGTTGAACATCACTGCAAAAATTGAAGACACTTTCCAAAAAAATGTGGAACAAGCAAACTATAATTTTAATGAAGTTCAATGTAATCTTAACGATCAATTTGCGGAAGTGAAATCATACATAAACAGTTCATATTCTCAAATTAAAAACAAAATTGATCTTGATTCTGAATCTAATAATGACTTCATGAGCAAAATGCAAATTGAAATGCGTGCTCAAAACAATAAAATTGATATTCTTGTTCGTTCATCTCTTGCTACGAAACCGCTTAACACTGAACTTCTTGAAAATACTCTTGAAGCTTTGAATGATAAAATTGTGCAATTAAATACTAACGGTGTCCCAAGAACTAGCCAAGACGGTTCACCTTGCGACGCGCCTATCAGTCCATACACTAACAGCGATTTAGAAAGAAAATTAGAATCAATTTTTGATGATATTACTAATAAATTTGACTACAAATTTGCCTTAATTCACGGTGAGATTATTACTTTACAAGATAATGTTGAAAAAGAAATTCCAAGACTTATTAAAGAAACTGTTGCGTCAACACTAATTTATCAAGATGACGAAAAAATTAAAGGATTGCTTGAAAAAATATCTAACCAAGTTGGTTTAGATAATATGGAGAAATCTACAAAAATCAATGAAATCACAAGTGAAATACACAACCTGAAAAATCAAATGAAAGATGATTCACTTGGTAATATCGATGAAGATATGTCTCAATCTTTCTCAAGTTTGAGAGGGGAGCTAGATAATCTTTCTAAACTTATTGTTGATTCTAAAGATGAGTTAAATTCAAACACTAGCGATTCAGTACCATCTTCAATAAGCAATATTTCAGAAGAACTAAAAAATCTATCGAAAAACATGTTCGAATTATAAAAGGAAGTGATTGATAATGTCAGCATTTATAACAATTTTATGGATACTTTTATATGCGTTACTTATTCTATTCACGTGTACTTTCATTCTTTCTGTGGTAGCACTTCGTGTGACTTTCCGCAAAGAAAATAAGGGTTATGATAATAGAATTTACGTCGAAACTATGAACGGTAACCTTGACTATTCTTGGTATGAAAAATTACCTAAAGAAACATTTCAACTTAAATCTAAACACCAGTACCATATTTACGGAGAAATTTTACGCAATGATGTGCAAACAGATAAAACAGTAGTAATTATGCACGGCTATGGAGCTAATTTAATTGTCAGTCTGAAATATGCAAGAATTTTTCTTGAAAGAGGATTTAATGTAATTGTTTTTGATAACACTAACTGTGGAAAAAGTGGTGGACGAAGAACTTTTATGGGGTTTAAAGAAATCGACGATTTAACTTCAGTTATCGCAAAAGCTAGATCAGTTTTTGGGGAAAATGCACCAATAGGTCTTCACGGAGAATCTATGGGTTGTGCAACTGTTACTAAGTATTTAGAGCGTGATCCTAACATCAAATTCGTTGTTGCGGATTGTGGTTTCTCTAATCTATTTGAGCAATTTGCATTTACGTTAGGTAGCAAATATCATATTCCAAGAATTCCAGTTACCTACTTTTCATCACTGCTTTGTAAAATTAGATTCGGCTTCTTCCTTAGTGAGTTTTCACCACTAGAAGCTATGCAAAATGCTGATGGATATTCTAACATTCCTATGCTTTTCATTCACGGTGAACTTGATGATGTTGTGCCTTGCTCTTGCGTTTATGAACTTTATAATGCGAAAAAAGGTAGCAAACAACTTGCGGTCTATCCTCAAGCACATCACGCTAGGTGCGTTCTTAAAGACAAAGATAGATATCTAGCTGATATTGATAGTTTCCTTGCTGGTATTGATAATATTTGTTAGGTTTTTTCGTAAGTTAGATGGGGCTATTTGCCCCAAACCCCAACAAGGGGCTTGAGCCCCTTGACCCGCTTAGTTGATAGTTTTTATTGCTGTGCATAGGTTGGGGGGTGAGTGATTAACTTATTTGATTTAGCTATATTATTTATTAAATTGAATTTTGAAAACCCTGTCATATGACAGGGTTTTCTTTTGTTGATAAACTGTAATTAAAATACTATATAATTTGTAAATGATTTATGTAAAATGTATTCAAAGCATTTCAAACTCTTAATAATACTACAGTATTTCAAGATGAAATTAAAAAATAAAAAACTCGCCAAAGAAAGGCAACGAAAATACTTCCCCAACAAAAATACACACCCACAAAGAGGGTCAAGGGGCTCAAGCCCATTGTTGGGGTATGGGGCGAATAGCCCATCTAATTAATTAACAAATCAAATAATAAAAAATAAATCAAAAGATACATGCCAAAGAAAGGCAACGAAAATTTTTACCCAATAAAAATACACACCCACAAAGAGGGTCAAGGGGCTCAAGCCCATTGTTGGGGTTTGGGGCAAATAGCCCATCTAATTAATTAACAAATCAAAAAATAAAAAATAAATCAAAAGATACATGCCAAAGAAAGGCAACGAAAATTTTTACCCAATAAAAATACACACCAACAAAGAGGGTCAAGGGGCTCAAGCCCCTTGTTGGGGTATGGGGCGAATAGCCCCATCTAACTAAACAAACAAACCAAAAAAAAGCTAAAATTAATTAAATTAATTTTAGCTTTTGCATTAACATAGGCATACATTGTTCGAATGCAACACCGAAGCGTTGATCTGTTTTGTAGTGATATGTTTTTTCGATAGCTGATTTAGTAATATCGCAAGCAATTTGTGTAGATGAGATAATGCTTTCATCTAGCAAAAGTGAGCCAGTAAGAACACTAGCAAAAACATCGCCAGTACCGTGATAGAACCCATTGATTTTATCGGCGTAAACAAAACTTGTGGTTTGAGTATTTGCGTCATAAATTCCAGCACCAAGAAGATTATCTTTGGCAACACCAGTTAGAATAACACTTGCATTGGAATAGATGTGTAGCTTATTCAGTACATCTATGTAATATTCTTCGTTGGGAGCGGTAGGGTAGTCGATGTTTAGTATTAGACTAGCTTCAGTTAGGTTGGGTATAATTATGTCAGCTTTTTTAGTTAAAGTAGCAAGTTCTTGAGCGAATGCTGTGTCAAAACCGCTGTATAATTTTCCACCGTCGCCCATAACGGGATCAACGATTATTTGTGTTGTTGGGGTTTTAAAAGTATCTATGATTTGTTTCACCATGTCGATTTGCTTGATACTTCCAAGATAGCCAGTGTAGATTGCATCGAACTTGATGTTCAGTGATTTCCAGTGATTGATTATTGGTAGTAGATCGGTTGTTAAATCATTGAAAGTGTAATTAGTGAAACCGCCTGTGTGAGTTGATAAAACTGCTGTTGGAAGCACTGTTGTAGTGTGTCCGCAAGCTGATAAAATTGGTAGGGCAACGGTTAGCGAGCACTTGCCAAAGCAAGATATATCGTGTATTGCCAAAATGTTTTTTTGCATAGTTCTCCTTTTTAGTGTTGGATTAGTGTAGTTTGAAAATATTTATATAGTAATATATTATGTGTTTTCCGTTAAAACTATATCAGGTTTCTTCAAAAAATCTCGTATAACTTCTTCAGCTATCATAAGTCCAGCCACCGAAGGAACGTAAGGCAAACTTCCGGTAGTGGCACGCAATCTCTTGCCGTCTTCGCCAGTAGTTCCAAGGTTCACAAGTGGTGGTGCTGTTGAATATAGCACTCGGAGTTTGGGAATTCTTCTAGCTTTCAACTCCTTTCTCATAACTTTCGCAAGTGGACAAACTTTGGTTTTTGAAATATCAGATATAACAAACCCTTTTGAAGTGTACTTGTTTCCAGTGCCCATAACAGATAGTATTGGGATGTTGTTTTCACCTGCAAGCTTAGCTAAATATATTTTCGCCAAAATGGTATCAATAGCATCAATAATGTAATCGTATTCAAGCAAATTATAGTTAAATTCTCTATCAGGAAGGAAAAAAGCTTTAGAAGTTTTTACTATAGCTTTAGGATTAATGTCTAAAATACGCTGTTCCATCACGTCGACTTTTAATTTGCCAACGGTGGAATGGAGCGCAATAATTTGTCTATTAATATTAGAAGCTTTCACAACATCGTCGTCAACAAGCAAAAATTCGCCAACGCCACTTCGAGCCAACGCCTCCGCTACGAATGAACCAACTCCGCCAATACCAAAAATAACCACTTTTTTACTAGCGATAATCCCCGTACTTTCCGTGCCTAATAATATTTCACTTCTTTCAAATATGTTATCTTTCATAATACTAATTATATGGCTATTTGCAAAAAAGGTCAAGGAAATTAAGGCAAATTTTCAATAGTATATTACAAGAAAGTCACTGAAATGAAATATTTTCAAATATTACTTGCAAAAGATATTTTTTTCATATATAATATATAGTATAAATAAATTGAAAATAAACGCACTAAGGAGATTTAATATTATGTCAATTCCTACACCTCATATTACAGCCAAGATGGGCGACTTCGCAAAGACAGTTTTAATGCCAGGAGATCCATTGAGAGCAAAATTCATAGCAGAAACATTTTTGGAAAATTCAGTATTAGTTAATAACGTACGTGGAATTCAAGGCTACACTGGAACTTATAAAGGTAAAAGAGTATCAGTTATGGCAAGCGGAATGGGAATCCCTTCAATGGGTATTTACTCATACGAGCTTTTCAATTTCTATGGAGTTGAAAGTATTATCAGAATCGGTTCAGCAGGAGCTATTGCACCTGATTTGAAACTTCGTGATATCGTTGTTGGCGTGGGTTCATGTACTGATTCAAACTACGTTCACCAATTCAACTTACCAGGAAACTATGCTCCAATTGCGTCATATGAACTTGTAAGAAAAGCGGACGATAAAGCAAGAGAGCTTGGAATTTCTAACATTCGTTTCGGAAATCTTTATGCTTCAGATACATTCTATGATGATGCACAAAGTTTAGCTGCTTGGAAGAAAATGAACAACGTTTTAGCAGTAGAAATGGAATCAGCAGCACTTTATATGAACGCTGCTCGTGCAAACAAAAAAGCACTTGCTATTTGTACCATTTCAGATTGCCCGTTCACTGGCGAGGCTTGTACAGCTGAAGAACGTCAATCAACATTCAAAACTATGATGGAACTAGCTTTAGAAGTTGCTGAAGACTAATCTGTTTTATTAAGAAACTAAAGACTAACTAATTGTGATTAATTCTCAATTAGTTAGTCTTTTTTTGTAGTTCAAGTAGTTGCAAAATGCCATGTGGTTTGTTATAATCATGAGAGCAAGTAAGGAAAATTACTGAAATTGAAAGGAAGAAGTGTTATGGTTAAAAGTTATAAGGGTGAGCTGTTATTAGTTATTGCGGCAATAATGTGGAGTACGGGTGGGTTGTTTATCAAAATGCTACCTGATTTAAGTGGAATTGTTATTAATGGACTACGTTCATTTATTGCGTTTTTTGCTTTACTAATTATTGGCGGAAAAATCCCTAAATTTAATAAAACCATTGTTATGGCAGGTATTGCACAATGCGCTTGCTTGACGTTTTACGTTATGGCAAATAAATACACAACTTCCGCTAATGCAATAGTTATGCAAAATACAGCACCTATTTTTGTTATGATTATGATGAGTATTGCATTGAAGAAAATGCCGAAACTTATTGAAATTGGTATATTATTAATTGCTTTTTCTGGTATTGTATTTATATTTATGGATCAAATGAACGGTGGTGGAATTTTAGGTAATATACTTGGGGTTTTAGCAGGCATTTCTATCGCTACAATGTTTTTTCTAAACGGAAGAAAAGATGCTGACGCACATGCTTCAAGTACTCTTGGTTTCTTTTTAAGTTTTATAATAGCGATACCTTTTTACTTTCAAATCGAAGTTTTTGGACCATCGGAAATCATGCCACTTTTAGGATTAGGTATAATTCAATTAGGTATTCCTTACTACATTTTCTCAATAGGAGTGAAAACAACAACACCTACTACTGTGTCTTTTATTGCATTGATTGAAGCAATTCTAAATCCGATTTGGGTATTCTTTTTAGTGGGGGAATTGCCAGGAGTATTTGGAATTATTGGGTTTGTGATGGTTTTAGCTTGTGTTATTGCAAATATAATGTACGAAAAAAATAAAAAGAAAAGTCCTCTTTTACAAGAAATTAAGTAGTTATAAACTGAATAAATGGGAGAAAGTGTAGTAAATTATCGTTTAGTACACTTTTTTTATTGAATTTATTTGAACTGTTTTTCAATTGAGTATTGACAACAAGCACTTTTTGCACTATAATATATACATATGGAAAAAATTATAGGGTTGGAGGATAAGAATGAATAATGTATGTTTAACGATCGGAAGACAATTTGGTAGTGGTGGACGTGAGGTAGCTTCTCGTGTTGCGGAACTGCTTGGGTTTAAATATTACGATAAAGAAATTTTATCTTTAGCCTCTGAGGAAAGTGGAATTTCTTTAGATATTTTTGAGAATGTTGACGAGACTCGCAGTATGCTTTTCTCTGATAGCATGATTCCTGTACAAAGTGCTTTGATTGGTAATTTCTATTCTTTCTCTGAATCTATGTCTAGTGACAATCTTTTCATACATAAAATGTCAGTTATCAAAAAGATAGCCGATATTCAAAATGCAGTGGTGGTTGGTAGATGTGCTGATTATATATTGAGAGACTATGAAAATGTTTTGTCAGTTTTTATTCACAGCAACGATGTTGAAAAAAGAAAAGACAGAGTAAGATCTCGTCACCCTGAAATTGAAGAAAAACATCTTGCTAGTTACATCAAAAAAGCTGATAAAAAAAGATCTAGCTATTACAACTACTATACTGATCAAAATTGGGGCGAGTCTAAATACTATGATTTGTCTGTTGACACTTCAGTTTTTGGAATTGAAGCTGCCGCTCAACTAATTGTTTCAGCGATAAATGAATTTAGGAAAAAATAATAAATGAAAATAGAAATTTCAAACCTTACAAAAGAATACATCAAAACTAGATTGGTTTTGAAGAATGTTTCAATAAATATTAATGACGGCGAAAAAGTTGTTGTTATGGGTGCTGAGGGTGCAGGGAAAACTACGTTGTTTCGCCTGATGACTACTCTTGACCCAAAATTCGTCGGAGATATTTTGCTAAATGGAGGCAGTGTTAGAGATGTTTTGCAAAAAGACTTGAACGCTGTTTATCTCACTTCGCACTTTTTACTCTATCTTGGTAGAACCGTGGAGGAGAATATTGCTTACGGTTTGAAAATTAGACGTAATCAAAGAACTATGATTGAAAAAAAAGTACGTGATATTGTTTTGAAGTTTGGATTGGACAAGTTTGATGGTCTTGTTGTGAAAGAATTATCTATTGTTGATAGGTTTCAAGTCGCGGTTCTTCGTGGGCTAGTACGTGATCCTTCAATGATGATTTTTGATGATTGTTTTAAAGAAATGTCTGCTGAAGAAAAAAATCAGTCAATAGAATTTTTGAAAACTACTCTTCTTGATTTCCCTGCTACTGTTATATTTGGTATCAGCGATATTGAGGACGGAAAAAATTTCAATCTTCGTACTGTCGTTTTAAACGAGGGCGAAGTTAGTTTCGATGGTGCATTTAAAGACTCCCAATATAATTAATTATGGCGGTGGATAGCATTATATCAATTACTGTTATTAATAAATAAACTAGATAAACAAAATTAAAATAATAAACTAGAGCAACTCGCTCTATAAATAAAAAACACCCTTGCTATCCAATTGGTTAGCAAGGGTGTTTTTCTTTAGGTTTATATATAGTATGATTTAGTAGTTGTTAAATGAATTCAACATCAAAGATTGAGTCGGTTGCTTTAATCTTTAGAGACAAAGCGTTTGTTGCGTTGTAGTTTTGGCGAGGGTATTTGCTAGAAAGACAATCGTATACATCAGCGGTAATATTGTATGTGCTTTCGCTACCAATAATTTTGAAATCAAATTTCGCAGAATCATCAATAGTAATGTCAATGTGGTTAGCTTGAACTAGTTCAAAATCACCCATGCCACTTAGAATTGAAGTAGCTAGGCTATCAGCTGAAATATCTTCGAAATCAAAATTACTATTATTATTAATTTCCATTTTCAAAGTGTTTTTAACAGTTACATGCTCAAAAGAATTGTTATATCCATTTTCAATTAAAACATTTAAATTGTTACCTACTGTCAAATTGAAAATTTCGAAGTTACTAGCATCGGCAAGGTCAACCTCATAAGAGCCACCAACTTGAGTGTTTGATAATTTCATATTGTATGATTGCTTGCTTGATAAAGTTAAGTCGCCACCTATTTCAAGGTAGTCACTTTTAAAGTTATGGGAATTACCAGTAGTGATAGTACAGTTTTTTGCTGCTACAATATTCAATAAATCAGCATTATAAGAATTGTCAGCAGTAATAGTTAAATTGGCATTTATATCAATTTGACCAATGTCAAGGTTGGTTGCATTTCCAAAATCCAACACACTGTCTTGCCCTGCTTTAATATATTCTACATCAACATTGTGTGAGTTTGTTGCCTTGATATTAGTGGTTCCTGTGGAAATCAAATTTAGAATATCCGTGTTTGAAGAATTTTCGAAATTCAAATGTATATCACCTTTAGTTGTGATGTTTTGTATATCAGAGTTGAATGCGTTAGTTGAATTTAATGTAAAATCCTCTAAATTAAATGAACTTCTAGAATCAACATCAGCAGTTCCACCTTCTAAATTAATAGTAAGATTATCTGCATAGTCTTTTGGAATGGCAATCACAATTTTTTCTTTATCGTAATCATGATTATTAAAACTAAACCAAGAAAAACTAAACCAATTTGACACGTTTTTTGCTGTGAATTTATCTATATATATTGTGTTGTCACGAGATTCTATTTCTAATTCATATCGGTCAGCGGTGTGATATTCTATGTGAATTTTATCGTCCAAAGAGTTTTTAATTTCTATTGTTGCGTTTTTCGAATCAATAGTTAAATCTTTTGTGTTTGGTAAGTCTATAGTTTTTGATTGATATTCATAGTCAACAGATGATAAGTTAAGGTCAACATAATTAAAGCCAACGAATGCACTTGTCGTAAGGAATATTATAAGCCCTACACAAAGTAGTACTATTCCTATTATTAAAAATATTTTTGATGTTTTTTTCATTTTGTTTTACCTCTCATTGATTTGAATTTTCTAGTAAGAAATCTGCTAAATACCATAATGTATTTGCAAAATGTTTTCATTAACTGTATTGTCCATTTGAAAAGATAGCAACAAGCAATAATTGCAAGTATGCCAAGTCCGATTAATGCAAGTGAAGAACCAAGGAAAATAAATCCTTCTATTGCTCCAAGTGTGATAAATGCGGTTGGGGTTGCTATGAGAACAACAATTCCAGAAAATGGAACTACAAATCCTACGGATACTATTACTGCAATTAATGCAATAAATAGTCCTAAAATTAGTGCGAATAACCCAACAGACAATCCAAATATCAAGCCGATTGCGCCAATACCTAATCCTAATAGTAGTGGAATCCATATAATTGCTGTAACTGATAAAATTATAATAAGCCAAGTTGGATATCTCTTTTTCCCAATTTTTGTTTCATGATTGCCAAAAGGTTTAACTTTTTCTTCATAGAAAACTCCAGCTTTATCACGGAAAGAACCGTCATGGAAAGTAGCTTTAGCTTCGCAGTATTCGCTGTCATTATTGGTAGATCCGTGGTCACTGTTTTGGTGATAATCTTTTAAGACCTCGTCGGTGATGTGATTAATATCACGAAGTGAGCCTACTGCAGTTTCCTCCGTCATGCCGTCTTCAACCATATCTTCAATAAGTTCACGGTAATATTCAACGGTTTTTTCCACTTCGCCTATAGGCAAAGAGGATAATCTATTTTTCAAATTTTCCAAAAATTCATTTTTATACATTGCCATTTTCTCCTTTAATAAACTGATAGATGTCCATAAGTTTTTCCCACTCTAACAAGAAATCATCTATTCTTAATTTCCCTGTTGCTGTAATTGAATAATATTTTCTAATTCTTCCATTGTGTTCCACTTTGTTTGAAACCACGCACTCCATCGCCTCAAGCCTTTTTAAAATAGGATAGAGAGTGGATTCGGAAATTTCAATGCAAGAGGAAACATCTTTAATTATCTTGTAACCATATGATGGATTTTCTTGCAATGAAGATAAAACACATATGTCAAGGACGCCACGCTTTAGCTGTTTGTCCATTTACTTACCTCCTGTTGTATAGTACTATATGTCGCATAGTATGTTTATACTATACATCACATAGTATAGCTTGTCAAGTGTTTTTTCTACCTTTTTTCGAAAATTTTGAAATTTTCAACAGAAGTTTACACTTTTTCACTGTATTAGTATCTTCAAAATCGCATAAATTAACAAATGCAATAGCATTCACATATGCCGATAAACAAAGGGAATTCAACTGATTTTTATATCTATAATTGTTGTGTGATATATGATATAAAAAGATTGTAAAAAAAATTTTAAAATTTATTAGTTTAAAAACTTGACATATAAAAAGATTGTGTGCTATACTAAATGCATAAGTTCGCTACGGCGAACATAAGATGTTACATAGGTTCTCATTTTTTTTCACAAGTGGTTCGCCTAAGCGAACTTCAAAAATGAGAATAGAACATCTTGCGTTAATTAGTAATAAATAATTTGGAGATAAAATATGGAAAAACTTTTAAAAGATTTTCGACCAGGAGAAATTGGAATGGTACGAAACGTAAAAGCTGATGGGAAAATTCGTCGTCGATTATTCGATATGGGCGTAACTCCTGGTGCTGAAATAATGCTAAGAAAGGTAGCGCCACTTGGTGATCCTATACAAATTTCTTTACGAGGATATGAATTAACATTACGAAAGACTGAAGCGGAAACAGTGATTATGGAGGTGTCAGAATGAAATTTGCATTAGCGGGAAACCCAAACAGTGGAAAAACTACCCTGTTCAATGCCTTAACCGGAAGCACAGCCCACGTTGGGAACTGGCCAGGGGTAACGGTAGATAAGAGAGTTGGAATGTATAAAAAACTAGGTGAGCAAATTGAAATTGTTGACCTTCCAGGAATATATTCAATGTCACCATACACACCTGAAGAAGTGGTGTCAAGAAACTTTATGCTTGAAGATAAGCCCGACGGTATTATTAACATAGTAGATGTAACAAACTTAGAGAGAAACTTGTATTTAACTACTCAACTTCTTGAACTTGATACACCTATTATTGTTGCTCTTAACATGAGTGACTTGCTAGCAAAATCAGGAGCTACTGTTGACATAGCGAAACTTGAAAAAGCGCTTGGAGTTCCTTGCGTAGAAATTAGTGCCTTGAAAGGAAACAATCTTCAAGACCTAATGAAAAAAGCAGTAGCTGCCACTAAAGAAAAACGTATTGGTTGGTCTGTTGTAAAAGACAGTATGATTACTGATTTATATAATGAAGTTATTGGATTGTATGAATCAACGGATATGACGGATAAGGCTTTCCATGCTGTGAAGATGATTGAAAACGATGAACTTGAAATTGTGCACAACTTAGAAATTCAAGAAAAAGTAAATCTTTTAAAAGAGGATGTTGATACAGGAATTTTCCAAGGTGACTATGAAGGAGTAGTGGCTGATGCAAGATATAAAAACATCACCGCTCATTATTCTTCTGCACTTGTGAAAAAGGAAAATACAGGACTATCTACTAGTGAAAAAGTGGATAGAGTAATGACTCATAGAATTTGGAGTATTCCAATTTTCTTGCTTATTATGTTCGGCGTATTCCACATGACTTTCAGCGAAAACCTTTTCTACCTTGGTGGTCTAATCCCAGACAGCTTTGACAGTGCTATTTTCGGTAGCGGTAAAATCAATTCCCCTGGTATTATTTTAACTAACATTCTAGGTTTAGGTACAGGTTGGATTGACGGATTAATTAGTAACGCACTTCCAGCAGGCACATGGTATACTGGTTTGATTTACAACGGAATTTGGGGTGGCGTTTCAGCTGTTCTTGGATTCTTAATGCAAATCTTAACTCTATATTTCTTTATCGCAATCTTAGAAGACAGCGGATACATGGCGAGAGTTGCATTTATTTTAGACCGCGCATTCAGAAGAATGGGCTTGTCAGGTAAAGCGTTTATGCCATTAGTAATGTGTTTTGGTTGTGCAATCCCAGGAATTATGGGTACGAAAACATTGGAGAATGATGCGGAACGTCGTCGTACTATTATGTTGACACCTTTCTTCTCTTGTGGAGCAAAATTGCCTATATGGGCAGCATTCGGAGCAGTTTTCGCTGCGCAGTATTCAGGAATTAATGCTGAATTTTTAGTTTTCGGTACTTATATTTTCGGTATAGCGATAGCAATTATTGCGTCATTTATATTGAAAAACACAATTGTGAAAGGGGACACCCAACCATTTATTATGGAGTTGCCAACTTATCACTCACCACAAGCGAGAAACATTACGGTTCTTCTTTGGGATAAATTAAAACACTATATCAAGAAAGTAACAACAGTTATTGTTGGTGCGATAATCGTACTTTGGGTGCTTCAAAGTTTCAATTTCAGATTCGAAATGGTAACTGATAGTGCGGAAAGTATCATTGGTACTATAGGACGAGGAATTTCATGGCTATTTGTTCCCCTTGGTTTCGGAATGGGCGAAAATGGATGGATATTCGTTGTTGCCGCTATCACTGGTTTGATAGCAAAAGAAATGGTAGTTGGAACTTTAGGCTTGTTTGGCGGAATTGAAGGTGCGGAAGGAATAGAAGCTGGTGAAATAGTAGGAACTTCTTTAGGTGTTCTTATGCTTGGAATCGGCGGAACTATTGGCGGAGTGAGCGTAGCAATTCCTGCTATGTTATCTTATATGGCATTTAACTTGCTATCCGTACCATGTATGGCAGCAGTTGCTGCAGCGGCAGGTGAACTAAATTCAAGAAAACACACATGGATTACAATTGCATTCTGGATGATTACTTCATATCTATGTTCACTAGTAATTTTCTGGTTAGGCACATTGATTGCATGGAACCCAATTATCGGAATTTCAGTTGCCGTTGCTTTGGTTATTATAATAGTCGGTGCAATAATTATTAGAGAAAAAAGAAACAGTAGAAAAGCCTTGGCGCTTTTATAAATAAGGAGACAATTATGGAACCTATTGAAATAATAATAATAATTTCAGCTAGTGCTATCGTAATTGCAACAGTGATTTACAACTTAATTCAAAGAAAGAAGGGTAAAGGCGGTTGCGGTTGTGGTAGTAAGAACAGCGGTTGCAGTGGAAACTGTGGCGGTTGCAAAAGTTCTTGCAGTAGTAAAGAAAAAAAATAATTGCAATAACTAGTAGATATGTAAATGTAAATAAAATATGCTATCACACTTAATTTTGTGGTAGCATTTTTTTAATATCACTTACAAGTTTATTGATAAATTAGCTTGTAAGTGGTATAATAATATAAACAGTAAAATTTAGGAGAACTTTTTTATAATGGAAAAGAAAACATATATTGTTAAAGGCATGAGCTGTTCAGCTTGTGCAAGCGGTATTCAAAGTAAGCTCTCAAAGATCGAAGGCGTGGAATCTTGCGCGGTAAATCTTTTTGGTGAAAGCATGACTGTTGAATTCGACGATAATCTTATTAAGGACAAAAAGCTTATTGATGAAGTGAATGCCCTTGGTTACAAAGCTTATTATGAAGGTGAAGAAGTAGCGGTTGAGTTGGTTAATAAGGAGCAAAAGCTGAAGAAAAGGTTTTGGATTTCTATGATTTTCCTTGTACCGTTGATGTATTTAACTATGGGGCATATGGTTGGATTGCCTGTAATTGGCTTTCTAAGTCCTAGCACAAGCCCTTTGTATTTCGCAATTGCTCAAATACTTTTAACCACTCCAATAGTGATAGTGAACTTCGCATTTTTCACTAAAGGGTTCCGTGCAATCTGGAAAGGCGTACCAAATATGGACAGTCTTGTTGCGCTAGGTTCTACTGCGTCCTATGTGTTTAGTATGCTGTATTTTGTTGGAATCGCAATGAATTACAGTGATTTAATCTATGGTCATAATCTTGCTATGGGATTGTTTTTTGAATCCGCTGCAATGATTTTAACGCTAGTTACATTAGGTAAATGGCTTGAGGAAAAGTCTAAAAAGAAAACTACTAAAGAAATTGAAAAGTTGTACAAGCTAGTTCCTGATGTGGCAGTAGTTGAACGTGACGGAGTGGAAATTTCTATTTCTGCAAGTGATGTTGTTATTGGTGATATCGTAATTATCAAACCTGGCGAAAGTCTTGCGGTTGATGGAGTTGTGGTTTTCGGTGAAAGTTTTGTGGATAAGTCCGCAATTACTGGGGAAAGCGTTCCAGTAGAAGTTTCAGTTGGTGACAATGTCACATCAGCTTCAATCAACAAAGGTGGATTCTTGAAAGTTCGTGCTGAGAAAGTTGGTGCGGAAACTACCCTTTTCAAAATCATAAAGTTAGTAAAAGAAGCTGGATCTAGCAAAGCTCCAATCGAACAACTAGCGGACAAAATTTCACTAATATTCGTCCCTGTAGTTGTTGTGATATCACTTCTCACTTTTGCAGTATGGATGATTATTGACGGCAATTTTACTACTGCGTTAAACTACAGTATTTCGGTATTAGTAATTTCTTGCCCATGTGCCTTAGGTCTAGCAACTCCGTTAACGGTAATGGTGGCTACTGGAAAGGGGGCATCACTTGGTATTTTGTATAAAGATGCGGAAAGTTTACAACGTGGTCAATCTATCACTACTGTGCTTTTTGACAAAACAGCAACCCTTACTGAAGGAAATTTGAAAGTTATTGATTTTGTAGAAATCCAAGAAACTAAAGACAATTTTGCTCTTTCTGTGGCTTCTAGTATTGAGAAAATGTCCAGTCACCCAATCGCTGAGAGTATTGTTACATTCGGCAAAACTAAAGATGTTCAAATTGTTGATGTTGCGAATTTTCAATATTTCAACGGTTTTGGTGCTAGTTGTGAACTAGATGGCGTTTCTTACTATCTTGGAAATCAAAGACTTATGGAAAAGCACAATGTTGGGTATGATAAAAGTATAGTTACTGAAATCGAGAACAAACATATAGGAAAAACTGTGCTGTTTTTAGGTAGCGAAAAACTGCTTGCTCTGATTGTGGTTGCTGATACTATTAAAGAATCTAGCAAAGGTACTATTTCTGCGTTAAAGAGTATGGGAATTAAAACAGCTATGGTTAGTGGCGATGCTAAGAAAACCGCTGATGCTATTGCTTATGAGCTTGGAATTGATACAGTCTATGCGGAGGTTTTGCCTGAGGATAAACTGTCGGTTGTGAAAGCGGAACAAAAAAATGGCGTGGTAGCTTTCGTTGGCGACGGTATCAACGACAGCCCTGCATTGAAAGGTGCGGACGTGGGAATTGCTATGTCTACTGGCACTGATGTTGCTATCGACTGCGGGTCGGTTGTGCTGATTGCGGAAAGCATGATGGCAGTTCCTACTATGATTAATCTAAGTAAATCCGCTGTTGCGAACATCAAAGTCAGCCTGTTTTGGGCGTTCTTCTACAACGTAGTTGGAATACCGATTGCGGCGGGGGCTTTGAGTAGTTTTGGAATTTTTATGAACCCTATGATGGCTTCTTTCTTTATGAGTTTCAGCTCGCTTTTTGTGGTTGGAAATGCTCTAAGATTGAACGCTTTTAAATATAAAATTAAAAAGGAGAACAATATGGAAAAGAAAATTTATATTGAAGGTATGATGTGTAAACATTGTCAAGGAAAGGTGGAAAACACTTTGAATGCAATGGAGAGCGTATCTAAAGTAGAAGTGAATTTGAAAAAGAAAATTGCTACTATTACGCTAACTGATAATATTGATGACGTGGCTTTGAAAACTGCAATTATTGCAGCTGGCTATGAAGTTACTAAAATTGTTTAATTAAAAACAGAAAAAAGTGGTAAGCCTTATGAAAATAAGACTTACCACTTTTTCTAATATATATATGCTGTTTGGATTGTTAAATAAAATATGTAATTTTGTATCTATAATGTTATGTAAACAAAATAATATTGCTAATTACGGTTTAAGCATTCCACCTGATATTTCGTATTCAACATCAACTGATTCAGTGTATTCCCCTGCCAATTTTTGGAAAGCAGTTATTATTTCTTCGCAAGTCTCTCCATGGTCAACGATTGAAAGTACGTAGTTGCCAGAAGCAATTACTGAACTGTTTTTAGCTTTCAAACAACCAAAACGGTCATTCTTTAGTGCCTTAGATAAATCAGAAACGAACAGGTCAACATCAGCTTTGTCGTTTAATTTATAAAGTATCATTGAGTGAGTCAATGCACCAATTGATGATACGGATTCAACCGCTTCGTCAACTGATTCAGACAGTTTTTCGTATGTCATGTCAAGGTTAGTTCCGCAATTGTCTTCGCTGATAGGCGTTTGAACAAATGGATATGCAGGCTCTTTATAGATTTCCGTATTAGAGTAAATGCTTGTTAGAATTTCACTAAGATCGCCCTCTAAATTTGTTTTAGTTCTTCCATTGCTACAGCCAGCAAATGAAAATACTGTTGCTAGACACAATATAAGTGCAATAATTTTTTTCATATAATTTCTCCTTTTCTATGAAATATTCTTTCATTAATATATACAATCGCAATATAGTTTTGGTTTCACTTTTTTTTGATTAATTTAATAAATGTTGACAAATTTGTTTTGGAAGGTTATACTTACAATGAAAAATAAGATGCAATTAGGTGAATTATGAAAGTTTTAGTATGTTTTAAAATTGTAAAAGACATGGATTATGTTATAGATCGAGATTGGGAAATTGCAAATTCTAGTGAGTTTGAGTTATCCTATGTGAAAGATGTTATCAGTTGTTTCGACGAGAGTGCGTTGGAGAATGCTTTGCGTTTAAAAGATAGTGCAAGGTTGGAAAATGTTCAGTGTGATATTACCGCACTGACTATTGGTGATGGGAATTACGATAATTTTGTAAAGAATTTATTTGCAGTTGGAATTTCTGAAGTTGTGCAAGTGAAAGGCTGTGGCGAACTTGATTTTCAACCTGAACTGGTCAGTGAAATTATTGCAAAAACATCGGTAGAGAAATTTGATTTAATACTACTTGGAAATGAAGATTCAACATCGAATTGCGGAATTACAGGTTTTCATTTAGCGAACAAATTGAATGTGCCATATATTTTAAGTGCAAATGAAATTACTTATAATAATGGTGAATTGAAATTAACAAAAAATATTGATGATGGCTTGATGTTTGGAAAAATAACTGGTGATTGCGTTGTGTCTTTCTCTAATTCTAACAATCCATATTTGCGATTTTCTACTTTACGTGATAGATTAAAAGTATCTTCAAAAACAGCAACGGTTGTTGAATTTACTGATTTGAATTTAAGTAACATAGAAAACAATTTGAAATTAGTATCACTAAAAAGAGAAAACAAAGATTTGAATTGTGAAATGCTTGTGGGTAACTTGCAAGAAAATGTACAGTTTATTATGGATAATATCCTAAATGAGGTGGGAAAATGAAAATCACAGTTTTAACAATTTGTAACAACGATATTGATTTGAAAAAACACAATGGATTATTTGAACTTGCGGAAAATCTCGCTAGTGAAGTATATTCAATTTGCGTTTTTTCTAGTGATAAAGTATTTAATACGGAAATAAATCTACCTAAAAACACCGTAATTTTCCAATGCGATTTTCTTGGTGATATGAAAAAACTCGGTGGAGCTATAGCTGAAAATAATGAAACTGATATTATGTTAATAACTAAAAATACTTTAGGAAATGAATTTGCGGGGTTTTTCGGTACAAAAACAGGGGCAAGTGTTATGCTGAACTGTAACGGTATTAGTGTTAATGGTGGCGAAGTATATATTACCAAAAAAGTTTATTCGGAAAATCTGATGGGTGAATTTCAATGCAACGGAAAATTGGTTGCTACAATGAATTCATTGAAATCTGATATGAATTATACTTGCACCATTAATCACGTGACCCATGTGGACACTGGGTTTGATGGTTTGGAAGGGATAACTATTGTAAAAGCTGAAGAAAATGCTTTGGAGCAATGTGAAATTCTTGTGGCTATTGGCCGTGGTGTAAAGAAAAACACTTTAGAGAAATATCAACAACTTGCAGAAAAGCTAGGTGGAGAAATTGGCGGTACTCGTCCTGTGACTTATGACGGTATTATCGATTTATCACGTATGATTGGGAATTCAGGAAAGGCTGTTTCAGCGAAAGTTGCCATAGTATTTGGTGCTTCTGGTGCATTGCCTTTTGTGGCTGGTATTGAAAATTGCGGTACTATTTTGTCAATAAACAAAGATGAAAACGCTATGATTTTCAAAAATAGTAATTATGGAATAGTTGGCGATGTTCAGGAATATGTGGATATGTTGCTAGAGAAAATTCAGGGTTAAGGAGTATTTATGGAAATTTTTCAAATAAGTGATAAATATATTGATTACAACAAGGACGAGTCGAAATTTGTTGGCAATAGTTCAACTATTTCTTTCCCAACATCTTGTGATGAAGTTGTGGAAATCTTTAATTATATTAAAAATAGTGGCGAAAAAATTACTGCTCAAGGATCTAGAACTGGATTAGTTGGTGCAGGTGTTGGATTGGTTTCCCATACTATGAGCTTTGAGAAAATGAATAAAATATTGGATACTACTTCTGTGGGAGAAGAATATATTGTGAAGGTGCAATCAGGGGTGACTCTGGGTCAACTTCGTGAGCATATCAAAAATATCAACGAAAATGTAGATTTTCTTCCTAATCCAACGGAAGAAACGGCAACTTTTGGCGGTTTGTTTTCCCACAACGCTAAAGGCATGAATTCTCTAAAATACGGTGGTGTTGCAAACCACATAAACTCTGTGAAAATACTCTTTTCTAATGGCGATGTTAAAACTATTTCATGTGACGAAAAATGTAGTATAGCCAGTAGTTTAGCTGAACAAACTACTATGATTGAATTGCTAGCTGGCAGTGAAGGGCAGTTAGGTTTGATTTTGGAACTTGACGTGATTTTGAGAAAAACACCTTCTAACCGTTGGGGCGTTATGTTCTTTTTTAATAGAGTTGAGAAAGTCGTTGAATTTAAAAATTATGTGAACAATCTTTTAGAAGATAATAATAATGTTGATTTATCGGTCTTTGAATACTATGATAAAAAAACACTAGATATTGTTGGTGAGTGGAAAAAAACTTCTTCTAAGCTAAAATCTATACCTGATTACCGCAGTGAATTTCAATCTGCCATATACTTGGAAATTGAAAGTGAGTTGGAAGAAGAAATTGAAGTTGCATTAATGGAAATCTTGGATAAATTTGAAGCTGAGGGTGGCGCGGAAAGTGATACTTGGGCGGGGGTTTTACCTTCTGAACTTGAGAAGTTTCAACATTTTCGCCATGCTGTTCAAGAGGGTGGCAACAGTGCAATTCAAAATGCGAAAAACATTGACAGCAGTATTTTCAAACTATCAATGGATTTTAAATTACAAGATAGCATGTTAGAAGATATTATAAATAGAAACGTAGAAATTCTTAAAAAGTCTAGTGTTGAATACTTTGTATTTGGGCATATTGGTGAAAACCATTTGCAACTGAATTTGCTTCCAAATAATGTTGATGAGTTTCAACATGCTAAAAATATTCTAGCTGATATGTGTGAATATAACATCAAAAATGGCGGAACTAACTTTGTTGAAAACGGTGTTGGAAAAACACGTATTAATTGTTTAAATAATGTTGTCAACAAAGAATTTATAGATAATATAAAGAAAGTTAAAGAGTTTTTCGATAAAGAAAGTATCTTTAATTGCTAGAAAATCATAGAACAAGTACAGGAGAAAAGTTTTGAAAATTGCAGTTTGTGTAAAACAAGTACCATCGGACAACAAAAGTTTGATGGACAAAAAAAGCGGTACGCTTATCCGAAATGGCGAAACTTCCGTCATCAATCCTTATGATTTGTTTGCTGTTGAGATGGCACTTCGAATTAGGGAACGTGTTGGGGGCGAAGTTTTTGCTTTTACTATGGGTGCAGGTTCAGCGAAAAAAGTGCTGATTGATTCCGTTGCTATGGGTGTTGACGGAGGGTACTTAGTATCGGATTTGGCTTTTGCTGGGGCTGATGTTTTTGCAACAGCAAAGACCCTTTCCGAAGCAATAACTTTCGTTGGTGGATTTGATTTAGTGATTTGCGGTAGACAAACAACCGACGGTGACACGGGGGAAGTTGCCATTGCTCTAGCTACGCACATGAATATCTGTGGATTGCCTTTTGTAAATGAAGTAGTTGAAATTGACGAAAAAAACATTACTGCTAGCTGTGATTTTGGTAAGCATAACGCAATAACAAAATGTCCGCTTCCTGCAGTGATTTCCGTAGATAAAGACTGTGGCTTGCCTCGTATTCCATCTTTGCGTGGGAAATTATCCGCTAAGAAAGCAGTATTTCCTGTTATTTCTTTAGATGATTTATTTGATAAAAACAATAACAATTATGGACTATCAGGTTCTAAAACTTCCGTTTTGAGAATTTATAATACAGTTTTTGAAACTAGTAATAACATAATCAAAGAGGGCGGATTGGAGTTTTTAAAAGGTAAGTTTGAAAGTGTGAAAAAGGGGGATTTGTAACAGTGGCTATATTAAGTGTTGATAACAGCAAGTGTATTAGCTGTGGTATTTGTGAAAAATCCTGTAAATTTCAAGGGGTAAAAATAGAAAATAAATATCCAATTTTCAATGATAATTGTACTTTTTGTTTTGAGTGTATAACTGCTTGCCCAACTAGTGCTATAACTGTTTTGGGGTTAGAGAAAAAGGAATTTGATACTACACTGTGGAGTGGTGTTATGGTTTATCTTGAAATTAAAGACAATATACTTTCAGAAGTTTCAAAAGAGCTTATAGGCAAGGCTCGTGAGCTTGCAAACACACTTTCTGAGAAAGTTTTTGGGGTAGTGATCAATCACAATATCAACCTAGAAGAATTGAAAACGTGCGGAGTTGATACTGTGTTCGTTGCGGAAGGTGAACAATTCGCTGATTTTAAACTTGATCTTGTGGGGGATTGTTTGCATAGTATAATTGAAAAAGTGAAGCCTAGTATTTTTCTTGTGGGGGCAACTAATCAAGGGAAAACTATCGTACCTTACATTTCGGTAAAGTGTGAAACGGGCATGACTGCTGACTGCACTAGCTTAGAAATCGATAAAAATGGAAATCTTATTCAAATTCGTCCTGCCTTTGGTGGAAACATCATGGCGGAAATACTTACAGAAAATTCTCGTCCACAAATTGCAACGGTACGTGAAAAAATATTCAAAATTACCGTTGATGTAAAAACTCAAGCTGAAATTGTGAAAGTTCAGGGTCTTGAAGTGGTGTCGAAATATGATGTTTTAAAGATAGTGAAAAAAGCTGTGGATAGTGATATATCTCACGCCAAAATTTTGATAGCTATTGGAAATGGGGTGAAGAAAAAAGAAGAAATTGCTGTTTTCCAAAAACTTGCTGATGAAATAGGCGGTGAACTTTGCTCATCTCGTGCTTTAGTTGAGGCTGGACTTATGCCACAATCACGCCAAGTTGGATTAAGTGGAAAAGCTGTTTCAGCGGATTTAATGTTTGCTTTTGGTATTTCAGGTTCCGCACAATTCCTAGCAGGGGTGGGCGGTGTGAAAACACTTATTGCTATAAACGCTGATCCTGACGCTAATATTATGACAATAGCGAACCATGGCATAGTTGCGGATATTTTTCAAACATCAGCTGAGGTTCTTTTATCATTGAGAAAAAAATAACTTAATAAAATATATTATTAAGTATCTCTGTATCTATAAATTACACAAAATAAAATATATTTAAAAACTTTTGTAATACTATTGACAAATGAAAAAAATAGTGTATAATAAACCTATAGATATTAAGTCGGTCGCGTAACCGATACGAAGTTGATTTGATATTTACGAAAAATAAAAAATAAAAAATATATAAATAAAGAGGTTTAAAAAATGGAGAAAAGTTTGATTATTAATGGATTGGTTGCACTTGTTGGGCAAGATAATGTTTCAACAGTTGAGGCTAATATTTTAGAAGCGTCAAAAGATTATATTGGATTCCGTCGTCACGAACGTTGCGAAGGGGTTTATAATGTAGCTCGTGCTGCTTGCGTTGTTAAAGTTTCATCAACTAAAGAAGTGTCTGAAGTTTTGAAATTCCTAAACGAAAACAAAGTTCCTGTAGCTCCAAGAACTGGTGGATCATCAGTTACTCTTGGTATTGAGCCATTGGAAGGAGGCGTTGTTGTTGACGCGTCTAACATGAACGAAATTCTTGAATTTAACGAAGTGGATATGCAATTAACTGCTCTTTGCGGTACACCTTTATTATATATTGAACAATATTTGAACGAGCGTGGATACACTACTGGTCACAGCCCACAATCTCAACCAGTAGCTCAAATGGGTGGTCTTGTTGCTACTCGTAGTATCGGTCAATGGTCTTCACTTTACGGTGGTATCGAAGATATGCTTGTAGGTCTTGAGGCTGTTTTAGCTGATGGCGAAGTGGTTCGTATTAAGAATGTGCCTAGAAGATCTACTGGTCCTGATCTTAGACATTTGTTTATTGGTTGCGAAGGTACGTTAGGTTTCGTTACTGAAACTACTATCAAAATCTTCAAATTCAATCCTGCTGATCGTTGGATGAATGCTTACGAAATCGACGGTACTGAAGTTGGTTTGAAAGCTATACGTGAAATTATTGTTGAAGGTTACCGTCCTGCGGTTGTGCGTTTGCACGATCCAATGGAAGTTCAAATGCTTTTCAACAACTGCACAACCCAAGGCAAGGCTTTAATGTTGTTCGTTGCTGAAGGTCCTGCATCTATTACTAAAGCTACAGGTGAAGCTGTTGATGCTATTGTTAAAAAACATGGCGCGGTTTCTCTTGGTACTAAACCAGTTGAGTCTTGGATCGTTCACAGAAACGATGTAAGTTTTGACATGGATAAAACTAGTGATCAATATTTCAAAATGGGACTTCTTGCTGATACTTGTGAGATTTCTGCTAGCTGGTCACAAATCGGTGAAATCTATAAAGCTGTTTGCGCTAGAATCCCTAAAGACGTACCTAATGCTGCTTTCGTTGGTGGTCACTCTTCACACAGTTACCTGAACGGTACTAACATCTACTTCCAATTCGCTTTGATGGCGAGAGAAGTACAATATGCTGAATCTGATTACATGAGTGTTATTAAAATCATAATGGAAGAGACTCTTTCTCGTGGCGGTAGTATTGCTCATCACCACGGTTCTGGTAGATATAGAACTAAGTGGATGCCTCAAGAACACGGCACTTCTTACCCTCTTATGTACAAACTTAAAGAAAGTCTTGACCCTAACTGCGTTCTTAACAAAGGCGTAATAATGCTTTAATCAATACAATTACTATAATATCCCTATAAATTAAAATAACTCTATATTCGTATAGAGTTATTTTTTTTGATTGTGTTGGTTCGTAAGGGAAATGGGGCTATGCACCCCAAACCCGCACAAGGAGCTTGAGCCCCTTGACCCGCTTTTTTGAGTTGGTGAATTTTGGAGTGATGGGGAGTTTTGTGTTGGGTAGTGAGATTTTTTTTGGATGTTTTAGGTAAGGGAAATGGAGCTCCGCCCCAAACCCCGCAAGGGGGTGACCCCCTTGACCCGCTTTTTTGAGTGGTGGTTTTTGGGTTATGGGGAGTTTTGTGGTGGGTAAGGTGTGGTGTTGTGAGAAATAGAATTTAATTAATAAAACAAATTGAAAAACGAAAATAAGAAAGCAATCCAAATGGCGTTGGCATAAAAACAACAGCACCAAAAAGGGTCAAGGGGAGAAACCCCTTGTTGGGGCATGGGGCGAATAGCCCCATCTAACTTACGAACCAACCAAAAAACAAATAAACAAGAATAAAGTTTGACAAAAAAAACATATAGTGTATAATAATGTTATATTATAAATTATGATTAAGGATAAATCACATGAGATTAGATAAATATTTAAAAGTAAGCAGAATAGTAAAACGCAGAACAGTTGCAAACGAGGCGGCGGACAATGGCAGGTGCGAAGTGAACGGCAAGGTAGCGAAACCGTCAGCGCAAGTTAAAGTTGGTGATGTGGTTGAAGTGGCTTTCGGTAACAGAAAATTGAAATTCAAGATATTAGAAACCCCTGAGCACGTAAAAAAAGAGAATGTTGAGTATTTGTACGAGGTGATTTCTTGTGACTAGTGCAATCTTGCTTATGGCTGGGAACAGTCAAAGGTTCATGTCGGAGAAGAATAAATTGCTACACTCGGTGGAAGGTGATTTAGTAGGCAGAAAAACTTTTGACGTTTTTAACAACTCAAAACACATTGATAAAATAGTAATCGTGCGAAAAAGTGGTGATGCGGAAATGGAGAATATTTTCAAGCACCAAGAAAAAGTAACTTTCGCTGACGGTGGAAATACTCGATTTTTGTCGGTTTTAAGTGGACTTAGATCGTTAGGGAATGACAGCGATATCGTAGTTATTCATGACGGCGCAAGACCTTTTGTTAACGATAAAATTATTTTGGACAGCATAGTTTCAGCGAAAAAATTTGGTAGCGGTATTGCTTCTATAAAAGTTGTTGATACCTTGCGTATGTGCGACGGCGAAAATCTTTTGGAAGTAGTTGACCGTGACAGCGTGGTGAGAATTCAAACTCCACAAACTTTCGTTTTGGAGAATATCGTTACTGCTTATGAAAAAGCAATTTTAGAGTATGGTGACAGTGCAAATTTCACTGATGATAGCTTAGTTTATTCGGAGTATATCGGTACGCCAAAATATATTGAAGGTAGTGATAAAAATAAGAAAATCACTTATTTGAACGATATTGAAAATACTATTTTGACAGGTATTGGTTACGATATTCACCAGTTGGTGGAGGGTAGACCACTATTTCTTTGCGGTTTAGAAGTGCCACACAGCAAGGGGCTTTTAGGACACAGTGACGGTGATGCTCCAATTCATGCTGTTATGGATAGTATTTTATCAAGCTTAGGAAAGCGTGATATAGGACATTATTTTCCTGACACTGATGAGAGTTTCAGCGGTATTGACAGCAAGGTTTTGCTAAGTCGTGTTATGGAAATAGTAAGTGAAGAAGGGTATCGTATCGGTAATTTGTCGGTATCTATCATTGCGGAACAGCCAAAGTTGTCACCGTATATTGAAGATATGAAAAAAGTCCTTGGTGGCATTTTGGATATTCCTAACAATAAAATCGGCATAACTGTTACCACTAATGAGGGTATGGGTTTAATCGGCGAGGGTTGTGCTATCGGTGCTTTTGCTACTGTTAGTGTATATAGATAAATTACAAATTAGTAAAACGTTATAAATATTTTATAAGTTGTATCAGTTTTAAATTAGATTATTAAATTGAGAAACACAGTGAAATATTAGATTAAGGAGCGAGTATGGAAGTTGAAACAGAGAATTTTAAATTTTTTCAGAATAAAGAATGTGAATACTTTCCTTGCCACAAAGTCAGCGATGAAAGTAAGTTTTCTTGTATGTTTTGCTACTGCCCACTGTATTTCTTAGATAGCTGTGGCGGTAACTGTAAATATTTGGAAAGCGGAGTAAAGGACTGTACCGATTGTTCAATTCCGCACTTTGACTATCAATACATAGTAGACAGGGTTTCTCTTGAAATCAAAGATAGAAATAATATTAAGTAGTTTTACCATAAAAACAAATGCAAGATTATGCAATTTATGATAAAATCTAACTAAAACAGCATAGCGATAAGGCACTGCTTTTGATTTATAGTCAAATGAAGTGCCTTTTTTTTGTGTAATAACATATGAACTACCCATGTTGGGGGTGGAAAATACGAATATAGAATAAATAATTTTTATCTCTTATTAATATGAATTTACTTTTTTATGAAAATATGGTAAAATTAAAAGATATATGAAATTATACGTTGAATAAGGAGTGAATTTTATGAGAGCGGTATTAACAGTTGTGGGTAAAGACAAAAAAGGCATTATATATTATGTTTCTAAAGAACTAAATGAAATGAATATTAATATTGAGGATATCAGTCAAACTATCATGCAAGGATATTTCACTATGATGATGGTTGTAGACATGGAAAGTTCTACTCTTGACTTTGAAGCTATCAAGAAAAAACTCGAACTTTTGGGCGAAAGCTGTAGTGTTGATATCAAAATTCAACATGAAGCTATCTTCAATTGCATGCATAAACTTTAAGATAGGTGTATTATGAAAATAAATGAAATATTTGAAACTATTGAAATGATCGACAATCAGCACTTTGATGTAAGAACTATCACTCTTGGAATTTCCTTGTTTGACTGTATCAGAGGTACTGCTGACGAAACGGCTACTGCTGTTTATGATAAAATAACTAGAGAAGCGGCTAAGTTAGTTGCTACTGCGGAGAAGATTTCTAGGGAGCTTGGTGTTCCTATAGTGAACAAGCGAGTTTCTGTAACTCCTGCGTCACTTATCTTTGCTCCATTCCCTAACGAATACATAAAACTTGCAAAGGCTCTTGATAAAGCTGCTCATGAACTTGGTATTGATTTTATCGGTGGCTATTCTGCACTGGTTCAAAAATCTTTCACTGACAGCGAAAAATCTTTCATCAAGAGTATTCCACAAGCATTGACTGAAACTTCAAGATTATGTAGTTCAGTAAACGTTGCTTCAACTCGTGCTGGAATTAACATGAATGCCATTGCGATGATGGGTGACGTAATCAAAGAAACGGCTTACCTTACTCGTGAAAACGATTCAATCGGTTGCGCTAAACTTGTAGTTTTTGCTAACGCTGTTGAAGATAACCCATTTATGGCTGGAGCGTTCCATGGCGTAAGTGAGGGCGACAAAGTAGTAAACGTAGGCGTAAGCGGTCCCGGTGTAGTGAAATGTGCTCTTGAGAAAATTAAGGGTGGAGATCTTACCGACATCGCTGAAGAAATTAAAAAAACTGCTTTCAAGATTACTCGTGTAGGTCAACTTGTTGCACAACGTGCTTGCGAAGAACTTGGTGCTGAATTCGGTATCGTGGATCTTTCACTTGCTCCAACTCCTGTTATGGGCGATTCTGTTGCTCATATCTTAGAAGAAATTGGGCTTGAAAGTGTAGGTGCTTGCGGGACCACTGCTGCACTTGCTATGCTGAACGATGCTGTGAAAAAAGGCGGTCTTATGGCTTCCAACCACATCGGCGGTTTGTCCGGTGCGTTCATTCCTGTAAGTGAAGATATCGGCATGATAAACGGTATTGCGTGCGGTTCTCTTACTTTAGAAAAACTAGAAGCAATGACGGCGGTTTGTTCCGTTGGTCTTGACATGATAGCTATTCCTGGCGACACTCCAGCATCAACAATCGCTGGCTTAATTGCTGACGAAGCTGCCATAGGTGTTGTAAACAATAAAACCACTGCGGTTCGTGTTATTCCTGTTCACGGAAAAACTATCGGCGATACTGCTACTTTCGGTGGACTGCTTGGTTTCGCTCCAATCTGCAAAATCAACACGTTCTCTTGCGATAAAATGATCTCTCGTGGCGGCAGAATCCCTGCTCCGTTACATAGTAATAAAAATTAATTTTTTTGGTTTTTGTTTGGATTTTTTCGTTTAGGGAAATGGGGTTTCACCCCAAACCCCAACAAGGAGCTGAGCCCCTTGACCCACTTTTTGTTATGGTGATTTTTTTGCTGTGCATGGGAATGGGTTTATTGTATGAGTTTTTGGATTTTTTTAGGTAAGAGAAATGGGGCTATTCGCCCCAAACCCCAACAAGGAGCTTGAGCCCCTTGACCCGCTTTTTGTTATGGCGATTTTTTTTGCTGTGTATGGGAATGGGTATGGCTTGGAATGTTTTTGTTAATTCTGTATAGAAAAACATTGTAAGGTGAAAACTATTATACATAGCAATAACATAAACTAATGAACAAATTAAATAAACCAAACAAAGAAAACTAAAGAAATATAAAAATAAAACCATAAACGAAAAAAAGAAAGCTACCCAAATGGCGTTGGCAAAAAAACAACAGCACCAAAAAGGGTCAAGGGGCTATGCTCCTTGCGGGTGTGGGCAGAGCCCAAGTCTTAACTAAAACAAAACCATAAACGAAAAAAAAGAAAGCTACCCAAATGGCGTTGGCAAAAAAAACAACAGCAACAGAAAGGGTCAAGTGGCTATGCTCCTTGCGGGTTTGGGCAGAGCCCAAGTCTTAACTAAAACAAAAAAACTCAAAATAAAAAAAAGAAGGTAATTTATGTCTAAGATTTTGAAAAGAGAAGATATTGATAATAAGTACAAGTGGGATTTAGCGCCCCTTTGTGCTGACGATACGCAGTTTGAGAAAGAGATAGCGGAAGTCTTGAAATTAATACCGAAGATAGAAGCGTTCAAAGGCACACTTGGTGATCGGGTGAGCTTATTGAAATGTTTCAAAACCGAAGGCGAGATTATGTTGAAGTTTGAGAAACTTTATTGCTATGCACAACAAAAATCTGACGAGAACACGGCGGATAATACTGGCTTGGTTAATTCAGACAAAGCGTCAAACGTGTATTCAAAGTACTGCGTTGCAAGTTCATATATTATGCCAGAGATTTCAAAACTTGAAGATAAATATTTGGAAGACTTAATTTTAGACAGCGAGTTTGCTGACTATGATGTGTCTTTGAAATCATATATTAGACATAAAAAACATACTTTAACGGAAAAAGAGGAAGCGTTGCTTGCTAACGGTAGCGAGGTTTTCGGTGGTTTTTCTGATATCTTTAATATGTTGAACAATGCGGACATGAAGTTTGGTGAAATGGCTGACGAGAACGGAGAAATGGTTGAGTTGTCTCATTCAAAGTATGGTTATTTCATGACAAGCGATAATAGGGAAGTTAGAAAGAACGCCTATGAGAAAATGTACGATGAGTATAAAAAATTGCTTAGAACTATTGCACAAACTTATACGGGCAATGTGAAAAAAGATGTTTTTGTTGCGAAAGTGCGTGGGTTTGATTCAGCGTTAGAGCGTTCAATGTTCAATGAGGAAGTTTCTCCTGTTGTCTATGAAAATTTGCTTGCTAACGTGGAAAAAGCTTTGCCAGTTTTGCATGACTATGTTGCTTTTAGAAAGAAAGTTATGAACCTTGATGAGATACATTTCTATGATTTGTATGTTGCAATGGTTGAAAATAGTGAGATGAAATTGCCTTATGAGAAAGCTTATGAACTTATGAAAAAAGCTTTGAAACCACTTGGTGAGGATTATGTTAATACCTTGACGGAAGCTTATGAGGATAGATGGATTGACGTTTATAATAACGTGGGAAAACGTTCAGGAGCTTATTCTAATTCAGCATTTGGTGTTCACCCTTACGTGCTTTTGAACTATGAAGAAAACCTTGACAATATGTTCACGGTAGCTCATGAAATGGGTCACGCAATGCACTCTTATTATTCAAACAATACGCAACCTTACGAGAAAGCGGGGTATACGATTTTTGTCGCGGAAGTAGCAAGTACTGTTAATGAAGTTTTACTTCTTCGTTATTTGATTGATAATACTACTGATGTGAACGAGAAAAAATTCTATCTTAATCACTTCCTTGATATGTTTAGAACTACTCTTTTCCGTCAAACAATGTTCGCTGAATTTGAGTACATTACTCACGATTTGTGTGAGCAAGATATTCCTTTGACTTCAGAATTGTACTCTGATGCATATGAG
Source organism: uncultured Clostridia bacterium (assembly GCA_947039455.1). Taxonomy (GTDB): domain Bacteria; phylum Bacillota; class Clostridia; order Christensenellales; family CAMQZB01; genus CAMQZB01. The sequence continues at coordinate 58,692 of CAMQZB010000005.1, forward strand.
GGATTGAACATGAAATACTACGGCGAGGAGATTGTTCACGACGAGTATATTAAGCACGAATGGGCGAGAATTCCTCATTTCTATAGAAGTTTTTATGTGTATAAGTATGCAACTGGCATTACTTCAGCTATCACTATTGCTTATAATATTTTAGAGCAAGGGGAACCGTATGTTAAGAAATACAGAGAATTTTTGTCTAGTGGTTGCACTCTTGCACCTACTGAATTATTGAAAATTGCTGATGTGGATTTAACTACTAATGCACCGTTCGAAAATGCTATGAACGTTTTCGAAAAAGCATTGAATGACTTGAAAAATTTATTCTAAAAACAGAAGGGGATAAAATGGGAAACAGTAAAACAGTAAAGAAAAACACCAAAAATATTGATTCTAACGCTAACGCAAAAGACTTGAAAAACCTTGATCAGTTTGAAGGGTTCAAGGTTGTTGCGAGAGTTGAGAACGAAGTGAAAGCTATGGCAAGATTTAATACTTTTCACAATTTACACACTAAGACAGCAAGGTTGATTTTGTCAGCGGTGCTTTTGATTGTGGGTGGATTTTTGATGTTGCAACAGGGAAATTTACCGATGGCTATTGGATTTTTTGTGTTTGCTTTTATATTTCCATTTATCCTTGTGGGCATTCAGAGAATAATGATAACATCAAAATTCTCCTCTAATATTGAATTTAAAAACACAAGTCACGTTTTTGAGTTTACTGATACTGAAATGAACACAACTACAAAAAGCGGAAAAAGATTTGCTAAATATAATGTGAAATTGAACCAGCTAGAAAAGATTTATGATGTTGGAGATTGTTATTATATTTATGTTACAAAAGAGAATGCTTTTGTTTTGAAAAAAGATAAAATCCTTCAGGGAACAGCAAATGAGCTTTCTGAAATATTTGAAAAACAGCTGAACGAACGATACATAGTAACATTCAAAGGTCGCATGGCTTTGAAAAAATTAAACAAAAACTAAGGACAGGAGGAAGAAGAATTGGAGAATAAACCAGCAAGAACAATACCACATAATATCGATGCGGAGGACGCGTTACTTGGCGCGCTTCTAATTGATAGCGAAATTTCCATTGACGTAATTCCTGCGTTGTCGGAAAATGATTTCTATTCAGATTCAAACAAAATGGTGTTTGAATCAATGAAAAAGATATACGGCAACAACCGTCCTATCGATTTTGTAACATTAACTGACGAATTGGAGCAGGTGGGGAATATGCAAAAAGTGGGTGGCATTGAACAGCTTACTCGTTTAACTAACGCTATTCCGTCAGCAGCAAACTTTAAACATTATCTTGATATAGTAAAAAGAGATTCTTTGCGAAGAACCTTAATTAGATCATCTCAAGAGATTATAGAAAACTCTATGGGCGGTGGAAAAGACGATAAACGTGATAAAACCGATGACGATATTCTAGCTTTTGCGGAAAAAAGAATATTTGATATATCCGCTAAAAACGAACGTAGTTTTCCTAGCGAAATTGGTCTGTCTTGTAACGAAGTTGTGGATAGATTTAATAGAATTGCTAAGGATAAAGACGCATTCAAAGGTGTCACTACAGGATTGAAAGGGCTTGATGACAAGCTGAACGGTATGCAAAGATCCGATTTAATACTTATTGCCGCTCGTCCTTCTGAGGGTAAAACTTCTCTTGCCATGAACCTTGTTGAGAACGCTGCCATTTTGGGCGGAGCTACTTGCGTATGTTTCTCTCTTGAGATGAGTAAAACTCAACTTGCCCAAAGAATGCTGTGTTCAAATGCAAAAGTTCAAATGGAACGTGCAATTAAAGGCGAATTGACTATGAAAGAGTGGGAGCAAATTTGGCAGGCTAAAGAACGTTTGTCAAGTGCGAAAATTCTGATTGATGACACTGCTTCTATTACTTCAGCGGATATGTTGTCTAAGTGTAGACGTGTAAAAGCAAAGTACGGACTTGATGTTATCATGGTGGATTATATCCAGTTGATGACAGGTTCTGGTAGAAAAGGTGAGAACAGACAAAACGAAATTACTGAGATTTCTCGTAATCTAAAACTGCTTGCACGTGAAATGAACTGTCCAGTTCTTGCACTTTCACAGCTTTCTCGTAGTATCGAATCTCGTACTCCACCATTGCCAATGCTTTCGGATTTACGTGACTCTGGAGCTATCGAGCAAGATGCCGACGTTGTTATGTTTATCTACAATCCTGAGGGCAAACGTCCAACGGGTGCTACTGGTGAGAACTTCACTGGTTCAGGAAATAGTGGTATTAAAGAAATAATTATTGCAAAACACAGAAACGGACCACTAGCAACTGTACCTATGCGTTGGAATGGTTCTTGCGTTCGATTTGAAGATCCAGTTGGTTATATTAACCCTAACGAATATTCCCAAGATGGGGACGGTGGAAGTTTTGCACCGCCACAAGATGTTGGTGAAATATTCGGTGAAAACCCTAATTTCAATGTAGACCAAACGCCGTATCAACCACCAGTTGAAGAAGTTAGCTACAATCCACCAATGGACGAAATTGAAAGAGATTTTGGAAAGAAAAATGATTTAGATGAGTTCAAAATTGCTCCAACTAGCGAATCGCTTTTTGACGATTTTGTTAATGAAGATGTGCCTCTTGAAGAGCTTGAGGGGATTTATGAAAATAATTACGTGGGTGACGATGAAGTTTTCGGTGAAGATACTTCACTTGACGGACTAACGCCACCTGATGAAGAATAGGAGATAAATATGGTTAAAATTGAAAAATGCGATTTCTTTGGTGTTGAAGCCTATGAAATTTCCAACGGAGATGTTAAATTAATTGTTACAACTTCTGTTGGACCAAGAATTGTTCACTTTGGATTTTGCGATAAAGAAAACGTACTTCATGTTAATAGAGGCGACTTTCTAAATAGATCAGCAGGGTTTAAATTCTATGGCGGTCACAGATTGTGGCACGCTCCTGAGCATGAATCACGTACTTATCAACCAGACAATTCTATGTGCGAAATTGAAGTTTTACCACTTGGTATAACTGTTTCAAACTATGAGGAGTCAAATAAAATAACTAAGACTATGCAAATTGAAATGAAGGACAACGGCAGAGTTCGTATCATTCATAGCATAAAAAATAATTCAAATTTTGATTATAATCTAGCTTGTTGGGGCATAACACAAATGAGAGCTGGTGGCGTTGCAATTATGCCACAAGACAACAGAAAAACTGGTCTTTTACCTAATCGTTCTATCGCATTTTGGGACTACTCCGATTTAACGGACAGTCGTTTGAATTTTACTTCAAGCAATATTGTGATTACTCAGGACGAAACAGTGAAAAAACCATTTAAGATTGGAAGTTTTAATCGTGACGGCTATTTAGCATACTTTAACCAAGGCGATTTATTCGTTAAAGAATTTGATGTTCAAGACGGAGAGTTTGCTGATTACGGTTGCAATTCTGAAATATTTGTTAACGAAGATTTCTTGGAACTTGAAAGTTTATCTGCACTTGTGGAAATACCTATAAATGAACAAATTGAACATACTGAAGTGTGGCAATTGTTCAAAGATGCTCCTGCTCCAGAAAAAGAAATGTATCAATCAGTTGATATGAAGGGGTTTGTGAATGCTTAAAACAGCATGTGTATTTGACAGCGCTATTATAAAGAACTTTTACTACAGCGTAAATGTTCAAAATGAATTTAACGAAACTACAATGTACTTCGCTTTATATAAGAACGAAAGTATTATTGGAATTGTCACTTTGAACCAAAACAACACTAAATGTTTCATTGGTGAAGTTGTTGGCAATAGTGAAATTACTAAAGACGGTACTGAATTTTTGCTGAAAAGTGCTATAAATTATGCCTTGACTTTTCAAAAGTTACACCTAATTTGCAACATTGTTTACAAGGAATTTCTTGTTCCTATGAACTTTTTTGAAGTTTCTGGTGAAATGATTGGTGATGTGGAAAGGGTGAATTGTCCACCAGTTTTCTAAAAGTAGTGGCAATAGCGGAAATTTATTAGTTATAAAATAAGCGGAAGTTTATTGGCTATAGAAAAATATAAAATAGGTGTTTTTATCTTGTGATACCTAGATTTAGTTACTAAGTTTTTTACAAGATTATCCGTGTTTATACGGAGCAAATGAGAATTTTTAGATTGGAGAATTATATGGAAGCAAGAAATTTTATTGAAGAATTTATCAATGCGGACTTGGAAAGTGGAAAAATTTCTACTACTCAAACAAGGTTTCCGCCAGAACCTAACGGCTATCTTCACATAGGTCACGCAAAAAGTTTGTGCATAAACTTTGGTATCAAAGAAAAATATCAAGGGCTTTGTAACTTACGTTTTGACGATACTAACCCTGTGAAGGAAGATATTGAATACGTTGACGCTATTAAAGAGGACATCAAATGGCTAGGTTTTGATTGGGACAGAGAAACTTATGCCTCTGATTTCTTTGAAGATTTATATAACATGGCAATAGTTTTAATCAAAAAAGGATTGGCTTTCGTATGTGATTATACTGCGGACGAAATCAGAGCTACTCGTGGAAACCTTGTGGAAGGCGGAAAAGATAGCCCTAGTAAAACTAGATCTATTGAGGAAAATCTTGACCTATTCGCAAGAATGAGAGCGGGAGAATTTCCTGATGGTTCAAAAACTTTGCGTGCCAAAATAGATATGTCAAGCCCTAATATGAATATGCGTGATCCAGTTATTTACCGTATTCTAAGAGCTACTCACCACAGAACAGGTGACACATGGTGCATCTATCCAATGTACGATTTTACTCACCCACTTTGTGATGCAATTGAGAGTATTACTCATTCAATCTGCACACTTGAATTCGAAGATCACCGTCCAGCTTACGATTGGTTTGTACATAATTGTGACGTGAATTTCGTTCCACATCAATATGAATTTGCAAGACTGAACATCACAAAATGTATTATGTCAAAAAGATATTTGAAAAAATTAGTTGATGATAAAGTAGTTGAAGGTTGGGACGATCCACGTATGCCGACTATCTGCGGACTTCGTCGTCGTGGCTACACTCCACATTCTTTAAGAGATTTCTGCGAGAGAATCGGTGTTGCTAAATCTAACAGTGAACTTGATATTAGAAACCTTGAAGCTTGTGTTCGTGAGGATTTAAATGCTAACGCTATCCGTGTTATGGCGGTGCTAAATCCATTGAAAGTTACTTTGACTAACTACAATGAAAACAGCGAGACATTAACTGTTGCGAACCACCCAGGAAACCCTGACATGGGCGACCATGAAGTTACTTTTACAAAAGATTTATTCATTGACAAAGACGATTTTTCTCTTACTCCTCCTCCTAAATACAGAAGGCTGATTAAGGGCGGATTTGTTCGTTTGAAAGGTGCTTACATCATTCAATGTAACGATGTTGTACTTGATGAGAAAGGGGAAGTTTGTGAACTTCTTTGCGAGTATCTACCTGAAACGAAAAGTGGAAGCGGTCATACTGCTGATCCTCAATTCAAGAAAGTTGGTACTATTCAATTCGTTGACGCTAACAATGCTTATGAATTCACAGCACGTGAGTATGAATATTTGCTTAACGATGAAGAATTTGCTGGTCAAGATTTCTCGGAACGTATCAATACTGATTCAATGCACGAATATAAAGCAGTGGGTGAAGCCTATTTAAAAGACGCACAATTTGGTTCAAGATTCCAATTCATGAGAATGGGGTACTTCATTAAAGACGAAAAATCTGACACTTTCGGCGAGATCGTATCATTAAAAGATTCTTTTAAACTTTAGAACTTAATAGCCAATGTTAAAAATTGACACATAAATACTCAAAAAAGATATCGAAAAATGATATCTTTTTTGCTATTTTGGGGATAATAATAATTGATAGAGCCAAGATGTTTGGAAAATTCTTAAATTCATAGTAATGTAATTGCAATAGTTTCTGTTTTGTACTATAATATACAATGAATACTTATGATGAAAAACAAATTAAGGAAGCAAGGATTATATGAAAAAAATAGTTATAGACGCATTTGGTGGCGATAATGCACCAGAACAAATAGTACAAGGCGGTGTTTTGGCACTAGCTTCACAATCGGATTTTAATATTGTACTAGTTGGAAATAAAGAAAAAATAGAGAACATATTGGGGAAATTAACATACGATAAAAGCCGTGTGGAAATTTTGGAAGCCAATGAAGTAATCACCAACGACGATATTCCTACTGACGCAATTCGTGGAAAGAAGGATTCTACTATTGTTGTGGGTATGGAGCATTACAAGAAAGATGAGGACATGGTTGGATTTATTTCCGCAGGTAGTACTGGTGCTGTTTTGGCTGGTGCAATCTTTAAAATCGGAAGAATTAGAGGAATTAACCGTCCTGCTCTTGCTCCTGTTATGCCAACAATCACTGACGGAAAAGTTATGATGCTAGATATCGGTGCTAATGTTGATTGCAAACCTGAGTTTTTGTGTCAATTCGCACTTATGGGAAGTGCGTACATGAGCAATGCTTTAAAAGTAGCAAACCCTCGTGTGGCTCTTTTATCTAACGGTACTGAAGACAAAAAAGGCAATGCTTTCAACAAGGAAGTTTTTGTTATGCTAAAAGAATTAAAAGGCATTAATTTTGTTGGAAACATGGAAGCTAGAGATATTTTGTCTGGTGATTTTGATGTAATAGTTACTGACGGTTTCGCTGGAAACATCGCTCTAAAAAGTAGCGAAGGTGCTGTAAACGCTGTTATGAAAATGTTGAAAAAAGAAATTATGTCATCATTTACAAGCAAAATTGGTGCTATATTTATGAAAAAATCCTTTAAAAATCTGAAAAATAAAATGGATTACAGCAAAGTCGGCGGAGCATCTTTACTTGGTATTGACAAAGTAGTGGTGAAATGTCACGGCGCATCAAATGCGGAAACTATCAAATGTGCCTGTGTGCAAGCATTCGATTTATACGAGTCTAAATACATTGATTCTATAAAAAAATCATTGGAAGATAACAAATAAATTTTAGAAAATATGGGGAAAATAATTTGAAAAATTTTGATTATGAAACTATAGAAAGAAAAATAGGTGTGTCATTTAACGACAAAAAGCTGCTAGCTAAAGTTTTTACACACACTTCATACGCTAACGAAAAAGATAAAGCGGACTATCAAAATCTTGAATTTTTAGGTGACTCAATCTTAGGTTTTGTTATTGCAGATTTGCAATACAAGAAATACGGCGATGATGTGAAAGTTGGAATATTGTCTCCTATGCGTTCTAGAATTGTTGAAAATACCAGTTTGATTGATTTAGCAAATTCATTAGGAATAGCTGAATATTTAAATACTACTACTGAAAAACACAAAAGCGGTGACTATTTCGATAAGGAATACGGCGACATAATTGAAGCGCTGATTGCTGGTGTTTATATTGATAAAGGCTTTGATGAAGCAAAAAAATTCATTGAAAGAGTGTTTGTTGATATTATAAATCGTGAAATGGTTGATGATACCAATCAACTTGATTTAGATAGTGGCACTGTTAAAAAAGTAGAGAAAATTAGTGATAGCAAAGTGGATTATAAAACGAAATTGCAAGAATTGTTGCAAAAGAAAAAATCTACTGTGAGTATTGAATATAAAGAAAAAAATCGTACTGGTGAAGACCATAATCCTGTATTTACTTTTATCTGCGAGATAAATGGTGAAAACATGGGGCAAGGCACTGGAAAAAGTAAAAAAATTGCCCAAGCTATGTCAGCTAAAGTTGCAATAGAAAATTTGGAAGAAAGGGAGATTTGCTAAATGAAGTTAATTAAATTAGAAATATACGGCTTTAAATCTTTTTTAGATAGAACTGAAATTTTGTTTGATGATGGCGTTACTGCTATTGTTGGACCAAACGGTTGCGGAAAAAGTAACGTTGCTGATGCGATACGTTGGGTACTTGGTGAGCAAAGCGCTAAAACATTGCGTGGTGGCGTTATGCAAGATATCATTTTCAACGGTACAGAAAGCAAAAAAAGTTTGTCTTATTGTGAAGTATCTTTGTATCTTGACAACTCGGACAAAACTCTTCCTCTTGATTACGATGAAGTTTGTATCACAAGAAAACTTTACCGTTCAGGTGACAGCGAATACTTATTAAATAAATCAACTTGTCGTTTGAAAGATGTTCTTGAACTTATGAGAATTGCACAAATTGGTCGTGAGGGTTACTCTATTATCGGTCAAGGTCGTGTTGAGCAATTTATCAATTTGAAACCAGACGATAGACGTGAAATCTTTGACGAGGCTACGGGCATTGCTGGTGTTAAGCAAAAGAAAAACGAGGCGGAGCGAAAACTTGTACGTACTCGTGACAATTTAACTCGTTACTTAGATATTCTTGGTGAGCTTGAACGTCAACTTGAACCTATGAAATCTCAAGCTGTTACTGCTAAAAAGTACCTTGAGTGCAAAGAAAAACTGAAATACAATGAAGTAAATTCATTTATTTATCGTAGTGACTTTGCCGAGAGTGAGAAAATTACTCTTAACAAAAAAATTCAATCGGTTTCTGACGAATATGCTGTTAAATCACAAAGAAGTAATGAATTAGAAACGGAATATCAACATAATTTCAAGGAAATTCAAACTGCTGACGAGAAAATCAATGTACTGCGTGAGAAACAATTAGAGCTTGTTGTGGAAAGACAAAAACTTGCCAGCTCCAACGATTTATCTAATCAACGTATCGACATGCTTAAAGATCAAAGCAAAGTTTTCCAAGAAGAAATTCAAGAAGCTAACAACAATATTAAGCAATTCCAAGAAGAGCTTGAGGGCATGGACGGAGATTTGTTTGAGCAAAATAAATACTTAGCGAAAATTCAATCAGAAATGATAGAATTTGAAGATTCACTTACTATCGCTAACGCTAACATTGAAAATAAAAACTTCGAAATCGAAAATTCTCGTGCTAACTATTCTGAATTTACAAAGAAATTCGCTGATTTAACTAGTCGTGAAATTTCTTGCTCAAAAAGTATGGAGTTTATTCAAAAAAGCATTGATGAAACTTCTTCTCAAACGAAAAACGTTGATGAGAAAATCAGTGGTATCTTTGATAAGATTAACGAACTGAATACGAAAGTTTTACATACGGAATCGGAATATAATACATATAAAAACGCAAGCGAAGTGGGTATGAAAAACATCGCTGAAATAAGAGCGAAACTGTCTCAAACTACTGAGGAATTATACGATTGCGAAAAACGCAAAGCAGGGCTTGTTAGTCAAAGAAATTTCCTTTTGAAAATGAAAGAAAGTTTCGATGGTTTCTCTGCTGCAGTTAGAAAACTTCTTACTGATGCGAAAACTGATGATAGACTATCATCAAAAATCGAAGGGGTTATTGCGAACCTTATTACTGTACCGAAAAACATTGAAGTTGCTATTGAAGCGACTTTGGGAAATGCTATTCAAAACGTAGTAACTAATACTATGGAAGACACAAAATTCCTTATTTCTCATCTTAAAGAAAAGCGTCACGGTATCGTTACTTTTCTGCCACTTGCTTCTATTAGGCCAAGACGTTTGCATTCTGAAAATGAAAGATGTCTTACTATGGAAGGAGTTTTGGGTGTTGCAAGCGACTTAGTTAGTTATGATGAAAAATACGAAAACGCTATATTGTCACTACTTGGTGCAACGGTTGTAGTTGATAACATGGATAACGCAATTGCTGTTGCTAGACGCTTCAATTCTTCATTTAAAATCGTTACTACTGACGGTTCTATACTGGCTCCTGGAGGTTCAATTTCTGGAGGTTCACATAGACCTCAAATCGCTAATATTTTGTCTTACGATAGAGAAATTGCGGACAGTGAAATTGTTATTGGCAAACTAAATAATAAGATTAGAGAATGTAATGACAGTAAAATTACTTATTCTGAAAACCTTCAAGAATTACAAGCTGAAAAGAATAATAACGTTTTGAAAATGCAATCTTTTGAAGTATCTTTAGCTTCATTGAAACAAAATCTTCTTTCTCTAAAGGGCAACCAATCTGATGAAGAACTGGAAACTTACGCTCGTACTGAAAAATTAGGTTCATATAAAACTGAACTTGTAAATATAAAAGCTGAATTAGCAGATATTATGTTTAAGAAAGAACAATTACGTAGCATAACTGATATCGACGAAACGGCTATTGAGAAGATCATGGCTGAAAGCGAAAATCTACGTGGAGTGGCGAAAGAAATTTCCGAAAAATTCACATCTTCTAAAATCGAAATGGTGCAAATTAGTTCTGAAATTAACTCAATTAATGGTGCGTTAAACGACTTGAAAGACGATATTGAAAATTCAAAAATTAGTATTGAGAAGAAAAAAGAAAATATTAAAAACAATAAAATTATTATTGCTAGATGTCAAGAAGAATTAATTGATGTTGTGGATATGCCTAAGGGTGAGCTTACTCAAATTGAGGAAGAGCTTGGTAATTTTGATAATTTCAAGAAAGAATTAAACTCAAGATTACTTGAAATTGACAGCTTACGTACTCAATCTATCACCGAAATCCAAAAACTAGAAACAAAGAAAAATGGTCTTCAAATGGATCTTGGAAGAATAGATTCCGACTTGGAAATTTTGAAAGAAAAACTTGCTGACGAGTATGAACTTGATTATGATACTGCTTTAGTTTATAAAGATATAGAATACAAAATAACGGGTGCTAACGGCGAAATTAAGAAACTAAAAGACGCTATTTACCGCTTGGGACACGTTAACGTAAACGCAATTGAGGAACTTCTAATTCTTAACGATAGATATGAATCAATGGCGAAACAACGTGACGATATGACTGGTGCGGAATCGGATTTGAAGGAAGTTATTACCGAACTTAACACTGAAATGAAACTTAAATTCGATGAAGGGTTCTCTAAAGTTAGCGAATATTTCACTGAAACTTTCAAAGAATTGTTCGGTGGCGGAAACGCTAGATTGAAACTTGTTGAGCATGAAGGTAAGGACAAATTGTCTTACGGAGTAGATATCGAGGCTGAACCGCCTGGAAAATCTTTGCAAAATATCAACCTTTTATCAGGTGGAGAAAAAGCCTTAACCGCTATTGCAATCATTATTTCAATTATGAAACTTCGTCCAATGCCTTTCTGTATTTTCGACGAGATTGAAGCTGCACTTGACGATGTAAACACAACGCGTTTTGCGAAATATCTATCAAGATTTAAAGACTATACTCAATTTATTTTGGTAACACATAAAAAGAACACTATGGAAATGGCTAACAGAATTTTCGGTGTAACAATGCAAGAAAAAGGCGTTTCTAAAGTAGTTTCAGTTAATTTCCAAGATGAACATGGAAAAGCTATTGCAGGAATTAAATAGTAAATTATTACTGTTTTAATAGGGTGTTGAATGTCGTATTGAATATGGAATTTTAAATTACTAAAAAGAAATATAAATCTAAATGCGAATAATTTTTAATTAAAAAAATCTAACGAGGTGACTAATGTTTAATAGAAAAAAATATAAAGACGGACTTGAAAAAACTAAGGTGTCCTTTTGGGCTAAGCTGAAATCAGTTTTCACTGGTACTGTTGACGACGAGTTTTTTGAAGAACTAGAAATGGTACTTGTTCAAGCGGATATGTCTATTTCTGCTGTTACGGATATCGTTGAAAATTTGAGAGTTTATGCTCTAAATAAAGGTATAAAAGACACGGAGTTGCTGAAAGGTAAGTTGAAAGAAGAGATTGTCAGCGTACTTGAAGAAAACGGTGTTTTAGAGTTCAAATACCCTGCTGTCATTATGGTGGTTGGCGTAAACGGTGTAGGTAAAACTACTACTATTGGAAAATTAATAAACTATTTTGCTAAAGACGGCAAAGAAGTTGTAGTTGCTGCTGCGGATACTTTTCGTGCGGCTGCAGCGGATCAACTTGCTTTGTGGGCAAAGAGAAGCAGTGTTAGAATTATTAAAAGTGAAGCTGGGTCTGACCCTTCAAGCGTAGTTTTTGATGCTATTTCTTCAGCGAAAGCAAAGCACACCGATGTTCTAATTATTGACACAGCTGGACGACTTCACAACAAAACTCATCTTATGGAAGAATTAAAGAAAATGAACAGGGTTCTTGACAGAGAATATCCTGAGGCAAATTTGTATCGTTTAATCGTTATTGATGCTGTTACTGGGCAAAATGCTCTTTCTCAAGTTGAGGCATTTGACGATGCTGTTGAGCTTGACGGTGTAGTTTTAACTAAGCTAGACGGCACGGCAAAAGGCGGAATTGCTGTTACTTTATCTAAAGAATACTCTTTGCCTATCGCATTTGTTGGGCTTGGTGAGGGTATCGACGATTTGCAAGAGTTTGATGCTAAAGAATTCGTGGACGCTATCTTTGATTAATTTAAAAAACAATTTGGAAATGAATGAATTATAGTTGACAAAAAACTATATATAGTATAAAATAAGGGTGTAAGGGTAAAAAGCTTTACACCTTATTTTTATTTTGATTATGGAAAAAAATTACAATATAACAATTTTATTAGATATATACAACGCTCTTTTGACTGCTAGACAGCAAGAGGTGATGGAGATGTATTTCTCTTTGGATAATTCGTTGGCGGAGATTGCCAACATATTAGGGATTTCCCGTCAAAGCGTGCGAGATTCTATAGTTTCTGCAACTGAGTCATTGAAGAATTTGGATAGCAAACTTCATTTAATGGAGAAATTCAAGGGTATTTATCAAGCAGTAGAAGCTGAGCTTGAGTTTTCTAAAAACGCAGGCAACAAAGAGAGTGTAGCAAGAATGACTGAAATTCTCACAATTTTGGAGGATTAACATGGCAGTATTCAAAGGTTTAAGTGATAGACTTAACCACATTTTTTCAAAAATGACAAGTCGTGGCAAACTTACGGAGCTTGAAATTAAACAAGCTATGCGTGAAATTAGAATTGCCCTTTTAGAAGCTGACGTTAACTTGAAAGTTGCTAAGCAATTTATTAGTGATGTAAGCGAAAAAGCTCTTGGAGATGAAATTTTAAATTCATTGACACCAGCTCAACAAGTTGTTAAGGTTATCAACGAAGAATTGGTTGCCCTTATGGGTAGCAATGATAGCAAGTTGGTTTACGCTAATAAAGGCGTTACTACTTTCATGATTTGCGGTTTGCAAGGTGCAGGTAAAACTACTCTTTGCGGAAAACTTGCCTTAATGCTTAAAAAACAAAACAAGAAAGTCCTATTAGTTGGTTGTGATATTTACCGACCAGCTGCTATTGAGCAGTTGAAAATAGTAGGAGCAGGTGTGGACGTTGAAGTTTTCGAAATGGGTCAAATAAACCCAGTGAAGATTGCTAAAGCTGCACTTAAATACGCTGACAAGAAGTCCTTTGATGTTGTAATTATCGACACCGCTGGACGATTGCATATAGACGAAAAACTTATGGGCGAGCTAGTTGATGTTAAAAAAGAAGTGAACCCAACCGAAATTTTGCTAACAGTTGATTCAATGACTGGACAAGATGCGGTGAATGTTGCTCAAACTTTTAACGAAATTTTGAACATCACTGGTGTTATCTTAACAAAACTAGACGGTGACACTCGTGGCGGTGCTGCTTTATCAATAAAAGCAGTTACTGGAAAACCTATTAAATTCAGTTCGATTGGTGAAAAATCAACGGATATTGAAGTGTTCTATCCTGATAGAATGGCTAGCAGAATTTTGGGTATGGGCGATGTTTTAACTCTAATTGAGAAGGCACAAAGTTCTATTTCAGAAGACAAACTGAAACGTATGGAAAAGAATATGCGTGAGTCAACAATGACTTTGCAAGATTATCTTGACCAAATGGACAGCTTGAAAAACATGGGTGATATGGAAAGTATCATGGGCATGATCCCAGGAATGGGAAACAAAATTAACCTAAAAGATGCGAAAGTTGATGAAGGGCGAATTGATCGTCAAAAAGCAATAATTCTTTCAATGACTCAAAGAGAACGTGAGCACCCAGATATTATTTCTGGCGCACGAAAAAAGAGAATCGCAGCGGGAAGTGGTGCTTCTATTCAAGAAATCAATTCTTTGCTTAAACAATTTGAGCAAATGAAAAACATGATGAAGGCATTTGGTAAAGGTAAGAAAAAGGGCGGTAAATTCCCTCAACTTCCTTTCTAATATAGTAAATTTTTAAAATTTAAAAAATATAGCGGAGGTCATATATTATGGCAGTAAAAATGAGATTAACAAGACTTGGTTCTAAAAAAGCACCTACTTACAGAGTAGTAATTTGCGATTCAAGAAAAGCACGTGATGGCGAGTACATCGAAAAAGTTGGACACTACAATCCAGTTGCTGATCCAGCTGAAGTTGTAATCAACATCGAAAGAGCTCAATATTGGTTATCAAAAGGTGTTCAACCTACTGAAACTGTTAGATCACTTTTAGTTAAAGTTGGAGCAATCGAAAAACCTACAAAATTGTCACCATCAAAAACAAAAACTAAAAAGAAAGCGTAATAATTATGGTTAAATTGGTTGAATACATTGTGAAACAATTTGTGTCTAACCCAGAACAAATGGATATTACTAGCACAAATGTTGATGAAAATACTGTTCAAATTACTGTCACGCTTGCAAGCGAAGACATGGGTAGAGTAATTGGAAAGCAAGGCAAAATTGCTAAAGCTATCAGAACAGTAGTGAAATCTGCATCATCAAAAGATAACATCAAGTATTTGGTGGAAATAGTAGAGCGAGTATAATGGAAAAAATAATTATTGGAACAATTTTAAAACCAATAGGAATCAAAGGCGAGGTAAAGGTTAAGGTTTTCACCAATAACCTATCTCGCTTTTTGCGTTACGACAAATTCACAGTAGACGGTGTTGAAATCCCTGCTGAGAAAGTACGTGTGGACGGGCAGTTTGGCTATATCAAGTTTGTTAATTGCGACAAAGTTGAAGAGGCTGAGAAATTCCGTAACAAAGACGTACTAGTTAGTAAATCTGAGATGCCTAAATTGGATAAAGATGAATATTATATCGCTGATCTAGTTGGTTGCAATATTGCAATCGAAGACGGCGAATCACTAGGTACAATCGTAGAAGTTTTAACTGAAACTAGAAACGCAACAATCATAGCTAAAGGTGAGAAATCTTACATTTTCCCTGTGATTAAAGATTTGATTATCAGCGTTGACAAAGAAAATAAAATGATGCGATTAAATAAGGTTAGATTTGAAGAGGTATCATTAATTGAAGATTAGTGTTTTGACAATTTTTCCTGAAATGTTCGAAGCTTTAAATCATAGTATTCTTAAACGTGCAAGGGATAAAGGACTTTTTGAACTTGAAATTGTGAATATTCGTGATTATACAACTAACAAACACAGAAAGGTTGACGATTACCCATTCGGCGGTGGCGCTGGTATGGTTATGATGGTTCAACCGATTTTCGATGCTTTGGAAGCTGTGGACAAAGGGCACAAGGCAAGACGTATTTATATGTCCCCTCAAGGGCAAGTTTTCTCTCATAAATTGGGTGTAGAACTAGCTTCAGGTCGGGACATTGTTTTGCTGTGCGGACATTATGAAGGGGTTGACCAACGTGTTTTGGACAACTATATTGACGAAGAAATTTCTATTGGTGACTATGTTTTAACTGGCGGAGAATTGCCTGCAATGGTAATTATTGACTCCCTAGCAAGACAAATTCCTGAGGTTTTAGATAAAGAATCATTGGAAAGCGAAAGTTTTACTGGCGATTTTTTGGAATATCCTCAATACACTCGTCCATCTGAATTTCAAGGACATGAAGTGCCAAGTGTGCTTTTGTCAGGAAATCATGCTTGGATTGAGCAATGGAAGTTGGATAAACAAAAGTCAGTTACGGCTGAAAAACGCCCTGACCTAATAGACTAACTAAAATAACTAATATTTAATTAAGAAACTAAATAAATTAATTATACAACAGTGAGAATTAATTGGGTGGCAGCGAAATTCATTAGGAATTACGAAAAATTAATTAAGTATACAACTAAGAAAGAATTTTTAATAAAGTAAATTTACTATAAAGGAGGAGTGGTTTTTATGGATATGTATCAAAAAAGAGAAGCTAGACAAAAGAAGAAAATGGAAACTAGCACAGACGATAAATCAGCACAAGGCAAAAATATAAATTGGTTCCCAGGTCATATGACAAAGGCCTTGAGAATGATCGACGACCAAGCAAAATTGGTGGACGGTTTTATCTATGTTCTTGACGGAAGAGCACCATATTCATCACTTAATCCTGAATTTTTCAAAAGAATTAAGGACAAACCCTTTTTGTATGTAATTAACAAATGCGATATGGCAAACGATGTGATTACTAATAAATGGAAGGCTTATTTTCAAGAAAAAGGTGTGAGAGTTATCACACTTGACTCTACAAAAAGCAATTCTTCAAGAGCTGTTTACGTGGAAGTTTTGAAAATGATGAGCGAAAAACTTGAAAGATTTAAATTAAAGGGTGTAAATAAATCAGTTCGCCTTATGATTTTAGGTATTCCTAACTGTGGGAAAAGTACGCTAATTAACAACTTTGTTGGAAAAAAACGTGCGGTAACTGGCGATAGACCCGGTGTAACTCGTGGTAAACAATGGTTGACAGTGGACGATAAAATCGAATTGCTAGACACTCCAGGAACGCTTTATCCATCTTTTAACAATCAAGCTATAGCAAAAAATGTTGCTTTTATTGGTAGTATCAATGACTCAATTTTAGATATTGAGGGATTGGCGCTAGATTTAATTAAGAAGTTGCAAGAAATTAATCCTGCTATTATTGGGGATAGATATAACACGGAAAGAGGCTTAGAGCCTTTGGAAATTTATGAAGCAATTTGTAAAAAACGTGGTTTTATTTTACGTGGTAATGAAATGGATTACACTCGTGCGGCGAAAGCTATTATCGACGATTATAGAAAAGGTAAACTTGGTAAAATTACTTTAGAAATGCCTGATACTAATTATGTTAGACTGTAAAAATACAACAAAATTAAATGAAGTTTCTTTGAAATCTTCTATAAACAATAGAAAGGCTGAAAAGCCTTTTGTTGATATGTTGGAATTTGAGAATAATTATCGTAAACTAGGGTATAATTTTATTGGTGGTATTGACGAGGCTGGGCGAGGTCCTCTTGCGGGTCCTGTAACTGCTGCTTGCGTAATTATGCCCCTTGACGATATTATTGAAGGGGTAAACGACAGCAAGAAACTATCGGCTAAAAAGAGAGATTTTCTTTTTGATTTGATAGTTGAAAAAGCGATTGGTTATCATATTTGCCACATTGACAATGAAGTAATAGACAAAATTAATATTTTGGAAGCTACTAAAAAAGCAATGGTGGAATGTGTGGATAATATTTCGCCAAAGCCTGATTTTGTACTTATTGACGCTGTGAAACTAAAATTGGAAATGGAGAGTGAAGGTATTATCAAAGGGGACGCAAGGAGTTATTCTATTGCTTGTGCTTCTATTTTAGCTAAGGTTACTCGTGACCGTTTAATGGTTGAGCTTGATAAAAAATACCCTGAATATTCTTTTTTCAAACACAAGGGTTACGGTACAAAAATTCACCAAGAGGCGATAAAACAACATGGACCTTGTGAAATTCACAGAAATAGTTTTATCAAAAATTTCATATGAATATTGCAAAATTATTCGGTTTAAGTGGCGAAACAATGGCTGCTAATTACCTGAAGAAAAATAAATATAAAATTATTGAGCGTAACTATACAGTGAAAAAAGGCGAAATTGATATCATTGCTAAAGAAAACAATGAGATTGTATTTGTTGAAGTGAAACGTAGAAAAAATAGCGATTATGGTCGTCCTTCTGAAAACGTGGATTTAAAAAAACAAAAGAAAATCACATCTGTTGCAGAGTATTACATCGCTATTAACGATATTCAAGCCTATACAAGGTTTGACGTTATTGAAATTGTGGGTGACGAAATTATTCATATAAAAAATGCATTTTATGCTGTTTTCTAATATAAATTAGTTGCAATATTTTTATAAATGTGTTATTATATGATAGACTTCGGACGGTCCGCTGGAAATTAGTGGTGACACTGACAAGAACGTTTTGTAACAGGAGGAGAGTCATTATGAATAAATTGATTGAATCAATAGAAAAAGAGTATGTTAGAGACGATTTACAAAAATTTAATATTGGAGACACTATTAAAGTTTGGGTAAAAGTCGTGGAAGGAACAAGAGAAAGACTTCAAGCATTTGAAGGTGTTGCTATCGCTCGTAAGAACGGTGGTTGCAGAGAAACTTTCACAGTTAGACGTTTGTCACACGGTGTAGGTGTTGAAAGAACATTCCCACTTAACTCACCAAAAATTAACAAGATTGATATTGTTAGACGTGGTAAAGTTAGACGTGCTAAATTGTACTACTTACGTGGAAGAGTCGGCAAATCTGCTAAAGTTAAAGAACTTATCT
Organism: uncultured Clostridia bacterium; assembly: GCA_947039455.1. GTDB lineage: Bacteria > Bacillota > Clostridia > Christensenellales > CAMQZB01 > CAMQZB01. The sequence continues at coordinate 77,214 of CAMQZB010000005.1, forward strand.
AATGTATTTAAAGGATGTTGGCAACAATATCCTTTTTTTCTATAATTAACACTTTTTTCATGTTAATTAGTTTAATAAATTATGTAATTTATGTGCTATTGACTTGTAAAAAACTGTAAATTGATATAAAATAGTATTAACATAACATTTGGAGGAAGACAATGCCAAAGATATCTAATAATAAACCAAAAAATATATATGATGGTGTATCTAACGAAATAAATAAATTGAATGGAACAGCATCTTCAAGGATGAACAAAAAAGATTGGCGATATTTGGCAATCATTTTTGCTGTTCTTGCATTTTTTACTTTTATAAATTTTGGAACAACTAATTTTCCAGAAACAAGTTGGGAAAGCCAAGAAGCTGAAGACTTCATAATTTTTGAAGTTCCAGATGGCACTGTTATTGGTGATATGTGGATTAACTACGGAATTGCTGAAAAAGATAAATCAATAATTAAGCTTTACACTTCAGATGAGATTACTTCAAGTAGGAGCAAATGGACTGTTAAAAAATCACATGTAGTTGATTGGTCTGAAATGTATAGATATTTGAACGTTGCTTCATTTGACGGAAATACTTCACCTTACATCGTTGTTGCGGCAACGGACGTTGGAACAGTAATCAATGAAATCGTAGTAATTGATGACAGAACTAACGAGCCTGTACAACTGAAAGTAGTGATGGAAAGCACGGTTAATGCGGAATATAGTTCAGCTAATCTTGTAGACGAAAAAGACACTTTCACTGGTAAAACTACAAATAAAACAGGTATGTATTTCGACGAAGTTTATCATGCTAGATCAGCATTTGAAATGTTGAATGGCATGCAAATTTATGAGAATACACACCCACCATTAGGAAAAATTATTATTGCAGTAGGTATTTCTATTTTCGGAATGAATCCATTTGGTTGGAGAATCATGGGAGCTTTGTTCTCACTTGCTACTGTTGTTTTAGCTTATTTCTTCGGAAAAAGAGTATTCAAAAAATCATTGTTCGCAGTGCTTTTTGCTGGAATATTTGCTTGCGACGGACTTAGATACACTCTTGGTCGTATTGCAACAATAGATAGTTTCGCTGGATTCTTTATTATGTTATCTTTCTACTTCATGTATAAATTCTATGAAGATGGGGTGGACTTCGAAAATATCCTTAAATCACTAATTCCATTCGCACTAGCGGGTATCGCATTCGGTTTCTCAGTAGCTGTTAAATGGACAGGGTTCTACGCAGGTTTAGCACTTTTGATTATGTTTATCATAGTTGGAATGAGAACTTTGAACGAGTATTTACACGCTAATGACGCAATTAAAGATGGTGATTATACAAAGCTTGATAAAATAAAAGTTGCAAGGTTTGGAAGTGCAGTTGCGTTAGCGATATTCACTGGTTTAGTATTCTATATACTAGTTCCATTAGCAATAAACGTGGCATCATTTGCCATATTCTTGCCAGCAGCGCCAGAGCATTACTCATTATTTGAGATATTCCAATACCATCAAGGATATATGTGGAACTATCACACTAACTTGGCTGACTCACACAACAGCGGATCACCTTGGTGGTCTTGGATATTAAACGGTAAAGGCGTTTACATGATGCTTGCTGATGATTTCTATAATCAAGGTATGTATGCAAGAATTCAATGTATGGGTACTACTGCAATTTGTGTATTCGGTATTTGGAGTTTAATTTCTTTCGGAAAAACAATTGTTGTATATTTAATTAATAAGAAAAATCGCAAATTAACTAGAGACGAAATCGCATTTATGAATCACATCAAAAAACCGTTGTCATTCATTCTAATCGCTTTCTTCGGCACTTGGTTGCCATGGGCATTTATTGGTAGAGTAGCTTATATTTATCACTTCTACGCTTCAATGATGTTCTTGATTATGTTAATTGTTTTGTATCTATATTCGAAAACTATAATAGAGAGAGATATTTTCTATTCTGGTGAAATGGCACTTCTTAACGGAAGACAAGCAACTGTTTCTCGTGGACAATTTAAAATTCAACTTGTATCAGGTATTGTTCTTTTGAATTTCTTGTTGTTCCTACCAGTATTTGCAGGGCTTCCTGTTTCTAACATTGCTGCAATGCTAATGTTTGGTTGGGCCAATGGATGGTGGGGCTATGGATTAGCACCAAATATCGGTTAAAAAAAATAAAATAATTAGGAGTTCTTTGTGTTAGCAAAAGTTAATAGTTTAGGTTTAAATGGCATCGAAGGTTATCAAGTTGACGTAGAAGTTGACAGAGGCTTTGGGCTCAACAGATTTGAAATAGTCGGTCTAGCAGATACGGCTATCAAAGAATCTAAGGAAAGAGTGAAAACAGCTATCACTAACAGTGGGCTGAAATTTACTAACCACAATCTGACTGTTAACTTAGCTCCAGCGGGTAGAAAAAAGGAAGGTGCATACTATGACCTTCCTATCGCTGTGGGTATTTTAGCTGCCTCAAATGAAATTTCATACAGTTCGATTTCGGACTATGTAATAATTGGTGAGTTGTCTTTAGACGGTGCTATTCGTGGCGTCAAAGGCGTCTTGCCTCTTATCATTTCAGGGCGTAACCTTGAATTTACTAAATTTGTTATCCCTTTTGAAAACGCAAAAGAAGCTAGTTACATTGAGGGTATAGAAGTATATCCTATGAAGTCTTTGACGGAAGTTGTACAATTTTTTAAGAATGAAATAGTGGTTGAACCGCAAAAAACTGCTGAGTATAAAACTATTATGTCGGAAGTGAAAACGGATAACGATTTTAAGTTTGTAAAGGGACAATCTGTTGCAAAACGTGCTATGGAAATAGCTGCATCAGGTGGACACAACATTTTGCTTATTGGACCTCCTGGTATGGGAAAAACAATGTTAGCTCGTTGTTTGCCGACTATTATGCCTGAACTAACTTTTGAAGAAGCACTTGATGTTACGAAAATTCATAGCATTTCAGGAGTGTTAAATTCCGAATTTGGTATTATAACGGAACGACCTTTTAGGGCACCACATCATACTGCTACAATGTCAGCATTGTGCGGTGGCGGTACAAACTCTAAACCTGGCGAAATTACTCTTGCCAATCACGGAGTATTGTTTCTTGATGAATTACCAGAATACACAAGACAGGTTTTGGAATCGCTACGTCAACCTCTTGAGGATAGAAAAATAACCGTTTCAAGAGCTAACCAAACAATAGAATATCCAAGTAGCTTTATGCTTGTTACTAGTATGAACCCTTGCCCTTGCGGTAATTATGGTTCGAAAAACAAAGAGTGTCGATGTACTCGAAGTCAAATTCATAAATACATAAACAAACTCTCTGGGCCGTTAATTGATAGAATTGATATCCAAGTGGAAGTTGACTCTATTGACTACAGCGAAATACAATGCGAAACCCTTTCTGAATCATCTTATGATATTAAAAAAAGAGTGCAAACTGCTCGAAATATACAAGTTCAACGGTTTGCAAAAAAGAAATTTGGCACTAATACTCAAATGGGCGAAAAGGAAATTAGAGAATTTTGCCACCTTGACAAAGAGTGTGACAATCTATTAAAAATTGCTTTTGAAAGTCTAAATATGTCAGTGCGTGGTAGAAGTCGTATTATTAAAGTGGCTCGTACTATTGCGGATTTAGAGGGCAGTGAAAATATAAAAAGTTACCACATTGCGGAAGCAATTCAGTATAGAACTCTTGATAGGAAGTATTGGGAAAAATGAGAGAATTAATTACAAAAGATGAATTAGCGTTTTTAGCGCTAGATGGGTTTGATTTTTTAAGAAGTTTCAAAAAACATAGAATTATTGAGTTATTTGATAATCCTGGTGATATTTTTGACACTTTTATAACAAAAAAACCACAATTGCTTGATATAATAAAGTTAGCTGAAATTGATAAGGTTAATGATTTGCTTGCAAATCGCAATGAACTAAAGAATTATTTCAACAAATGTCGCAACATGAACTGTGACTTTTTAACTTATAATGATGAAGAGTATCCAAATAAGTTAAGAGAACTTGCTGAACCGCCTTTTGTTCTATACTATCGTGGCAATATTAAATTACTGCAAAGTGAATTAATTTTGATTTCAGGAACTAGATATATCACTACTTACGGAATCGATATGACCAACAGATTTACTAAATCATTTGTTGAGAACGAATTGGTTATGTTGTCAGGTGTTTCGGACGGTGTTGATACTCATGTTATGGAAACGGTATGTGAGCAATCTGGTCGTGCAGTTGTGGTGGCTGCTGGCGGTATTGACAAAGTTTCTCCTACGGAAAATGCCGATTTAGTTGATGAAGTTGCTATTTCTGGTCTTGTTATCAGTGAATGGAGACTTGGGGTTTCAGCTCAAAAGTATCACTATAATTTGCGAAATAGAGTGCTTTCCGCACTTTGTGATGTTGGAATTTTAGTGGAAGGCGATATCAATAGTAATTCAGTTGGAGTGATAAAAGTTGCATCTGATATGGGTAGAGAAGTTTACGCTGTGCCAGGTAATCTAACTAGCAAATACAGCGAAGCACCCAATTTGTTAATAGCCAATCAAACCGCTATTGCACTTGTGGACGCTAAACAAATTGTTGAAATATTCCGTGATGTTTGTTATTTCTCCGCTAAAAAAGTTGAAGTACTAGACGATAAGCAAATGGCTATTATGGAAGTTCTAAATGACAAAGCGTTGCACATTGACGAAATAGCAACTCAAACTGGGTTTACTATTGGTGTATTAAGTGAAAAATTAATGATATTAGAATGTAAACATTGCATAAGAAAAATATCTGGAAATATATACGAAATAATATAAGAAGGGGCATTATGAAATTAATTATTGTAGAATCGCCGTCTAAGGCTAAAACAATTGAAAAATATCTTGGTAAGGACTATAAAGTTGAAGCCTCTGGCGGTCACGTTAGAGATTTGCCAGAAGCTAATTTTGGTGTGGATATCGTTAAGGATTTTACTCCTAAATATGTTATCAATCCTACTAAGAAAGAAACTATAAAAAAACTTAAAGAGTTAAAGAAGAAAGCTGATTTTGTTTATCTTGCTACCGATCCCGATCGTGAAGGTGAGGCTATCAGTTGGCATTTAGCTCATATCTTGAAAATGGATACTGCTGAAATGAACAGAATTGAGTTTCATGAAATTACTGAAACTGCTGTTAAAAAAGCTATCGAAAAACCAAGACAAATAGACTTAAAACTTGTTGACGCTCAACAAGCTAGACGTGTTCTTGATCGTATCGTGGGTTATAAACTATCTCCGATTATTTGTAAGAGAATTCGTCCGAAATTATCAGCGGGTAGAGTTCAAAGTGTTGCCTTGAAACTTGTAGTTCAAAGAGAAAAAGAAATTAGAAATTTCAAACCAGTTGAATACTGGACTATTTCCGCATTCTTATTCTCTGGTGGTAACGACAAATTAGTGTTCAAAGCACAACTAGCTAACCGTGACGGAAAAAAATTCGTTCCTTCAAATAAAGAAGAAACTGATGAAGTTTTAAATGCTGTTAATGGTTGCGATTGGACTGTTGCAAAACTGAAAAAATCAGTAACGAAATCCCACGCACCTGCGCCATTTACTACTAGTACAATGCAACAAGATGCTGCAAACAAAATGTCTATGTCAGCGTCTATAACCATGAGAACGGCACAACAATTATACGAAGGAATAAACATCGCTGGCGAAGGTCATGTGGCTCTTGTAACATATATTAGAACCGATTCTACACGTATTTCTCAAGACGCTTACTTCTCAGCAAAAGACTATATTGGAAAAGTTTTCGGCGATGAATTTATTCCTGAAAAACAAAATTTCTATAAAAATAAAAACTCTTCACAAGACGCCCATGAGGCTATCAGACCAGTTTCTATTGACAGAACTCCAGCTTCTTTGTCTGGTAAATTAGATAGAAATCAAAGCCGTTTGTACAAGCTAATTTACGAAAGATTCTTAGCTTCACAAATGATAGAGGCTAAGTTTGATTCAGTTTCTTGCGAAGTTTCAGCGGATAGATATGGTTTCAAAGCCAGCGGAAAAACGTTACTTTTCAAAGGCTTCTTAGCTGCTTATTCTTCATATAAAGAAGAAGGTAGTGAAGAGGGCGAAAATGAGAATATTTCTATTCCAAATATTGAACAAGGCGAGATTTTGAAGTTGAAAGACTTGAAAAACGAGCAAAAATTTACAAAACCACCAGCAAGATTCTCCGATGCGTCTTTGATTAAATTACTTGAAGAAAACGGTATCGGTCGACCAAGTACTTACGCTGCTACTTTGTCAGTTTTGCAAAAACGTCAATACACAGATAAAGAAGGAAAGTACATTGTTCCAACTGAGGTTGCATTCGAAGTTACAGACTTTTTAATCGAGCATTTTGACTCTATTATCAACACGGAATTTACCGCTATGGTAGAAGCTCAGTTCGATAAAGTTGAAGAAGGTAGCATTGATTGGAAACAAGTTATGGCTGAATTCTATTCACCATTTAACGAAAAACTTCTTGAAGTAAATAAAGCATCAATCGTTCAAACGGACGAAGTTTGTCCAAAATGTGGACAATTCTTGTTCCAAAAAGTAGGCAGATACGGAAAATATCTTGACTGTCCTAACGAAGAATGTGAGTACAAAAAATCTTTGGAAGAACGTGAGTCTGACCAAGTTTGTGAAAAATGTAACTCTAAAATGCTAATTAAAAAAGGTAGATACGGCGAGTTTTTGGCTTGCTCAAACTACCCAGATTGTAGTAATATGAAATCTTTGAAAAAAGTAGAAGAATCTGATGAAGTTTGTGATAAGTGCGGAAACAAAATGGTAGTGAAAACTGGTCGTTTTGGGAAATTCTTGGCTTGCTCAAATTATCCAGAATGTAAAAATATCAAATCAGCAGATAAACCTGTTTCAAAATGCCCTCATTGCGATAAAAATGTTTTCCTAAGAAGATCTAAAGGCGGAAAAATTTTCTATGGTTGTGAAGGTTATCCTGACTGTACTTTTGTTAGTTGGGATAAACCACTTGACAAGAAATGTCCTACTTGTGGTGAATATCTTGTGGAGAAGGCTTTAAAAACTGGAAATACTGTTAAGTGTTCTAATAAGAAGTGTGATTATATTGAAAAAAGTGAATAATAATATTATAAATGTCATTGGTGCTGGACTTGCTGGAAGTGAGTGCGCTTACCAATTGGCGAAACGTGGTTATAAGGTGAATTTGTATGAAATGAAACCTAAAAAAATGTCTCCTGCTCATGAATTAGAAGATTTTTGCGAGCTAGTTTGTAGTAATTCTTTGAAAAATGCAAACGTTACTAATGCTTGCGGTCTTTTAAAAGCGGAAATGAGAAAAATGGACTCTATAACAATGCTTACTGCGGACGAATGTGCTGTTCCTGCCGGTTCAGCTCTTGCTGTTGACCGAGAGGTTTACGCTAAAGCTGTTACTGATAAGTTGAAAGCTCATGAAAATATTACTATTATCAATGAGGAAGTCACTGATTTGTCTACTATTGAAGGGATAAAAGTTGTGGCTACTGGGCCTTTAACTTCTGACGGTATGCAAGATTATTTGAAAGCGGAAATCGATGAATTTTTGTATTTCTACGATGCTGCTTCTCCTATCGTTTCAGCTGATTCAATCGACTTTGACCGTGCTTTCTTTGGTGATAGATACGGAAAAGGTGACGCGGATTACTTGAATTGTACAATGAGAAAAGATGAGTACATGGAGTTTTTCGAAAATCTAATTGCAGGTGAAACTGTAATATTAAAAGATTTTGAGAAAAAAGAAATTTTCGAAGGGTGTATGCCTATTGAAGTTATGGCCAGCCGTGGAATTGACACTATGCGTTTTGGTCCTTTGAAACCAGTTGGTTTAACCGATTCAGGTGAGCGTTACTATGCTGTTTTGCAACTTCGTTCAGAAAATGCGGATAAAACTTTATTTAATTTAGTAGGGTTTCAGACTAATTTAAAATTCGGCGAGCAAAAGAGAATTTTCTCTATGATTCCTGCTTTGAAAAATGCGGAATTCGTAAGATATGGTGTTATGCACAGAAATACTTTTGTGAATTCACCTAAGGTTTTAAATGCAGGTTGTCAATATAAAAAAGACGAAAACATCTACTTTGCAGGACAAATCACTGGTGTGGAAGGGTACGTGGAGTCAGCTTTGTCTGGTCTTTATACCGCTCTTCAAATTGATTATTTTTTGAAAAATGGAAAATTAAATTCTATGAATTCAAAAACTATGACAGGCGCATTAGTGAATTATATACAAGTGACAAACAGTAAATTTCAACCTATGAATGCTAATTTTGGTATTCTTGATACAGCTGAATTTACCTTTAGAATAAAAAACAAAATGGAAAGATATCAAGGTTATGCTGACAGGGCTTTGCTTGAAATCGACGATGTAATTACAAGTTTTGAAGGAGAGAAATAATATGGCTATTGAATTGCGTGGCACAACTATTTGTGCAGTAAAAAGAAATGGAATTACAGCTATTGCTGGTGACGGTCAGGTGACTATGGGTCAAAGTGTCGTTATGAAAGGTAATGCGAAAAAAGTAAAAAGATTATACGACGGTAAGGTTATTATGGGGTTCGCAGGTTCTGTTGCGGACGCATTCTATCTTGCTGAATTGTTCGAAATGGCTTTGCAAAAATACTCTGGAAACCTTATGCGAAGCGCTGTTGAGCTTGCTCGTAACTGGAGATCAGACAAAACTTTAAGAAAACTTGAAGCTTTAATGATTGTTGCGGACAAAGATACTTTGCTCGTTGTTGACGGTCAAGGTAATGTCATTGACCCTGAACATGGGGTTACGGCTATTGGAAGTGGCGGAAACTACGCTTTATCTGCGGCTCGTGCTTTGGTTCAAGAAACTGATTTGTCACCAAGAGATATCGTATTTAAGTCAGTGAAAATTGCTAGCGAAATTTGTGTTTTCACCAATGATAACATAATAGTTGAAACGGTAGGAGAATAATTATGGAATATACACCTATTGAAATTGTTGAACAATTAGACAAAAACATTATCGGTCAAAAAGACGCTAAAAGAGCTGTTGCGGTAGCTCTTAGAAATAGATATAGAAGAAGTTTGTTATCTCTTGATATTGCTGAGGAAATTACTCCTAAAAATATCATTATGAAAGGTCCTACTGGTGTTGGTAAAACTGAAATTGCTAGACGTTTAGCTAAACTTGTGAAAGCTCCTTTTATTAAAGTTGAGGCTACAAAATTCACTGAAGTTGGTTACGTTGGTCGTGATGTTGAGAGCATGGTGAAAGATCTTGTTGAAGCTTCTATTCGTCTTGTAAAAGATGAGAGAATTAAGTTTGTTGAAGTGAAAGCGAAAGACATGGCGGAACGTAAAATCGCTGCTGCTATCGCTAAATCTAAAACTAAAAACTTGCCAGAAGTGGACATGGAGTCTTACACTGGTGACGTTTTAGCTGACTTGAAAAATGGCGTTTACGACACTCTTATGATTGACGTTGAAGTTAAAGAAAGCACAAAACCTGTTGAAATTACTAACGGAGCGGGGGCTGGAACTGAAATAAATTTTGGTGACATGTTCGGCGGAATGTTTGGTAATAAAGCTAAGAAAAGAAAGAAAGCAAGCGTTACTGACGCATTGGTTCTTATTGCAAACGAGGAAGCGGAGAAACTTATCGACATTGACAGCGTTAATGCGGAAGGTATTCGCCGTGCGGAAAATGAAGGTATTATTTTCATTGACGAAATCGATAAAATTTGCGGTAGTTCTGGTGGAAGCGGTCCGAATGTATCAAGAGAAGGCGTTCAAAGAGATATTTTGCCTTTAGTTGAAGGTTCAACTGTTACCACTAAATACGGTCCTGTTAGAACGGATTTTGTATTGTTTATCGCTGCTGGAGCGTTCCATGTTAGCAGATTTTCAGACTTAATTCCTGAATTGCAAGGTAGATTCCCTATTAATGTTGAATTAAAAAGTTTGACTAAAGATGACTATTTCAATATTCTAACTAGCACGGAAAGTTCAGTGATTAAGCAATATAAAACGCTACTTGCAGTGGATAATGTGAACTTGATATTTAAGGAAGAAGCACTTTTGGAAATTGCTGAAATTGCTCTTGAAATCAACTCAACAAACGAAGATATCGGTGCAAGAAGATTGCATACTATTATGGAAAATATTTTGGAAGAAGTGTCTTTCAATGCTGGTGGAGATCAACCTATGGCTGATACAATCATCGACAAAGCATACGTAAACAGTCACTTAACTAGAGATTTGAAATCCCAAGATTTAAGTAAATATATCATTTAATTAGTAAATTACGTAAGGAATTTTATAGAGTATAAAATTTTTGGAGGAAGTATGATAAACATACCAAAGGGTACGAAAGATGTTTCGCCTATCGACAGTTATAAATGGCAATATGTTGAAAATGTCATTAATGAAGTTGCGAAAACATTTAGTTTAAAAGAAATTAGAACTCCAACTTTTGAACATACAGATTTGTTCTTAAGAGGAGTTGGAAATACTACTGATATTGTAAATAAAGAGATGTACACGTTTTTAGACAAGGGTAATCGTTCAATCACGCTTCGTCCTGAAATCACTGCTGGTGTAGGTAGAAGTTACATCGAAGGTGGATTAGCTTCTTCTTTGATGCCTTTGAAAATGTACTATGTGGGGAGCTGTTTTAGATACGAAAAACCGCAGGCAGGGCGTTTACGTGAGTTTCACCAATTCGGTATCGAAATTTACGGAAGCAAAAGTCCAACTTGCGATGCGGAAGTAATCACTGTTGCTGATAATTTCTTTAAAAAACTTGGGGTTTCTAATCTGCAAGTGAAAATAAATAGTATCGGCTGTCCAATTTGTCGCAAAGAATATCACCTTGCGTTAAAGGAATTTTTCAAGCCGAATTTAGAAAATATGTGCAAAACATGTGGGGAAAGGTTTGAAACTAATCCACTTAGAATTTTAGATTGTAAAGATGAAAAGTGTATTGCTATCAACAAAAATGCACCTTCTATTTTAGACCATCTTTGCACCGAATGTCATGATCACTTTGAAGAAGTGAAAAGCTATCTTACAGCTAGCAAGCTTGATTTTGTAATCGATCCTAGAATTGTTCGTGGACTTGACTATTACACTAAGACGGTTTTTGAATTTGTATCAATGAATATTGGTGCTCAAGGTACTGTTTGCGGTGGTGGAAGATATGACGGTTTAGTTGAAGAACTTGGGGGTAAAGCTACTCCTGCTGTTGGGTTTGGTCTTGGTATTGAAAGGCTGTTGATGTTGCTAGAGAGTTGTAATGTTGATATTCCTAAAGGTGACGATTGTGAAATTTACTTCGCTACAATGGGCGAAACAGCTAAGCACAAAGCCTTTGGTTATGCTACAGCTTTGCGAAGTCAAGGGCGTATTGTGGAAATCGATCACTCTGATAGAAGTTTTAAATCACAGTTTAAATATGCTAATAAAATTAATGCGAAATACGTTGTTTCAATTGGAGATAACGAACTTGAAAGCATGGTTTTCAAAATAAAAAATATGCAAGATTCATCGGAGAAAGATATTCCTATGGCGGAATTTGAAAAACTTTGTTTCGAGGGCTTGTTGAGGTTAGAGTAATATGCGTGAAATTGGAATTGTACAATCTACAAATAAGAAAAAAACAATAGTTAGACTTAACAGAAAGGCTTCTTGTGAAAATTGTAATCTTTGTGGATTGAAAAAAAGAGAGAAGTTCATTGATATTGATATCGACAATTTAGTCGGTGCAAATGTTGGTGAATATGTTGTTGTGGAAATGAAAACTGTCAACGTAGCTAAGGCTGCTGCGGTGGTTTACGTGTTACCACTAATTACTTCAGGAATAGGTTTTATTGGCGCTTTGTTGTTAGATTTATCTGAAATCACACAAATCATAGCTTCATTTACAGGACTTGGTCTTGGAGTTTTAGCTATTGCTTGGATTGATAAAATATTTAAGAAAAAGCAAATTACGCCAGCAATTCTAAGAGTTGCTGACGATGATGATATCGCTAGAATTTAGTAATAATTAATAATTTTGTTTAGTTGGAGGTGTTTATATGATTGATATGAATAGTATAAAAAATGTGGATAAAGAGATTTACCAAGCTATGGAATTGGAATTAGCGCGTCAAAGAAATAATATCGAATTGATTGCCAGTGAAAATTTCGTTTCGGAAGCGGTTCTTTCCGCTGTGGGCAGTCATTTAACTAATAAATACGCCGAGGGTTATCCTAATCACCGTTATTATGGTGGTTGCGTAAATGTTGATATTGTTGAAGATATTGCTCGTAATAGAGCTAAGGAATTGTTTGGTTGCGACCATGTAAACGTACAACCACACTGCGGTTCTAGTGCTAATATCGGTGTGTATTTTTCATGCTTGCAACAAGGCGACACTATTTTAGGTATGGATTTATCTCATGGGGGGCATTTAACGCATGGAAGTCCTGTGAATTTCTCTGGAAAAACTTATAATATTGTATCATACGGTGTCGATAAAGAATCTGAAACTATCGATTATGCTGAGGTTTTGCGTATTGCAAAAGAAACTAAGCCTAAACTAATTGTGGCTGGTGCAAGTGCATACTCTCGTCATATTAACTTTGCTAAATTTAAGGAAATCGCTGATGAAGTGGGTGCTTTATTTATGGCGGATATCGCTCATATTGCAGGTTTGGTTATCTCAAAAGATCATCAATCTCCTGTACCATACGCTGATTTTGTTACTACAACTACTCACAAAACTTTGAGAGGACCTCGTGGTGGTATGATTATGTGTAAAGAGGCATTTGCGAAATCTATTGATAAAGCAATCTTTCCAGGAATCCAAGGTGGCCCACTTGAACATGTTATTGCTGGTAAAGCAGTAGCTTTCAAAGAGGCTTTAACTACTGATTTTGTGGAATATCAACATCAAGTTGTGCGAAATGCTAAGGCTATGGAAAATCAATTCAAGGCTCGTGGCGTGCGTATGGTCAGTGGCGGTACGGACAATCACTTGATTTTATTGAATCTTATGAATACTAATGTTACTGGTCGTGATTTGGAAACTATGCTTGATGAGTGCAATATTACCGTAAACAAAAACTCAGTGCCGTTTGACACTGCTAAGTTTACTGTAACTAGCGGTATTCGTATCGGTACTCCTGCTATGACTACTCGTGGTATGAAGGAAGTGGAAATGACTGCTATTGCGGACATGATTTGCGATGTAATTAGTAATGGCGAGTCAGCTATTCCTAAAGTTAAAACGGAAGTATCTAACATTTGCAAAAATTTCCCTTTATATAAATAATCACTTGTTTTTTCCTGCATATGATATTTTTTTGTATCGAAGATAGGATATAACACAAATGTGGCTGAGGTGACATATGTCAATTGCTGAAAATGTAAATAAGTTGCTTCTGGAAGTGGCGGAATTATCTTCTGATGTTTTGGTGGTGGCTGCGTCGAAAATGCGTATTACTTCTGAAATACTAGAAGCAAGAGATGCAGGGATTTTAGTCTTCGCTGAAAACCGAGTGCAAGAATTTGTGGATAAGGTGGATAACACCCCTGTGAATTGGCACTTTATTGGAAAATTGCAAACTAATAAAGTAAAGTTTGTAGTTGGAAAAGTGGATGTAATTCACTCTTGCGACAGCTTGAAACTTGCTGAAAAAATAAACCAAGTTGCTAAAGATAGGAGAGTTGTTCAAAAAATTCTCCTTGAAATAAATATTGCTAATGAAGAATCTAAGGGCGGAATTTCAAAAGAAAATTTTGATAACCTATATTTCCAATGTGAAAACATGGAGAATATTCAAGTTGTTGGGATTATGAGCGTTCTGCCAAAAAATTCAAACATAGAATTATATTTGCAATTAAAAAAAATATATGATAGAATTAAGTTAGAAAACAAAAATGTCCAATATCTTTCAATGGGAATGAGTAATGATTATCAAACTGCAATCGCTTGTGGTGCGAATGTTATTCGTGTGGGAACAAAGATTTTTGGCGCTAGGAGTTATTAAATGAAGGATCAAAGAAAGGGTAGGGACGTGGACGTTAGTTCATTCTACAACGACAACAAGAGTGATTTAGCGATTTTTACGCCTAAATCTTACGACGATGTGGAAAATGCTATTGCTATGCTAAAGGACAATAAATCAATTATTGTTTATCTTACAAGACTTAAACCAGAAGACGCTCAACGTGTTTTGGATCTTCTTAGTGGTGCGATTTTTGCACTTGATGGCGGATTGTTTGAGATTGATAAGGGTATTTTCATGTTGACTGCAGGTAATTTGAATTTAATTTCAAATGATTAATTGGAGAGATAAATGAAATTTTTAAAAGAGTTAACTTTTACTAAAAAACTAATAATTTTTGAAGTACTGTTTTTTATTCTACTTTTAGTGGCTGATTTGGTTACTAAAGCTATAGTTGATGCAAATATGACGTTGGGACAGTCTATTGTTGCGATTGAAGGTGTTTTAAATTTCACTTACGTTCACAATACTGGTGCTGCTTTCTCTATGTTTGAAGGCAAGATGTTGTACTTCTATATTATTACGCCAATTTCTTTTGCTATTTTTACATGGTATTTAGTGAAAAATCACAAAGATAGCATTTTGCAAAATATTTCAGTAGTTATGATTTTAGCTGGTATGTTAGGGAATTTTTACGATAGAGTTGTTTATCAATACGTAAGAGATATGATTCACGCAACATTCATTGATTTTCCAATTTGGAACGTTGCTGACATGTGGCTTGTAATCGGTGTTGGCTTGCTTGTGATTTACTTGATAATGGAAATCGTTAAAGAATTGAAGATGAACAAAAAGGATAAAGATGTCAAACAAGATTAATATAATTGCACAATTTGCAGATCATGGAAAAAGAGTAGACGCTTTTTTAGCGGAAAATCTTCCTGACTATACACGTTCAAAATTGAAAAATATGATTATCAAAGGCGAGATCATGGTTAATGGAAAACCAATTAAGCCTTCAAAAGAAGTTTCTGAAAATGATGATGTGGAAGTTTCAGTGTTAGACGCTGTTTACGGTGATATTATTGCTGAAGATGTGGAATTTGATGTAATCTATCAAGATAAGGACTTTGCTATAATTAACAAGCCTCAAGGGTTGATAGTTCACCCAACCTCTGCTTTACGTACTGGTACATTAGTGAATGGATTGATGAATAAACTTGATAATCTAAGTGGTATTAACGGGATTTTGCGTCCTGGAATAGTACATAGGATTGATAAGGATACTTCGGGGCTACTTGTTGTTGCAAAAAATGACATTGCTCACAATCACCTTGCTCTACAAATACAAGAAAAGACATGTAAACGTTCTTATCTTGCTATTAATGAGGGGGATTTTAAAAAAGATTCAGGTCGTATTGAAACTAATATAGGAAGAAATCCTAAAGATAGAAAGAGTATGGCTGTTGTGAGAGTGGGTAAGGTGGCAATCACGGATTACACTGTTGTAGAGCGTCTTGGAGTTGCTTGTCTTATTCGTTTTGATCTTTACACTGGTCGCACTCATCAAATTCGAGTGCACTCAAAATACATTGGTCACCCAATTATTGGTGATAAAGTTTATGGTTACTTAAAACAAAAATTTAAGCTAAAGGGTCAACTGCTTCATGCTGAAAAATTAGTTTTGGTACACCCAACTACAGGAGAGGAAATGGAGTTCCATGCACCTTTACCTGATTACTTCACAGAAGTGCTAGAAAGCCTAAGAACTGCTCTTTATGAAGAATAGATTCGAATAGATAAATATATGAACACTAAACAGCTTATTTTTAAAATAAAATTTGCTGTTTTTTTATTGAAATATAGTTGGGCATTTATAGTAATTTGTTTCATATTCTGAATGCAACTAGCACCAACAGGTCGGAAATGTCTAAATGGATGGTTTTTAATTGACAAATTGCGAAATATGTTGTATAATTCAATAATCGACAATGAATTTTGTCGAATACTAAAGATAAAATACATATTTACAAATGAGCCGAAAATGTACTAAGGAAGAAATTTTTATCTACAAATGAAAAGGTTTTATCTACAAAAGACAATGGTTCAATTTACAAAAGAAAAATTTACTTACAAATGAAAATGGTTCGATATACAAAAGAAGATAATTTATCTACAAAAGAAAAAGAACTTAATTACAAAAGAAAAAAGAAGCATAGTTATTTTTAACTATGCTTCAAAAAATTTTATTAATAAAAATTTATGAATTATGGGAGTTATAAAATGAAAAAAAGAAGAGCAGGAAGTTTTTTTGCATTTGCTGCAATGATTATAATAGTGGTAAGTTTGTTAACGGCAAAACTTGGTGGCGCACTTGGAATTGATATGGGGAAAATTATGAGCGTCATGAAAACCTTTGAAGATGTTGCAATTTTATTGGCACTAGCAATTGGCGGTTTTGAATTTACTAAAGGTCGCAAAAAGACATATTTAATGATGTATTTATTCACCTTAATAATTTGGATCGTGATGATGTTCTTTTAAAAATTAATATAGCTGTTAAATCACTCTCGCAATGAAAATTTGCTAGAGTGATTTTTTTTATCAAATGTAAGAAATATTTCATACTATAGTAGTGCTGAATCATTGGCAAATTGTGTGAAATATTCGATAATGTTACAGAAAGTGCCTAAATACAGGGATTAATATTAAATAGCGGATATAATAAAATAGAAATTTATGAAATTGCGACTAAGTAGCTTTTAAATTGCGTATAATTATGTTATGATGTTAACAAATGCAATGGTAAAATTTGGTTGCAAAATTTGGAGGTAAATAATATGAGTGTAAAAACAATAACATTTGAGAATTTTAAAGAAGAAGTTTTAGAATGCGATAAAACAGTATTGATAGATTTTTGGGCTGGCTGGTGCGGACCTTGCAGAATGCTTTCTCCAATCGTTGATCAATTAGCTAGCGAAAACCAAAACATCGTTGTTGGAAAAATCAACATTGACGAGCAAGAAGACCTTGCTTCAAAATACGGCGTTATGAGTATTCCGACTTTATTAGTATTCAAAAATGGCGAAGTAGTCAACAAAGCTGTTGGCGTGATTTCAAAAAACGCTATGATGGATTTAGTTAAATAATTTATATGGCTTAAAATATTATTAGTTAAATTCTTTTGTTACAAGCGAAATGATTTTCCTAATAATTAAAAAAACACCCTCTATCAGTAAAAAAACTGGTGGTGGGTGTTCTTTGGTTTTTATGCTAAATTACTAAAAATATAATAGTGAAAATCATTTGAAAATTTTAATAATATATCTATAAAAACACTTATAAAAAAATAGTTGAAATAAATTAAATTTATACCGCTAATCACTTGCTTTTTTGCAAATATAGGTTTAAAATTAACATCGACATAAAGTATTTATTATGCTTTATAACGTTAAATTGTTCAAAAATTTTATAAAATGGAGATAGATATTATGAAAATGTTAGTAGTTGTGTCACTAGGTAGTGACGAAGCGAAACACAAAGTTTTAAAAGCTGTGAAAGATTTGAAAATTTCTGGAATTGCTGTAAAAACTTCTGGGCTCATTGATTCTGTTCTTCAATCTGACGTTGATCCAATTCCTCACTTTGGATTTTTCCGCCACCTTGTTGACTCAAAAAGTGTAGCTAACGATCTTGTGTTGTTAATTGTAGAGAAAGACGAGTTGTCAAGTGTTAAGGAAGCCATTAAAACTTCATGCGCAAATATGCAGTCAGGTGCTGTAGGTAAGATGTTTGCTATTGAAATTGCTGAATTTGTGGAAGATATTATATAATTATGAGTGAATTAATTTTAGTTTTAGGGCTTGCGATTTTTGCAGGTTTACTTTCAACACGTCTAATGAAGGTTTTAAACCTTCCAAATGTCACTGGTTACTTGATAGTGGGACTACTTATCGGTCCATATTTATTTAACACTAGCTTAATCAGCGTAGAATTGTTGGAATCAATGAAGATAATTACAACTGTTGCACTAGGTTTCGTTGCATTTTCTATTGGGTCATCATTTAGACTTGACCACATGAAATCAATCGGAAAAAATGTAGTAATCATTACTTTTATGCAAGCTTTTGGGGCTTTTATACTAGTTACTATTGCGTTACTTTTAGTCGGAGCGGACTTTGCATTAGCACTAGTTCTTGGTGCTATTGCCACAGCTACTGCACCAGCAGCAACCCTTATGATAGTACGCCAATACAAGGCTAAAGGTCCAGTAACGGACACTTTACTTCCAGTAGTTGCACTAGATGACGCTATCGGATTAATGATTTTCTCTATAGCATTATCAGTTGCGCAAGTTCTTGTTACAGACGTTGCGTTGACTTTACAAGTTGCATTAGTTGCTCCGATTGTTGAAATTTTAGGCTCATTAGTTGTGGGTGCTATGATCGGATTTATTTTAGCATATGTTTCAAGATTTTTCAAATCACGTTCAAATCGCCTTACACTTTTAATAGTAAGCGTGTTTATCGGTGTAGCTCTTTCAATGATTTTGCACTTGTCAAGTTTGCTTATGTGTATGATGATTGGTGCGGTATATACTAACGTGTTTAAAGAACATTCAAGACCTCTTGATGTTCTTGACAGATGGACTTACCCTATTTATATGATGTTCTTTATCCTATCAGGTGCGGAACTTAATATTGCATTATTGCCTACTGTTGGATTGATTGGTGTGGTTTACATTCTAGTTCGTGCAGCGGGTAAATATTTTGGTGCGTACTTCGGTTCAAAATTGGTTCATGCAGAACCTAACATTGTTAAATACCTTGGTTTGACTTTGCTTCCACAAGCGGGTGTAGCTATCGGTATGGCTCAAATTGTTCTTATCGAATTACCTGAATACGGCGTGCAAATCACTACGGTAGTGCTTTGTGCAACAGTTGTTTACGAGATAATCGGACCACTGGTTTCTAAAATTGCTCTTGCTAAAGCTGGAGAAATTGATCCTGAAATGCTAAGTAGGAAAAAGAAGGATAAAGAAATAGACATAGTTTAACATCAAATTAGATGTGAATTATTAAAAACAAATATGAAAGATGTAATTTTTTGGTAAATTACATCTTTTTTTTGTATTTTTATATATTGATTGTAAAAAATAATTCATTTTTCAGTGCAAGAGAAATATAAACTTGACAAATGTATTGCTATAATGTACACTTTAGGAATGTTAGATTTACAATTTAGGCAGATTTTTGCTAACAACTTAATACATTATCGCAAGAAAGTTGGGCTTACTCAAGTTGAACTTGCGGAAAGATTGAATTATACGGATAAGTCTATCTCAAAATGGGAACGCGGGGAAGGTATTCCTGACGCTTATATTCTAAATGAGATTGCCTTGGTTTTGGATATTCCAATCGGGTATTTAGTATCAATCGAAAAGCCGAAAAAATTAAATAGATTAACAAAAAGCAAGTACTTTGTAACACTGTTGTCAGTGGGTATCGCATGGATTGCTTTTGTAATTGCCTATGTTGCTCTTAGACTGTTTTTACCTGAATTTGAGCGTCCGTGGTTAGTGTTTGTATATCTAATCCCTGTGGCGTCAATTATTGTTTTGGTGCTAAGTTCAGTGTGGGGCACGAAAGTTGTTTGGGCGGTTTCAGTATCAACTTTAATTTGGTCACTTACCACTTCAATCTTCCTAACTTTCTTGGAAATCAACAGTATTTGGTTAGTGTTTTTAATAGCAATTCCACTTCAAATCATGACTATAATCTGGTTTTTCTTTAGAGAGATTTTGCGTAAAGAGGGTAGATAGAAAATATTTTTGCATAATAAAAGACTGTATCAAAACGATACAGTCTTTATTTTTTATGAAAGGGCAATTGGCACGCTTTGCCTCTCTTATTATGTAATCTTATGATATATTGTCAATTACTTCGCTTAAATTATCTTGAACGTGAAAAGGGTTGCTCTCGTTGTCGGAAGTAAAGAATTTTTCGTTTTCGTCAATCATTTTATTAATGTTGTCTTCTGTTGCAATTTTGTTAACTGAAATTTCAAAAGCAGTTTTTTCTTCAACTATAGTTTCGTCGATTTTCTTAACATATTTCCTTGACTGAATTCTACCAATGATAGCAATACTATCACCTACGCTAAAGAACTTGCTGAATCTTGCGTTACGACCCCATGCTATGCAAGGAATGTAGTCGCTTTTGTTGTATGAACGATTAACTGCGATTAGGATATCCGCAATTTCTCGGTCAAAAGGGGTTTGTCTATAGATACAAGGTTTGCAAACGAAACCGCTGATCATTACGATATTTGGATTCATATTGTAATCATTTTCAAAGATTTCTCTTACAAATAGTGTTAGAATTAGTTTGCTTCTTCCATCTATCATCTTGTTGTAGCTTCTAAATTGTCCGAAAAATGTCATTTCAGTCCCTATTGAAAAGTCATATTCGTTCATAATTCTTTCACTAATTGTGATAGGAATTTCATCAGTTTGACCTGATAAACGTGGAGAAAGTGCTGTGAATTCGAAGAATTGTTCTCCGAATACTTCGTGAGAAAATACGGGTGTGGAGTTGATTTTACCTCTTACGTACGCTCTATTAGTTGTTTCATCATTTGACATTATATTTTCCTCCTTAAGATTTCTATTTGACCATGTGCTGAACGCCATTTCTATCAATTGTATAGTTATTTTGATAAATTAGTTCGCTCATAGTTACAAATTCATACCCTTCTTCTATAAGTTTTGGTAGCACAATTTCAAGTGCTTCTAGGATATGGTCAGAATTATTGTGGCAAAGGATAATGCTTCCAGCTTTAGTTTTTGAAATAATTCGAGTAGAAATCTCATCATCGGATATTCCTTTCCAATCAAGTGAATCAACGTCCCACTGAATCGGGACAATACCCATTTCCTCGCAAAGCTCAATCATTGTGTTATTGTATTCACCAAAAGGCGGACGAAAAACATTGATTTCACAATCTACGATACCTTGAATTACATCGATACTGTTTTGCAGTTCTTTTTCCATTTGTTCTTTTGTTAAGGTGTTAAAGTGAGGATGTGTTGAGGAGTGCGTGCCAATCTCAAAACCTGCTTCTTTAATAGCCTTAACTTCTTCAGGGTATTTTTCCGCCCAAAATGATACAAGAAAGAATGTAGCTGAAACTTCGTATTTCAGCAAAACGTCTATAATATCTTGGGTTTTATCAGCACCCCATGCCGCATCAAAACTAATAGCAATTTTCTTGTCCTCTCTATCAACGCTGTAAACTGGCGTAAGCCTTTGGTTTCCTGCAGTTGAAATAGAGTTTTCGGTGGATACAAGTATAGTACAAGTTAAGAACACGGAACTAAGAATAACGGAGAAAATTACTGTAAAAAGCTTCTTTCTTTTTTCCTTTAATAATTCCATAAATATGATACTCCTTTTTTGATGTTATAAGTTTACTGTTATTGTCGAATTGTGACTAAAATAGTGGAATATTTTTGTAATAGTGTAATTAATTTCTATTTTTACAAAATAATTCACCATTCCGCCAAAATACCAATATCTGGGTTTTATAATTTATGAAAGATTAGTGCGGTATATTACAAAATTGCTGAAATTACTATAATTATGAGAAAAGCACATTAGTATTAATTATGAAAAATCGTTATTTTGTGTTATTTCTTTGTTGTGGGATTATTTGCTTGTAAAAATAGTTGTATTTTGATAAAATATGTACATAATGTTTAGTATAATAATTTTGTGCTTGAAGGAGGGGATATGGATAATTTGAAAATCAAAGTGGCATTTCGGTTTAATGTGAATTTTTCTCGTATGGAAAAATCTTTGAATATAAAAAAACACGCCCTTGAAAAAGATTTGAATGTTATATCTCACATCGTTCGAGTTTTGAATGTTTATAATGCTAAAGATTGTCCTGTTTCAGGTACTTGGGTTTGCGACAGTGAAAAACTGCAATCAAAAGATATTATGCCTGAATTTTCAGAAGTCATTGATAAGATAAAATTACGTGCGGAAAATGGTGACGAAATTGAGTTTACTTCACCAAATAATACTATGATTACAATGCTTAACAACGTTGAGTGTGAATTGTTAATGAAAAAAATGGCGGTGGAGTCAAATAACCTTAAGGGCATAGTTCCCGTTTTCCGTCCTAGCGAAAACATGATGAGCCCTTCGATTATTCCACACTTGAAAAAGCATGGCATGGCTGCCATAAGTTTGTATTACAGTAACTCGCCTTATACAGCTTTTTCTAATTTTACTAAACCTCTAACTGTCGAAAAGCGATTTAGACCTACCTACTACTCCAACAGTACCACTGACGAAAAAATTGCTTTAATTACTGCTGTGAACGCTGGTGATATAATGTCTAGTGGTGGTATTAATATGTACCTAAGGAAGATTAGAAAATTTCAGACTGCTATGAAAAAACCTAAAGATTTACTTGTGGTTATTGACATGAATGCGGAAGATAAGTTCTGGTACGGATATTTTTCAAGGCGTGGAACTTCTGAAAATCTTTCAAAAATGACCTATGGCGGTCTATATAAAATGATTGAAAAGTGTGAGAAGTTAAGTTATGTTGAATTTACTACACCTTACGAATTTTTGAAAAATAATCCTGCTGAAAATGAGATTGCTATTCCTTTTGACCTTGCTAACGGTTCTTTTGAAGGGTACTCTTCTTGGACTGAAAAGTGGGAGAATACTCAGTTGTTTAGTAAAATCGAAAAGGCACGATATAATAACTATATTTACAAAACATTTGGTGGCTCTGATCCTGAAGTAAATGAGAATTTTGCGAAATCAAGCGCTATTTGCGTTGATGGGTTAAACAGTCAATACTTTGGTATTACCGCTCCTTTGGTGCAAATTGATCGATACAAAAAAGGTAGAAATGTGGCTATCAATAGTTTAGATAGCTCTTTGAAGTTACTAAAAACTATTAAAACTGTTGATAAAAACACTATTAATCTTGCTGTTGACAATCCATATTATTACATGAGCGAAGGTGTTACTGGTCTTGTGAAAATTGACAGGAAAGGTAGATCAGCTAATAAATACGTTCTTAATGGCAAGGTTTTAAGTAGCTTTAAATTCCCTGATGAAGAAGTGGACGGAGTACTTTTGAAAGACGTAGGCGGTAAAGTTTTGCTTGAAATGTTACCTGTTGACGACATTATTCCAAAACGTGAGTCTAATCGTTTTATCGAAAATGACAATATTAAAATTACTATAAACCCAAATGGTTCGGTTACAATATCATACAAAAACGAGGACTTTTTAAAACGTTCTTTCCGTCCTGAAATTAGACATCGTGGTAGACTTTATCACGGCGAAATTGAAAATTTTTCAACCTATAATTTTGGTAACGCTAAGGTTTTGAAAATCTTTGGAACTTTGGAATTAAGTAAAAGCAGCAAGACGAAATACGAGTACACTTTCACTATTATTGACGGCGTTTTGGGAATTTACTTTGACGGTATTATCGAATACCCTAAAACTGAATGTAAAAAATGCTCTAAAATTATTGCAGACAAATTAGGTAATACCTACGACGGAAGATATGAAGAAGTTATGCCATTTGAGCTTTGCTTGACTATGAAAGGGAAGGACGAAAAGCCTTTCAAGATTATTAAACAAAACTTTTTTGGTGATCAAATTGTGGCTGATATCGACATTGGAAAGACTACGAAAAATAGAAATTTAGATTCTTTCAACAACTCAATAACTGCTGGATACATTGCTGTTAGTAACGGTGAGAAGGGCTTGCTTATTGCGGAATCAGTGGAGAAAGATTATAATTTCGCCTTTTGCCCAATGCGAGTGACTCACTCTTTTAGTGAATATTCCTTAAAGCTAAATCCATTTGGAACATACAGCGGAAAACAGTACAAAAATGTCTTAACTCGTTCTATGCTAAGCTCAAAACTAGCAGTAAGATACGGTAAACATTTTAAATCACTTGCCCCTTCCTTTAATGGGAAGAAGACGGAAGTTTCTATGGTTCTTATGCCGTTTTTTGGCAATGCACCTTCGGACGAAATGTTGAGAAGTGCATACCTAACAGCTTATCCGCCAATTAACTTAAATATTTAGTTTAAAATTAACACAAAAACAAAGATTATTAGTCTAACAATAATAAAAAAAACAACAAATAATTGTGAATTTACACATCATTATTACAAAAATACACACAATAAAAAACTATAAAGATAGTTTAGGAGATAATTATATGAAAAAATTAACTTTAATATTAGCAATGCTACTAGTCGTTACTATGGTTTTCGCAGGTTGCGGAAATGGTGCACCAGATACTACTGCAGACCCAACACCAGAACCAACTGCAGCACCAGTTGAAAAAAATATTACTGTGAACGTAGTTAACGGAGAAGATACAGAAACTTTTAAATTTGTAACTACTAAAGAACTTCTAGTTGAAGCATTAGTTGAGCAAAAACTTGTATCAGGCATCGACGATCCAGCAAACGGACTTTTTATTACTACAGTAAATGAAGTTACTGCTGACGATATGAAAGAATGGTGGAAAATTTCTCACAACGGAGAAGAACTTTTACAAAATCCAAACTTTACTTCAATCGCTGACGGAGATACTATTGAACTAAGTCTTATGAAAGACGCTTAATTCAATCTATAATAGAAAATAAATAAAAAAAACACTAACGATCATCGTTAGTGTTTTTTTTACCCCACAAAAATCCCCACAAAAATCCCCACAAAAATCCCCACAAAAATCCCCACAAAAATCCCCACA